>CAZNTX010000185.1:0-1620 GCA_964576075.1 uncultured Limibaculum sp. | reverse complement strand
AAACTTCTTCACCGCCGCAGGCTATGAACCAGACTGATCGGGAAACGCGCTAAGGCCGGCCGAACGGCGTGGGGTCGATCCCGAGCCGCCGCCACGCCATCACTGCGAGCGTCCCCCTCTGGGCCACCAGGGAGACCACGATCCCGATCGCCGCGCCGAGGCCCCCGAGCACCGGCACGAGCGCCAGGCAGAGCGCGGCGTTGATCGCGAGCGCCCCGGCCACCGCCCACATCGCCACCCGCTCGTGCCCCGACATGACGAGGAGATCGTTGGCCGGCCCCGCGAGCCCGGCCAGCGCGATGCCGAGCGCGATCACGACGAGCGCCTCGTAGCCCGCCCGAAACTCTGCCCCGAACGCCGCGCCGAGGAACCACTCGCCGAAGAGCACCACACCGATCAGGAACAGCGCCTCCGCCGTCGCCGAGCCGATGGCGGCGAGCCGGGCCACGCGCTGCATCCGCCGCCGGTCCCCCTCCGCATGAAGCTTGGAGAACATCGGCGCCACCACCATGAAGAACGGAGCGCTCGCAAACCGCCCGATCATCGCAACCTGAAGGACGACGCGGAACACCCCCGTCTCCTCGTTCATCGCGATCGCGCCGAGAACCAGCATGGCGAGCTGGTCGTAGATCTGGAAGAGCCCGGAGGTCAGCCCCATCGGGATCGCCGCCGAAAGCCAACGCGGGACATCGCGCCGCACCGGGCCGCTGCCGCGCGCCTCGCCCGGCGCGAGCCGCCAGAGGAGCCCGAGCGCCACGGCGAAATAGAGCGCGGTCGCCCCGGTGTTGAGCCACATCGCCGACGGCGCATCCAGCCCGCCCGCCCCGAGCACCCAGACCGCGGCGAGGACCGCCCCGATCTGGAACATCGGACGCAAGACGAGCTCCGGGCTCAGCCCCGCCGCGACCCGCTGCAGCCCGCGCAGAGCGGAGCCAACGAGCGTCGCGAGCCCGATGAAGGCGATCATGGCGAGTCCCGCGGCGATCGTGTCGCGCCGCCCCTCGGACACCGTGTCGCCGACGGCCCAGAGCACCGCGGAGGCGATCAGGATGACCCCGGCCGACAGGCCGAGGGACAGCCCCGCCACCCAGCCCCAGAGCCCGCGCAGGCGCTCCCAGTCCCGCTCCGCCGAAAGCCGCGCCGTCTCCCGCATGAGCAGCGTGGCGAGGCCGAGCCGCGTGAAGACGGACAAGGTGTTCACGATCGCCAAGGCATGGGCATAGACGCCGAGCTCCGCCGCGCCGAGCACGCGGGCGAGCACGAGATTGAACCCGAAAAGGAGAAGTAGATGGACCGCGTAGAGCGCCGCCGTGATGCCCACGGCGCCGGTCAGACCCCGGCCGGACAGAAACCCGCTGGCCAGCTCCTTGATCGAAAGCCGGTCCAACGGCGCCCTCGAGACGACCTAGAAAGAAATGGAGCGGGCGATGAGATTCGAACTCACGACTTCAACCTTGGCAAGGTTGCGCTCTACCCCTGAGCTACGCCCGCATCGGTACGCCGGTCTATCGCAGAATTCCCGAAGCTCTGCAAGCGGGAAATCGCATGGCCCGGCGCGCCGGAAATGGTCGGAGTGAGTGGATTCGAACCACCGGCCCCTGCCTCCCGAAGACAGTGCTC
>CAZNTX010000184.1:0-1790 GCA_964576075.1 uncultured Limibaculum sp. | reverse complement strand
CCACCCGCCCGCCCGGACGCCGACGGACCGGCGCGACGCCGCGCGGCCTCCGGATCCGGGGCGGGTTTCCCTCGCCCCGCGGGCGCGCTAGAGAGCGTCTGGCCTGGGCGCGGCTGCGCCTGCAGTCCTCAAGCAGAACGAGCGACAGCGATGGACAAGACATTCGACGCGGCCTCCGCCGAGCCCCGCATCTATGCCGACTGGGAGGAGGCCGGCTGTTTCGCCGCCGGCGCCAACGCCGAGCCCGGGGCCGAGACCTTCACCATCGTGATCCCGCCGCCGAACGTCACCGGCTCGCTCCATATGGGCCATGCGCTCAACAACACGCTGCAGGACATCCTCGTGCGCTGGCACCGGATGCGGGGCTTCGACGTCCTCTGGCAGCCCGGGCAGGACCATGCGGGGATCGCGACGCAGATGGTCGTCGAGCGCGCCCTCGCCGCCGAAGGCGCGCCCGGGCGGCGCGAGATGGGGCGCGAGGCTTTCGTCGAGCGGGTCTGGCAGCAGAAGGACGAGTCGGGCGGCACCATTATCCGGCAGCTGAAGCGCCTCGGCGCCTCCTGCGACTGGTCGCGCAACCGCTTCACCCTGGGGCGGACCGACAGCGAGCAGATGTCGCGCGCGGTTCTCAAAGTGTTCGTCGAGCTTTACCGCGAGGGGCTCATCTATCGCGACAAGCGCCTCGTCAACTGGGACCCGCATTTCGAGACGGCGATCTCGGATCTCGAGGTCGAGCAGGTCGAGATTCGCCCCTCGAAGACCGGGGGCAAGCTCTGGCGGTTCCGCTACCCGCTCGAGGGGGGCGAGACCTATCAGGCGCCCGTCGCCTGGGACGCGGACGGCATCCCGACCGATTGGGAGACGCGGGACTACATCACCGTCGCCACCACCCGGCCGGAGACGATGCTCGGCGACACCGGCGTCGCGGTCCACCCGGAGGATGCGCGCTATGCCCATCTCGTCGGCAAGCATGTGATTCTGCCGCTCGTCGGCCGGCGCATCCCCATCGTCGCCGACGACTATGCCGATCCGGAGCAGGGCACGGGCGCGGTCAAGATCACCCCCGCGCACGACTTCAACGATTTCGAGGTCGGCCGGCGCCAGGGCCTGCGCCTCGTCAACGTGATGACCCCGCGCGCCGCGATCCATCTGAAAGACAACGCGGATTTCCATTTCGGCGCCGATCCGAGCCCGGAATGCTGGACCCTCGACGGGCTCGACCGCTACGAGGCGCGGGCCCGGGTCGTCGCCTTCGCCGAGGAGCAGGGCTGGCTCGACGGGATCGACGACCACCCCCATCTCGTGCCCCATGGCGACCGCTCCAAGGTCGCCATCGAGCCCTATCTGACCGATCAGTGGTTCTGCGACGCGGCCACGCTGGCCAAGCCCGCCATCGCCGCCGTGCGCGAGGGGCGAACGAAGTTCGTGCCCGCCAACTGGGACAAGACCTATTACAACTGGATGGAGAACATCGAGCCCTGGTGCATCTCCCGCCAGCTCTGGTGGGGCCACCAGATCCCGGTCTGGTATGCGCCGGACGGCACGCCGTTTTGCGCCGAGACCCGCGATGAGGCGGCGCAGGCCGCCGAAGAGCGCTTCGGGGGGCCGGTCGCGCTCACCCGCGACGCGGACGTGCTCGACACCTGGTTCTCCTCCGCCCTCTGGCCCTTCTCCACCCTCGGCTGGCCCGACGAGACGCCCGAGCTCGCCCGCTACTACAAGACGGACGTGCTGATCACCGGCTTCGACATCATCTTCTTCTGGGTCGCGCGGATGATGATGATGGGGCT
>CAZNTX010000183.1:0-1889 GCA_964576075.1 uncultured Limibaculum sp. | reverse complement strand
GTTACGAGAACAAACTCTCCTTTTGAATGGCCCGGTTTTTGGGGGGCAGGTCAGCGTGACCGCGGCGGAGACCGGCCTCGGCCTCCTCAAGGTGGTGATCGGCACCGATTGCGAGATGTCGATCGACGCCGTCGGCTCGAACGTCAAGCAGTTCCGCAACAAGCTGAAGGGCGTCGAGCTCTCCGCCCATTCGGTCGCCAAGCAGCTCCAGCTCGCGCTCAACCGGATGGAGTCGGTCAAGAAGGAGGTCCCCGCCGACATCGCGAGCCAGATGGAGGAGCTCGAGACCCAGGTGCGCGAGCTGATCGCCGAGATCGGCAATCTGATGGGCGAGGTCTCCAGCGGGCTCGACTGGGCCGACACGGTCGAGAAGATCGTGACCGACATCAAGAAGGCCAAGTCGATCACCCACCTCTCGAAGCTCGTCAAGGCGCTCGAATCGGCGGCGGACATCGCGAGCTCGACCAAGGGCTGGGTGGAGTTCGCCGACAAGGGCGACAAGCTCGCCGTGCGCATCGCCAAGCAGGCCGTCACCGTCGGCAAGAACATGGACCGCTGGTATGACGACGTGAAGAAGCTCGCGAGCTGAGCCCTGCCGGCGCGGGCGGTTTGACAGCGCCCGCGCCCCCGGCCCATCCTCCCGAAAACCCGAGGGGAGAGGCCATGACACCGTTCGACTTCCGCGCGAGCCCCGAGATCCGCTTCGGCCCCGGAAAGAGCCGGGAGATCGGGGCGCGCATGGCCGCGATGGGGGTCGGCCGCGTGCTCCTCGTCACCGATCCGGGCGTCATCGGGGCAGGCCTCGCAGACGCCGCCGAGGACGGGCTCGCGGAGGCGGGCGTCGCCGTCACCCTTTGGACGGACGTCGTCGCCGACCCGCCGGAGGCGAAGATCCTCGCCGCGGCACAGGCCGGCCGCGCAGCGGAGGTCGACGGGGTGATCGGCCTCGGCGGCGGCTCGCCGATGGACACGGCGAAGCTCGCAGCCCTCCTCCTCGGCGCCGAGCAACCGCTCGAGGAGGCCTATGGCGTCGAGCGCGCCCGCGGCCCCCGCCTGCCCCTCGCGCTCGCCCCGACGACCGCGGGCACGGGCTCCGAGGTCACGCCCATCGCCATCGTCACCACCGGGGCGGCGGAGAAGAAGGGGGTGGTCTCGCAAGTCCTGATGCCGGATCTCGCGGTGCTCGACCCGAGCCTCACCCTCGGCCTGCCCGCGCCGGTGACCGCGGCGACGGGGATCGACGCGATGGTCCACGCGATCGAGGCGATGACCTCGAAGGCGAAGAAGAACCCGCTCTCGGATTGCCTCGCCCGGGAGGCGCTGGCCCGGCTCGGGCCCAACCTGCCCCGCGCGGTGGCGACGCCCGAAGATCTCGAGGCCCGCGGCGCGATGCTCCTCGGCGCCTGCCTCGCGGGCCTCGCCTTCGCCAACGCGCCGGTCGCCGCGGTGCATGCGCTGGCCTACCCGCTCGGCGGGCATTTCAAGGTGCCGCACGGGCTGTCGAACGCGCTCGTCCTGCCGGGGGTGATGGAATTCAATCGAGAGGCGGCGGAGGCGGTCTATGCGGAGATCGCCCCCCTCGTCTTCCCGACGCTCGCGGCCCACGACCCGGAGATGCGGGTGACGGGGCTGATCGACGGGCTCGCCGGGCTCGGGCCCGATCTCGGCCTGCCGGCGCGCCTCTCGGAGGTGGGCGTCGGCGAGGCGGATCTCGACCGGCTCGCGGCGGACGCGATGAAGCAGGAGCGCCTCCTCGTCAACAACCCCCGCGAGATGACCTTCGAGGCGGCGCGCGAGATCTACCGCGCGGCGCTCTGACCGGAGGGCGGCGCTCCGTCGGCGGCGGCCTCCGCCCGTGCCGATCGCGGATAGAGCCTCGGCGGCTGAGC
>CAZNTX010000182.1:0-1910 GCA_964576075.1 uncultured Limibaculum sp. | reverse complement strand
GGATGATCTTGCCGGGCATCGAGCCGATATAGGTCCGCCGGTGGCCGCGGATCTCCGCCTCGTCCCGGACGCCGCCGAGCGAGATGCGGATGAACTCGCGTCCCGTCGCCTTCGCGACCGACTTGCCGAGCGAGGTCTTGCCGACGCCCGGGGGGCCGACGAGGCAGAGGATCGGGCCCTTCAGCTTCTGGCTGCGCTTCTGCACCGCCAGGAACTCGACGATCCGCTCCTTCACCTTCTCGAGCCCGTAATGATCGGCGTCGAGGACCTCCTCGGCCCGGCGCAGATCCTTCTTGACGCGCGATTTCACGCCCCAGGGGATCGACAGCATCCAGTCGAGATAGTTGCGCACCACCGTGGCCTCGGCCGACATCGGCGACATCTGCTTGAACTTCTTGAGCTCGGCGCGCGCCTTCTCCTCGGCCTCCTTCGAGAGCTTGGTGTTCTCGATCCGGTCCTCGTAATCGGCGAGCTCGTCACGGCCTTCGTCGTCCTCGCCGAGCTCGCGCTGGATCGCCTTAATCTGCTCGTTGAGGTAATACTCGCGCTGGGTCTTCTCCATCTGGTTCTTGACCCGGGTCTTGATCTTCTTCTCGACCTGGAGAACCGAGATTTCGCCCTGGATCATGCCGAGCACCGCCTCGAGGCGCGCCGCGACGTCGGGCTCCTCGAGGAGCTTCTGCCGCTCCGAGAGCTTCACGCCGAGATGGCCCGAGATCGTGTCCGCGAGCTTCGCCGGATTGTCGGTGATCTCGGCGATGTTGGCGAGCGCCTCCTCGGGGATGTTCTTGTTGAGCTTGACGTAGCGCTCGAACTGGTCGCGCAGGCTCCGCGCGAGCGCCGTGACGGTCGCCGGGTCGGCCTGCTGCTCGGGCAGCTCGCGCGCCTCCGCCTCGAAGAACTCCTCGTTTTCGCGGAACCCGACGATCTCGGCGCGCGTCTTGCCCTCGACGAGGACCTTCACGGTGCCGTCGGGCAACTTGAGGAGCTGGAGCACGTTGGCGAGCGTGCCGATCTGGTAGATGTCGTCCGGCTGCGGATCGTCCTCGCCCGCGTCCTTCTGGCTCGCGAGCAGGATCTGCCGGTCGTCCTTCATCACCGCCTCGAGCGCCTTCACCGATTTGGCGCGGCCGACGAAGAGCGGCACGATCATGAAGGGGAAGACGACGATGTCCCTCAGCGGGAGCACCGGAAACACCTGCGTCTCGGATGTGGTCTCTGTCATGCGAAACAGCCTCGCTCTGGCACCGCGCACGGAGCCGTCAGGGCCTCCACACAGCCCTGAAGGGGGTCGTCGACCCATCTGTCAGAGAAGTGCCGGGGCGCGGACGCCCCGTTGCGCGGCCTATGGTCAGGAGGCAGTGGCGCCCGCCTCTGCCTTTTCAGAGTAGATATAGAGAGGCTTGGCCTCGCCTCCAATGACCTCCTCGTTCACCACGACCTCCTGGACCCCTTCGAGGCCCGGCAGCTCGAACATGGTGTCGAGCAGGATGTCCTCCATGATGGAGCGGAGGCCGCGGGCGCCGGTCTTGCGGTCGATCGCTTTCTTGGCGATCGCGCGCAGCGCCTCCTCGGTGAATTTCAGGTGCACGTTCTCCATGTCGAAGAGGCGCTGATACTGCTTCACGAGCGCGTTCTTCGGCTCGGTGAGAATGGTGATCAGGGCGTCCTCGTCGAGATCGCGCAGGGTGGCGATCACCGGCAGGCGGCCGACGAATTCCGGGATCAGGCCGAACTGCAGCAAGTCCTCCGGCTCGAGCTGGCTCAGCAGATCGCCGATCCGCTGGTCCTCCTGGTGGCGGACATCGGCGCCGAAGCCGATGGAGGACCCCTTGCCGCGCTTTGCGATGATCTTGTCGAGCCCCGCGAAGGCGCCGGCGGAGATGAAGAGGATGTTCGTCGTGTCGGCC
>CAZNTX010000181.1:0-1967 GCA_964576075.1 uncultured Limibaculum sp. | reverse complement strand
AGCGCTCGCGCCGCCGAAGGCGCCCCCGCAGGCCCGAGCAAGAACATGGACAGCCGCCGCCCACGGTGCCAAAGGAGGGCCATGACAGACCCACGCGCCCTCCTCCGCTCGCTCTTCGACGCCGCCGTCGCCGCAGCCGATCCGATGAAGGTCGTCGCCCCCCATCTCCCGCCCCCGTCCGAAGGGCGCACGGTGGTGGTCGGCGGCGGCAAGGCCTCCGCCCGGATGGCCGAGGCGCTCGAGGCCGCCTGGAACGGCCCGCTCGAAGGCGTCGTCGTCACCCGCTACGGCCATGCCCGCCCCTGCAAGCGGATCGAGATCGTCGAGGCCGCCCATCCCGTGCCGGACGCCGCCGGCGCCGAGGGCGCGGCCCGCATCCTCGCCGCCGTCGAGGGCCTCGGGCCCGACGATCTGGTCATCGCCCTCGTCTCCGGCGGGGGCTCCGCGCTCCTCACCCTGCCCGCCGAGCCGATCACGCTGGCCGAGATGCAGGCGGTCAACCGCGCCCTCCTCGCCTCCGGCGCCGGCATCGGCGAGATGAACTGCGTGCGCAAACACCTCTCCCGCATCGCCGGCGGCCGGCTCTCCGCGGCGGCCCATCCCGCCCGCGTCGTGGCGCTCCTGATCTCCGACGTGCCGGGCGACGACCCCGGCGTCATCGCCTCTGGCCCGACCGTGGGCGAAGCCTCCCGCCCGGCCGACGCCGCCGCGATCCTCGCCCGCCGCGGGATCGAGCCGCCCGCGAGCGTCGCCGCCCATCTCGCCCGCTCGGAGGGCTGCCCGCCCCCGGGCGCCCCCCGCCTCGCGACCACCGAGACGGTCATCGTCGCCGCCCCCCAGCTCTCCCTCGAGGCGGCGGCGGAGGCGGCCCGCGCGGCCGGCGTCGCCCCGCTGGTCCTCGGCGACAGCCTGGAGGGCGAGGCGCGCGAGGTCGGCATCTGCCTCGCCGGCATGGCGCATCAGGTGCTCCGCCACGGCCAGCCCCTGCCCCGCCCCTGCGTCCTCCTATCGGGCGGCGAGACCACCGTGACCGTCCGCGGCGCGGGCCGCGGGGGGCGCAACGTCGAATACCTCCTCTCCCACGCCATCGCCCTCGACGGCGCCCCGGTCCACGCCATCGCCTGCGACACCGACGGGGTGGACGGCGCCGAGGAGGTGGCCGGCGCCCTCATCGGCCCGGACACCCTCGCCCGCGCCCGCGCCGCCGGCCTCGACCCCCGCGCCATGCTGGCGGCCAACGACGCCCACAGCTTCTTCGAGGCGCTCGGCGATCAGGTGATCACCGGGCCGACCCTCACCAATGTCAACGACTTCCGCGCCACCCTGATCCCCTGATCGCCCGGCCCTCGGAGCATGTGCCGCGCGGGCGCCCGCCGGCCCCGGTCGGGCGGCGCCTTCCACCCGTGCCGAGGCGCCCGAAGGCAATCGCGCGGCCTCAGGGCTCTCCGGCCGCCGCCTCCTCTCCGGCGCCGACCGGGCGCAACTCGGGCGCCGAGACCTCGCAGCCCCCCCGCGCATCCGCCTGCCGCGTCCAGATCTGCGACCGCCCGAGCAGCGGCACCCCGAGATAGCCGCGCACCTCGAGCTCCTCCGGCCCCACCGCGGCCAGCTCCACGCTCCAGACCGACCCGTCCCGGCTGTCGTAGATCTCGCCGCCCTCCCAGACGCCGGGCTCCACCCGATCGAGCCCCTCCATCAGCCGCAGCCCGCAGAGCGGCAGCCCCTGCTTCTCAGGGTCGGGATTGTTGCGGTCGATCTTCGGCCCCCCGGCCTCGTCCACCGGATCGCGCATCCAAGCGATCCGCCCGCAGGCCTCCTCGCCGCAAGGGTGCACCTCGATGATCGCCTTGCCGCTCTCGACGAGCCAGAGCCCGAAGGCCGGATCGACCTCCGAGCCCGCCCCCGCGCCCGGCGCGCCGAGCCAGAGCAGCAGGAGCCCCGCGACCGCCCCGAGCGCGGGCCCGCCG
>CAZNTX010000180.1:326-1970 GCA_964576075.1 uncultured Limibaculum sp. | reverse complement strand
TCTCGCCTCACGGATCAAGCGTAGCCCACTGCCCGGATTCTGGGGACCACCTCTCCTTCACCAGATCGTCGACGGCCCGCGTCGAGACGCCGTGGACGGTGGCCTCCTGGATGACGGCCACCAACGCCTTCTCCGCTGTCCGGCGAGGCTCCAGGAAGCTGGGGAAACAGCTCCCCTTCCTGAGTTTCGGGATCTCCAGCGCGATCCTGCCGGCACGGGTATCCCAATCGCGGTCGCGGTAGCCGTTGCGCTGCACCTCCCGCAGTGGCGTCCGTGAGCCCTTGGCCGCGCCCGCGCGCACCTCGACCTCGGCCTCCATGATCCGCTCGGTCGCGAAGGCCAGCATCTCGCGCACGAGGTCGCCGTCGGCCTGCTTCTCAACCAGCTCGATCAGCGCCATTCTCTCGTCGGTCATCGTCGTCTGCGTTGTCGGTTCCAGGTCTTGCAACCCGAACCTTCTCCGACGATCGGCGATGACCGCCAGCCTCACCCGCGGCCGCGCGCTGCGCTACGCCGGAGGCTCCGCGCGCGGCCTCCTACACCACCACTGGGGACACTGCCCCCTGTTCGTGGCGACGCGCCCCGCGCCGCCGGCCTTGATGGTGAATCCGCAAGCCGGCCCCCAATCATCTGTCACGAGCTCGAAGCGCGATGCGACCAACGGGTTTCTCCGGCCCCGGTTCGCCCGGTCTCGCCATCACGTCGGTGTCGCCCCTCGCATCCGCGTCAGCCGGTAGCCGGGGGCTGGAAACCTCCGCCGGGATCAAGCCGTCCGCGGCGCCGGCGAGCCGTAGAGCCCGCCGTAGCGCAGCAACGACCAGACGATCCGTGCCGTCTTGTTGGCGATCGCGACCGCTGCGACGTTCGCCGGCCGCCGGGCCCGCAGCTTCGCGAGCCATGTCCAGGACTTCCCGCGCCAGCGCATGACGGACCGGCTTCCATGGATCAGCAGGCGACGGAGGTAGCCGTTGCCGCGCTTGCGGATCCCGCCGAGCTTGTCAACGCCGCCGGTCGAGTGCTGCCGTGGCACGAGCCCGAGCCATGCGGCGAAATGGCGGCCCGACTTGAAGTCGCGCGGGTCGCGCATCGCCGCCACCAGGGCCGTCGCCGTGATCACGCCGACGCCCGGGATCGTCATCAGTTGACGGCAGGCGCCGACGGCACGTGCGATCCTCGCGAGATCCTCGTCGATCCGTTCGAGCTTCTCTTTCGTCTCGCGGAGCTGACGAACGAGGTAAAGCAGCGCCTCGCGCGCGACCGGCGGGATCCGCGGGTCGCTCTCGTCCTCGATGATGGTGGTGAGGTAGCCGATCTTGTGCGCCCGCTCGGGGCCGATCACGCCGAATTCGACAAGGTGGCCTCGGATCGCACAGATGATCTGGGTGCGCTGGCGAACCAGCATCTCACGGACGCGATGGATGACGAGGATCTGCTGCTGACGCTCGTCCTTGATGGGCACGAAGCGCATGCTCGGGCGCGTCATCGCCTCGCAGATGGCCTCGGCATCGGCCGCGTCGTTCTTGTTGGTCTTCACGTAGGGCCGCACATACTGCGGGGGCAGGAGCCGGACGTCGTGGCCGAAGTCGCGGATGAGACGCGCCCAGTAGTGCCCGCCGGGGCAGGCCTCGAGGCCGACGAGGCAGG
>CAZNTX010000180.1:0-316 GCA_964576075.1 uncultured Limibaculum sp. | reverse complement strand
ATAAATTCGTAAAACTCCAACGCGACCGCTTCAGCGAATACATGGCCATCTACATCCAAGACACCTTCAACGGCTCCACCTCCTCCCGCTTGAGCCGCCGCCGGAAGACCGCGGCCCTCCTTGTCGGCGGCGTGCACGTGAAAGATCGACTTGGCGATGTCGAGCCCGATCCGGGCGATCTAGTTTGGCATGGCACTCGCCTTCGCGATCGACGCCGCCGAAGTTTGCCCCACCCGCGGCGCCCAGGCGAGCGGGGGCATCTCCCCCGGTGTACGGTTTGGCGAGACAGGGATTTGGGCTTATGCGGCTCCGGAGA
>CAZNTX010000179.1:0-2019 GCA_964576075.1 uncultured Limibaculum sp. | reverse complement strand
CGGATTGATCGTCGGCTGAAGAGTACGGACGTAATCGATGTGCTATCCGACCTGTCCATCATGCGCGGCGTTCCGGAACACATCCGCTCGGACAACGGCCCGGAGTTCATCTCGAAGGCCGTCCAGAAATGGATAACCGGCGGGCACGTCCCAGCCGTGTATCGGCTTGACGGGTGAGGCCGTGCTGAGGCGGGATGGTTGGCAAAGAACTTTGCAAAGTTGTTTGCCAACGAGCGGCGGGGAACGCCGCTCAGGCGGCCGCGGCGGGGCGGTCGACGAAGGCCCAAGGCAAGAGATCGTCGATTCGGGAGGCGGGGTGGCCGCCGGCGATCGCCTCGAGCGTCGTCTTCACGTAGGCGTACGGCTCGACGCCGTTCATGCGGCAGGTGCCGATCAGCGAGGCGAGGCCGTCCCCGCTGCGGGCGCCCTCGTCGTGGCCCGCGAACAGGGCGTTCTTCCGGGTAGGGCATGCGGGCGGATGAGGTTCTGACCCTGTTGGAGTCCATCTCGACCCGGCCGTCGTCGAGAAAGACGCACAGCGGCTCCCACGCCTTCAGGATGGACCGAACGGCCTCGCCCATCGCGCTTGCTTCCGGACAGGCGCTCGGCCTGCGCCCGAAGCCAAGTGCCGAGGTCCCCCACCAGCGGCTTCGATCGGGCCTGGCGGACGGCGCGTCGGGTCTCGGGCGCCTTCCCGCGGATCTCCGTCTCGATCCGGTACAGCGCGGCGATGCGGGCGAGGGCCTCCTCGGCGACGGGCGAGCCGGCCTTGGGCGTGGTGTCGATCAGCTTGCGGCGCGCGTGCGACCAGCACTGCGCGAGCACGAGCGGCTGCCCACCCGAGCGCTCGCCGGTCGCCAGGCGGCGATAGCCCGCGTACCCGCCCGCCCGGAGGACGCCGTCGAAGCCGGCGGTGAGGCGCTCGGCATGCTCCCCGGCGCGGCCGGGCGCATAGGCAAACATCACGCCCGGTGGATCCGGTCCGCGCCACGGCCGGTCGTCCCTCGCCATCGCCCAGATGGTGCCGGTCTTCGTTCGGCCGCGGCCGGGACCCGCGACCGAGATCGGCGTCTCGTCTATGAAGAGCTTGCCTGAGCTCTTCAGGAGCGCGGCCATCCACTCGACGACCGGGCGAAGATGCCAGGCGGCCGTGCCCACCCAGTCGGCAAGCGCCCACCGCTCCACACTCACGCCGTGGCGCGCGAACACCCGGGCGTGGCGATAGAGCGGAAGATGCTCGGAGAACCTGGATACGATGACGTGGGCGATCAGCGCCTGCCGTCGGCAGGCCGCCCTCGACGAGGTGCGCCGACGCGGGCGCCTGGGCGACCCCGGCACGGCCCTTCGGGCAGGCGTAGCGGGGACCGATCGTGACGATCACGCGCAGCTGCGCCGACACGATGTCGAGCCGGTGGGTCCGGTCCTCGCCGATCCGCGCCATCTCCCGTGAGCCGCACGGGGTCCGGCTCGACGAGCCTGTCGACCCGCGGCAGGTCGGCCGTCAGCACGCGCTCGGCCTTCCGCTCTTCGTCGCCGGCCGCCTTCGCCGGTCCCTTGCCGTCGGCCGCGGAGCGTGCGCCACGCCCCGTCTTCGCCTCGGCGATCGCGGTCTCGATCTCCTCGAGCGAGAGGGCGCGCTGGTCGGGGTGCAGCCTCTCCGAGCGCGGTCCGAAGCGGGCGCGGTGCAGCTCCCTCAGCAGCGTCTCGAGCCGGGCCGCGTACGCCTTCTGGTCGGCGATCTCCGCCTCCGGGTAGCGCCCGCGCCGCCCGCTCGGCGGCGAGCGCGGCCGCCTGCGCCTCGAACGCCGCCCGCAGGCGCGGTGGCTGCGCGGACAGGTCGGGCGTGTCGTCGGCGAACGGCATGGGAGGACCATACGTCGCCGGTGCCGCTGCGGGCAGGCCGACGTGCAGGGCCGAGCGGGTCCGCCGCGGCCGGCGCCCGCACCCGCCGCGGCATCACCCGCCGCCAGTCGAGCCCCTCGAACAGCGCCTCGAACTGGGCCCGCGTCAGCCGCATGA
>CAZNTX010000178.1:0-2138 GCA_964576075.1 uncultured Limibaculum sp. | reverse complement strand
ACCTCCGACCGGCTCTATTTCGAGCCGCTGACCCTCGAGCACACCCTCGAGATCCTGCGGGTGGAGCGCGAGGCGGGGACCCTCGAAGGCGTCATCGTGCAGTATGGCGGGCAGACGCCCCTCAAGCTCGCCCGCGGGCTCGAGGCGGCGGACATCCCGATCCTCGGCACCTCTCCGGACGCGATCGACCTCGCCGAGGACCGCGAGCGCTTCCAGAGGCTCCTCACCGATCTCGACCTCGCCCAGCCGCGCAACGGCATCGCCTACGACGCGGAGGGCGCCCACCGCGTGGCCCGGGAGATCGGCTTCCCGGTGGTGATCCGCCCGTCCTACGTGCTCGGCGGGCGCGCCATGGAGATCGTGCGCGAGGAGGGCGAGCTCGCCCGCTACATGCGTGAGGCGGTGGTGGTCTCCGGCACCTCTCCGGTGCTGATCGACGGCTATCTCGCCGGCGCCGTCGAGGTCGATGTCGACGCGATCTCCGACGGCGAGCGCGTCCATATCGCGGGCGTGATGGAGCATATCGAGGAGGCCGGCATCCATTCCGGCGACTCCGCCTGCTCCCTGCCCCCCCATTCGCTCGCGCCGGAGATCGTCGAGGAGCTCTCCCGGCAGGCGGAGGCGCTCGCCCTCGGGCTCGGGGTCAAGGGGCTGATGAACGTGCAGTTCGCGATCCAGGGCGAGGACGTCTACGTACTCGAGGTCAACCCCCGCGCCTCGCGCACGGTGCCCTTCGTCGCCAAGGCGGTGGGCTCGCCCATCGCCGCGATCGCGGCCCGCGTGATGGCGGGCGAGCCGCTCTCGGCCTTCGCGCTCGCCGATCCGGAGACGCCCCATATCGCGGTGAAGGAGGCGGTGCTGCCCTTCGCGCGCTTCCCCGGGGTCGACACGCTGCTCGGGCCCGAGATGCGCTCCACCGGCGAGGTGATGGGGCTCGACCGCGGCTTCGCCCGCGCCTTCCTCAAATCCCAGCTCGGGGCGGGCACGACGCTGCCCCGCGGCGGCACGGTCTTCGTCTCCGTCAAGGACGCCGACAAGGCGGCGATCCTCACCCCGGCCCGCATCCTCGAGCGCCTCGGCTTCCAGCTGATCGCGACGGGGGGGACGCAGGACTATCTGGTCTCCCAAGGCGTGACGGCCGAGCGGGTGGCGAAGGTCTACGAAGGCCGGCCGAACATCGTCGACCGGATGAAGGACGGCGACGTCGTGCTCGTCTTCAACACCACCGAGGGCGCGCAGTCGGTCCGCGACAGCGTGGATATCCGCGCCACCGCGCTCTCCCAGAAGATCCCCTACTACACCACCGCGGCCGGGGCGGCGGCGGCGGCCCGGGCGATCGAGAACTACAACCACGGCGAGCTAGAGGTCGCCCCGCTGCAGTCCTACGCCGCCCGGCCGGCCTGAGCGCGGGCGCTGCCGCCGCGCATCTTGCGGCGGCCAGACCCCGTGCCTATGTTCGCGCTCAAGCCGCGTCGCGCGCTGCACTCCAGGCCGCGCGGACCCCACCGAACAGCCGATGGTCGGACGTCGCCCGCGGGCGGCCGGCCTCATAGGGGAGACCCATGGAAAAGGTGCCTATGACCAAGCGGGGCTACGACGCCCTCAATGCCGAGCTGAAGACCCTGAAGGAGGTCGAGCGCCCGGCGGTCATCCGAGCGATCTCCGAGGCGCGCGAGCACGGCGATCTCTCGGAGAACGCGGAATACCACTCCGCCCGCGAGCGCCAGAGCTTCATCGAGGGGCGGATCAAGGAGCTCGAGGGGCTGATCGGGCGCGCCGACGTGATCGACCCGGCCAAGATGAACGGCACCACGGTGCGCTTCGGCGCGACGGTGCAGCTCGTCGACGAGGACACCGAGGAGGAGAAGACCTACCAGATCGTCGGCGAGGCGGAGGCGGACATCGCCGGGGGCAAGCTCAACATGGCCTCCCCGCTCGCCCGCGGGCTGATCGGCAAGGAGGAGGGGGATTCGGTGGAGGTCACCACCCCGGGCGGATCGAAGAGCTACGAAATCCTGTCGGTGAAGTTCGTCTGATCCCGCGCGGAGCGCGGGCGGCTGGCGGGGGCCTGTCCGGATGCGGGCCCCGCCCACCCACCCGCCCGCATCCGGACAGGCCCCCGCCAGCCGTTGTGCGTA
>CAZNTX010000177.1:0-2155 GCA_964576075.1 uncultured Limibaculum sp. | reverse complement strand
CACCCGTCGACGGCGGGCCGGGGCGCCTCGCGGCGCGCCCGCCCTCGCCGACCGGGCACCGATCACGGTGCGGCCTGGTGCGGACGGTCGCGCGCGCCGCGGGCCCTCCGTCACGGCCGGGCGCGGCGGTCGTCGCGGCGCGTTCGAGGCGCCCTGGAGCGGTGCTCCGACGGTTCCGGACCCGCTCAGGCCCCGTGCACGGCATGGACGGGCCAAGCGCCAGGGCGGGGAAGGCAGGGGCCGAGGGGCGCGGGCCTCAGATCTGTCTCGCCCAGAGCCGCGAGCGGGATCCAACCGACGCGGAAGCCCGCCTCGCATCCCGCCCACCCGCCGTCCGCAGCGCCGATTTGCGGCGCGGCCGAGGGAGCGAGGAGCACGGCCCTGTGGACGGCCGAGACCTCCTCGACCATCCCGCGCGGCCCCTCGAAACGGGTCTCGAGGAGACGGATCGCGCCGCAGAGCCGCGCCGCGCGCCCGGTCTCTTCGGCAAGCTCGCGGAGCGCGGCCTCAGCGGGCGTCTCCCCCGGCTCGACGCCGCCGCCGGGCACGGACCAGTCGCCGTCCCCAGGCCCGCGGATGCCGGCGGCCGGCCGCGGTCGATCGCCGCCGCGGCCCCGCGCAGGCGGTGCCGGGCCATGGCGGGGCGATCAGCCGCGGTCGAGGGCGATGTCGGGCGCGTCCTCTGCCTTCATGCCGACGACGTGATAGCCGCAATCGACATGGTGGCACTCGCCCGTCACCCCGCTCGCAAGATCGGAGAGGAGGTAGAAGCCCGCCTTGCCCACATCCTCCCGCGCGACATTGCGCCGGAGCGGGGCATTCAGCTCGTTCCATTTGAGGATGTAGCGGAAATCGCCGATCCCCGAGGCCGCGAGCGTCTTGATCGGGCCCGCGGACAGCGCGTTGACCCGGATGCCCTTCGGCCCGAGATCGGCGGCCATATACCGGACAGAGGCCTCGAGCGCGGCCTTCGCCACCCCCATCACGTTGTAATGCGGCATCACCTTCTCGGCGCCGTAATAGGTGAGAGTGAGCAGCGCGCCCCCCTCCGACATCAGCGGCTCGGCGCGCTGGGCCAGTGCGGTGAAGGAATAGCAGGAGATCGCGAGCGAATTGTGGAAGTTCTCCGGGCTCGTATCGACATAGCGGCCCTTGAGCTCGGCCTTGTCGGCATAGGCGATGGCGTGGAGCAGGAAGTCGAGCCGCCCCCATCGCGCGCCGAGTTCGGCGAAGACGGCATCCATGGAGGCCGCGTCGGTCACGTCGCAGGGGAACACGAGGTCCGAGCCGACGCTCGCCGCGAGCGGCACCACGCGCTTCTTGAGCGCCTCGCCCTGATAGGTGAAGGCGAGCTCCGCGCCCTGTGCGTGGCAGGCCTCGGCGATCGCCCAGGCGATCGACTTGTCGTTGGCCACCCCCATCACGAGGCCGCGCTTGCCCTCCATCAGCCGAGCCATCCTTCGCGCCCCCTGTCTGCCATGCGGTCGCCGCGCTTTACGGCAAATTTGGGGCGCGCTCAAGGCCCGTAGCGCGCCCGCCCGGGTCGGAGGCCGCGGGCCCGGGGCTGCCCGGTCGCGTGGCCCGACGCGGCGCGGGCGCCCTCGAGGCGCGCCTTTCCGGAGGGCCGTCGAGGGACCGTCCGGCCGTCTGGGACGGGCTCGAGGCGGGGGCGCCCTCGCGGCCCTCGTGGCGCTCCTTGGCCGGAACACCGACCGCCAGGGGTCCGGGCTTCGCCATCGGACCCGTGGCCACCGCCGGCCCTCCCCGCCGCAGCGCGTCTTCGAGACTTGGTCGGACGATCTCCAAGCCTCTGCCGAGGGCGGCGCCTTCCAGGGCGATCCGGTCCGCGACGGGGTGCTCCACGAGCGGGCTTGCTCCCGCCGGTCCGGCCGCATCGCGCGCCGCCCCCATCCTTGCCGCGACATGGCCGACCCGGGCCTGCAGAACCGAGAGGCCCGGCCGACCGGCTACGAGGGGTTGATGGACGTCGGTAGGCCCGGAGGGACTCGAACCCCCAACCAAACCGTTATGAGCGGTCTGCTCTGACCGATTGAGCTACGGGCCCCTGTGGTGGGTTCTACGGGGGGCCGGGGGGGGCGTCAATTCGCGCGGGGGCTGGCGGGGCGGGCGCCGGGCCGGGAGAGGGAAGCGGACC
>CAZNTX010000176.1:0-2161 GCA_964576075.1 uncultured Limibaculum sp. | reverse complement strand
GCGGCTGAGGCAGGACGGGAGGACGGCGATGAGCGGAGTTGTGATCGGGTCTGCGGCGCGGACGGCTGTTGGGAGCTTCAACGGGTCGTTCGCCGGTGTGGCGGCGCATGAGCTCGGGGCTGTTGCGATCGGGGCGGCGCTGGAGCGGGCGGGCGTTGCGCCTGGGGAGGTGTCGGAGACGATCCTCGGGCAGGTTTTGACGGCGGCGCAGGGGCAGAACCCGGCGCGGCAGGCGCATGTGGCGGCGGGTCTGCCGATCGAGGCGGCGGCTTGGGGGATCAACCAGGTCTGCGGCTCGGGGCTGCGGGCGGTGGCGCTGGCGGCGCAGCATGTCGCGCTCGGGGATGCGGGGATCGTGGTGGCGGGCGGTCAGGAGAGCATGTCGCGGGCGCCGCATGCGGCGCATCTGCGGGCCGGGCAGAAGATGGGCGATCTCGAGTTCGTCGACACGATGATCAAGGACGGTCTCTGGGACGCGTTCAACGGCTACCATATGGGCACGACGGCGGAGAACGTGGCGCGGCAGTGGCAGCTGACGCGGGAGGAGCAGGACGCCTTCGCGCTGGCGAGCCAGAACAAGGCGGAGGCGGCGCAGAAGGCGGGGCGCTTCTCCGAGGAGATCGCGCCGGTGACGGTGAAGCACCGCAAGGGCGAGACGGTGGTGTCGGAGGACGAGTATATCCGCCACGGCGCGACGCTGGAGGGCATGGCGAAGCTGCGCCCGGCCTTCGCGAAGGACGGCACGGTGACGGCGGGCAACGCGTCCGGGCTGAACGACGGGGCGGCGGCGCTCGTGGTTCTGAGCGAGGCGGAGGCGGAGCGGCGGGGGATCGCGCCCTTGGCGCGGATCGTGTCCTACGCGACGGCGGGGGTCGACCCCGCGATCATGGGGACCGGGCCGATCCCGGCCTCGCGCCGGGCGCTGGAGAAGGCGGGCTGGAAAGCGGAGGATCTCGACCTCGTGGAGGCGAACGAGGCCTTCGCGGCGCAGGCTTGCGCGGTGAACAAGGACATGGGCTGGGACCCGGAGAAGGTGAACGTGAACGGGGGCGCGATCGCGATCGGGCACCCGATCGGGGCGTCCGGAGCGCGGATCCTGACGACGCTGCTCTACGAGATGGCGCGGCGCGACGCGAAGAAGGGGCTGGCGACGCTGTGCATCGGCGGCGGCATGGGCGTGGCCATGTGCGTGGCGCGCGACTGAGAGGAGACCGGCGATGAGGGCGGCGAAGATCATGCCGCCCTGTCTGCCACGAAAAGGTTAATCGAACATTAACCGAACGGATGCGAACGAGGCTGGAACGATTAACCCGATGGTAACGAATCGGGCCTAAATGGAGGGACGGGAATGGCACGGGTTGCAGTGGTGACCGGCGGCACGCGCGGGATCGGGGCGGCGATCTCGAAGGCGCTCGCGGCGGAGGGCTACAAGGTCGCGGCCAACTATGCCGGCAACGACGCGGCGGCGGAGGCGTTCAAGGCGGAGACCGGGATCCCGGTCTACAAATGGTCGGTCGCGGAGTATCAGGCCTGCGTCGACGGCGTCGCCAAGGTGGAGGCGGAGCTCGGCCCGGTCGATGTGCTGGTCAACAATGCCGGCATCACGCGGGACGCGATGTTCCACCGGATGACGCCGGAGCAGTGGAAGGAGGTCGTCGACACCAATCTGAGCGGCCTGTTCAACATGACCCATCCGGTCTTTCCGGGAATGCGCGCGCGCGGCTTCGGGCGGATCGTCAACATCAGCTCGATCAACGGGCAGAAGGGCCAGATGGGGCAGGTGAACTACTCCGCCGCAAAGGCGGGCGACATCGGCTTCACCCGCGCGCTCGCGCAGGAGGGCGCGTTCAAGGGCGTGACGGTGAACGCGATCTGCCCGGGCTACATCGCCACCGAGATGGTCAAGGCGATCGACGAGGAGGTGCTGAAGAGCAAGATCCTGCCGCAGATCCCGGTCGGCCGCCTCGGCGAGCCGGAGGAGATCGCGCGCTGCGTGACCTTCCTCGCCTCCGACCAAGCGGGCTTCATCACGGGCTCCGTCCTCTCCGCCAATGGCGGACAGTTCTTCGCCTGAGCCCCCCGGCGCCGAGACACCACATGCCAAACGCCCCGCAGCGCCCAGCCAAGCCCGCCGCCCGGCCAAACGGTCCGTTCCGCCGCC
>CAZNTX010000175.1:0-2523 GCA_964576075.1 uncultured Limibaculum sp. | reverse complement strand
AGATGTCGCTGCTGCTGCGCCGCCCGCCGGGCCGCGAGGCGTTCCCGGGCGACGTGTTCTATCTCCACTCGCGCCTGCTCGAGCGCGCCGCGAAGCTGAACGACGACAACGGCAACGGCTCGCTCACCGCCCTTCCCGTGATCGAGACGCAGGCGGGCGACGTGTCGGCCTATATCCCGACCAACGTGATCTCGATCACCGACGGGCAGATCTTCCTCGAGACCGATCTGTTCTATCAGGGCATCCGCCCCGCGGTGAATGTCGGCCTCTCGGTGTCGCGCGTCGGCTCCTCGGCGCAGACCAAGGCGATGAAATCCGTTGCCGGCAAGATCAAGCTCGAGCTCGCGCAGTATCGCGAGATGGCGGCCTTCGCGCAGTTCGCCTCGGATCTCGACGCCTCGACTCAGAAGCTGCTCAACCGCGGCGCGCGGCTGACCGAGCTTCTGAAGCAGCCGCAGTATTCCCCGCTCACCAATGCCGAGCAGGTCTGCGTGATCTATGCCGGCACGCAGGGCTATCTCGACGATCTCGCGGTCGATCAGGTCGGCAAGTTCGAGCAGGCGCTGCTCTCGGAGCTGCGCAACAAGCACCAGGCGCTGCTCGACGACATCCGCGACAACGACCGCAAGGTGGAGAAAGACCTCGCGGACAAGATCAAGGGTGTGATCGAGGACGTGAAGCGGACCTTCGCTTGAGGCGGCGGGGAGCGGGGCCGGCCAGTCCGGCCCATGACGCGGACGACCACGGGGGAGCGCCGGGATGCCGAGCCTCAAGGACCTGAAGAACCGGATCAACTCGGTCAAATCGACCAAGAAGATCACCTCGGCCATGAAGATGGTGGCCGCGGCCAAGCTGAAGCGCGCGCAGGAGCAGGCCGAGGCCGCCCGTCCCTATGCCGAGCGCTTCGACGCCGTGCTCGCCAATCTCGCCGAGTCCGCTAAGGACAGCCCGACCGCGCCGGTCCTCCTCACCGGGACCGGCAAGTCGGACGTCAAGCTCTTCGTCGTCGCCACCGCCGAGCGCGGCCTCTGCGGCGGCTTCAACAGCTCGATCGCCCGCAAGGCGCGCCAGGACATCGAGGCGCATGTCTCGAAGGGCGGCACCGCGAAGATCCTGACCGTGGGGCGCAAGGGGCGGGATATCCTGAAGCGCACCCACAGCGACATGCTCGTCGGCCATGTGGATCTCTCCGGCGTCAAGCGCATCGCCTATGCACAGGCGGCGGAGATCGCTCAGGACCTGCTCGCCCGCTTCGATGCCGGCGAGTTCGACGTGGCGGCGATCTACTACAACAAGTTCAAATCGGTGATTTCGCAGATCCCGACGGCGCAGCAGCTCATCCCCGCCGAGATCGAGGGCGACGAGGCGCCCGCTCCCGGGGACGTCACCGGCGCCGGCGCGCTCTACGACTACGAGCCGGACGAGGAGGAGATCCTCGCCGATCTGCTGCCGCGCAATCTCGGCGTGCAGATCTTCCGCGCGCTGCTGGAGAACGGCGCCTCGGAGCAGGGCGCGCGGATGTCCGCCATGGACAACGCGACGCGCAACGCGGGCGAGATGATCGACCGGCTGACCATCGAATACAACCGCTCGCGCCAGGCCGCGATCACCAAGGAACTCATCGAGATCATCTCGGGCGCCGAGGCGCTCTGACGGAGTAGGGAGACAGGGCCAATGACCCAGGCTGTCGGAAAAATCGCGCAGGTGATCGGCGCCGTCGTCGACGTGAAGTTCGACGACCACCTGCCGGCCATCCTCAACGCGCTCGAGACGGACAACCACGGCAACCGCCTCGTGCTCGAGGTGGCGCAGCATCTCGGCGAGAACACCGTGCGCACCATCGCGATGGACGGCACCGAGGGCCTCGTCCGCGGCCAGGAGGTCAAGGACACCGGCTCGCCGATCTCCGTGCCCGTGGGCAAGGCGACGCTCGGGCGCATCCTCAACGTGATCGGCGAGCCGGTCGACGAGGGCGCCCCGGTCCAGGCCGACGAGACCCGCCCGATCCACCAGCAGGCGCCGGACTTCGTCTCCCAGTCGACCGACGCGGCGATGCTCGAGACCGGGATCAAGGTCGTCGACCTGCTCGCGCCCTACGCCAAGGGCGGCAAGATCGGCCTCTTCGGCGGCGCGGGCGTCGGCAAGACCGTGCTGATCATGGAGCTGATCAACAACATCGCGAAGGGCCATGGCGGCTATTCCGTGTTCGCCGGCGTCGGCGAGCGGACCCGCGAGGGCAACGATCTCTACTGGGAGATGATCGAAAGCGGCGTGAACAAGGAAGGCGGCGGCGAAGGCTCGCAGGCCACCCTCGTCTACGGCCAGATGAACGAGCCGCCGGGCGCGCGCGCGCGCGTCGCTCTCGCGGGTCTCGCCCAGGCGGAATACTTCCGCGACGAAGAGGGCAAGGACGTGCTCTTCTTCGTCGACAACATCTTCCGCTTCACCCAGGCCGGCGCGGAAGTGTCCGCGCTGCTCGGCCGCATTCCCTCGGCGGTGGGCTATCAGCCGACCCTTTCGACG
>CAZNTX010000174.1:0-2569 GCA_964576075.1 uncultured Limibaculum sp. | reverse complement strand
ATCCGACGCGGGCCCGCCGCCGTCCCCCGCCCACCCACCCGGACGCCGGCGGGCCCGCGCCGGATGCGGCTGGGAAAGGCTGCGGGGGGCGAGGCGCGCTGATGCGCCGGGCGCATCATGGCGCCACCGGCAGGCTTGTGAAGAGGGGCAGGCGACCGCCGCTCCAGCCTCCTCGCCCCCATGCGGTCGCGGGCCGAGGACCCCTGCGATCTGGCAGATGGGGCCGCGCCGCCCCGAGGGGGCGAGGCGAGGCTCGGAGGCGCCATGGGCTGAGCCCGCCATCGGCCGGCGGGAAACCGCCCCAACGCGGGGGCGGTGGAGCGCGGTCTGAGAAGGCGGGCGCCCGAGGTGGCTGTCGTGTCTCGGCCAGCCGACACAGGGCGGTTCCGGCCTGACAAGCCAGCTGACCTGCTCCCCTGCAATAGCCGCGATCCGAGGTAGTGCGTTCCTCGACAGAGGGGACGGACGACGATGAACCGCACCGGCTCTACCGGAAGCTCACATTCGCGAAAAGGCTGGAGCCTGAGGAGCAAGACCCGGGACGAGTTTCCCCCCGGATCCGCACGTGCGCTGGGCGGCGGTGGTGCCGATCTCGGGAGTGCCGCCGTCGAGATGGCGACGGGGCGCCGGCCGGCTGGTGAGCCTGTGCGCCGGATCGCCCGGGCGGTCGCCGGCTTGCTTGGGCGCCCGGTCGACCCGGGCTCGAGCCAGGCATGGAGCGCGGCCGCCAGCGGCCGTGCCTCTGCCTTGGCCGAGCTGTCGTCGGTCCACGTACGGGGACACTGCTTGATCGCCTTGCGGATCGCGCGGTTCGGGCTTTCCACGGCATTCGTGGTGTGGATCACCTTTCGGATTTGCGGGCTGCCCGCGAAGAACGGGATCACCTCTTCGCAGGCACGGCGCCAGGCCTGGGCCATGGAAGGGTTCTGACGGCCCCAGTCGTCGAAGGCCTCGAGTGCGTCCCGGGCTGCCTCAGCGGTCTTCGCGCCGGAGACCTCGCGGAGCCGGGCGGCGTGGCATTGCAGAGGCTCGGGCGGCCCCGGCAGGGCGTGTCATCATCGGCGAACTCGCCGATTGCGGCCCCGGGCGACCTGCGATCTCACCTCGCGGCCTCGCCCCACTCGATCTTGCGGCAGAGCCGGATGAAGAAGTCCACCACGGGGGTGTGCTTGCGCCCGCGCCGCGTCACGACCGAGATCGTGCGCGCGACCGGCGGCGCGACAAGCGGGCGGCTGTGCAGCCCCGGATGCGCGGCGAGGCTGGCGGGCATGACGGCGCAGCCGAGACCCGCGATGATCATGGCCTGCACCCACGACTCGTGCTCGCTCTGGAAGCGGATCTCCGTCTCGGTGTCGTCGACATGCCCCTCGGCCTCGAGGAAATCGAGATACTCGCAGTTGACCCGGCGGAGATAGCGCTCGCCGTCGAGATCCGCGAGGCGCACGCACTCCATGCCCTCGAAGCGGTGCCCGGCCGGGAACGCGATGACGTAGCGCTCGGTGAAGAGCGGCTCGGATGCGAGCGTGTCCGGATAGGCGGGCAGCGCGACGAGCGCGACGTCGATCTCGCCCGCGAGCAACAGCTCGACGAGCCGGCGGCCCGACGCCTCCCGAAGATTGAGACTGAGCTGCGGCGCCTGGCGGCTGAAGAACTCGATGAGGCTCATCACGCTCGTCGGTGCGATCGTGCACATGCAGCCGAGGTTCAGCGTGGCGTTGACCATCTCGGAGAAGTCGAGCGCTTCGGCCCGCGCCGCCTCGGTCAGCGACAACGCCTGCTCGAGGCGCGGGCGCACCATGCGGCCGAGCTCGGTCAGATGGGTCGTGCGTCCCTCGCGGCGGAAGAGCGGCCCGCCGAGCTCGTCCTCGAGCTTGCGGATCGCGCGGGTGAGGGAGGGCTGCGAGACGTTGCATGCCTCTGCGGCCCGGGTGAAGTTCAGGGTCTCCGCCACGGCGACGAAGTACCGGAGCTGGTGCATTTCCACGCGAAGTGCCTCGCAGGTTGGCGGCGTCGTGTTAGCCTACCGTAAGGTTATCTTTCGGGCGTTCCTGGGGAAACCTGCGCGCTGGCTATCGAACCGATAGCTGCGGGGGCCGTTCTGCCGCACCGCGCGATATGCGATCTGATCCCCAACGGCGCGCGAGGCGCTCGGACAGGATCGGAGACGAGATCGATGCGTTGCCCCTTCACGCCGGCGGCTCTCGCGGCCACGGCTCTCCTCGGTCTCTTGGGCCCAGCCGCTGCGGGCGGCTGCCCGCCGGAGCACGTGCTTACCGAGCCGCGCGAGGTGGAGCGCGTGCCGCAGAAGCACCTCACCCGCGAGGTGATCGCGAATGTCCGGCTGGAAGGCTGGCGCGACATGGGCGGCTTCCTGCTGAGCACGCGCCGTCTCGAGCTGCAGCCGGGCGGCACGGTCCCGACCCACAGCCATGCCGACCGGCCTGCCATCGTCTACGTGATGAAGGGGACGGTGATCGAGCACAACAGCTTCTGCGCCGTGCCGATCACCCACCATGCTGACCTGCCCCCCAAAAACCGGGCCATTCAAAAGGAGAGTTTGTTCTCGTAA
>CAZNTX010000173.1:0-2574 GCA_964576075.1 uncultured Limibaculum sp. | reverse complement strand
TGCTCGACTTCCTCGGCGACGTGGTCTGCGGCGGCTTCGGCCTGCCGATCGCCCGCGACATGTGCCAGAAGGTGATCGTGGTCGGCTCGAACGACCTGCAGTCGCTCTACGTCGCCAACAACGTCTGCTCGGCGGTGGAGTATTTCCGCAAGCTCGGCGGCAATGTGGGCGTGGCGGGGCTCGTCGTGAACAAGGACGACGGCACCGGCGAGGCGCAGGCCTTCGCCGAGGCCGCCGGCATCCCGATCCTCGCCTCGATCCCCGCGAACGACGACCTGCGCCGCAAATCGGCCAATTACGAGATCGTCGGCACGCCCGCGAGCGAGTGGGGCCCGCTCTTCGCCGAGCTCGGCCAGAACGTCGCCGAGGCGCCCCCGCAGCGCCCGACGCCGCTCACCCAGGACGGACTCCTCGCGCTCTTCGACGGCAAGGACACCGGCGCAGGGGTCGTCCTCGAGCCCGCCACCGAGGCGGATATGCGCGGCGGCAGCCTCGTCGAGCGCGCCTCCCTCGAAGTGATCTACGACGAGGCCTGATCCGATGGACCGCGACACCGACATCCCGCGCGCCACGGAGGTCGTCTACGACGCGGCCGGAGAGGCGGAGGTGATCGCCCCGGCCGCGGCCTCCTCGGACGCCTCCGCGTCCTCCTCGGCCCCGGCCGGCGGCGACGGCCTCGGCTGCCATGCCGGCGCCGGGACCATGCGCAAGGCCGCCGAAGAGGCGGGCGCCTCGGAGATCCTCGAGCGCTATGCCGAGGACTACCCGCAAGGCCCGCACGACCAGCCCCAGAGCATGTGCCCCGCCTTCGGCTCGCTGCGCGTGGGCCTCCGGATGCGCCGCACCGCGACGATCCTCTCGGGCTCCGCCTGCTGCGTCTACGGCCTCACCTTCACGAGCCACTTCTACGGCGCGCGCCGCACCGTGGGCTACGTGCCCTTCAGCTCGGAGACGCTGGTCACCGGCAAGCTCTTCGAGGACATCCGCGACGCCGTTTTCGAGATCGCCGATCCCGAGCATTACGACGCCGTCGTCGTGACCAATCTCTGCGTGCCGACCGCCTCCGGCGTGCCGCTCCGCCTCCTGCCGAAGGAGATCCGCGGCGTGCGCATCATCGGGATCGACGTCCCCGGCTTCGGCGTGCCGACCCATGCCGAGGCGAAGGACGTGCTCGCGGGCGCGATGCTGAACTATGCGCGGACCGAGGCCGAGAATGGCCCCGTGCAGGCGCCGGAGGGCGGGCGCGACGCCCGTCCGACGGTGACCCTGCTCGGCGAGATGTTCCCTGCCGACCCGATGATCGTCTCGCGCATGCTCGAGCCGATGGGCCTCGCCGCGGGCCCGAGCGTGCCCACGCGCGAATGGCGCGAGCTCTACGCCGCGCTCGACTGCGCTGCGGTGGCGGCGATCCATCCGTTCTACACCGCCTCGATCCGCGAGTTCCAGGCGGCGGGCCGGCCGATCGTGGGCTCCGCGCCCGTGGGCCGCGAGGGCACGCTCGACTGGCTCGAGGGGATCGGCCAGGCCGCCGGCGTCGCCCGCGAGAAGATCGACATCGCGAAGAACGCCATGGGCGGGGCCATCGCCGGCGCGCTCGCAGGCGCCCCGATCCAGGGCCGGATCACGCTTTCGGGCTACGAGGGCTCGGAGCTTCTCGTCGCGCGCCTCCTCGTCGAGTCGGGCGCCGATGTCCGCTATGTCGGCACCGCCTGCCCCAAGACGCCCTGGTCGGCCGCCGACCGGGAGTGGCTCGAGGCCCGCGGCGTCGAGATCCGCTTCCGCGCCTCCCTCGAGGACGACCTCGCGGCGATGGCGGAATACGACCCGGACCTCGCCATCGGCACGACCCCGGTGGTGCAGGCGGCCAAGCAGTCCGGCCGCCCGGCGCTCTACTTCACCAACCTGATCTCCGCGCGTCCGCTGATGGGCCCCGCCGGGGCCGGCTCGCTCGCCGAGGTGATCAACGGCGCCATCGCCTCCAAGGCGCGGATGGACTTCATGACCGCCTTCTTCGAGGGCGTCGGCGCGGGCGAGACCGCGGGCGTCTGGGAAGGCGATCCGGTTCGCCGCCCCGAGTTCCGCGCGAAATACGCCAAGAAGCTCGAGAACGCCAAGAAGCGCGCCAAGCGCGAGGAGATGATCTGATGGGTTCCCTCAGATCATTCCCGAAAAAACCTGCGATCCTTGATGGAGCGCAAAGTCGTGATGGCGGATTTGGTGAAACAATGTCGGTGTATTCGGCCAGGGAGGGCGAGACATGCTGATCCTCGACCATGACCGCGCCGGTGGATACTGGGGCTCCGTCTATGCCTTCACGGCGATCAAGGGGCTGCAGGTGGTGATCGACGGCCCCGTCGGCTGCGAGAACCTGCCCGTCACCTCGGTGCTCCACTACACCGACGCGCTGCCGCCGCACGAGTTGCCGATCGTCGTCACCGGCCTCGCCGAGGAGGAGCTCGGCCGCGAGGGCACCGAGGGCGCGATGAAGCGCGCCTACGAGACGCTCGACCCCGCGCTGCCGGCCGTCGTCGTCACCGGCTCCATCGCCGAGATGATCGGCGGGGGCGTGACGCC
>CAZNTX010000172.1:0-2604 GCA_964576075.1 uncultured Limibaculum sp. | reverse complement strand
GACGCGGCCGCCGGGGCGCAGGGCGAGCTACGTGCGCTCAGGGGTGGATGTCGCGCGGGCATTTCGACCAGAAATAGATCGTCAGCCAGTCGAGCTTCGCCTCGATCCCGCGTTCGGCGAGCCAGCGCTCGTAGAGCTCGTAGGCCTCCCATTCGGCGGCGTTCGGGCAGTCCCAGTCGCGGTTGAGGAACTGCACGTCGTGCACGAGTTCGTGCAGCAGAACGGCGACGTCGCGGGGCGAGGCGGGGTCCCATGGCTCGACGAGATGCACGATCCGGCGGGAGATGTCGTAGACGCCGCGGTCGTCCGGCTCGATCAGGGTGGTCGCGTCCTCGTGGAGGACCTCGTCGCCGCGGGCGCAGAAGCGGATTTCCGGCGGGTCGGCGAGGGCGGCGCTCACGTCGTAGTCGGTCTCGCGGCCGATCCAGCCGATGAGTTCGGCGACGAGGGCGGGGTCCGGCGGGGCGCAGCCCTCGGCCGCGGGCGCGGCCGGCGCGGCGAGGAGGAGGGCGAGGAGCGCCGAGCCTATCGTGAGAGACCGCCTCATGCCCGAGAGGCTAGCGGCCCGGTGGCGGAGGGTCCAGCGCCCCGCGGCCGGGCTTGTCCACAGGGGGGAAAGAATCGGGGATAAGGGCCTGTCAACCGCGCCGGGGCGGTGCCCGGGGCCGCGCGATCCGGTATCCTCCATGGCAGAACGATGACGGCCAGGCGACACCCGCCGCGGCCGCAGGGAACGGGGGAGACATGGCCGACGGAAGCCCGGCGCCGGAGCGCTCCGCGCAGCCGCACAACATCGAGGCCGAGCAGGCGGTCCTCGGCGCGCTGCTGCTCAACAACGACGTCTACGACCGGATCAGCGGCCTGCTGAAACCGGAGCATTTCTACGACCCGGTGCACCAGCGGATCTTCGCGACCGCCGTGGGGCTGATCACCAAATCGCCGCCCGCGCTCGCCTCGCCGGTGACGCTCAAGCACTACCTCGCCGAGGACGAGGGGCTGAAGGAGCTCGGCGGCGCGGCCTATCTCGCGCGGCTCGCCGAGGCGGTGATCTCGCTCGTCTCGGTGCGCGACTATGCCGAGGAGGTGCGCGGGCTCGCGCTGAGGCGCGATCTCATGCGCATCGGCGACGAGATCCAGAGCCGGGCCGGGCGGTTCGACACCGAGACCGGGCCGTCGGACCAGATCGTGCTCGCCGAGCGCGCGCTCTACGAACTCGCCGAACAGGGCAAATACGGGGCGGGCTTCAAGAGCTTCGCCGAGGCGATCGAGGAGGCCGCGCGGATGGCCGAGGCCGCGCACAAGCGCGACGGCGGCCTCGCCGGCATCTCCACGGGCCTGATGGAGCTCGACGACAAGCTCTGGGGCTTGCGCAACTCCGATCTCTTGATCCTCGCCGGGCGCCCCTCGATGGGCAAGACCTCGCTCGCGACCAACATCGCCTTCAACATCGCCCGCCATTTCCGCGGCAAGGCCGGGCCGGAGGGGGAGACGCTGCTCGAGTCGGGCGGGCGTGTCGGGTTCTTCTCGCTCGAGATGAGCTCGGAACAGCTGGCCAACCGGATCCTGATCTCCGAGGCGCAGCTCTCGGCCAAGGCGCTCGCCCAGGGCAATCTCTCGCGCGAGGAGTTCCTGCGCTATCTCGCGGTCGCCAAGGAACTCGAGCAGATCCCGCTTTTCATCGACGACACCCCGGCCTTGCAGATCTCCCAGCTCGCCGCGCGGGCGCGCAAGCAGAAGCGCACCAAGGGCCTCGACGTGCTGTTCGTGGACTATCTCCAGCTCCTGCGCGGCTCGGGGCGCGGGCGCGACGAGAACCGGGTGCAGGAGGTCTCGGAGATCACGCAAGGGTTGAAGGCGATCGCCAAGGAGCTCGACATCCCGGTGATCGCGCTCTCGCAGCTCTCGCGCCAGGTCGAGTCGCGGGAGGACAAGCGGCCGCAGCTCTCGGATCTGCGCGAGTCGGGCTCGATCGAGCAGGACGCGGACGTGGTGATGTTCGTCTTCCGCGAGGAGTATTACAAGGAACGCGAGAAGCCGACCGAGCCCTCCGAGGAGATGCCCGAGGAGATGCGCCGCGCCGCGCAGGAGAAGCTCGACAAGTGGATGGACGAGATGACCGCGCTCAAGGGCCGGGCGGAGGTGATCATCGGCAAGCAGCGGCATGGGCCGATCTGCACGGTGGACCTGAATTTCGAGGGCAAGTTCACGAAGTTCACCGATCCGGTGCGGCCGAATTCGGGCTATGTGCCGGATCCGGGGGCGTTCGCCTGAGGGGGGGGGCGGGGCCGGGGCTGGCCAAGCGGTCTCGGCGGGCCATAGTCTGCCGCGACCCTGGCGCGAGGTGGCGATGACCCTGACCCCGATCCTCACGGTCGATCTCGACGCGATCGTCGCGAACTGGCGGGCGCTCGCGCGGGTCGCGGCGCCGGCGGAGGCCGCCGCCGTGGTGAAGGCGGACGCCTATGGCTGCGGGCTGGACCGGGTCGGGCCGGCGCTCGCCGCGGCGGGGGCGCGGACCTTCTTCGTCGCCCAGCCGGCGGAGGGCGCGGCGCTCCGGCGCGCGCTGGGGCCGGGGCCCGTGATCTACGTGTTGGGCGGGGTGCC
>CAZNTX010000171.1:0-2661 GCA_964576075.1 uncultured Limibaculum sp. | reverse complement strand
GCCTTCGAGGGCGAGGCCCATGTCGAATGGTTCGAGGGCAACTTCGCCGCCTACGAGGAGGACAAGATCCGCCGCCTGGGCCCGGACGCGGTGGAACCGAAGCGGATCAAGTACAAGAAGTTCGCCCGTTGAGCCTTGGCGCTACAATATATGGTTGCACGAACGATGCGCGCCCGCTACCTGTATGGTCACAGGAGAAAGGATGTCGCTCATGACCAAACTTTTGAATGGCCCGGAAAACCCTATAGTGCGGGGATAACCACGGCTCTCCGGGAAAGCGTTTGATAGGAGCGCAAAGGGCTAAGGGCTTCGGCCCCGTGGTATCGCGGCAAGGCGATGCGTGGCTAGCCTGACCAACGGCAGTGACACCCAGAGGGAGCAGATCTTCCTATCCGGACTGCACCCTCCCAGCGGCCCCTCCCCGAGGGGCCGCTACCATTTTGTTTCCTAGCTTGCATGTATGTTTTAACGTGTGTATATACGCAGCCAGAAGTGGAGGCATGCATGTCCACGCACAAGCAGATCAAGAAGATCGGGAACGGCGCCTTCCTGCCGCTGAACCGGGAGGACTTGCGGGCCATGGGGGCGGAGATCGGCACCGAGGTGACGGTCTCGGTGGACGACGGGCGGATGACGGTGACGAAGGCCGACTCGGCCTATGAGCGCACGCGCCGGTCTGCGGAGAAGATGGCGGCCCGCTACGCCCACACGCTCAAGCTGTTCGGGCAGTGACCGATCCGGACTGGCCGGACCCGCAGGCCATCCTGGATCATCTGCGCCTCCTCATGGAGCGCGCCGGAGCCGAGTTGACGGTTTCGAACCCCGATGCGCTCGCGGCAGGCTTCGACCGGGCGCGGAACGTCCACGCCTACGAGCCCGACGCCTCGCCCTTCCGCCTCGCCGCGCTCATGTTCGAGGGGATCGCCACGCGCCACCCCCTCGTGGACGGCAACAAGCGCCTCGCCTGGCTGAGCGCGGTGGTCTTTCTCGACCTCAACGGCTGGTATCTCGACGCGCCGGAGGTGGCGGCCTTCGAGGCGGGCATGGCCGTGATCCGGCGGGAGACGGGGCCGGAGGCGCTGGCGGCCTTCTTCGAGCGCTGGGCCGTCGCGGCAGGGGACCCCGCGGACTGAGGGTCGCCCGCGGGGAGCGAGGGCCGGGCCGGGCGGCTCAGTCCTCGAGGACGAAGGTGACCTTCATGTTGACGCGGTATTCGGAGACGCGGCCGTCGTCGATGGTGACGGTCTGGTCCTGGATCCAGGCGCCCTTGAGGTTCTTGAGGGTCTGGCAGGCGCGGTCGATGCCTTGCTGGATGGCGTCCTCGAAGCTCTTGGGCGAGCTCGAGGTGATCTCGGTGACGCGGGCGACGCTCATGGGGGTCCTCCTCTCCGTTTTCTCGCTCTGCGGAGGAGGATTCCATATCTACCCCCGCCCGGTCCATGACATCGCGCAAATCCGGGCGCCGGGCTTGTGGGGCGGGCGCGGGCCGCTATGCTCGGCCGACGCAGGGCGGAGGAGGCCTCGATGCGCGGACGGGACAGGCTCTGGCGCTACGGCGCCGCGGCGGGGGCGGGGCTCGCGGCGTTCCTGCTCTGGCGGTGGCTCGCGGGGCCGTCGCTCCATTGGATCGAGAGCCTGATCGGGCTCGCCCTCGCCATCGCCGCCGCGGCCGGCCTACTGCGCTTCCTCCACGCCCGGCTCGGCCCCTGACGCGCGGCGCTTTCTCTCCCGGGGCGGGCGGCCTATGTTGCACCGCCGAGGCACACACCGAGAGGGAGGGGAGCATGGAAGCGGGCGATGCGTTTCAGGTGATCGCGCTGATGGCGCTCGGGGGGATGGCCTACGCCTTCTTCTTCCGCGTCGGGCAGAAGGGGGAGGAGAAGACGCGGCGCACGCTCTACTATCGGCGCATCGTGTCGGACCTGATCAACGCCGAGCGGCATTATTCGGAGCAGCGCGAGCGGCTCGCGGGGCTCCTCGGGATGGACGAGATCGCCGCGCGCCAGGCGCTCGAGGACGCGAAATTCGCGAGCCGGGGGATGATCGGCTACGAGCCGTCGGACTTCCACTACATCACCGAGGCGGAGGCGGAGCGGATGCTCGCGCTCACCCGGGAGTTGAAGGCGGCGGACGCCACCGTCGAGGCGGCGCAGGAGGCGGCGATGGCGGGCTCGAACACGCTGCCGGCGCTGCACGAGGATCTGATGCGCCGGATCGACCATATCACGGAGGAGGCCGGCGCCGTGGCCCGGCGCTTCAAGCCGAAGACCTCGGATTATTACTGGAGCGAGTGAGGCGGCGGGGGCGCATCCCGGCGCGGAGCGCGCCGGCGAGGCGCGCCGCGTTGATCGGCAGCAGGATCGCGTGGAGGAGCCAGATCGGCATCAGCCCGGCCGCGACCCCATAGGCGAAGAAGGCGAGGTTCGAGGCGATCGCCACGGCGCGCAGCCAGACCATCGAGGTCATGGAGAAGGTCAGCAGAACGAGCGCGCCGGCGCAGAGGCCGATGAGATCGGTCATGGTCGTCTCCTGTCGCGCCCCAGCCTCGCGACTCGAAACTATCGCAAGGTCAGGGGCGGTTCCGTGACGATCCGCACATCGCATGCGGGCACCTCGAAAAATCTCCCATCCTGACGCGTTCCGGTTAGACTCTCCGCTATC
>CAZNTX010000170.1:0-2733 GCA_964576075.1 uncultured Limibaculum sp. | reverse complement strand
GGCGCGCCGTCGCCGCCTCCCCGACGCCGACCATTTCGCTCGATTTCGTCTCAATAAAGACTTCGTTAACCATTCCACGCCCACCCTCGGGACCGAGGGCGCCAGACCGGGCGCCTCCCCGGGGGTCGCCATGCGTCTCGCTCGAACAGTTCTCCTCGCCGCCGCCGTGGCGGTCGCGGCCCCAAGCCCAGGCCCCCGCGCCGGCGCATGGACGCAGGAGCCCGGCGCCGGCCAGCTCATCTCCAGCCTCAGCCGCCGCGCGAGCCCGCTCTCGAGCTTCGCCGGCGGCGAGGTCGACGACGATTCCACCTACACCGCCATCTATTTCGACTACGGCCTGTTCGAGGACCTCACCATCGGCGCCACCGCCTTCGTCGAGATTTCGACCAACGGCGTCGGCGCCAACACCGCCGAGCTCGGCGTCTTCGCCCGCTACCGCTTCTGGAAGCGCGATGCCGGCGATGTCGCCGCCGTCCAGCTCGGCTATGTCCAGCCGGTCAACGAGCTTCTCGGCCCGAGCTTCGGCGGCCCCGATTCCGACCCGACCAACGAGGTCTCCCTCCGCCTCCTCTACGGCCGCGGCTGGGGTTTCTCCTGGGGCAGCGCCTTCGTCTCGGCCGAGGCCGGCTATCACCTCCAGATCGACGACGACGAGGACGAGCTGCGCGCCGATCTCACCGTCGGCGCCCGCCCCTTCGAGTGCTGCATGGGGCTCCTCAGCCTCTACTCGACCTACCCCCTCGGCGATTCGGAGACGGCCGCCCTCAAGATCGCCCCGTCGGTCACCTACAGCTTCCATGTGAGCGAACCCGAGGAGGGCGAGGACGCCAAGCCCGTCACCCTGCAATTCGGCCTCAGCCAGGACGTGCTCAACCTCGACGAGGGGATCGGCTTCCAGCTCAGCGTCTGGCAGCCCTTCTGAGCCGGCTCAGCTCGCGAGCCCCGGCAGTTCGCGCAGCCGCACCCCCTGGATGCGCCAGACCCCGTCGAACTCCCCCATCAGATACTCCGCCTCGTAGAGCCGGCCGGCGCCGTCCTCGAAGAGCACCACCTGCCGGTGCCCGCCCCGCGGCGTCGTCTCGAGCCCGCGCCACTCGACCCGGGCGGGCCGATAGATCATCGGATAGCCGCTCCGCACCATCCGCCCGAAATTCTCGGCCGTGCGGAACTTCTGCCGGATCCCCGGCGAGGCATGGGCGAAGGCGGCGGCGAAATCGTCGCGCTGGAAAGCGGCGAGCTGGTCGGCGATCACGCGCTCGATGGCGGCCGAGGGGCCATCGCCGGCCCTGGCCGGGCCGAGGCCGACCCCGAAGGCGACGACGAGCGCGAGGAGAAGGCGGGTCATCTTGGCGTCCTCCCTGTCCGGTGCTCTTCTCGAGGGTGGGCCGGGCCGCGCCCCGGTCAAGCCCGCCCATGGCAGGCCCCGAAGGCTTGGCCTAGACTGCGCCGGCGATGCGGCGCGGAGCGGATCATGGGCGATGAGGTGACGATCGAGCGGCTCGGGGCCCAGGGCGACGGGCTCGCCGAGGGCGGGCGGCTCTTCGTGCCCTATGCCCTGCCGGGCGAGCGCGTCGCCGTGCGCCGCCTCGGCGAGCGCGGCACCGTCGAGCGCCTCCTCGCCCCCTCGCCCGAGCGGATCGAGCCCGTCTGCCCCCATTTCGGCCGCTGCGGGGGCTGCGCGCTGCAGCACGCGGCGGAGCCTTTCGTCGCGCGCTGGAAGGCGGGGCTGGTCGCCACGGCGCTCGCCGCGCGCGGGATCGAGGGGGTGGAGATCCGCCCCATCGCCACCTCGCCCCCCGCCGCGCGCCGGCGCATCTCGGTGGCGGCGAAGCGCACCCGCAGCGGCGTCGAGATCGGCTTTCACGAACGCGGCTCCGACCAAGTCGTCGCCGTCTCGGAGTGTCCGGTCGCGGCGCCCGCCCTCGTCGCCGCGCTCCCCGGACTCGCCGAGATCGCGGGCCACGCCGCCTCCCGCAAGGGCCGGCCCCGGATCACGCTCACGCTCGCCGAAGGCGGGATCGACTGCGCGGTCACCGAGGCCAAGCCGCTCGACCGGCCGGGCCTCGCGCTCCTCGCCGGGATGGCGGCGCGCGCGGGTCTCGCGCGGCTCGCCTGGAACGGGGAGATCGCGGTGACGCGCGTGGAGCCGGTGCAGCGCTTCGGCCGGGCGCGCGTGGCGGTCCCGCCCGGGGGGTTCCTGCAGCCGACGGCGGAGGGCGAGGCCGCGCTCCTGTCCGCCGTTCGCGAGGCTGTGGGGGATGCGGGGCGGGTGGCCGATCTCTTCGCGGGCTCCGGCACCTTCGCCCTGCCGCTCGCCGAGACCGCGGAGGTTCTCGCGGTGGAGGGCGAGGCCGAGGCCCTCGCCGCGCTCGACCGCGGCTGGCGCGGGGCGGAGGGGCTGCGCCGGGTCGTCTGCCTGCGCCGGGACCTTTTCCAGCGCCCGCTCCGACGCGCCGAGCTCGCGGGGCTCGACGCGGCGGTGATCGACCCCCCGCGCGCCGGCGCCCGCGCCCAGGCCGAGGCGCTCGCCGAGACGCCGGTGCCCCGCCTCGCCATGGTGAGTTGCAATCCGGCAACCTTCGCCCGCGACGCCAGGATCCTGGTGGATGCCGGCTATCGCCTGCGCTGGGTGCAGCCGGTGGACCAGTTCCGCTGGTCGCCGCATCTGGAACTGGCCGCGGCCTTCGACCGATAGCGCTGCGCCTGGGGCGAGCGCCGCCGTGCCGCCGCCTC
>CAZNTX010000169.1:0-2878 GCA_964576075.1 uncultured Limibaculum sp. | reverse complement strand
GGGCGCGGGTGTGCCGGGATGCCGGGCCGGCGCGGCGCTTCGGGCGCGGGCCGCGCCGCAGCCGCGATGGGATTGTCGGGACAGAGGTTTTGACGGGGCGCGCGCGCCGGGGCATTACCTGGGCGTCACGGGAAAGGACACTGCCCGATGCGCGCGCTCTCGCCCGCCTTCCTCATCGTCGCCGCCGGCGGCCTGGTCATCGCCGCGAGCTTCGGCGCGCGCTCGGTCTTCGGGATCGTGCTCGACCCGATCTCGGCGGAACATGGCTGGCCGCGGGAAGTCTTCTCGGTCTCGATCGCGATCCAGAACCTCGTCTGGGGGCTCGCGCAGCCCGCCTTCGGCCGCCTCGCCGACCGCTTCGGCGACCGCCGGGCGCTCGCCCTCGGCTTCGCGCTCTACGGGGCGGGGATGGTGCTCTCGGCCGTCTCGGCGACGCCGCTCGCGCAGCATATGGCGGCGGGGGTGCTCGTGGGGCTCGGGGTCGCGGGGACGGGGTTCGGCATCGTGCTCTCCCTGGTCGGGCGCGCGGTGCCCGAGGAGCGCCGCGCGGGCGCGATGGCCACCGCCGCGGCGCTCGGCTCCGGCGGGCAGATGGTGATGCCGCTGCTCGCGGGCTGGCTGACGGAGGCCTTCGGCTGGCAGGCGGCGCTCCTCGTCGTCGCCGCGCTCCTGATCCCGGCGGCGGCGCTGGTGCCACTCATGACGCCCGGCGCGCGGGCCGAGGATGCGGACGATCCCGAGATCGCGCTCTGGCCGCTCCTCAAGGGCGCCTTCTCGCAGGGCTCCTATCTCTTGCTGACCCTCGGCTTCTTCGTCTGCGGCTTCCATGTGGGCTTCCTGACGGCGCATCTGCCGCCCTATGTGGCGGAGGTTTGCGGCTCGGTGACGCTGGGCGCGGCGACGCTCTCGATCATCGGCGCGGCGAATGTGGCGGGGACCTATCTCTCGGGGCGCGTCGCGCAGCGGGTGCCGAAGCCTTACGTGCTGTCGGGCATCTATGCGGCGCGGGCGGTGGTGCTCGCGGCCTTCCTCGCGGTGCCGCCGAGCCCGGCGAGCGTCGTGCTGTTCTCCGCGGCGATGGGGCTCTTCTGGCTGCCGACGGTGCCGCTCACCTCGGCCTTGGTGGCGACCATCTTCGGGGCGCGCAATCTCGGGATGCTCTACGGCTTCGTCTTCCTCAGCCATCAGCTGGGGAGCTTTCTCGGGGTCTGGATGGGCGGGCGCGGGCGTTGATCCGGGCGCGCGGATGCGCCATGTCTGCCGCGAGGAGACCCGCCATGACAGCCCCATCCCCCCGCACCGCCCGCATCGCGCGGGAGACCGCCGAGACCCGCATCACGGTCGCCCTCGATCTCGACGGCACCGGGCGGCACGACTGCCGCACCGGCGTCGGCTTCTTCGACCACATGCTCGACCAGCTCGCCCGCCATTCCCTGATCGACATGGAGATCGCGGCCGAAGGGGACCGGCATATCGACGACCACCACACGGTGGAGGACACCGGCATCGCCCTCGGCCTCGCCCTCGCCGAGGCGCTCGGGGAGAAGCGCGGAATCCGGCGCTACGGCGCCTGCCTCTTGCCGATGGACGAGGCGCTGGTGCGCGCGGCGCTCGATCTCTCCGGCCGGCCGTTTCTCGTCTGGGATCTGCCCCTGCCGGCGCAGAAGATCGGGAGCTTCGACGCCGAACTCGTGCGCGAGTTCTTACAGGCGCTCGCGAGCAATGCGCGGATGACGCTGCATGTCTCGCGGCTCTCCGGCGAGAACGCCCACCATATCGCCGAGGCGGCGTTCAAGGCGGTGGCGCGGGCGCTGCGCGAGGCGGTGGAGCCGGACCCGCGGCGCGCCGGCGCGATCCCCTCGACCAAGGGAGCCCTCTGATGGAGACGCAACTCTACACCATCCACCGCCATGGGCGGTCTGGCGAGATCGAGGTGGTGGGCGAGCCCGGATGGCTCGCGGTCGTGCCCCCGCTCTGGGCGCTCTACGAGGGGCTCTGGCTCATCCTCGCGGTGCAGATCGGGCTGATCGGGCTCGCGGCGGCCTTCGTGCCGGTGGCGGCGGGGACGGTCTATCTCGCGCTCGTTCTGCTGACGGTCTTTGACGGGAACAGCTTCCAGCGGGTCGAGCTCCGGTTGCGGGGCTGGCGGGTGGTCGCCGCCGTCGAGGCCGGGACGCCGGAGGGGGCGGAGGAGCGGTTTCTCACGGGCGAGGCGGTCGAGACCGGGAGGGGCCGATGACGACGGCGATCGTCGATTACGGATCGGGCAATCTGCGCTCGGCGGCCAAGGCCTTCGAGCGGATGGCCGCGGAGACCGGGCGCGGCGGGCCGGTGACGGTGACGGGCGATCCGGAGGCGGTGGCGCGGGCCGAGCGGGTCGTGCTGCCGGGCGTCGGCGCCTTCGCGGACTGCCGCGCCGGGCTCGATGCGGTGGAGGGCATGACCGAGGCGATCTCGGCGCGGGTGGCGGCGGGGCATCCCTTCCTCGGGATCTGCGTCGGGATGCAGCTGATGGCGAGCCGGGGCTACGAGCACGGGGAGACCGAGGGGTTCGGCTGGATCCCGGGCGAGGTGGCGGCGCTCGAGCCGAACGATCCGGAGCTCAAGGTGCCGCATATGGGGTGGAACGAGCTGATGCTCGGGGAGCATCTGCTGTTCGAGGGGATCGGGGCGGGGGCGCATGCCTATTTCGTCCACTCCTACCATCTGCGCCCGCGCGATCCGGCGCATCGGCTCGCCCATGTGCATCATGGGGAGATGGTGGCGGCGGTGGTCGGCCGGGCGAATCTGGCGGGGACGCAGTTCCACCCGGAGAAGAGCCAGGCGACGGGGCTGCGGCTGATCGGGAATTTCCTCGGCTGGGAGCCCTGAGGCGGGG
>CAZNTX010000168.1:0-2916 GCA_964576075.1 uncultured Limibaculum sp. | reverse complement strand
AACGCAAGCGCCATCAGCGCCCGCGCCCCCTGGGCTCGTGCCATGGTGTTCTCCTCGGGTTGTCGGGATCAGCCGAGCGGATCGGCCGTGGAATAGTGCAGCACCACCGGGATCACGGCGGCCTTCAGGCTCGCCGCGCCCTCGACGGGCAGATCGACGGGGCGCGGCGCTTCCGCCTCGACCCAGTCGCAGAGCCCGCCGAGCGTCCGGTCAGAGGCGAGAGTTGCGCCGATGCTGGCTGTCAGCGTGTCGAAGGCCGCGTCACGGTCGGCGCCTTGGACCACCGCCTCGATCTCTGCGCGGTGCTGGTAATGGTAGCGCAGAGGCGACAGCGTGACCTCAGGCTCACCCGGCTCGCCGTCACGCAGGATCAGCAGGCCCTCGGCGGGCACGCGCTCGGGCAGAACCTCACCGCGCAGGGCGGTGGCGGGCAGCGCCGAAAGCCGCGCGTGCAGCGCGCCGAGGATGGTTTCGCGTGGGGTGGGCATCCCGATCCGTCCTCGGCAGTCATTGCGCACGCGGTTGTGTTCTAGCGCCGGGCAAAAAGTGACGATACGGTCACGGCATGTGCAATGCCGTAGCCAGATTTGTAGTCGAGGTCGTAGATGACGGCCTACACTGACTTCAGAAATTCCATTGCTTTGGCGAATAGCCTCACGGAGATGTACAAGGAGCTTCGCAGAAGTCGCGGTCTTGGGCAGCGCGGCCGTCTGACGGCAGAGAATGAGGATCTGCTTTGGCTGCCTCGGTCCGCGATAGTTATTTCGATCTCAGCTCTTGATGCTTATGTGCATGCGGTTCTGTATGAACGCATCCCGACCGTGATCAGTACAGGAACCCTGCCTGATTCATTGGCTAAAGCGCTGTCCTCCATTATGCCGATCAAGGACGCGAATACTTTCCGTGATGCACTGCCGATTATAACTTCTGCAGCACCCCAAGGAGAACTCGCCACAAGGCTTCGCACAAAGACGCTGGAGTTTTTGTCCTATCAGGCACCCGAAAAAATCCAGGGGGCTTATGAAATGATCGGACACGATAGTGTATTCGCATCTGTCTCGGCGCTGTGGCCCGGACCCAACAGTACCGAAGATGATCTAAAACGCATTCTCGCGAATTACGTGAAGCGGAGAAACCAGATCGCACATGAGGGAGACCGAGAGGCAAACGGCACCGTGCGCCACATCCAGCCCCAGTATGCTGACAAGGTTGCGAGCTTCGTCCAGAACCTTGTTAACAGGCTCAATCGCATTGTCTATCCGAATGAAGTCATCGAGGAAGCCTGACCGTTTTGGAGATGCGATCATGGGAGTTGGAACTTCGGCTGCAACAAGCTGGCTATCACCTCGTTTCTAACCATTTCGCCACGATCAGCCCCGGCACGCTGTCCAGCGCCCGGTCTGCATCCCGCGCCAAGTCCAGCCGCTTCGGCAGCTTGACCTGCGGGACCAACAGGAAGAGCGGCGCGGTGACCTTGCCACGCCCGGTCTTCGAGCGAGACACCACTGCCTGGCCCTTGGTGTTCAGCCGTCCCTCCGCCACCAGCAGGCTCGGACCCGTGCGGCGATAGACGAACCGCAGGCGCAGGCCGGTGCGGCATTCCCATTCGCCCGGGCTGATCCGCCCGCCACGCAGCGACTTGCCGGCCGCGGGCGTCGGGATCGCGAGCCACAACCCGTTGCGCGAGCGGATCAGCGGGCCCGTGTCGTGCGCGCCGACGATCACCGGGGCCTTCGACCAGACCAGCGCCGCGGCGCTCAGGCTCGCCCGGTTCGCCGGATAGACCTTCGCGCGGATACTATTCGCGAGCCGCTGCCCGAGTCCTGCGCCGGTGATCTGCCCGCGCCAGTCCGTCTTCAGCCCGGTCCCGGCCTCGCGCATGGCGGCGCTGACGGCCCGCTCGCCCGCGGCGATCTCCGCCGCCATAAGCGCGACGAGGTCGGGCGCGATGTCGAGCTTGAGTTTCATCGCGGTCAGGCCGGACGCAGGTCCACGGTCCACACCAGCCGCTCGCGGTCTCGGACCGGCTCGCCCTGAATGAGGAACGCCTCGCCGTCGATCTCGATGCGGTCGCCGGGGCGCGGGTTCGCCACCTCGGCGATCCGCAGATCGACACGGGTGGTCTCCGACCAGAGCCGCGCATCGCCGAAGTCGGTGACGGCATCCGCACGCCGGGCGACGACGCGCACCAGTACGGGCGCGCCGCCGTCGGTGATGTAGACGACGTCGCGCGCGAGATGCGCATCCGCGAAAAGCGCGTCGAGCGCCATGGCGACGGCAGACATCACGTCCGCCGCGCCGAGCGCAGCACCTGCGGCCGGGTGCAGATCGGCAGCGGGTTGCTCTCGATCTCGAGGCGCACCCATTCGTCGCGATCCCGGTCGGGGATCGTGCGCGCGTAGAGCGGCTGGCCGAGGGTGTTCACCGTCTCGAAGGTGTCGGCGGGGGCATAGTAGATCTCGAAGAGCCCCTCGACGCCTTCGGGATAGAAGAACGCCTTGTCCGTCGGCACGGTGAAGCCGACGCCGCCCCGGTAGCGGCGGAAGGTGATCCCGCCGAAGCTGACCTCGTCGGCCACGCGGCCACGCAGATCGGCGGCGGCGGCGGTGTTGAGGTAGGTCTCGCGCACCTCCTTGTGGGCGACGAGATCGGCGAAGAAGGCCGAGCCGCATTCGGCGCGCACCTGCACGGCCCCGGCCGACAGCCCGCCCATCGAGTCCTCGACACTCTCGATCAGCGCCTGGCACTGCTTGCGCAGCGCCCCCGGAGCCGGGCTCGCATTGTCGAGGTCGAAGTCGATCTCGGTCGCCGGCGTGATGCCGAACTCGGTGAAGTAGTTCACGACCGTGGCGTGGTCCTTCGGGTCCTTCACGAGCCCCTGGATGCCGTTCAGCAGGTGGTACTCGAAGGTGGTCT
>CAZNTX010000167.1:0-2922 GCA_964576075.1 uncultured Limibaculum sp. | reverse complement strand
GGTCGGAAGGGCAGGCGCGCCCATCGGGCGCGATCGCCCGCGCGAAACCGGGGCCGAAAGGGGGGCGGCGCGATGGATCAGGGGGCGAGATGGCCGCAGTCGACATGGCTGAGGCCGGCGACGCACCAGCCGAAATCGAGGCCTGGTCCGCCGGCGCCCGGGCGTTTCCTCAGGATCCAGCGCGCTTCTGTGCGGGCGCCCGAGGCGAGGACGGCGCGGCCGACGCACCAGCGCCAGGGATCTGCGGGGTCGACCGTGCCGACGAAGCCGGTCTCGCGGACGCCCTCCATCGCCAAGACCCGGCCGAGCGGGCGGCCGGTGGGGCCGCGGCGGGCCTCTGCCTCCCGGAGGATCTGCGCGATGACGCCGGGCGCGTCGCAGGCCGGTCCGGGGCCGAGGCCGGGGCCTGTGCCCGGTGGCGGGCGCCCGGGCCCGGGGCTGCCCGCACAGGCAGCGAGAAGGGCGCAGGCCGCCATGCTCGCCGCGAACCGTCCGCCCATCGCCTTCTCCTCCGCTCGGGTCCGTCCGGCTCGGCTGCGGGACCGGGCCGCGGTGCGTCGAGGCGTCGGGGGGCCGGCCGGGGGAGCCGGCGGGGCAGGGCACCGACGCCGCGCCTCGGGAGTATCGGCGCAAGATGCCGCGCCACGCAAGCGACATGGCCGCTCGAGAGAGGGCGCGGATCGCCGTCTCGAGATCGGCGCCGTCGCACGGACCGGCCGCGACCGGCCGATCCCTATGGGTCCTGACCGGGGGCCCCGGTGGCGCGGGGGCGGGCTGCCTGTCGGCATGCGCTCGAAGGACTTTCCAGGCCCGCGCCACCGCAACGCCCGGCAGGACGCCGGGCGGCCGCGGACGAGCCGGATCGCCCTGGCTTTGGAGACCCGCGCCTCGGGCGGGCACGGACGGCGGCCCGCCTGCGACCGACCGGGCGCTTGGGACCGGGTGCCGCCATGGCGCAGGGAAGTGCGACCGGCGTGTGCCCCAGGGCCGCCTCCTCGGGAGGCCCGCGGTCATGGCTGCCCAGTCTCCGGGCGGGGCTGCAAGGGGTGTCCTAAGGAAGGTGGGCCCACCGGCTCGGCGAGCGCATCGATCTGGAAGATCATCGCCAAGAGCCGCACGATCCGGAGCGCGAGGGCGATCAGACTGAAGGCGCGCGGCGGCTCTCGATCGAGCTATGGAGCAGGCCGTCGAAGCCGCGGACCGCCTGCAGGCACCCGTTCTCGGACCGGCCCGGGGCCAGCGCGCGCCGGCGGGCCGCGCACCGTGTCCGCCCCGCCACGGCTGGGCGAGACCAGCCGGCCGGTGACGACTGCCGGCTGGTCGCGCCCCGCCCCGGTGTGGAAAATGCAACCGTTCTTCACATCTGGGTTGGGAGAAACCTCATGACGCAGATCAGGACCGCCGCGATCGCGGCCGTCGCATCCCTCGCCGCCGCCGCCGTCCAGGCCGCCCCGGCCGACTTCGACCTCCTCTGGGCCGGCGACGACGGCGGCTCGGCCGCCGCGGCGCTGACCATCGACGACGCGATCTTCGGCTCGGCGCAGTTCGAGATCAACGCAGCGCCCGCGGTGCTCGGCATCACGCTGTTCGACCTGTCCGTGACTCTCGGCGCCGGCGGGACCTCGGACTTCGACGTCGACGACTTCGATTTCATCTTCTTCACGTCCGGCCCGCTCGACGCCACGCTGGAGCTGACGACGCAAGCGACCTACAACGATTTCAACGTCGGAACCGGTGGGGTGGGCGTTCCCTTGGGCATCAACCCCAACACCTTCACGTTCTCCGGCGAGACCTTCACGCTGCAGAGCTTCGCGCCGGCCACCGCCATTCCGCTTCCGGCCTCGGCCGCGCTGCTGCTCGGCGGCCTCGGCGTCGCCGCCCTCGTCGCCCGCCGCCGCGCGGCCTGAGGCGGGGAGCCGCGGGCGCGGCGCCGTCGGCCCGCGGCTCCTCCTGCGCCCGAGCCTTCGGCGCCGAGGCGCAGGAGGCCGGGGTTGACCGGCCTCTCGAGGGTGAGAAGATCGGCGCTCGGGCGCTCCCCGCCCGCATCGGCGCGCGCGGCGTCGCCCTGTGCCGGCGCGATCACAGGGAGGCGAGGCCATGGCGGACCAGCCGATCGCCACCATCGGCTATCAGGGCGCGACGCAGGCCGAGGCGATCGGCCGGCTCCGCGCCGCCGGGGTGGGGCGCCTCGTCGATGTCCGCGCCGTCGCCGCCTCGCGCCGGGCGGGCTTCTCCAAGACGGTGCTGCGCGGGAGCCTCGAGGCGGCCGGCATCGCCTATCTCCATCTGCGCGGGCTCGGCACGCCGAAGCCCGGCCGCGACGCTGCGCGCAAGGGCGACACCGCGGAGATGCGCCGGATCTTCGCCGCCCAGCTCGAGACCCCCGAGGCGCGGGACGACTGGGCCCGCCTCCTCGCCTGCCTCGACGGCCCGCGCCTCGCGCTCCTGTGCTTCTGCGGCACGGCCGAGGGCTGCCACCGCCGCGTCCTCGCCGAACGCCTCGCCGCCGGGACCGGCCGCGGATGGGAGGACCTCTGAGCCCCGCGACCCCGCCCCCGCGCGCAAGGGCTTTCCCGCCCCCGCCCCGGCGGCTATTCAGACCCCACCGGCCCCGTAGCTCAACTGGATAGAGCACCGGACTTCTAATCCGACGGCTGCAGGTTCGAGTCCTGCCGGGGTCGCCAGCAACCCTCCTCACCTACGGAACCTGTCCCCTGGAAACCGAGCGCCCAAAGTCTCGGCCTGCGTGCTCGAGCTCATCCCGCCATGACATTGCCACGGGGGAGCGTATCCCCTCGCGCCTCGGCCCGTGTGGTGTGCTATGTGGCAGTGTCGCCACTCATGGAGAGAGGCATATACTGCCGATCTAGCGCGTTTCCCGATCAGTCTGGTTCATAGCCTGCGGCGGTGAAGAAGTTTGCG
>CAZNTX010000166.1:0-2992 GCA_964576075.1 uncultured Limibaculum sp. | reverse complement strand
GTGGGCGGGTGGGGGACGGCGGCGGGCGCGCGGGCGCCGCAGGCGCCCCAACGAAGACTCTGCGCCCCTCGCCGCCGGCGCCGACCTCAGAGGGCCGTCCAGCCGCCGTCCACCGAGATCGTCGTCCCCGTGATCTGGGCCGCGTCCTCCGAGCAGAGGAAGGCCACCACCCCGCCCAACTGCGCCGTCGTCGCGAATTCCTTCGAGGGCTGGCGCTGGAGCAGAACCTCGCGAATGACCGTCTCCCGGTCCATCCCGTATTTCTCCATGGTGTCCGGGATCTGGTCCTCGACGAGCGGGGTCAGCACATAGCCCGGGCAGACGGCGTTGCAGGTGATCGGCTCCTCCGCCGTCTCCAGCGCGACCACCTTCGAGAGCCCGACCACCCCGTGCTTCGCCGCCACATAGGCGGATTTGAAGGGCGAGGCGGTCAGCCCGTGGGCCGAGGCGATGTTGACCACCCGCCCCCATCCGGCCGCGCGCATCTTCGGCAGGGCCGCGGCGGTGGTGTGGAAGGCCGAGGAGAGATTGATCGCGAGGATCGCGTCCCACTTCCCGCTCGGGAAGTCCTCGATCTTCTCCACATGCTGGATGCCGGCGTTGTTCACCAGGATGTCCACAGAGCCGAAGAGCTCCGCCGTGCGCGCGATCAGCGCGCGGCACTCCTCGCCCTTCGACATGTCGGCCTTGACGTAGCGCACCTCCGCACCGGTCTCCGAGGCGATTCGCTCGGCAAGCGCATGGTCCTCGGCGTTGTCCGTGAAGGAGTTGAGCGCAACCTTCGCACCGCGCTTGGCGAGCTCCTCGGCGATGCCGAGCCCGATCCCCGAATTCGAGCCCGTGACGACGGCGACTTTTCCTGCGATCGACATTGGTGAGACCCCTTCTCCTGTGCGATCTTCCGTCCGCGCCCGCGCGCGGAGGCGCGGCGCGACACTAAGGCGGAACGCCGAAGACGGAAAGGCGCGAGGATGCGGCAGAGGCGAGCGGGCGAGCCCCAAAAAAAAGCGCCTCCCGAAGGAGGCGCATCCAAGATTGAGGCAGGTTTCATACAGGCAAGAAACCTATCGAGCAGTGACTTTATGATACGCAGAATCGCCCCCGCTCACAAGGGGCTTTTCCACAGGCTCGGCCTGGCGCTCGCCCTCCTCCTGGCTGCGCCCGGCGGCGCGCTCGCAGAGCCCGCCCATGCCATCGCGATGCACGCCCGCCCGGCCCTCGGCCCGGCCGAGCCCTTGCCCTATGCCGATCCGCAGGCGCCGAAAGGCGGGCGGCTCGTTCTCGGCGAGGTCGGCGGCTTCGACAGCCTCCATCCCTTCCTCCTGCGCGGCCGTGCGCCCTGGATCCTGCGCACCCACACCGTCGAGACCCTGATGGCGCGGTCCTGGGACGAGCCCTTCACGCTCTACGGCCTCCTCGCCGAGACGGTGGAGACCCCGCCGGACCGCTCTTCCGTCGCCTTCACCCTCCGGGCCGAGGCGCGCTTCTCCGACGGCAGCCCGGTGACGGTCGAGGACGTGATCTGGTCGATCGAGACGCTCGGCCGCGAGGGCCATCCCCGCTACCGCGCCGCCTGGGAGGCGGTCGAGCGGATCGAGGCGACCGGGCCGCGCAGCCTGCGAATCACCTTCTCCGAGCCGAACCGCGAACTGCCGCTCATCATGGGCCTCCGCCCGATCCTCAAGAAGGCCGCCTGGGCGGGGCGGGACTTCGCCGAGCCCTCCCTCGCGCCGGTCCTGGGCTCCGGGCCCTATCTCGTCGAGAGCGCCGAGCCCGGGCGCCGCCTCGTGCTCCGCCGCGACCCGGACTGGTGGGGCGCCGATCTCCCGATCAATCGCGGCCTGCACAATTTCGACGAGATCCGCGTCGAGTATTTCCGCAACGCCGATGCGCTCTGGTCGGCGGTGCGCACCGGCGCGGTGACGCTCTTCCCCGACGCCGATCCCTTGCGCTGGGCCGAGGGCTACGACATCCCCGCCGTCCGCGAGGGCCGGCTGCTGCGCCACGAGATCCCCCATCGCCGGCCGTCGGGCATGGAGGGCTTCGTCTTCAACACCCGCCGCCCGCCTTTCGACGACCGCCGGGTCCGCGCCGCCCTCGCCCTCGCTTTCGACTGGGACTGGGTGAACGCCCGCCTCTATGCCGAGCAATACGCCCGGATCGAGAGCTACTGGTCGGGCTCCGCGCTCGGCTTCCGCGGGCCGGCGGAGGGGCGCGAGGCGGAGATCCTCGCCCCCTTCGCCGAGAGCCTGCCGGAGGGCACGCTCGCCGAGGGCTGGCGCCCGCCCCCCGGGGACGGCCGGCGCAACCGCCGCGGCCTGCGCGCGGCGGGCCGGCTGCTCGACGCCGCCGGCTGGCGCGTGGCGGACGGGCTGCGCCGGAAGGAGGGCCGGCCCCTGGCTTTCGAGATCCTGGTCGCCAGCACCGAGCACGAGACCCTCGCCGGCATCTGGGCCTCCGCGCTCGCCCGCCTCGGGGTCGAGGCCGAGATCCGCCGGGTCGACGCCGCGCAATACGAAGCGCGGCGGCGCGACTACGACTACGACATGATCGTGAACCGCTGGTATCTCTCGCTCTCGCCGGGGACAGAGCAGTGGCTCTATTTCGGCTCGGAGGGCCGGGAGCGGCCGGGAACGCGCAATTATATGGGCGTCGCAGAGCCCGCGGTCGACGCGGCGATCCGGGCGATCCTCGCCGCCGAGACGCGGGAGGGCTTCGTGCCCGCGGTGCGCGCCCTCGACCGGGCGCTCTCGAGCGGGATCTACGTGATCCCCTTCGGCTATCTTTCGCAGGACCGGGTCGCGGCGGCGGCGGGGCTCGCAAGGCCCGACCGCCCGGCGCTCTACGGCTTCCGCCCGGAGGTCTGGTGGGCCGAGCCCGCGCCCTGACCCCGCCGCTCCGCAAGCCGCGCCGCAGGGACCGGGCCGGGCGCGGGCCCGCAGCCATCGCCAACCTCAAGCATGCGCTCTTGCTGCATCGCCAGCGTGATTTT
>CAZNTX010000165.1:0-3074 GCA_964576075.1 uncultured Limibaculum sp. | reverse complement strand
CACCCCCCGGCGCGCGCCGACAAGGCCACGCGCCGGGGCGGACGGCCGACACTTAGGAGCGAACATGGCACGGATCGCGATCAACGGATTGGGACGCATCGGCAAGCTCGTCCTGCGCGCCCTGGTGGAGGAGGGCATGCCGGGCGAGGTGGTGCTGTTGAACGACCCCGCCGGGGACCCGGCGCAGCATGCCCTGCTGCTCGAATTCGACACGGTGCACGGGCGTTGGCCGGCCGAGTTCGGCCATTCCGCGGACAGCCTGACGGTGAACGGGCGCGCGATGCGCCTCACGCAGGAGCGGGCGATCGAGGCGCTGCCGCTTGCCGAGCTCGGGGTCGATCTCGCCCTCGACTGCACCGGGGTGTTCAAGTCGGTCGCCAAGACCCGGCCCTATTTCGAGGCCGGAGTCGCCAAGGTGATCGTCTCGGCGCCGATCAAGGAGGCGGGGGCGCTCGATCTCGTCTACGGCGTCAACCACCATCTCTACGACCCCGGGGCGCATCACCTGATCAGCGCGGCGAGCTGCACCACCAACTGCCTCGCGCCGATGGTGAAGGTGCTGCATGAGGGGATCGGCATAAGGCACGGCTCCATAACCACGATTCACGACGTCACCAACACGCAGACCATGGTGGACCGGCCGGCCAAGGACGCGCGGCGGGCGCGCTCCGCCCTCAACAGCCTGATCCCGACGACCACCGGCTCGGCCACCGCCATCGGGCGGATCTTCCCCGAGCTCGAGGGGCGGCTGAACGGGCATGCGGTGCGGGTGCCGCTGCTGAACGCCTCGCTGACCGATGCGGTCTTCGAGATGGCGCGGGAGACGACGGCGGAGGAGATCAACGCCCTCTACCGCGCCGCCGCGGAGGGCCCGCTCGCCGGCATCCTCGGCTATGAGGACCGCCCGCTGGTCTCGGCGGACCATGTCAACGACCCGCGCTCTGCGGTGATCGACGGGCCCTCGACCATGGTCGTCGGCGGCACCCAGGCCAAGGTCTATGGCTGGTACGACAACGAGTGGGCCTATGCCCGGCGGATGGCGGACCTCGCGCGCCTCGTCGCGGAGCGGATGGCATGACCGAGGCCGCCCGCCCCGACCGTCCGCTCGCCGCCTATGCCGCGGTCACGGCCGCCTACTGGGCCTTCATGCTCACGGACGGCGCGCTCAGGATGCTGGTGCTGCTGCATTTCCACACCCTCGGCTTCACGCCGGTGCAGCTCGCCTATCTGTTCCTGCTCTACGAATTCGCCGGGATGGTCACCAATCTCTCGGCCGGCTGGCTCGCGGCGCGCTTCGGGCTGACGACGACGCTCTATGCCGGGCTCGGGCTGCAGATCGGGGCGCTTCTGGCGCTCGCGGCGCTCGATCCGGGCTGGGCGCTCCTCGGCTCGGTCGCCTTCGTCATGGCGGTGCAGGGGGTCTCTGGCGTGGCGAAGGACCTGGCCAAGATGGCGTCTAAAAGCGCGGTGAAGCTCCTCGCGCCGGAGGGGCAGGGGGCGCTCTTCCGATGGGTGGCGGCGCTCACCGGCTCGAAGAACGCGGTGAAGGGGGTGGGCTTCCTGCTCGGCGCGGGGCTCCTGGCGCTCGCGGGGTTCGAGGCGGCGGTGCTGGCCATGGCCGGGGCGCTGGCGCTGGTGTTCGCGGCGGTCGCGCTGCTGATGCCGGCGGGCCTGCCTCGGGGGCGCAAGGGCGCGGCCTTTCGGGAGGTCTTCTCGAAGGACCCGAACGTCAACCGGCTCTCCGCCGCCCGCGTCTTCCTCTTCGGCGCGCGGGACGCGTGGTTCGTCGTCGGCGTGCCGGTCTATTTCTACTCCGTGCTCTCCGACGGCAGCGCGGAGGGCCAGCGCCTCGCCTTCTTCGCGATCGGGGCGTTCATGGCGGTCTGGATCATCGGCTACGGCGCGGTGCAGACGGTGGCGCCGGCGATCCTGCGCGCGCGGGACAAGAGCCTTGCCGAGACGGTCGGCCTCGCCCGGCTCTGGGTCGCGGCGCTGACCGCGATCCCGGCGGCCCTCGCCCTCGCAGCAGCGCTCGCGGAGGGGCCGTCGGGCTGGCTGACGGCGACGCTCGTGACGGGGCTTCTCCTCTTCGGCGCGGTCTTCGCGGTGAACTCCTCGCTCCACTCCTATCTGATCCTCGCCTTCACGGAGGCGCGCCGGGTCACCATGGATGTGGGGTTCTACTACATGGCGAATGCCGGGGGGCGGCTCCTCGGCACGCTGCTCTCGGGGCTCTCCTATCAGGCGGGGGGGCTGGCGCTCTGCCTCGCCACCTCGGCCCTGATGGCCGCCGCCGCCTGGGCCTGCACGGGCTGGCTCTCGCGCGCGGGGGAGGGGCGCTCGGCCCGGGCCTGAGCGGAGCGGCGAACGCGAAAGGGCCGCCCGGCGCGGGGCGGCCCTCCTGTCTCTTGCGCGGTGTCGCCGCGGCGGCTCAGGCGGCGAGGTCGTAGCGGTCCGCGTGCATCACCTTGGTCCAGGCCGCGACGAAGTCGTAGACGAACTTCTCCGCATTGTCGTCCTGGGCGTAGTGCTCGGCATAGGCGCGGAGCACCGAGTTGGAGCCGAAGACCAGATCGGCGCGGGTGGCGGTCCACTTCGTCTCGCCGGACTTGCGGTCCTGGATCTCGTAGCCGCCCTCGACGGGCACCCACTTCCAGGCCATGTCGGTCAGGTTGACGAAGAAGTCCGTGGTCAGCGCGCCTGCGCGGTCGGTGTACACGCCGTGCTTGGTGCCGCCATGATTGGTGCCCATCGCCCGCATGCCGCCGACCAGCACGGTCATCTCCGCCGCCGTCAGGCCCATCAGCTGGGCGCGGTCGAGCAGCATTTCCTCGGCGCTCACCACATAGTCCTGCTTCAGCCAATTGCGGAAGCCGTCGGCCAACGGTTCCAACACGTCGAAGCTGTCGGCGTCGGTCATCTCGTCGGTGGCGTCGCCCCGGCCGGGCGCAAAGGGCACGGTGATGTCGTGGCCGGCCGCCTTGGCCGACGGGCGCTTCCTGCCCGACCGCTACATCGAGGGCACCTGCCCCAATTGCGGCTACGACAAGGCCCGTGGCGATCAATGCGAGAAC
>CAZNTX010000164.1:321-3115 GCA_964576075.1 uncultured Limibaculum sp. | reverse complement strand
GTCCGGGCGACGGAGGAGCTCGACCCGTCGAAGTCCGGCGTCGACATCTACCGGCTGATGAAATTCCAACGCTCGAACCAGAACACGACCATCAACCAGCGGCCGCTGGTGAAGGTCGGCGACGTGGTGACGAAGGGCGACATCATCGCCGACGGTCCGTCGACCGAGCTCGGCGACCTGGCGCTCGGCCGGAACGTGCTGGTCGCGTTCATGCCTTGGAACGGCTACAACTTCGAAGATTCGATCCTTCTTTCCGAGCGCATCGTGTCGGACGACGTCTTCACTTCGATCCACATCGAGGAATTCGAGGTGATGGCACGCGATACCAAGCTCGGCCCGGAGGAGATCACGCGCGACATCCCGAACGTTTCGGAGGAAGCGCTCAAAAATCTCGACGAGGCCGGCATCGTCTACATCGGTGCGGAGGTCAAGGCCGGCGACATCCTCGTCGGCAAGATCACGCCGAAGGGCGAGAGCCCGATGACGCCGGAGGAGAAGCTCCTGCGCGCGATCTTCGGCGAGAAGGCATCGGACGTGCGGGACACCTCGCTGCGCATGCCCCCGGGCGAATACGGCACCATCGTCGAGGTGCGCGTCTTCAACCGCCACGGCATCGAGAAGGACGAGCGCGCGCTGCAGATCGAGCGCGAGGAGATCGAGCGTCTCGCCCGCGACCGCGACGACGAGCTCGCGATCCTCGAGCGCAACATCTATGCCCGCCTCAAGGAGATGATCCTCGGCAAGACCTGCGTGAAGGGGCCGAAGGGGGTCAAGTCCGGCTCTGTGATCACCGAGGAGCTGCTGCAGAGCCTCTCGCGCGGGCAGTGGTGGCAACTCGCCCTGCCCGAGGAGGCGGACGCCCAGGCGATGGAGGCGCTCAACGCCCAGTTCGACCAGGCCAAGCGCGTGCTCGAGGCGCGATTCGAGGACAAGGTCGAGAAGGTCCGCCGGGGCGACGATCTGCCCCCGGGCGCGCTCAAGATGGTCAAGGTCTTCGTCGCGGTGAAGCGCAAGCTGCAGCCGGGCGACAAGATGGCCGGGCGCCACGGCAACAAGGGCGTGATCTCCCGCGTGGTCCCCATGGAGGACATGCCCTTCATGGAGGACGGGACGCCGGTGGACTTCGTGCTCAACCCCCTCGGCGTGCCCTCCCGCATGAATGTCGGCCAGATCCTCGAGACCCATATGGGCTGGGCCTGCGCCAATCTCGGCCGCCAGGTCGACGAGGCGCTCCAGGTCTATCGCGCCCATGGCGACATGACCCCGCTGAGGGACGCGATGAGCCTCGCCTACGGCCAAAACGTGCTCGAGGCGGCGACCGCGGAGATGACCGAGGAGGAGTTCGTCGAGGCGGCGGAGAGCGTGCGCACCGGCGTGCCGATCGCCACCCCGGTGTTCGACGGCGCCAAGGAACCCGACGTCAACGAGCATCTGGTGAAGGCGGGGCTCGACGTCTCGGGCCAGTCGGTGGTGTTCGACGGGCGCACGGGCGAGCCGTTCTCCCGTCCCGTGACGGTCGGCTACAAGTATCTCCTCAAGCTCCACCATCTGGTGGACGAGAAGATCCACGCCCGCTCGACCGGCCCCTACAGCCTCGTCACCCAGCAGCCGCTCGGCGGCAAGGCGCAGTTCGGCGGCCAGCGCTTCGGCGAGATGGAGGTCTGGGCGCTCGAGGCCTACGGCGCGGCCTACACGCTGCAGGAGATGCTGACCGTCAAGTCCGACGACGTGGCCGGCCGCACCAAGGTCTACGAGAGCATCGTGAAGGGCGAGGACGATTTCGAGGCGGGCATCCCCGAGAGCTTCAACGTGCTCGTCAAGGAAATCCGCTCCCTCGGCCTCAATGTCGAGCTGCTCGACAGCGAAACCGACGACTGATCCCCCGGCCCCTCGCCGGCGCGCGCCCCCCGGCGCGCCGGCTCCGGGGGACTCTGCGACACGGGGATGATTGGAGCCTCAGATGAACCAAGAGCTGACCAACATCTTCAACCCCACCGAGCCGCCCAAGGCCTTCGACGAGATCCGGATTTCGCTGGCGAGCCCCGAGCGCATCCTCTCCTGGTCCTATGGCGAGGTGAAGAAGCCCGAGACGATCAACTACCGGACCTTCAAGCCGGAGCGGGACGGGCTGTTCTGCGCCCGCATCTTCGGGCCGATCAAGGACTACGAGTGCCTCTGCGGCAAGTATAAGCGCATGAAGTATCGCGGGGTGACCTGCGAGAAATGCGGCGTCGAGGTGACGCTGCAGAAGGTGCGGCGCGAGCGCATGGGCCATATCCAGCTCGCGAGCCCGGTCGCGCATATCTGGTTCCTCAAGAGCCTGCCGTCGCGCATCGGCCTCATGCTCGACATGACGCTGAAGGATCTCGAGAAGATCCTCTATTTCGAGCAGTATGTGGTGATCGAGCCGGGGCTGACCGACCTCTCGCATCGCCAGATGATGTCGGAGGAGGAGTATCTCGACGCGCAGGACCAGTATGGCGAGGACGCCTTCCGCGCCGGCATCGGCGCCGAGGCGATCCGCGAGATGCTGGCCGCGATCGACCTCGAGGCGGAGGCCGAGCGCCTGCGCGCCGATCTCGCCGAGGCGACCGGTGAGCTCAAGCCCAAGAAGATCATCAAGCGGCTGAAGCTGGTCGAGAACTTTCTCGAATCGGGCAATCGGCCCGAATGGATGGTGTTGACTGTGATTCCGATCATCCCGCCAGAGCTGCGTCCGCTCGTGCCGCTCGACGGGGGCAGGTTCGCGACATCGGATCTCAACGACCTCTATCGCCGGGTGATCAACCGCAAC
>CAZNTX010000164.1:0-311 GCA_964576075.1 uncultured Limibaculum sp. | reverse complement strand
CCGACATCATCATCCGAAACGAGAAGCGGATGCTGCAGGAGGCCGTGGACGCGCTGTTCGACAACGGTCGCCGCGGCCGCGTGATCACGGGAACGAACAAGCGCCCGCTCAAGTCCCTCTCGGACATGCTCAAGGGCAAGCAGGGTCGGTTCCGCCAGAACCTTCTCGGCAAGCGCGTCGACTTCTCGGGCCGGTCGGTGATCGTGACGGGCCCGGAGCTCAAGTTGCACCAGTGCGGTCTGCCCAAGAAAATGGCGCTCGAGCTGTTCAAACCCTTCATCTACAGCCGGCTCGAGGCGCAGGGGCTGTCC
>CAZNTX010000163.1:0-3196 GCA_964576075.1 uncultured Limibaculum sp. | reverse complement strand
CCCCGGCCAACGGAGGAGCGCGATGGACTTCGACCCGAGCCTGCCCTGGCGCGATGTGCGCGGCGAGGGCTTCAACGCCCATATCGGCCCGATCCGCTTCGCCGAGATCGCGCCCGGGCGCTACGCCGCCGCGCTTGAGGTGCGCGCGATCCACATCAATGTGGGCGGCGTCTGCCATGGCGGCGCGCTGATGAGCCTCGCCGACGTCGCCATGGGCGCGGGCTCCTATGCCGCGGGCGGCGACCGCCCCTGCGCCACCATCACCTTCGACGCCGAATTCCTTGCCGCCGCCAAGCTCGGCCAGACGCTCCTGGCCGAGGCGCGCCAGCTCCGCGCGGTGCGCGATCTGAGCTTCATGGACTGCGCGCTCCATGCCGGCGGGCGCCAGGTGCTCCGCGCGAGCGGCATCTGGAAATACCTCTCGAGCGAGCGCCCCGGCGCCGTCCCCTACGCCCCGCGCTGAACCGCTCAGGTCGCGGCTAGGTCGGAGATCAGCCGCTCCAGATCGCCGCCCCGGCTCGAGAGCATCCCCCCGATCTCCTCGCGCTGGGTGACGACGAGCGAGACCCCCTCGATCACGATATCCGAGATCACCACGCGGCCGGGGCGGTCGGTCACCACCCATTCGACGGCGATCGGCTGGTCGTTCGGCTGGCTGACGGTGGAGAGCACGCGCAGGCCCCGCCGCCCGGCATCCTCGACCCGGCCGAGATCGACCGTCTGCCCCGAATAGTCCTGGAACCGCCGCGCATAGACCACCGAGAGATAATGCACGAAGGCGTCGACGAAGCGGTCCTGCTGGTCCTCGGACATGTCGCGCCAGGCGAGGCCGGCGGCGAAGCGGGCGATCTGCGGCATCGCGGCGGTGTCGCGGAAGATGCGGGCGAGATCGTCGGCCTTGCTCTCCGGCGCGCCGGGGCGGGAGGCGAGCGCGATCACCCGATCGACCGCGCCGCGGACATGGGTGCGGGCGGCGTCGGCCTCGAGGGCGGCGGCGGGGCGCCCGACGGCGGCGGCGGCCGCGGCGGCGAGGCCGAAGGCAAGGACGGTGCGACGGTTGGACGGCATGGGATCGCTCTCCTCTGGGTCCGGTCCGGCCCGCGCGCATCGGCCGCGGACCGTCTTCGGCCAGGGATGTATCGGCGCGGACCCCGTCCTGCAAACGGCGAAAGCGCCGCCCCCCGTCGGGCGCCCCTCGGCGTTGCACCCGCGCCGCCCTCGCCGACGCCCGCGCGAGCGCCCCCCTCGCCGGCCTTGCCGAGATTCGCCCCAGGCTGTAGGGACGTATCCATGCGGGTTTCCGACCCGAGATGCGGGCTCGAGGCGCTGACGGGCCGTGGCGCCGGGCCCGCAACGGATCATGCGGCCCCGATCGCCGACCCCGGCGCGCGCCTGCGCGACCGGGCCTTCGGCGGACCCCGAACGGAAGACAGTCGATGAAGCCAGACCACGGCGTCGCCGAACTCCGCAAGGCCATGGGCACGTGCAAATGGCACTTCACGAACGTCGCGATCTTCAGCGTCTTCGTGAACCTGCTGATGCTCACCGGCCCCCTCTTCATGCTGCAGACCTACGACCGGGTGCTCACCAGCCGGTCCGAGGAGACGCTGGTCGCGCTCCTCATCCTGGTCACCGCGCTGTTCCTGATGTTCGGCCTTCTGGACTTCGCCCGCGGGCGGGTGCTCGCGCGGGCCGGCGCGCGGTTCCAGAGCCTGCTCGACAGCCGGGTGTTCACCGCGATCCTGCGACGCTCGGTCTCCCCGGCCGAGCGCGCCAAGCCGAACAGCGCGGCGCGCGACCTCGAATCGGTTCGCCAGATCCTCGCCGGCCCCGCGCCCTTCGCGATCTTCGACGTGCCCTGGACGCCGATCTTCCTGGCGATCATCTTCCTGTTCCATCCCCTGATGGGCTGGGTCGCGGTGGCGGGCGGTCTGATCCTGATCGCGCTCACCGGCATGAACCAGTATCGCTCGCGCGAGCCCAATGCGGAGGCGCAGGCGGCGAGCTACGAGGCGGAGAATCTCGGCGAGGCGATGCGCCAGAACGCCGAGGTGGTCCAGGGCCTCGGCATGCAGAAGGCCGGCCTCGGCCGCTGGCAGGCGCTGCGCCAGCAGTCGCTCGAGAAGCAGCTCCTCGCCAACGACCGGACCTCCTCCTACCAGTCCTCCTCCAAGGCGCTGCGCTTCTATCTCCAGTCGGTGATGCTCGCGGTCGGCGCCTATCTGGTGCTGCAGCAGGAGATCTCGCCCGGCATGATGATCGCGGGCTCGATCCTGATGGGCCGCGCCCTCGCCCCCATCGAGCAGGCGATCGGGCAGTGGCCGCAGGCGCAGCGCGCGATGCGCGGCTGGAAGGCGCTCGGCGAGATGCTGGAGCGGATCCTGCCGGAGGGGCAGAAGACGGAGCTGCCCGCCCCCAAGGGCCATATCGACGTGCAGAAGGTCTCGGTGCTCGCGCCCGGCGAGGACGTGCCTGCGCTCCGCGGCATCTCCTTCAAGCTCGAGCCCGGCCAGGCGCTCGGCGTGATCGGGCCGTCCGGGGCCGGCAAGTCGACGCTCGCCAAGGTGCTGACGGGCGTCTGGCCGCCCGCGGCCGGCAAGGTCCGGCTCGACGGCGCGGCGCTCGACCAGTGGCCCTCGGACGAGCTCGGCCGCCATATCGGCTATCTCGCCCAGGACATCGGGCTGTTCTCCGGCACGGTCGCCGAGAACATCGCCCGCCTCTCGCCGCAGCCGGACGACAAGCAGGTGGTCCTCGCCGCCCAGCGCGCGGGCGCCCACGAGCTGCTGCTCTCGCTGCCGCAGGGCTACAACACCCAGATCGGCTATGGCGGCGGGCGGCTCTCCGGCGGGCAGCGCCAGCGTGTGGCGCTCGCCCGCGCGCTCTACGGCGACCCCCCGGTCCTCGTGCTCGACGAGCCCAACGCGAATCTCGACGCCCAGGGCGAGCAGGCGCTCGTGGATGCGATCCGCGACGCCAAGGCCCGGGGCAAGGCGGTGATCGTGATGGCGCACCGGCCCTCGGCGATCGCCGCCTGCGACATGCTGCTGATGATCGACAAGGGCCTGCAGATCGACTTCGGCCCGCGCGACGAGGTGCTGAAGAAGCGCACCAAGAACTATCCCCAGCTCGTCGGCGGCAAGGGCGACGGCGCGGCGGCGCCCGGCCAGCCCGCCCCCGCCCCCGCCCCCGCCCC
>CAZNTX010000162.1:0-3319 GCA_964576075.1 uncultured Limibaculum sp. | reverse complement strand
TCCAGTCCCCGTCCCGCCCCCCGTCCCGGGCTGGTCCCCGCCGTCGCGCAGGCGCCACAATCCGCGGCTAGTCTGTCCCCGACCTCAGGGAGGAGACCGCCATGGCCCTGCTGGACCGCCTGGCCCGGAGACCGGCCCCCGAGCTGCCGGATCCCGTGCTCTGGGCCCGCATCCGCGACTACGCCTTCGACGAGGACCGCCCCGAGCGCGGCTTCCTCGACCGCCTCCGCGAGCTCACCCGCTGGCGGCAGGAGACCGCCGAAGCCGCGCTCGAGGAATACCGCCGCTTCGTCTATCTCGCGATGGTCGCCCCGCATCCGGTGACCCCGCCCGTCGCCGTCGACCTCGTCTGGCACCTGCACCTGACCGACACCCGCGACTACTGGCAGCGCTTCTGCGGCGTCACCCTCGGGCGGGAGCTCCACCACACCCCGTCCCGCGGCGGAGAACGCGAGCGCGCCCGCTGGAAGGCGCAGTACGCCGACACCCTGACAACCTACGCCCGCGTCTTCGGCGAGGCCCCGCCCGCGGAGTTCTGGCCCCACCCGGAGGCCCGCTTCGCCGACGCGGCGGAGCCCCGGCTCTACTCCCCCCGCCGGCAAGTGCCGGTGCGCAAGGGGACGCTGCTCGCGCCGCTCCTGATGGCCGCGGGCTGCCTCGCGGTGCTCTTCGGCGGCGGGATCTGGCAACTCGCCGGGGGGGTCCTGATGGCGCTGTCCACGGTCTGGCTCCTCTCGGCCCTCATCGGCGCCGCCGGCGCGGGCGGGAGCGGCAGCGTGGAGGTCGCCGTCGGCTCGGACGCCGGCGGCGGCAGCGACGGAGACGGGGGAGACGGCGGCTGCGGCGGCGACTGAGCCCTCAGTGATCGAGCAGCCGGCGCATCCGGCGCACCATCCCGAAGACGATCAGCACGATCGGCAGGGCGACGAGCCCCGTCACCGCCTCCTTGGAGAGCTCCGGCCGGGCGAGCGGCACGAGCACATAGCCCGCGAGGCTCACCGCATAATAGCTGATCGCCACGACCGACAGCCCCTCCACCGTCTGCTGCAGCCGAAGCTGCAAGGCGGCGCGCTTGTTCATCGATTCGAGGAGCTCCTGATTCTGCGCCTCGAGCGCGAAATTGACCCGCGTGCCGAGGAGCTCCGCGATCCGCCCGGCCCGCGTCGAGAGCTCCTGCAGCCGGCGCTCCACCGCCTGCACCGTGCGCATCGCCGGATCGAAGCGGCGCGCCATGAACTCCGAGAAGAGCTGCCGCCCGCCGACCCGGCCCTCGCGCAGCGACTTGATCCGGCTCTGCACCAGCGCCTCGTAGGCCCGCCCCGCGCCGAAGCGGAAGGCCGTGGCGGCGGCGAGCGCCTCGAGCTCCGAGGCCCGCTCGGTCAACTCCGAGAGAATCGCCGATTCGTGCCGCCCGCCCTGGTCATGGGCGACGAGGTCGATCAACCGGGTGAGCTCGCGCTCGATGTCGTTCAGCCGCAGCGCCGTCTCCCGCGCGATCGGCAGCGCGAGCATCGCCATCGTCCGGTAGGTCTCGATCTCGATCAGCCGCTGCACGAGCCGGCCGATCCGCCGCGGCCCGGCCGCGCCGTGGACCACCACGCAGAACCGGGTGAAGCCGTCCTGGTCGATCCGGAAATCCCCGAGCGCCTGGCCCGCCCCGTCGAGCACCTGCGCCGCGGCGAGGCTCTCGAGCGTGAAGTTGCGCAGCATCGCCCCCTCGCAGAGCTCCTGCGCGGCCTCCGCGCTGCGGGTGGTGACGATCTCGATCTGCGTCGCCGCGATCACCCGCCCCGGCGCTTCGGCGAGCCAGTCCTCGGGGAAGAGCTCGACGAGCTCCGCCGCGAAGAGCGTCTCCGCCGGCCCGTGCTCCCAGAGCTGGTAGGAGACGAACTCCGTGTGCCGCTCCCAAGTGAGGCGCACCCGGCCGAGCTCGGCGACATAGTGGTTGGCCCCGGGCGCGGGGTGCTGACCGCCATGGCGGTCGATCAGCTCGATCAGATGGGCGCGGTCGCCCTCCGGATCCCGCTCCGCCGCGCCCTCGGGCATCTTGAAGGCGAGATGCACCACCCGCCCGGGTGCCGGCATCGGCTGGAACGGGCGCGCATGGAGCTCGTTGGCGAGCCCGTAGCGCTTCGGATGATGGCTCAGCGCGCGCGGCATCGGCTCCTCCCGGCTCCCTCAGGCATCGAGAAATCCCGTCAGCACCCCGGCCACGTTGCGCCCGAGCGCCTCGACCGCATAGCCCCCCTCCATCACCAAGACCGTCGGCAGGCCGACGCCGGCGAGGCGCCGCCCGACACCGGGGAAATCCGCTTCCGCCAATCGGAACCGGCTGATCGGATCGCCCTCGTAGGTGTCGACCCCGAGCGAGACGACGAGCGCCTCCGCCCCCCACTCCCCGATCCGCCGGCAGGCCTCCTCGAGCGCGCCGGCCCAGATCTCGATCCCGGCGCCGGCGCGGAGCGGAAGGTTGAGATTGGCGCCCGCCCCGGGCCCCGCCCCGTGCTCGTCGGCATGGCCGAGGAAATAGGGGAACTCCTCCGCCGGATCCGCATGGACCGAGAGGAAGAGCACGTCGCCCCGCTCGTAGAAGATCGCCTGGGAGCCGTTGCCGTGGTGATAGTCGATGTCGAGGAGCGCGACCCGCTCGGCGCCCCGCGCGCGCAGCGTCTCGACCGCGAGGGCCGCGTTGTTGAGATAGCAGTAGCCGCCATAGAGATCGGCATGGGCGTGGTGCCCCGGCGGGCGGGCGAGCGCGAAGGCCGGCGCCCCGGGCCCCGCCGCCTCGGCCGCGGCGACGGCGCAGGCCGCGGCCCCGAGCGCCGCCGCCCAGGTCCCCGCGGTGATGCAGGTGTCGACCGAGAAGCCGTAATGCCCGAGCGCGCCGTCGATGTCCTCTGGCGCCGTGATCCGCCGCAGCCCCGCCACCGGATAGACGAAGGCGATGGCGTCCCCCTCCCCATGCGCCGCCACCCAGCGCGCATGGGCGGTCTCCAGAAAGCCGAGATAGTCCGGCGCATGCACCGCCCGGAGCCGCCCCGGATCGAGCGCGGGCGGCGCCTCCGGGGCGGGGAGCCCGGCCGCGTCGAGCGCCGCGAGGATCGCCGCCATCCGCTCGGGGCATTCGAAGCTCGGCACGAGCCGCCCGTCATGCAACTCCGACCGCGAGACATGGGCCCTGTGGCCCGGATCGTGGAATATCCGCATCGCACCCTCGTTTGGCGGAAAGTGGCAGCCCGCCTGCTGCGATGCAACGGAAAGCGTCGGCCCGCCGACGTCCGGGTGGGCAGTCGGGGGCAGCGGCGGGCCGACGCGGCCC
>CAZNTX010000161.1:0-3652 GCA_964576075.1 uncultured Limibaculum sp. | reverse complement strand
CCTCGACGGCGCGATCCGGATGGGGGCGCGCTAGCGGGGCCGGGGCGCGCGGTCCCGAGCCCCACCCACCCCGGCCGCCGTCGCGACGGCCGCGCCGACGGTCCTTCCCCCCAGGCTCGGGACCGCGCGCCCCTGTGGTGTCGCGCCGGAAAACCGGGTAGAGGGACTCCGGTTCAGCGCGCAACAGGAGGGACGCGAGATGATCGAACCCGGAGCCAAGCTGCCAGAGGGCACGCTGATGGAGATGACCGCCGACGGCCCGGCCGCGGTGAGCGCCGCCGACCTGTTCGGGGGCAAGACGGTGGCGCTCTTCGGCGTCCCCGGCGCCTTCACGCCGACCTGCAACAACGCGCATCTGCCGAGCTTCGTGGGCGCGATGGACGCCCTGAAGGCCAAGGGGGTGGATGCGGTCGTTTGCCTCTCGGTGAACGACCCCTTCGTCATGGGCGCCTGGGGCGAGAGCACGGGCGCCGCGGGCGCGGGGATCCGGATGGTAGGCGACCCGGCGGGCGCCTTCGTCAAGGCGATGGGGCTCGACTTCTCCGCCGATGTGGTGGGCCTGCTCGGCCGCTCCAAGCGCTTCGCGGCGCTGGTGGAGGACGGCACGGTGAAGGTCCTGAAGGTCGAGGAAAATCCCGGCGAGGCGCAGGCGACCACCGCCGAGGCGCTGATGGCCGAGATGTGAGGACGCGCGCGGGCGGCGGCCGCGCCGCCCGCACCGACGCTCGGGCTGGGACCGCCGCTCCCCTCCGCGCGCCTCCCGAGGCCTGGGGGGAAGGCGGCCGTCGCGGTTCGGCGCGACGGCTGCCGGGGTGGGTGGGGCCTCGGGAGGCGCGCGGCGCCTGCCGCTGGCGCCGCGCCGGGGGCGGTGGGCAGAGGGTTCAGCCGCCCTTCTTGAAGGGGGTCATCTCGAGGAGGGCTTCGTTTTCGCGGTCGACCGCCTCGCGCTCCGCCTCGAGATAGCGCGCCACCGCCTGGCGCAGCCCCGGATGGCAGAGATGGTGGAGCGAGTAGGTGGTGCGGGGCGCGTAGCCGCGGGCGAGCTTGTGGCCCCCTTGGGCGCCGGCCTCCACGCAGGTGAGCCCGTTGACGATGGCATAGTCGATCGCCTGATAGTAGCAGGTCTCGAAATGCAGGAAGGGGTGGTCCTCCGTGCAGCCCCAATAGCGGCCGAACAGCGTGTCGCGGCCGACGAAGTTGAGCGCCCCTGCGACCCAGCGTCCGCCACGCTCGCACATGACGAGGAGAATGTCCTCGCCGAGGCTGCGATGGGCGAGGTCGAAGAACTCCCGCGTCAGATAGGGCCGGCCCCATTTGCGGTGCCCGGTGTCCTGATAGAACCGCCAGAAGGCGCGCCAGTGCTCGGGCTCGATCGCATCGCCCTGCAGCCAGTGGATGGAGATGTCGTTTTCCACCGCCTTGGCGCGCTCTTTCTTCAGGGTCTTGCGCTTGCGCGAGGCGAGATCGGCGAGGAAGTCGTCGAAGCTCGCATAGCCGCGGTTCTCCCAGTGGAACTGCTGGTCGGTCCGCTGCAGGAGGCCGATCTCGCCGCCGAGGCGCCATTCGTCCTCGGTGCAGAAGGTGGCATGGAAGGAGGAGAGGCCGTTCTCCTCGGCGATCTCCACGGCGGCTTGCAGAAGCGCGGCGCGCAGCCGGTCGGGCGCCACGGGCGCGTCGCGGGCCACGAGGAGGCGCGGGCCGGTCGCCGGGGTGAAGGGGACGGCGGATTGAAGCTTCGGATAGTAGCGCCCGCCGGCCTGGTGATAGGCGCTCGCCCAGGAATGGTCGAAGACGTATTCGCCCTGGCTGTGGCCCTTGAGATAGAGCGGCATGGCCGCGACGGCGCGCCCGCCGATGCGCGCGAGGAGGTGATGCGGCGCCCAGCCGGTGTGGCGAGAGGCGCTGTCGCTGTCCTCCAGCGCCTTCAGGAAAGCGTGGGTGACGAAGGGGTTGGCGGCGCGCCCGCCATCGGCGCGTTCCGGCGCGGCGCAGGCGTCCCACTCGGCCGCGGAGACCCGGTGGATGCCCTCGAGGATTTCGACCTCGATCTCGAGGCTCGCCGCTGCCGTCTCGCCGCTCTCGCCGCCGTCCATCGCGCCCCTCCTTGCAGGCCGCCCACCCCCAGGGAGGTGGGCGGCTGGCAGGGGCGGTCAAGGGCCGGGCTCACTCCTCCCGGGCGGCGCGGTTGATGTAGTCGAGCATCGGCTTCAGCACGTAGTTGAGCGGGGTGCGCTCGCCGGTCTGGATATGCGCCTCGACCGGCATGCCGGCGACGAGCTCCAGCCCCTCGAGCTTCTCCTTCTCGCCCTCGTCGAGCGCGATATCGACCTTGTAGTAGGTCACGCCGGTGTTCTCGTCCTGGAAGGCGTCGGCCGAGATGTTGGTGACGTGGCCGGTGAGCTCGGGCGTCGTGCGGGTATTGAAGGCGGAGAAGCGCAGCGCCGCGCCCTGGCCGCGGAACACCGCGTCGATGTCGATCGGCTCGACGCGGGCCTCGATCACCATGCCGGTGTCGGTCGGCACGATGAACATGATGGGATCGGCGGGGCGGATCACCGACTTGATGGCGAACACGCGCTGGTCGTAGACGATGCCGGCGCGGGGGGCTCGAATGTCGAGCCGGTCGAGCCGCTCCTTGAGCTGGATGCGGTTCTGCTTGAGCTCGAGCTCGCGGAAGCCGATCTCGCGCAGCTCGGTGATCGCCTCCTCGCGGCGGGTGTCGAGCATGCGCACCTGCTCCATCTCCAGCTCGGAGATCTGGCCCTTGAGCTGGGCGTTGCGGGCGAGCATCTGACCGAGCTGGCCTTCGAGGCGGGCCTTCTCGCGCTTGCGGCTCACCACGCGCTCGTTGGTGGTGAGGCCGCGGCCCGCGAGGCTCTCGAGATCGACGAGCTCGTCGTCGATCAGGGCGATCTGGTCGCGCAGCGCCTTGAGCTCCGCCTCGGTGCCGACGATCTGCTCCTCGATCTGGGCCTGGCGCTCGCCCATCACGTCGAGCTCGCGGTCTATGGTCTGCCGGCGCGCCTCGAACAGGGCGCGCTGGCCGTCGACGAGGATTTTCACCTCGGGGTCGTTCTCCGCCGCTTCGAGCAGTTCGTCGTCGAAAAAGATCTCGTCGCGCTCGGCCTGCTCGGCCATCAGGCGGCCGCGGCGGGCCATCAGCTCGAAGAGCTGGCCCTCGAGGGCCGCGAGTTCTGCGCGGAGTGAAGTGCCGTCGAGCCGGACGAGCACCTGCCCGCCCTCGACCCGGTCACCCTCCTCGACGAGGATATCGCCCACGACGCCGCCGTCCGGGTGCTGGACGACCTGCTGTTGCGCCGTCACGCGCAGCGAGGCGTTGGCGACGACGGCGCCGGCGAGCTTGGCGGTGGCCGACCACGTTCCGAGGCCGCCGACGAGGATGAGCACGGTGATCAGGCCGAACTTGATGTAGCCGTTGGCCGACCACTTGTCGCGCTTCTGGGTGTCCTGCCCCTGGGGGGGCGCGAGTTGCAGCGTCATGTCAGCCGTCCCTCTTCTGGGTCATCGAGGCGGGATCCATCGAGATGGTGGTGCCGGGGGCGGGATAGCCCGGCTGCGGCGGGCGCGCCGCGCCGGCACCGGCCGGGGCGGCGCCGGCGCGGGCCCCTGCGGCTCCGGCGGGGGCGGGGGC
>CAZNTX010000160.1:0-3765 GCA_964576075.1 uncultured Limibaculum sp. | reverse complement strand
GGCGGACAGGCCGCCGGCGAGGCTCCGCGCCCGCGCGGTGGCAGCGGCGGCGGTGGCGGCCAAGGCCGGGGCGGCAAGCCCAACATGCTGCGCTCGCTCTCCGACGAGGAATACGCCCGCCGGCTCGAGGCGCTGAAACAGGCCAAGAAGTCCGAGGAGGAGCAGAAGCGCCGGGACGCCGAGGAGGCGAAACGCCGCGCCGCCGAGGAGGCCAAGCGCGCCGAGGAGGAGGCCAGGCGCCGCGAGGCCGAAGAGGCCGAGGCGAAGCGTCGCGCCGAGGAGGAAGCCGAGGCGAAGCGCCGCGCCGAGGAGGACGAGGCCCGCGAGAAGCGCGAGGCCGAGGAGGCCGAGAAGCGCGAGCGGCTCGAGCGCCAGCGCGCGGCCGAGATCGCCGCCGGCGCGAGCCCCGCGCCGCTGCCCGGCGAGCAGGCCGCGCCGAAGCCCAAGAAGGAGAAGGAGGCCGCTCCCGCCGCCGCCCGCCCGGCGCCCGCGCCGAGCGAGGAGGAGCGCGGCCGCGGCGGCGGCGGCGGCAAGCCCGCCCCGGCGCCGAGCAAGAAGCGCGAGAAGGAGGCCCCGCCCTCCAAGGGCCGCGGCGAGGACAAGCGCCGGTCCGGCAAGCTCACGATCTCCAAGCTCTCGGACGACGGCGAGGGCGGGCGGCAGCGCTCGCTCGCCGCCATGCGCCGGCGTCAGGAGCGCGAGAAGCGCAAGTCCCAAGGCCGCCAGGAGACGCGGGAGAAGGTTATCCGAGACGTCAAGCTGCCCGACGTGATCACCGTCCAGGAGCTCGCCAACCGCATGGCCGAGCGCGTGACCGACGTGATCAAGGCCCTGATGAAGAACGGCATCATGGCCACGCAGAACCAGTCGATCGACCAGGACACGGCCGAGCTCATCATCGAGGAGTTCGGCCACCGGGTGACGCGCGTCTCCGAGGCCGATGTCGAGCAGGCGATCGAGACGGCGGAGGACGCCGAGGAGGCGCTCGAGCCGCGCGCGCCGGTCGTCACCATCATGGGCCATGTCGACCACGGCAAGACCTCGCTCCTCGACGCGCTGCGCAAGACCAACGTGGTCGCCGGCGAGGCGGGCGGCATCACCCAGCATATCGGCGCCTATCAGATCACCTCGGAGTCGGGGGCGAAGCTCACCTTCCTCGACACGCCGGGCCACGCCGCCTTCACCTCGATGCGCGCCCGCGGCGCGCAGGTGACGGATATCGTGGTGCTCGTGGTCGCCGCCGACGACAGCGTGATGCCCCAGACCGTGGAGGCGATCTCCCACGCCAAGGCGGCGGGGGTGCCGATGATCGTGGCGATCAACAAGATCGACAAGCCGGGCGCGGAGCCGAACCATGTCCGCACCGAGCTCTTGCGCCACGAGGTGGTGGTCGAGGGCATGGGCGGCGACGTGCTCGACGTCGAGGTCTCGGCGCTGACCGGCCAGGGGCTCGACACCCTCGTCGAGAACATCGCGCTGCAGGCCGAGTTGCTCGAGCTCAAGGCCAACCCGGACCGTCCCGCCGAGGGCGCGGTGATCGAGGCGAAGCTGGATGTGGGCCGCGGCCCGGTCGCCACCGTGCTCGTCCAGCGCGGCACGCTGCGCACCGGCGACACCTTCGTCGTCGGCGAGCAGTGGGGCCGCGTGCGCGCGCTGATCAACGACCAGGGCGAGCGGGTGAAGGAGGCGGGCCCGTCGGTCCCCGTCGAGGTGCTCGGCCTCAACGGCACCCCGGAGGCGGGCGACGTGCTCAACGTCGTCGAGGACGAGGCGAAGGCGCGCGAGATCGCGGAATACCGCCAGCGCAAGGCCCGGGAGACCCAGGCCGCCGCCGGCTCCCGCGCCTCGCTCGACCAGCTCCTCGCCCAGGCGAAGTCGGACGAGAACGTCAAGGAGCTGCCGATCGTCGTGAAGTCGGACGTGCAGGGCTCGGCCGAGGCGATCGTCCAGGCGCTCGAGAAGATCGGCAACGAGGAGGTGCGGATCCAGATCCTGCATTCCGGCGTCGGCGCGATCACCGAGTCGGACGTCAACCTCGCCGAGGCCTCGGGCGCGCCGATCATCGGCTTCAACGTCCGCGCCAACGCCCCCGCGCGCAACTCCGCGAACCAGAAGGGCGTGGAGATCCGCTATTACTCGATCATCTACGACCTCGTGGACGACGTGAAGAAGGCGGCCGAGGGCCTGCTCTCCCCGGAGGTGCAGGAGACCTTCATCGGCTATGCGGAGATCCTGCAGGTGTTCAAGATCTCCGGGCTCGGCAAGGTCGCGGGCTGCAAGGTCACCGAGGGGGTGGCGCGGCGCTCGGCCGGCGTCCGGCTCCTGCGCGACAACGTGGTGATCCACGAGGGCACCCTGAAGACGCTGAAGCGCTTCAAGGACGAGGTGAAGGAAGTGCCCATGGGCCAGGAATGCGGCATGGCCTTCGAGAACTACGAGGACATCCGAGAGGGCGACGTCATCGAGATCTTCGAGCGCAAGACCGTCGAGCGCACCCTCTGAGCCGTCGCCCGGACGATCCTCATGCGCTCCTTTGCCTCGGGCAGGGAGCAGGAGGGCCGCCCGGCGCGTCTCGCGAGGCTCCTGGCCGCCGCGGCGGCGTTCGGGTGGACGGGCCACCCGGCCGCCCCGGTCTCCTCGTGGTGTCGGGCTGGACGGAGGCATATCTCCAGGGCGACGAGCCGGAATATCTCGAGACCTATCCGAAGGGCCCCGGCGCGATCCACGTCGCCGATCCCGAGGTCGACCCCTCGACCGAGCGCGAACAGATCGACGTCTCGCTCACCGTGATCGACCCCGAGAGCGGCGCGGCGATCGGCGGCACCACGATCAGCATCGACCCGGAGGCGCTCGCCGCCCGCCCCTGAGGCCCGCCCCCGCGCTCAGCCGATCCCCCAGAGCGCGGGCTCCGCGAACTCCACCGAGTTGCCCGCCGGATCGCGGACATAGAGCGAGCGCGCCCCGTGCGGCCAGGCGAACTCCGCCTCGATCGCGACGCCCGCCTCCGCGAAACGCCGGCGCCAGGCCTCGAGCTCTTGCGTTTCCGCGCGAAAGCAGACATGCCCCGGCCCGTGCGCCCCGTGGGGCGGGACAGGCAGCCGCGCATCCTCGGGCGGCGGGATCGCCGTCGCACGCGGGTCGAACACCAGGAGCACCGAGGCGCCGCAGCGGAAGAAGACGTGCCGCCCCGCCTCGCGCACCAGAACCGGCAGGCCGAGAAGCCCGCCATAGAAGCCCTCCGCCGCGGCGAGATCCTCGGCATAGAGGGCGGTTTCGAGAATGCCGTCGGGTGTCATGGCGCCTCCTCTCGGGAGGCTCGCACCCGCCAAGGGAGGAGGTCAACGCATGGCCAAGCGACGAACCCCGGACGGGGAGGGCCCGAGCCAGCGCCAGCTCCGCGTCGGCGAGACCCTGCGCCGCGCGCTCGCGGAGGTGCTCGCGCGCGGCGAGGCCCACGAATTGGGGCTCATGGCCGCCTCGGTGACGGTGACGGAGGTGCGCCCGAGCCCCGATCTCCGCCAGGCGACGGTCTATGTCATGCCCCTCGGCGGGCGCGACCGGGAGGCGACGCTCGACGCCCTCCGAGCCGCCCGCGGCGAGCTCCGCCGGGCGGTCACCCGCCGGGTCCGGCTGAAATACTCGCCGGAGCTCGCCTTCGTCCTCGACGAGAGCTTCGACCGCTACGACGAGACCCGGGCGCTGCTCTCCCAGGAGACCGTGCGCCGCGATCTCGACGGCTGAGGCGGCGAGGCGCGCGGGCCCGCC
>CAZNTX010000159.1:0-3879 GCA_964576075.1 uncultured Limibaculum sp. | reverse complement strand
GCGCTCTCGATCCGGGCGCGGCGCGGGCCCGCCGGCGTCCGGGCGGGCGGGTGGGGGACGGCAGCGGGCCCGCGCCGTGGCCGAAGGCGCCCCGGCCCGCCCGCGAGGCGCTCCCCGCCTCGCATAACGGAAAAGGCCGCCCCGCGGGGCGGCCGAGCGCGTCACGGGAGGTGACACGATCCGACGGGCGCAGAAAACTCACGCGCACGCGCGCCCAGCTCGCACTCAAACGACCCATGGCCCCCGACCCGCCCACGCGGAAATCTCCAACGCGATCTCCAAGGCAGCGCGGACGACCCGCGCCTTACGCATGCTCGGCCGGAACGCGCCATGTCCGTCCCAACGCCACGCTCTTCCTATGCTCGGGCGGAGCGGCGAGAATTGGGCGCAAATTTGTGGATTTCCCCGAGAATTTGACCGCGCTGTCCCAATGGTCCGAATTACAACCGACGCGGGAACGGCGCGGCGCACAGCTCCCCGACCGGCGGCCGGACGGAGGCCGCTCAGTCCCACCGAAAAACCGTATAATCTCTTGACGACAAAGGGCTTTCCTCCGGGTCTTTGACAATTGTCAAAAGCCTGATCGCTAACCTGTCGTTAATCTCCCGGACATGCCGCCAGGAAACGGGGGGTCCTGTTCCTCCGGCGGTCCCGACGAAGCGCAGCGCCTTGGGAGAGACGGGCGCCGGCCCAGAGGAGGAACGACGTCGATGACACGCGAGACCAGCACCCGTCCGCTTCGCCTTGCCGCATGCTTGCTGGCCGGCGCGGCCTTCACCGTCACCCTGCCGAGCGAGGCGGAGGCCCTCAGCCTCACCCCCGGCACCTACGGCCTCGGCGGCGCCTCCGCCTTCGGCGCGCGCACCCCAGGCTGCCCGGGCTGCGACTCCACGGTGAGCTTCCTCGCCTATCGCAATATCGACGGCAACGACTGGGTCAACGACACCGGTCTCGCCGCCACCGGCCTCGCCACCCCTGCCAGCCAGGGCAACGTGATCGACCGGACCGCGCGCTGGGTGATCTTCTACCAGATCGAGAACAACAACCCGGTCGGCGACCCGAACAACGTGCTCGAGAACTTCAACGTCACCTCGACCTGGCCGGACGGCTCTCCCGCGCCGACCCAGCCCTACACCTCGGGGGGCTATCTCAGCAACGTCGACATCAACTATTCCGGCACCCCGGGCCTCGATTTCGCCAACGACTGGGCGCCGAGCCTGACCGACCCGAATGCCAGCCTCGTCACCGGCGGCGGCACCGCGCCGGGTTTCCTCAGCTTCAGCGGCGGCAATCCCGATCCGGGCAACATCTCCGACCCCTCGATCGGCGGCGGCTATCTCGGCGCGCTGTTCGAGTTCCCGAGCCCCTCCCTCGCGGCGAACGCCTTCAGCGATGTGCTGTTCCTCACCACGAACGCCCATGAGCTCGACTATGTCTGGGCCGAGACCGAGAGCCCCGGCGGCTTCGGGACCTCGGGCGACGTGCTCGGCGTGAAGGCGGTGCCGCTGCCGGGCAGCCTGCTGCTGCTCGTCCCGGCGCTCGCGGGGCTCGGCTTCGTCGCCCGCCGGCGCAAGGCGGCCGAGGCCTGACCCCACCACAGCCCGGCCAGGAAGGGCGGCGCGGCCTCGGCCGGCGCCGCCCTTCGCGTGTTCGGCCGAGCTCAGCCCGGGAAGCGGTTGTCCCTCGGGAATCCGCGGGGCGCCATCCGGCCCGCGCTCGCGCGCTTGGCGAGCCATTCGGAAAGGTCGGGCTCGCTGCGGGTGCGCCCGGCGGTGTCCGTCCAGGAGAGCCCGTCGGCGAGGCGGAGCGTGCGCGCGTCCGCCATGCCCCCGTCCTTGTATTTCTGCAGCCGCACGCCCTTGCCGCGGGCCATCTCCGGCAGCTCCTCGAGGGGGAAGACGAGCATCTTGCGGTTCTCCCCGATCACGGCGACATGGTCCTCCCCCTCCGCCACCGCGCGGCAGAGGCGGGCCTCGGCGTCCTTGAGCGTCATGAGCTGGCGGCCGGCGCGCGTCGCGGTCAGGAGCCCGTCCTCGGGCGTCAGGAACCCCTCCCCCGCCGAGGAGGCGACGAGGCGCCGCCCGCCCGGGCGGTGGACGAAGAGCGCCACCAGCCGGTCGTCGTTCGGCAGGTCGATCGAGAGGCGCACCGGCTCGCCGAGCCCGCGCCCCCCGGGCAGCTTGTCCGCCGAGAGGGTGAACACCCGGCCCTGCGCGGAGAGGGCGAGGAGCTTGTCGGTGGTCTGCGCATGGAGCACGAAGCCCGGCGCGTCGCCGTCGCGATACTTGATCTCCTGATCGAGCGGCTGATGCCCCTTGAGCGCCCGGATCCATCCCTCGCGGGAGCAGACCACGGTGATCGGCTCGCGCTCGATCAGCGCCTCCGGGGGGACCTCCTCGATCTCGGGGGCGGCGTCGAGGGCGGTGCGCCGGGCGCCCGCCGGGTAGGGGTCGTGGCTCGCGCGCCCCGCCGCGATGTCCTCGGCCGAGCGCAGGCCCCGCAGGGCCTTGGGCGCGCCGAACTTGTCGCGGATCGCCCGGATCTCCTCGGCGATGCGCGCCCATTGGCGGCCCTCGTCCTCCAGAAGCGCGCGGAGATCGCCCTGTTCCGCGATCAGGTCTTCGCGCTCCTTGCGGAGCTCCATCTCCTCGAGCCGGCGCAAGGAGCGCAGGCGCATGTTGAGGATCGCCTCGGCCTGCACGTCGGTGAGCCGCACGCCCTCGCCCCAATCCTCGGCCATCAGCGCGGCCTTGGCATCGTCCTCGGTGCGGATGATCTCGATCACCCGGTCGAGATTGAGGAAGGCGACGATATAGCCCTCGAGCACCTCGAGCCGGCGGGCGATCTTCTCGAGCCGGTGGCGCGCGCGCCGCTGCAGCACCGCGCGGCGATGGTCGAGGAAGGCGCGGAGCACCTCGGGCAGCGCGCAGACCCTCGGCGTGCGCCCGTCGATCAGGACGTTCATGTTGAGCGGGAAGCGCGTCTCGAGATCGGAGAGGCGGAACAGCGTCTCCATCATCATCGCAGGCTCGATCCCGCGCGAGCGCGGCTCCAGCACGATGCGCACGTCCTCGGTCGACTCGTCGCGGATATCGGCGAGCGCGGGGGCCTTCTTCGAGGTGACCAGATCGGCGATGCGCTCGACGAGCTTCGATTTCTGCACCTGATAGGGGATCTCTGTAACGACCACCTGCCACTGCCCGCGCCCCAGTTCCTCCCGGTGCCAGGCCGCGCGGAGCCGGAAGCCGCCGCGCCCGGTGGCATAGGCCTCGCGGATCGCCTCGGCGGGTTCGACCAGCACGCCGCCGGTGGGGAAATCCGGCCCCGGCATGCGCTCGAGCAGGGTCTCGAGCCGCGCCTCGGGGTGCTTGATCAGATGCAGGAGCGCCTCGCAGACCTCTCCGGCATTGTGCGGCGGGATCGAGGTGGCCATGCCGACGGCGATGCCGCTCGCACCGTTGGCCAGCAGATTGGGGAAGGCGGCGGGGAGGACCTCCGGCTCCTCCTTGCGCCCGTCATAGGTCGGGCGGAAATCGACCGCGTCCTCGTCGAGCCCCTCGAGGAGGGCCATCGCGACCTCGGTCAGCCGCGCCTCGGTGTAGCGGTTGGCCGCGGCCGCGTCGCCGTCGATATTGCCGAAATTCCCCTGCCCGTCGACGAGCGGGTAGCGCACCGCGAAATCCTGCGCGAGGCGGACGAGCGCGTCGTAGATCGCCTGATCGCCATGGGGGTGGAAGTCGCCCATGGTGTCGCCGGAGATCTTGGCGCATTTGAGATAGCCGCCGGTGGGGGCGAGGTTGAGCGCGCTCATCGCATAGAGGATGCGCCGGTGCACCGGCTTCAGCCCGTCGCGCGCATCGGGCAGCGCGCGGTGCATGA
>CAZNTX010000158.1:0-3982 GCA_964576075.1 uncultured Limibaculum sp. | reverse complement strand
CGCCCGCCCGCCCCGCGCGAGCCGGACCGGCGGCGCCGGCCGCGGAGCCGTCGGCGCGCGTGGCCGGCCGAGGCGGGGCGGACGGATGGGCCGATCCGGTTCAGGCGCGCAGGCGGCGGGGGCTGCGGGCGTCGGCCCGGGCGCGGGCGCGGGGGTCTGCGTCGAAGAGGGCGGCGAGCTGTTCGGTGACGGCGCCGGCGAGCTGGTCGGCGTCGGTGATGGTCACGGCGCGCTGGTAGTAGCGGGTCACGTCGTGGCCGATGCCGATGGCGAGAAGCTCCACCGCCCGGCGGCGCTCGATCATGGCGATCACCTCGCGCAGATGGTGCTCGAGATAGTTCGACGGGTTGACCGAGAGGGTCGAGTCGTCGACCGGGGCGCCGTCGGAGATGACCATCAGGATGCGGCGCTGTTCCGGCCGGCCGAGAAGGCGGCGATGGGCCCATTCGAGGGCCTCGCCGTCGATGTTCTCCTTCAGGAGCCCCTCGCGCATCATCAGCCCGAGATTGCGCCGGGCCCGGCGCCAGGGGGCGTCGGCGCCCTTGTAGACGATGTGGCGCAGATCGTTGAGCCGGCCGGGGGAGGGGGGGCGGCCCTCGGCAAGCCAGCGCTCGCGGGCCTCGCCGCCCTTCCAGGCGCGGGTGGTGAAGCCGAGGATCTCGACCTTCACCGCGCAGCGCTCCAGCGTGCGCGCGAGGACATCCGCCGTGATCGCGGCGATCGAGATCGGGCGGCCGCGCATGGAGCCCGAATTGTCGAGCAACAGCGTGACCACCGTGTCGCGGAACTCGGTGTCCTTCTCGATCTTGAAGGAGAGCGGGGTCGTCGGGTTGGCCACCACGCGGGCGAGGCGGCCGGCATCGAGAAGGCCCTCCTCGCGGTCGAACTCCCAGGCGCGGTTCTGCCGGGCCTGGAGGCGGCGCTGCAGGCGGTTGGCGAGGCGGTTGACGGCGCCCTTGAGCGGATCGAGCTGCTTGTCGAGATAGGCGCGCAGGCGCTCGAGCTCGGCCTCCTCGGCGAGTTCCTCGGCGGCGACCACCTCGTCGAAATCGGTGGTGAAGACGCGGTAGTCCGGGTCGGCCTCGGAGGGGGGCGCAGGCGTCGGCTCTGGCGGGGGCAGGCCGTCGTCGGCCTCCATCGCATCCGACTCGTCCATCTCGGTGTCGGACTCGTCGAGGGCGAGCTCCATCTTGGCGCTCTGGGTCTCCTCGCCGCGCATGTCGTCCGGGGCGCTGTCCTCGTCCTCCTGGTCCTCCTCGCCGCCCTGGTCGCCCTGGGTCTCCTCCTCGGGGGCGTCCTCCTCGCCCTCCTGCTCGAGGTCTTCCTCGGGCTCGCCGTCGGGATCGTCGCCGAGCTGCTCGCCATAGCCGAGATGCTCGATCATCTCGCGGGCGCGCCGGGCGAAGGCGGCCTGGTCCTCGATCCCCTCGCCGATATCCGCGAGGTCCCCGCCGAGATGCTCGTCGAAATGGGTCTGCCAGAGGCCGAGGAGATGCTCGCAGCCCGGCGGCAGGGCGCGGCCCGTGACGGCCTTGCGCAGGAGAAGCCCCGCGGCGTCGGGCATCGGGGCGGTCTCGGTCGAGGTCATCGCCTCCCAGCCCTGGCGCTTGGCGGTGTGGGCGAGGCGGGCGTCGAGATTGTCCGCCACGCCGGGCATGGCCCGCGCGCCGATCGCCTCGCAGCGGGCGGCCTCGAGCGCGTCGAACAGCGCGCGGGCCATCTCGCCCTGGGGCGCGTAGCGGGCATGGGTCGCGCCGTCGTGGAAGCGGTCGCGCAGCGCATAGCCGTCCGCCGTGCCGCGGGCGAGCATGATCTCCTCGCGGCTCATCCGGCGCGAGACCTGGGGCAGGCGGACGCTGTTGTTGGTCTGACCCGGCGGGTCGGAGGAGTAGGTCACCTCGAGCTCGCGTTCGCCGGCGAGCGCCCGCGTCGCCTCTGCGAGGGCCTTCTTGAAGGGATCGGCGGGATTGTCGAGTTTCGGCTTGCTCATGCTCTCGGTCCTCAGGGCGCGGTCGGCGCCCGGCATCGTCGCGCTTCCCCGCCGTCTTAAGCTATCCACCGCCCCACGCCGTTCAACCGGTCCGCGCGGCGCTCGGACCACCGGCCCCCGCGCCTTGCGCCGCCACGCCGCGATCCAGCCCCGCAGCATCCCGCGCCTCCGGCCGGATCAAACGTCTCCGGCCGCGGCCGCGCAGGCCCGGCGCTCGGCCGAGAGATCCCGCCCGGCGGCGACGGCCTCGCGGTGTTCGCGCTCTGCCTCGTCGAGGCTCTGCAGAAGGGCGAAGACGCGTAGAATGTCGGCCGATTGGGGGACGCCGAGCGAGGGGTCCCGCGCATAGGCCAGGACGGCGCGGCTTTCGGCGCGCCCGAGCCCCTGCGCGGCCGCCGCCTCTGCGAAGAGCCGCTCCGCCCCCTGCCGGTACCGCTCGGCCTCGCCGGGCTCGGCGCGTTCGGCCGAGACTTCGAGGAGCGCCACGCAGTCGAGCTTGGCCTCGGGCGAGGCGGGCGCGGAAGGCGCGGTGCCGCCCGTCTCCGGCCCGGGCGCCGGCGCGCAGCCGAGCAGCCCCGCGCCCGCGATGGCCAGAACCCCGCCCCCCCTCATCCGAGCGAGACGGAGACGGCGCTTTCGGGCAACTCCTCGCCGAAGCACTTCTGATAGAGCTCGGCCACCAGCTTGCGCTCGAGCTCGTCGCATTTGTTGAGGAACGTCAACCGGAAGGCGAAGCCGAGATCGCCGCCGAAGATCTCCGCGTTCTGCGCCCAGGCGATCACGGTCCGCGGGCTCATGACGGTGGAGAGATCGCCATTCGTGAAGGCGTCGCGGGTGAGATCGGCGACGGTGACCATGCGCGCGACCACGTCCTCGCGCCCGCCCTTGTATTCGGGACATTTGGCGAGGACGATCTCCACCTCGGCGTCATGCGGCAGATAGTTGAGCGTGGTGACGATCGACCAGCGGTCCATCTGCCCCTGATTGATCTGTTGCGTGCCGTGATAGAGCCCCGTGGTGTCGCCGAGGCCGACCGTGTTGGCGGTGGCGAAGAGGCGGAACGAGGGGTGCGGGTGGATCACGAGGTTCTGGTCGAGCAGCGTCAGCTTGCCGTCGGTCTCGAGCACGCGCTGGATGACGAACATGACGTCCGGCCGGCCCGCGTCGTATTCGTCGAACACGATCGCGCAGGGGTGGCGGAGCGCCCAAGGCAGGATGCCCTCCTGGAACTCGGTGACCTGCACGCCGTCGCGCAGCTTGATCGCGTCCTTGCCGATCAGGTCGATGCGGCTGATGTGGCTGTCGAGATTGACGCGCACGCAGGGCCAGTTGAGCCGGGCGGCCACCTGCTCGATATGGGTGGACTTGCCGGTGCCGTGATAGCCCTGGATCATCACGCGGCGGTTGAAGGCGAAGCCGGCGAGGATCGCGAGGGTGGTGTCCCGGTCGAAGCGGTAGGCCGGATCGCGCTCCGGCACGCGCTCGCCGCCCTCGGCGAAGCCCTTGACGGTCATGTCGACATCGATGCCGAAGGTCTCGCGCACCGGCAGCTCGACGGTCGGGATCTCGGCGGGATTCACGGTCCCATCGGGCATAAGTCTCTCCTTCCCTCTCTGCCGGTGATCTGAAGGATAGATGGCGGCTTGGCAAGGGCAAGCGGGGTCGCCGGGCTCAAGGCTCCTCGCGCCGGGGGGCCGCGAGGCGGATCGGCCCGCGCGCGGTCTCCGGGTCGACGGCGCGGCCGCGCTGGGTCGCGCGCAGGCGACCCGCGCGGACGAGGCGCGCGGCGGCGTGGCGGACGGCCGGCATCAGCGGGCGCCAATCCGCGGCGAGGGCGCGGGCGACCTCCGACGGGCAGATCGAGCGGTCCGGCCCGCGCGCGGCCGTCCGGGCGAGGATCTCGGCCTCGATGGCCTCGCGGCTCGGTGCGGTCTTCGGTGTCGACGTCATCTCGCGCCTCGCCCGCCGCCGGCCCGCCGCCGTCCCCCACCC
>CAZNTX010000157.1:0-4034 GCA_964576075.1 uncultured Limibaculum sp. | reverse complement strand
AAGCCGGGCACCGCTCAACGGTCGCCGAAATCCCGGAATTATCGAGGTGCCCATGGGATAATGGGCGAGAGGCCGGCTTGGGTGGCTGATGAGCGCGGGAGGCGGCCGTTCGACCATCAATCTAGACTTGACGCACAACGGCAAAATTGTCCGCACTCGATCTGAATAAATTGGCATACATCAGAACAGTGCACGAAAAATCAATAAGATCGAACCCACGAAACATGATCATCTATGTCTCTTGATCATTATACTTTTGGCGTCCGCTTGACCAAGAAAGGTTTCTTCAATTTTATGAGTGATTCTAAATCCTGAATTCTAACATCATCAGGGCAGTCATCTTTTCCAGCCGGTGCAACAGAGGCATCGAGGGGCACGCCGCTGGCACCCCGGAAGGATGATTTCCGATTATACAAATAACAACATGCCACAAAAGGTGGCAAAAATACAATAATAGCCAAATACACGACCTCGTATTGCCGCAAGTGATCTAAGATCCATTGGACTATAAAGTTCGATAAAGTCGCCCGCGCAATAACATCGACGCTAAATACTAATGTAAAAAAAATAATGATCCAAAATATGAAAAAGCAAAATGAGAGGCGTTCGTTTATACCAGATACAGACCATGCTGTTCCGTCGTAGCCGACGTAAGCTGTCTTGTGAAGACGACCTTCAAATTCATCCTCAAGCATATCGATGTGAAACTCCCAATTCTCCTGCCAAAACTTCGAACCCCTAGCGGATAGATAACCAGCCCATGCTGCGACGGCACCCAAAGCAGCAAGCGCAACAGGAACAATCGGAGATAAATCAACTGGGGGAATTCTCCATACCAGACCGATAGCAGTGAATACTGCAGCCTGAAGTAACCAGAAATGGGCGGCACGCTTCCAATAAAGCTCAATTTCAAATTTACGTATCTCGTGCGCCCTGTTTAAGGCGGCCCTCCTAGCCTCGCGCCGTATGTCTTCTTTCAAAGCATAGACTGAATCGCCTTCAAATAGAATAATACTACCGGGTGCCAAGCAAACTGTTTTCCAGTATGCGATCTCATATTTCTTCATTTAAAATCTCCCATTATTGTATTGGCCCTTTGGGATATAATATTTCCGCTCAACTGTACGACCTTTGGTGGATGAGTGATCGGCATAGATCTATCGCCCCTCTGATCTCACGGAAATAGCTCCGATTCAGCAAATGCCTCACGACGGATGAGTTTGGAGGATTAGCCAAGAAATGCTGACGCGAACAGTGGCGCGCTGAGGGGCCATTCTGCGGCTTCGTGCACGTGCGCACGAACGTCCGCTTCGTGCGCGCACCTGCCTTTCGCGCCTCCTCGATCAGACCGTGGCGCGACCATCGTAATCGGCGGCGGGCTCCCGACTGACGCTATCCTGCCCTGACTCTAGCGGACACTCCACCATGGCGACACCCTCAGACCTCCGCGCCCGCCGCGAGGCGCTGACCGCGCAGCGGTCCTCGGGCGTGGCGCGGGTCAGCTACGACGGCAAGACCGTCGAGTACCGCAGCCTCAAGGAGATCGACCGCGCCATCGAGGCGCTGGAGCGTGAGATCGCCGCCGCCGAAGGGCGGCGCATCCTGCGCCACCTGCGTGTGACCACCAGCAAGGGCCTCTGACGCTTGGGCATCCGTGATCTATTCCGCCGCCCGAAACCCTCGGGCGGCCCAGCTGGCGTGCGCGCGCGGCTCGAAGGCGCCATGGCGCAGCGGCGGCTGCGCGGCTGGCGGCCGCCGCTTGAGAACGTCAACTCGCTGATCGCCTCGGGCGGCCCACGGCTGCTCGCGCGCGCCCGCGAGCTGGCGGTGACCAACGGCTACGCCGCCAACGCCTGCGAGGCCTTCGCCGCCAATCTGGTCGGCGACGGGATCAAGCCGTCCTCGCTGATCGAGGATGCGGGCGTTCGTGATCGTGTCCAGCGACTCTGGCTCGCCTGGACCGACGAGGCGGACGCGGACGGGCTGACCGACTTCTACGGCCTGCAGGCCATGGTCGCGCGCGAGATGTTCGTCGCGGGCGAGTGCTTCGTGCGGCTGCGTCCGCGCAGGGCCGAGGACGGGTTGACCGTGCCGCTCCAGCTGCAGTTGCTGCAGGCCGAGATGCTGCCCTCCGAGAAGACCGAGACGGCCGCGAACGGCAACGCCATCCGCTGCGGCGTCGAGATGGACGCGCTGGGTCGCCGCGTCGCCTACCACTTCCGCCGCCGCCACCCCGGCGACAGCACCGACCGGGGCTCGCCGATCCCGGAGACCGTCCGGGTGCCCGCGGCGGAGGTGCTGCACGTCTACCGCCCGCTGGACGCGGGCCAGCTGCGCGGCCTGCCGCATGTCGCGCCTGCGATGGTGCGGCTGTTCCTGCTCGACCAGTACGACGACGCCGAGCTCGACCGGAAGAAGACCGCGGCGATGTTCGCGGGCTTCATCACCAAGACCGCGCCGGAAGAGCAGATGCTCGGCGAGGTCGAGGCCGCCGGGGATGGCGTCGGCACCGCCTCGCTGGAGCCCGGCACCCTGCAGGTGCTGCTGCCGGGCGAGGACGTCACCTTCTCCGCGCCGGCCGATGTCGGCGGCGGCTACGAGGCGTTCCAGTACCGCACGCTGCTGGCGGTCTCGGCCTCGCTGGGGCTGCCCTATCACCTCGTCACCGGCGACACCTCGAAGGCGAACTACTCGAGCCTGCGGGCGGGACTGGTGGAGTTCCGCCGCCGCATCGAGCAGCTCCAGCACGGCGTGATCGCGCACCAGCTCTGCCGCCCGGTCTGGGCCCGGTGGATGACCGAGGCCGTGCTCGCGGGCGCGCTCGATCTGCCGGGCTATGCGCGGGAGCCGTCGCGATACCAGGCGGTGCAGTGGATCCCGCCGCGCTGGGACTGGGTCGACCCTCTCAAGGACATCCAGGCGCAGGTGCTGGCGATCGAGGCGGGGCTGCTGTCGCGCCGCAAGGCGGTCGAGGCCACCGGCTACGACATCGAGGAGATCGACCGCGAGAACGCCGCCGACGCCGAGCGCGCGGCGGGGCTCGGCCTCGCCTACCGCGCCAAGCCCGGCGAGACCCAAGGCGCGCGGGCCACGCCTGCGGCGTTGCCGGAGACCGGCGAGCAACCGGCCGCCGACACGGATCGCGCGGCTTCCGCGCCCAGCGACCCCCCACCTGAACAGGACTGACGCCCCATGAAGACCTGGTACGCGATCCGCGCCCGCGCAGAAGGCGCGGAGGTGAGCATCTATGACGAGATCGGCGCCTTCGGCGTCTCGGCGAAGGGGTTCCTCGCCGAGCTCGCAGCGCTCCCCGAGGACGCGCCGCTTACGCTGCGCCTCAACAGCCCCGGCGGCTCGGTGTTCGACGCCGTCGCAATCCACAACGCGCTGCAGCGCCATCCCGGCGGCGTGACCGTCTGGATCGACGGCGTGGCGGCCAGCGCCGCCTCCTACGTCGCCATGGCGGGCGCGACGGTGATCATGCCCGAAAACGCGTTCCTCATGATCCACGACCCGGCCGGCATGGTCATGGGCCCGGCGTCGGACATGCGCGCCATGGCCGAGGCGCTCGACAAGGTGAAGGCGGCGCTGGTCTCGGGCTACGCCGCGAAGTCCGGCCAGCCGCCCGAGGAAGTCGCCCGGCTGATGGCCGAGGAGACCTGGCTCGACGCAGCGGACGCGGTGGCGCTCGGTTTCGCCGACCGGATCGCCGAGCCGGTGCGGATGGCGGCGCGCTTCGACGTCGGCCGGTTCCGCAACGCACCGCCCGCGCTGGTCGAGGCGGTCGAGACCGAGGCTGTGGAGAGCCCCGAGCCCGATACCGTTCCGGACGGGAACGGTTCTGACGGCGACACCGCCCCTGACGATCCCGGTCCCAATGCCCAGCCCTCGGAAACCGTCGTGGACGCCGACGGTATTCCCGCCGCCGTTCCTGACCTGCCCCTTTTCTCAGGGCCACTCGTAAGTCGAGTCTGTTCTCCTTTTGGGCACCTCGATAATTCCGGGATTTCGGCGACCGTTGAGCGGTGCCCGGC
>CAZNTX010000156.1:0-4129 GCA_964576075.1 uncultured Limibaculum sp. | reverse complement strand
CGGGAGTCGGCGGGCCCGCCTCGGCCCGCCGCCCGTGTTTTCGGACCCGTGCGGAGGCTCTCATGGCGGCGAAGCGCAAGCTGATCGCCCCGGTCGTGCTCGGGGTGCTGGGAACGGCGCTGCTGCTCGGCCTCTCGGCCTGGCAGGTGCAGCGGCTCGGCTGGAAGGAGGGGCTCATCGCGCGGCTCGACGCGCGGCTCTCGGCCGAACCCGTCGCGCTTCCCGAGGCGCCGGATACCGAGGCCGACGCCTTCCTCAACGTCGCTCTCGAGGGCCGGGTCGCCGGGCCGCCCGCCCATGTGCTCACCACCAAGCGGCCCTACGGCCCCGGCTACCGCGTCATCGCGCCCGTGGAGACCGGCGGGCGGCGCGTGCTCGTCGATCTCGGCTACATCCCGGAGGCCGCCCGCGGCGAGGCGCTGCCCCCCGAGGGCACGGAGATCGCTGCGGAGGGGGCGCTCTTCTGGCCGGAGGGAGACGCCTTCACCCCCGATCCCGAGACCTCCGAGCGGCTCTTCTTCAGCCGGCAGGTCGGCCCCCTCGCCGAGGCGCTCGGGACCGAGCCCGTGCTCGTCGTCGCCGCCGAGCATTCGCTCGGGGAGCGGCCGATCGCCGAGCGCCTCGGCGTCGATCTGCCGAACAACCACCGCAATTACGCGATCACCTGGGCCTCGCTCGCCGCGGTCTGGCTCGCGATGTCGGTCCTCTGGTATCGGCGGGAGCGGGCGACGGCGGCCGCCTGAGGCGGCGATTGTGCCGCCCCCGGGCCTGCGCTAAGGACGGGCAGCCGCGACGACGGAGTCCGAGATGCGCTATATCTCCACCCGGGGGCAGGCCCCGGCGCTTCCCTTCGAGGAGACGCTCCTGACCGGGCTCGCCCGGGACGGGGGGCTCTATGTGCCGGACGCGCTGCCGGCGCTCACGCGGGAGGATCTTTCGGGGCTCGTCGGCGCGTCCTACGAGGCGGTGGCGACGCGCGTCATGGCGCCCTTCGTCGAGGGCTGCCTGGAGGAGGCGGAGCTCGCCGAGCTGGTCGAGGCGTCCTATGCGGGCTTCGGGCACAAGCTCCGCTGCCCGCTCGCGCAGATCGGGCCGAACGACTGGGTGCTCGAGCTCCATCACGGGCCGACGCTCGCCTTCAAGGACGTCGCGATGCAGCTCATCGGGCGCCTCTTCGAGCATGTGCTGACGCGCCGCGGCGAGCGGGTGACGGTCGTCGGCGCGACCTCGGGGGACACCGGGAGCGCCGCCATCGAGGCCTTCCGCGGCAATGCGCAAGTCGACGTGTTCATCCTCTACCCCCATGGCCGCGTCTCCGAGGTGCAGCGCCGGCAGATGACGACGCCCGCCGAGCCCAATGTCCACGCCCTCGCCGTCGAGGGGGATTTCGACGACTGCCAGGCGCTCGTGAAGGCGATGTTCAACGATTTCGGCTTCCGCGACGATGTCGGCCTCGCCGCGGTCAATTCGATCAACTGGGCGCGCGTGATGGCGCAGACGGTGTATTACGTCACCGCCGCGCTCGCCCTCGGGGCGCCGGGGCGCCCGGTCGCCTTCTCCGTGCCCACGGGCAATTTCGGCGACATCTATGCCGGCGACATCGCGCGGGGCATGGGGCTCCCGGTCGAGCGGCTGGTGATCGCGACCAACGAGAACGACATCCTGCACCGCTGCCTCACCACCGGGCGCTACGAGCGCGCCGGCGTGGTGGCCACCTCGGCCCCCTCGATGGACATCCAGGTCAGCTCGAATTTCGAGCGGGCCCTCTTCGATGCGCACGACCACGACCCCTATGCGGTGACCGATCTGATGGGCCGGCTCTCCCAGAGCGGGGCCTTCGACATCGCGTCCGAGCCGCTCGAGCGGCTGCGCGCGCGCTTCGAGAGCGCCCGGGTCTCGGAGGCGGAGATCGCCGAGACCATCGCGCGCATCCATGCCGAGACCGGGCAAATGCTCGACCCCCATTCCGCCATCGGCGTCCATGCCGCCGGGCAGCGCCGCGGCGATCCGCAGACCCCGATGATCTCGCTCGCCTGCGCCCATGCCGCGAAGTTCCCCGACGCCGTCGAGGCCGCGACCGGACGCCGCCCGGCGCTTCCCGAGCGCCTCGCCGACCTCTACGATCGGGAGGAGCGCTTGACCGTCGTCGCGAACGACCTCGCGGAGATCCAGGCGCTCATCCGCAAGCGAAGGACCGCATGAGCATCGAGACCACAACGCTCGCCAACGGATTCCGCATCGTCACCGAGCGGATGGAGGGGCTCGGCTCCGCCGCCCTCGGCATCTGGATCGAGGCCGGCAGCCGCCACGAACGGGCCGCCGAGAACGGCATCGCGCATTTCCTCGAGCACATGGCCTTCAAGGGCACCGCCCGGCGCTCGGCGCTCCGGATCGCCGAGGAGATCGAGGATGTCGGCGGCTATCTCAACGCCTACACCTCCCGCGAGCGCACCGCCTATTACGCCCGCGTGCTGCCGGACGACGTGCCCCTCGCCATCGACCTCCTCGCCGACATCCTGCGCGCGCCGGCGCTCGCCGAGGCCGAGATCGAGACCGAGCGCGGGGTGATCCTCGCCGAGATCGGCCAGGCGCTCGACACGCCGGACGACATCATCTTCGACTGGCTGCAGGAAACCGCCTTCCCGGACCAGCCGATCGGGCGGACGATCCTCGGCGCGCCGGAGCGGGTGCGCGCCTTCTCCCGCGCCGGTCTCTCGGGCTTCGTCTCGGCCCATTACGCGCCGGAGCGGATGATCCTCTCGGCCGCCGGCGCGGTCGATCACGGCCAGATCGTCCGCCTCGCCGAGGCCCTCTTCGCCGATATGGCGCCCGGGCGGGCCGCGGCGGACGCCCCGGCGCGCTATGCGGGCGGCGAGCGGCGGGTGGAGAAGCCGCTCGAGCAGGCGCATTTCACCCTCGCGCTCCCCGCGCCCGGCTATGTCGATCCGGAGTTCCACGCCGCCCAGATCCTCGCTATGGCGCTCGGCGGGGGCATGTCCTCGCGGCTCTTCCAGGAGGCGCGGGAGAAGCGCGGGCTCTGCTACACGATCTTCGCCCAATCCGCCGCCTGGGCCGATAGCGGGCTCTTCACGGTCTATGCCGGCACCGGGGGAGAGGATCTCGCCGAGCTCGCGACGCTCACGGTGGAGGAGATCGCCCGCGCCGGGGAGGACCTCACCGAAACGGAGGTCGCCCGCGCCCGCGCGCAGACCAAGGCCGGCCTCGTCATGGGGCTCGAGAGCCCCTCGGCGCGGGCCGAGCGCCTCGCCGCGACGCTCGCGATCTGGGGCCGGGTGCTCAGCCTCGAGGAGACCGTCGAGAAGATCGAGGCGGTCGACGCCGCCGCCGCCCGCGCCGTCGCTCGCAGGCTGCGCGCCGGCCCGCCCGCGCTGGCGCTCTACGGGCCGGTGGCCGGCGCCCCGGATGCCGAGCGCCTCGCCCGGCGGCTCGCCGCCTGACGGCCATGTTCGCGCGGCGCAGCCGGGTCGAGCCCGAGATCGTCACGGACCGGCTCGTCCTCCGCCCCCCGCAGCTCGGCGATTACGAGGCCTGGTCGGCGCTGCGCTCCGAGAGCCGGGGGTTTCTGGTGCCCTGGGAGCCCACCTGGACGCGCGACCATCTCTCGCTCCGCGCCTTCCGCAACCGCGTCGCCTGGGCCGAGCGGGCGATCCGCCAGGGCGAGGCGATGCCGCTCTTCCTCGCGAGCCGCGCGACGGGGGAGATCCTCGGCGGCATCACGCTCTCCAACATCCGCCGCTCCCCCGCCCATGCCGGGACGCTCGGCTACTGGACGGGCGAGCGCCACGCCCGCAAGGGCTATATGACCGAGGCGCTCGCGGCGCTCAGAGACCACGCCTTCACGGCCCTCGATCTCTCGCGTCTCGAGGCGGCCTGTCTGCCGGACAACGCTGCCTCGCGCCGCCTGCTCGAGCGCTGCGCCTTCAAATACGAGGGCGTCGCGCAGGCCTATCTCCAGATCAACGGGCGCTGGCGCAACCATGTGCTCTATGCGGCGCTCAGGGCGGACCGGCGCGGCCGGGTCCCGGACTGAGATACCGTGCGGCCGCGGCGCCCCAGGCCCGCCGCCTCCCCCACCCACCCGCCCGGCAGTCGGCGGGCCTGGGGCGCC
>CAZNTX010000155.1:0-4240 GCA_964576075.1 uncultured Limibaculum sp. | reverse complement strand
ATGGGCACCGTCCGCTCCGCCGTCCGGACCGGCCCGCCGCCGTCCGGGTGGGTGGGTGGGGGATGGCGGCGGGCCGGTCCGGACGGCGCCGCGCGCTCAGTCCTCGAAATTCGGGCTCTTGCGCAGCACCTCCCAGGCCTTCAGCACCCGGGCGAGCCGGCCGGGATCCGGGTTCTCGCCCCCGTTCATGTCGGGATGGAGCTCCTTGACGAGCGCGCGATAGGCCGCGCGGACCTCGCGCCGCGCGGTCACCTGATGCGCGACCCCGAGCGTGTCGAGCGCCGCCTGCTCCTCGCGCGAGAGGCGCCGGCGCGGGCGTTCCCCGGTCCCCTCCGCCGCGCCGGGGCTGATCGTCGCGGCGGCGCCCAGGATGTCGAGCGGGTCGTCGTAGCCGAACCGCGCCCAGGCCCGGCCGTTGGCATGGGGGCGCGCATCCGCCGCGGCCGCGGCGCCCCGCCCGAGCGACCAGGTCGGCCGCTCCCAGATCGTGCCGCCGCGCAGGATCTCCTCCACCTCCGACTCGCTCTTGTTGGCGAAGAAGTCCCAACGCGCGTTGTATTCGCGCACATGCTCGAGGCAGAACCAGCGAAACTCGTCGAGCCGCTCCGGCGAGCGGGGCGCGCGATAGGCCGCCGGCGCCTCGCAGCCCTCCCACTCGCAGATCTTCCCCTTGGTGTCGAAGGCGCCCGTCATCCCGCGCGCGCGCGTGCGCCGCTGCTTGTCGGCGGCAACCGAAACGTCGTAATCAAGGGGCGAACGGCGGGCCATGCAGCGGTCCTTCGGGGTGTCCTCCAGCGGCCCTCCAACATACGCCGGAGGGGCGTGAGATCGAGAGCTTGACAGGGAAAAATGTCATGGCGGTTACCGAGCGGATAGAGGCGAAGCTGCGCGCGGCCTTCGCGCCGGAGCACTTCGAGCTCGTCGACGAGAGCGAGCGCCATCGCGGCCATTCCGGCTATCGGGAGGGGGGCGAGAGCCACTTCCGCCTGTCGATGACCTCCGCGGCCTTCGCCGGGCAGAGCCGCGTCGCGCGCCAGCGCGCGGTCAACGCGGCGCTCGCGGAGGAACTCGCGGGGCCGGTGCATGCGCTCGCGATGTCGCTGAAGGCCCCCGGCGAATGAGAGCGGCGCCGGCGCTGGCCGCGGGGCTCCTTCTCGCCGCCTGCGCGCCGAGCTACACCGTGCACGACCTCGCCGCGCCGCAGAGCGCGCTCTCCTATGCCAAGGCGGTGCTCGTCTCGATGCCGGACGACGCGACCCTCGGCGACATCCGCTACCCCGGATCCGGCAGCTACACCGCCCATGCCGTGCGCCGCGCCTTCCGCCGCCATGCGGTCCGCGTCGACATCACCGCCGACTGCCATGGCCCCGCCTGCATCGCCGAGCCCTATGGCGAGCCCTACGGCTACTATGTCGAGCCCGAGATCCTGCATTGGGAGGACCGCGCCACCGCCTGGTCGCGCCGGCCGGACCGGGTGGAGATCAAGCTGACCGTCTACGACCTCTTCACCGGCCTGCCGGTCTCGGCCCATGTGTTCGAGGGGGAGAGCCCCAAGGGCACGCTGGTGAGCGACCGCCCGCGAGATCTCCTCGCCGACCCGCTCGCGCGCTATGTGCGCGGGCTCTACGGGTGAGACCGATGCGCGTGCTCCTCGCCCTGTGTCTGCTCCTGCCGTTGCCCGGCTGCGTGATCGGGACCGTGGTGGGCACCGCCGTCGATGTCACCGCGACCGTGGTCGAGACCGGGGTCGAGGTGGGGGCCGCCGTCGTCACCGCGCCCGTGCGAATCGCCGATGCGGCCCTGGGCGACGACGAAGACGACGAAGACGACGAGGAGGACGAAGACGACGACCGCGACGACGAGGCGGAGGGCGAGGAGGACTGACCCCCTCAGGCCGGCGTCAGGTTGAGCGCGATCGAGATCCGCACGTCCTCGCCCTCGTAGGGCCGAACCCCGTGGCTCAGCCAGGAGGGGAAGACCACCAGCATCCCCGCCCGCGGCTGCAGCATCTCGCTCGCCCCGACCGACTGGCCCCCCTGGCTCGCGAAGGCCAGTCCCGGCGCGAGCATCGCCGGGCCGACGCCGCGCGGATCCTGCATCTCGAAGGCGCCGCCGAGGGCCGGGTTTTCCGCGATCCCGCCGTCGCGCACGTAATAGGTGGCCGACCAGAACGCCCCCGGATGGGTGTGGAATTCGTTGCCCTGCCCGTGGCGGTTGACGTTGGCCCAGGCGTTCATCCGCCAGGAGAGGCCCTGGACCGGGCGCCCCGCGCGATCGGCCGTCAGCTTCGTGGCGATCTGCTGCGCCGCGGCGAGCACCGCCTCCCCCTCCGGTCCGCACCACTCGGGGAAATCCGTCGGCGACTGCCAGCCGCCCCAATTGGAGTGGTGGACCGAGGCGACCTCCTTTTCGCGCGCGAAGATCCGCGCCTCGAGGCCCGCATTGATCGCGGCGTGCTCGGGCAACAGGAAGGTCGCGACCGGCGTTGGGAACAGGTTGCGGATCTGCACCTGCCCCTGCGGCGGAGCGGCTCCGGTCATCGCGCGCGCCTCCCTGTCTGCGGGCCCCTCACTCGAGCCCGAGCTTGGCCTTGACGATCTGCTGCACCGCCTGCGGGTTGGCCTTGCCGCCGGTCGCCTTCATCACCTGCCCGACGAACCAGCCCGCGAGGGAGGGCTTCTTGGCGGCCTGCGCGACCTTGTCCGGGTTGGCGGCGATCACCTCGTCCACCGCGGTCTCGATGGCGCCCGTGTCCGTCACCTGCCGCATGCCGCGGGCCTCGACGATCTCCGCCGGATCGCCGCCTTCGGTGTAGACGATCTCGAAGAGATCCTTCGCGATCTTGCCGGAGATGTCGCCCTTGGCGATCAGATCGAGGATCCCGCCGAGCTGGACCGCGGAGATCGGGCTCTCGCCGATGCCGCGGTCCTCCTTGTTGAGCCGGCCGAAGAGCTCGTTGATCACCCAGTTCGCGGCCTGCTTGCCGTCGCGCCCCGCCGCCACCGCCTCGAAGAACTCGGCATTGGCCCGCTCGGCGACGAGCACCGAGGCGTCGTATTCGGTGATGCCGTAGTCCCGCACGAGCCGCGCCTTCTTCTCGTCGGGCAGTTCGGGCAGCGAGGCGGCGATCTCGTCGACCCAGGCTTGCTCGAATTCGAGCGGCAGGAGGTCGGGATCGGGGAAATAGCGATAGTCGTGCGCCTCCTCCTTGGTGCGCATCGGGCGGGTCTCGCCCTTGGCCGGGTCGTAGAGCCGGGTCTCCTGCACGATCTCCCCGCCGTCCTCGAGAATGGCGATCTGCCGGCGCGCCTCGTGCTCGATCGCGGCCATGATGAAGCGCATCGAGTTCATGTTCTTGATCTCGCAGCGCGTGCCGAGATGGGAGAAGTCGCCGCTCTCGCGGTAGCGGGCGTAGGCGCCGGGGCGGCAGACCGAGACGTTGACGTCGGCGCGGAGCGAGCCCTCCTGCATGTTGCCGTCGCAGGTGCCGAGATAGCGCAGGATCTGGCGCAGCTTGCGGACGTATTCCGCCGCTTCTTCCGGCCCGCGGATGTCGGGGCGCGAGACGATCTCCATCAGCGCGACGCCGGTGCGGTTGAGATCGACGAAGGAGAGCGCGGGGTCCATGTCGTGGATCGACTTGCCCGCATCCTGCTCGAGATGGATCCGCTCGATGCGCACGCGGCGCGCGATGCCGGGCTCCATGTCGACGATCACCTCCCCCTCGCCGACGATCGGATGCTTGAACTGGGAGATCTGGTAGCCCTGCGGCAGGTCGGGGTAGAAATAGTTCTTCCGGTCGAAGACCGAGCGCAAATTGATCGCCGCCTTGAGGCCGAGCCCGGTGCGGATCGCCTGCGCCACGCAGCCCCTGTTGATCACCGGCAGCATGCCGGGCATCGCGGCGTCCACCAGGGAGACTTGGGTGTTGGGCTCCGCGCCGAAGGCGGTGGAGGCGCCGGAGAAGAGCTTCGCCGCGGAGGCGACCTGGGCGTGCACCTCCATGCCGACGACGATCTCCCAATCCGCCGTCACGCCGGGGATCACCTTGGGCGCGGGTTCCGTGTAGTCGAGCTCCGCCATGCTGCCGCCTCCTCTGCCGGAGCCCTTCTAGTCGCGCCCGCGGGGCCGGGCAAGCGGGCAGGGCGGCCGAATACGGGCCGGACCGCCGGCGCCGGTTGCGCGACGTGGCCGGACGCCCTGCCGGGCGCCCGCCCCCTGCCGCGCGGTGGCCCACCCC
>CAZNTX010000154.1:0-4279 GCA_964576075.1 uncultured Limibaculum sp. | reverse complement strand
TGTCGCCCGGGGCGGGAAGTGGTTTGCACGATGTCAAACACGCTCAGGGAGGCTCTTGCGCCATGAAAAAGATCGAGGCGATCATCAAGCCATTCAAGCTCGACGAGGTGAAAGAGGCCTTGCAGGAGGCAGGCATCCAGGGGCTTTCGGTGATCGAGGTCAAGGGGTTCGGTCGCCAGAAGGGCCACACCGAATTGTATCGCGGCGCGGAATACGTCGTTGATTTCCTGCCCAAGGTAAAGATCGACGTGGTCGTCGATGACGATCAGGTCGAAGGCGTGATCGAGGCGATCATCGCCGCCGCGCGCACCGACAAAATCGGCGACGGCAAGATCTTCGTCAGCGCCGTCGAGCACGCTATCCGCATCCGCACGGGCGAGACCGGGCCCGAGGCCCTCTAGGCACACCTCTCAAACCCAATAACCAAATCAACGAAAGGGACAAGCGCATGAGCACAGACGCGCTCCTCAAACAAATCAAGGACGAGGATATCGAGTATGTCGATATCCGTTTCACCGACCCGCGCGGCAAGCTTCAGCATGTCACCGTGATGGCCGATCTTGTCGATGAAGATTTCATCGAGGAAGGTTTCATGTTCGACGGCTCCTCCATCGCCGGGTGGAAGAGCATCGAGGCCTCGGACATGAAGCTCATGCCCGACACCTCCAGCGCCTATGTCGATCCGTTCTACGCGGAAAAGACGCTCTGCGTGCATTGCACGGTGGTCGAGCCCGACACCGGCGAACCCTATAACCGCGATCCGCGTGGCACCGCCGAAAAGGCCGAGGCCTACCTGAAATCAAGCGGTATCGGCGACACGTCGTTCTTCGGTCCCGAGGCGGAATTCTTCATCTTCGACGATGTCCGCGTCTGCAACAAGATCAACAAGGTCTCATACGAGGTCGACGCCATCGACGCATCCTGGAACACCGACACCGAATACGAGATGGGCAACACCGGCCACCGCCCCGGCGTCAAGGGCGGCTATTTCCCGGTCAACCCCATCGACGACGGGCAGGACATCCGCTCGGAAATGCTCTCGACGATGAAGCGCCTCGGCATGAAGGTCGACAAGCATCACCACGAGGTGGCGTCGTGCCAGCACGAATTGGGGCTGATCTTCGGCACGCTGACCAAGCAGGCCGACGAGCTTCAGAAATACAAATACGTCATCCACAACGTGGCGCAGGCCTATGGCAAGTCGGCCACCTTCATGCCCAAGCCGATCTATGGCGACAACGGCACCGGAATGCATGTCAACATGTCGATCTGGAAGGACGGCAAGCCGCTCTTTGCCGGTGACAAATATGCCGATCTGAGCCAGGAGGCACTGTGGTTCATCGGTGGCCTGCTCAAGCACGCCAAGACGCTCAACGCCTTCACCAACCCTTCGACCAACAGCTACAAGCGGCTGATCCCGGGCTTCGAGGCGCCGGTGCTTCTGGCCTATTCGGCGCGCAACCGCTCGGCGTCGGTCCGCATCCCCTGGACCGAGAGCCCGAAGGCCAAGCGCGTCGAGACCCGCTTCCCGGATCCGGCCTCCAACCCCTATCTCGCCTTCGCCGCGCTGCTGATGGCCGGCCTCGACGGCATCAAGAACAAGATCCACCCGGGCGAGGCGGCCGACAAGGACCTCTACGACCTGCCGCCGGAGGAGCTCGCCGGCATCCCGACCGTCTGCGGCTCGCTCCGCGAGGCGATCCAGGCGCTCGAGTCCGACCACGAGTTCCTGCTCGCCGGCAACGTCTTCACCAAGGACCAGATCGAGGGCTACTGCGAGCTGAAGTGGGAGGAGATCTACAACTACGAGCACACGCCCCACCCGGTCGAGTTCCAGATGTACTACTCCGTCTGATCGGGCCCGCGGAGGCCGGGGCCCGTGCGCGGGCCCCGGCGCCGACGGGGTTTGACGAATGTCAGCCCCGTCGGGCGGGATCGGCGCTACGCTCTCTCCCGTTCCCGGGAGAGAGACGGAGCCCGACCCATGATCGCCCCGCCCCGCATCGCCGCGGCTCTCGCGGTTACCCTCGCCGCCTCCCAGGCCGCGGCCGCGCCGGTCCTCTGGACGCTGGAGCCGCTGCTCTTCCCCGGCGGGGGGACGGTGTCCGGCAGCTTCCTGTTCGACGACGATCTGCAGACGATCTCCGGCGTCTCCCTCACGGCGACGGGGACGGCGCAGGACGGGGTGTTCGACACGATCGCCAACCCCTACGTCCCCGCCGCGCCCTACATCCAGGCGGTGGTGGGCGCCCTCGGCGACGATCTCGGCGACCCGGTGGTCTACGCGACCTTCGCCGAGCCGCTGCCCGCCGGCGGCGGGAGCGTCGCCGTGACCAACGCCCTCGTCGGCACCTGCACCGTCGATGGCTGCGCCGGCATGCTCTTTCTCCCCGCGGATTTCCTCGGCGCGACCGATGGCGCGGGCAACATCGTGGGCACCGATCCGGTCGGCCGGGTGAGCGCCCCGGTGCCGCTGCCGCTGCCGGGGGCGCTCCTGCTCGCGGGGCTCGGCGCGCTCGGCCTCGCCGCCCGCGGCGCTGGACCCGGGGCCGCGGCGCGCGCATAGTCATGAAGGCGGTGCCCGGGCGGGCCGGGCGCGGCGCGCACCCGGGGCTTTGGCATGGTCACCTTCCCCGCAGGCCCCTTGTGGCCGACGCTGGACATCACGGGCGACGTGACGATGACCGCCCTCGTCCGTGTCAGCTCGCGCGAGGCCAACAACCGTCCGCTGATCACGCGGCGCACCCATCGCGGCGAGGTCAGCGGCTTCACCAACGGCGTGGTGAGGCTCGGCCCCTCGCGCGGGATGCTCACGCTGCGCTGGTCGATCGCCGTCGACATCGCAGGGCCGATGAGCGGCGGGCGCGTGACGAGCATCAGCGTGACGCGCGCGGTCGAATGGCAGTGCAGCTTCCCCGCAGAGGGGGGATCCGGCCCGCGCCGGCTGACCGTCGAAGGCCGCCCGCGTCCATACACGCAAACCGATGGGGAAACGAAATTCGCCGTCTCGGGCTTTCGGTGCGTCGAGCGGTCCGGCACCCTCCTCGCCAGTTTCAAGACGATCCTCGGCATGCCCGACCCGCGGGCCGGCAATCGCTGCCGCGACGGGCTCGCGATACCCGTGCGCGCCCGGGTGACGCTGCCGGTGCGCCCGGTCGCGGTGCCCTGACCGCGGTTTTCCTTGGCGACGGATCGGCGGGGCGGCTAGGGTCGGGGCTTCTCGGGGGACCAGGAAAGGAGCCAGCCCATGCCCAGTCGGATCTCGGTCGTCGCGCCCGCCGCGCTCGCGCTTGCCGCAACGTCACCCGCGCTCGGGGATGCCGGCGTCACGGCGGTCTATGCGGTGGAGGCGGACGCGCTCTGGGAGGCGGTGGAGTTTCACGCGCCCTCGGAGGCGATCATGCCGCCCATCGCGTCGAGCCGGCGCGAGGGCGAGGGCCTCGGCGCGACCAAGGTCAACACGCTGCAGGGCGGCGGCGAGGTGCTGCTGCAACTCGTCTACTACGCGCCCGACGCGCGCGCCTTCAACTACGTGATCCGCACGAGCCCGCTGCCGGTCGCCAACTATGTCGGCGAGGTCCGCGTGACCGATCTCGGGGACGGCCGGGCGGAGCTTTCCTGGCGCGGCGTCTTCGAGCCAGCGGGCGCGACCGCGGAGGCGGCCGACGCGGCGCTGCAGGGCTTCTACGAGGCGATCGCGGCGCGCCTCGGCGAGATGTTCCCGCGCGAGGACTGAGCCGCGCGCAAGACGAAGGGGCCGCCCCGGCGGGACGGCCCCTGGATCGTCACCCCGTCAGGCGAGGCGGGGACTAGCGGCCGGCGAGGAAGTCGCGGAAGGCGGCGTCGGTGACGCCGGCCTCGCGGAGCTCGGCGCGGTGGAAGGCCGCGAGGGCCTCGGCGTCGTCGCGGACGAACAGGGCGGCGAAGAGGGTGCGGATCATCAGGGTGTCTCCATTGCGCGACAGGGTGTGTGTCTCGATCATCGCGATATGGACCCGCCCGGCCCGGAATTGAATTGCCCGTTTTGCATGCCGCTAGGGCAAATGCGCCGTGCCTCGACAACCCCCTGTGCCCCTAGGGCAACAGCGCCCCGCGCCGGGGGCCGCGCCGCGCCCTCGCCCCCGCCCGCTCCGGCGCTTGCCGACCGCGCGGCAGGTGATAGGCTCGGTGCATGGGGCGCCGGCCGGGCCGCGCCCCGCGGGGAGGCACCAGACAAAAGCGACCGGGGAGGAGAGGATGCGGACGAAGGCTGCGGTGGCGTTCGAGGCGGGGAAGCCGC
>CAZNTX010000153.1:0-4405 GCA_964576075.1 uncultured Limibaculum sp. | reverse complement strand
CCACCCCCGCAGCGCGGGCGGCGAGCGGGCAGAGGAGCGTCTCGACGGTCCGCGGCTCGATCTCCCGTCCGAGCGCATCGCAGAGTTCCGCGGGGCTCGCCTCGAGGCGCGCCAGGGCAGGCCCGGCGCGCTCGGGATCGGCGCCTTCGAGGGCGATCTCCGCCCCACCGACCTCGTCGAGACGGAGGGCGATCTCGCCGGCGAGCCCGATCGCGCCGCGCGCCGCAAGCGAGGCGAGAGCGAGCGTCTTGGCGAAGGGCCGGGGCAGGTCCGGCCCCGTCTCGGGCGCGAGGGTCAGCCGGATCCGCGGCGTCGCCAAGGCGCCCGCCAGGGTGCGGGCGAGGGCGGCGCGCGCGATCGGCGGGGCGTCGGCCGAGGCCGCGCCGAAGGCGAGCCGCTCGAAGGCGAGCAGATCGCTCGCCCGCGCCGCGCTCCGCCCGATCATGGCGATCTCCTCCGGGCCCGATGCGCCGCCGAGTTCGCCGAGCAGGTCGGCCCCGTTGGCCACCGCGCCCACCGGGCTCACGAGATCGTGACAGATCCGGCTCGCGAGCGCTTGCGCGAGACGGAGCGCGGCCTCTAGCCTTTCGGCTGGTTCGTTCGGCGGGGAAGGCTCCATGTCAGCTCACTTTCTCGAGGTCGGCGCCCTGGTCCGCAGCCCCGAGCGCCCGGACTGGGGGCTCGGACAGGTGCAGTCCATCGTCGGCGAGCGCGTGACCGTCAATTTCGAGAACGCCGGCAAGATCGTGGTCCTCGGTCCCGGCCGGCTCGATCTCGTGGAGCCGGACGCCTATTGAGGCGAACGCGTCGCGAGTTGCTATCATCGGACGTCGCGCCGGCCCTGGGAACCCCCCGTGTCGGAGCGTCGCGGCCTCGGCGCCGCTTGCTGTTGCGCGCCCCCGCGCGCCTCAATATGGTCACGCGGGCTGCCGGGACGGGCCGTGAGGGCGCGATCGCCGGCCGCGCGACGCAAGGGGATTGAGGGATGCGGATCGACGCTGGCCGGTTCACGGTGCGACTGGCCGAGGGCGATCAGGACGTGCTGGCCGCGCAACGCCTGCGCTACCGGGTCTTCGTCGAGGAGATGGGCGCCACGCCCACCGAGGAGAACCGCGCAGAGCGGCGCGAGTCCGATCGCTTCGACCCCTATTTCGAGCATCTCCTGCTGATCGACCGGGAGTGCGACGACCCGGACAAGGAACTCGGCGTCGTCGGCGTCTATCGCCTGATGCGCGGCGCCCGCGCCCGCGAGGGGATCGGCTTCTACGGCGCGGGCGAATACGACCTCTCCAAGCTCGACGCCTATCCCCGCGAGACGCTCGAGCTCGGCCGTTCCTGCGTCGATGCCGATTATCGCGGCGGCGCGGGGATGCATCTCCTCTGGTCGGGGCTCGGCGCCTATGTGGTGGAGCACGAGGTCGGGCTGATGTTCGGCGTCGCGAGCTTTCACGGCACCGACACCGCCCCGATCGCCCAGGCGCTCAGCTATCTCCACCATTTCCATCTCGCGCCCGAGGATCTGCGCGTGCGCGCGCTGCCCGAGAGCTACACCGACATGGCGATCCTGCCGCCCGAGGCGGTCGACCGGACCGAGGCGCTGCGCCAGATGCCGACGCTGATGAAGGGCTATATCCGCATCGGCGGCTATGTCGGCGAGGGCGCTTTCATCGACCGGGAGTTCAACACCGTCGATGTCTGCCTGTTGATGGACACCTCCCGGATGGTGCAAAGCGTGCGCAAGTTCTATTCGCGCAAGCGCGGGGGCTCGGTCGACCGGATCCTCGGCTGAGCGCCCACCCCCGAGCCCATGGCCGCCCGAGCATGACCGACACGACCTGGAACGAGGCCGCCCCGCCCGACCTGCCGCCCTTGACGCTCGTCGAGCGCCTGCGGGGCGGGGTCCGGGTCTCGGCCTTCGGGCTGCTCACCGCGATCTCCCTCGGCGCCTTCCTCCTCGGCCACACTCTGCGCCGGGCGCTCGGGCGCGACGGCGCGGGGCGCCATGTGGTGTTCCATTTCGGCGTCGCCCGGCTCTGGAGCCGCTGGGGCCTCGCGCTTCTCGGTCTGCGCCACCGGATGACCGGGCGGCCGATCGCCCGCGGCGCGCTGGTGGCGAACCACTGCTCCTGGATCGACATCCTGGCGCTGCGCGCCTGCCGGCTGATCTATTTCGTCTCCAAGGCGGAGGTCGCCTCCTGGCCCGGGGTCGGCTTCATCACCCGCGTGACCGGCACCGTCTTCATCGAGCGCAAGCGCGCCCAGGCCAAGCACCAGGAGGAGATCTTGCTGGAGCGAATCGCGGCCGATCAGGTGCTCTGCTTCTTCCCGGAGGGCACCTCGACCGACGGGCTCCGGGTGCTCCCCTTCAAGTCCTCGCTCTTCTCCGCCTTCTTCCATGACGGCCACCCGGAGCCCGTGGCCGTGCAGCCGGTGACGGTGCGCTATAGCCCGCATGCGGCGCTGCCCTTGGAGTTCTACGGCTGGTGGGGGACGATGGGCTTCGGCGCGCATATCTGGCAGGTCTGCTGCCGCTCGCGCGGCGGCATGGCCGAGGTGATCTTCCACGAGCCCGTGCGCCCGCCCGACTTCCGCGACCGCAAGGCCCTCGCGGTCCACTGCCAGGGCGCGGTCGCCACGGGCCTCGCCACGGGCGCGCCTTTGCCCGCGCCGGAGGCCGCCGGGCGCGCCGCTCCCGAGGCCTGAGCGGACGTCTCCTCCTGCGCCGGCCCGCCTCCTCCCGGGGGTGGGTGGGCGGAGGGAGGAGGCGGGCCGGCGCTGCCCCCGCCACGGGCCCGGCGCCGCCGCGAGGATCCGCCGCCTCCGCGCCCGAGCACGCGCGGTCCCCAGCCCGCCCGCGATCAGGATTTCTCGCGCATGGCAGCGGGCGGCGTGATAGGCAGAAGCAGCCGCAGCAACCCACAAGGCTTCCATGAAGGACCCCGCCCCCTCCGGAACGATCCCGTTCGTCGGCCTCAGCCGGCCGCAATCCGGCCCCGAGATCAGCCTCGACGTCTCGCCCAACGCCTCGATCCGCACCGAGACCGCCCTCGCCGAATGGCTGCGCGAGCACGGGGTGGAGGAGGTCGAATGCGTCACCCCCGACTTCGCCGGGATCGGCCGCGGCAAGGTCATGCCGGCCGCCAAATTCGCGCAGTTCCGCCCGATCTACCTCCCCACCTCGCTGTTCTTCCTCACGATCACCGGGGACTACCCGGACATCTCGCATTTCTCCGCCTACGACATCGACGCCGATCTCGTCCTGCGCCCCGATCTCGCGACGACGCGCGCGGTGCCCTGGGCGAACGACCGCTCGGTGCAGGTGATCCACGACGTCTGCAACCGCGAGGGCGAGCTCGTCGGCTACGCCCCGCGCTCCGTGCTGCGCCGGGTGCTCGACCTCTATGCCGCCCGCGGCTGGCAGGCGCTCGTGGCGCCGGAGCTCGAATTCTACCTGACGAAGCCCAACACCGACCCGGACTATCCGCTCGAGCCCCCCGTGGGCCGCTCCGGGCGGCGGGCGCAGAAGGCGCAGGCCTACTCGATCGCGGCCGTCGACGAATACGACGTGATCATCGAGCATATCTACGACTATGCCGACGCGCTCGGGCTCGACATCGACACCGTGATCCAGGAAGGCGGCGCGGCGCAGCTCGAGATCAATCTGCGCCATGGCGACCCGCTCGAGCTCGCCGACCAGGTGTTCCTCTTCAAGCGGCTGATCCGCGAGGCGGCGCTGCGCTGCGGCTGCTACGCGACCTTCATGGCCAAGCCGATGGAAGGCCAGCCGGGCTCGGCGATGCACATTCACCAGTCCGTGGTGGACGCCGAGACCGGGCGCTCGCTGTTCTCCAAGGAGGACGGCAGCCCCTCCGAGCTGTTCTTCAACTTCATCGGCGGGCTGCAGGCGCATTTCCGCGGCGCGTGCTGCCTCGTCGCGCCCTATGTCAACTCCTATCGCCGTCTGGTGCCGCAGCTCACGGCCCCGATCAATCTCGACTGGGGGCGGGACAACCGCACCACCGGCCTGCGCGTGCCGATCGCCGAGCCGGAGGCGCGGCGGGTGGAGAACCGGGTCGTCGGGGCGGACGCCAACCCCTATCTCGCGATCGCCGCGACGCTCGCCTGCGGCTATCTCGGGATGGCGGAGGGGGCGGCACCGCGGCCCGAGGTGACGACGGATTCCTACGACCGCCCGCGCGAGCTGCCCTATTCGCTGTTGGACGCGGTGGCCGAGTTCCGCGGGCAGACGGCGCTCGGCGACGTGCTCGGCCGCGAGTTCTGCGCGCTCTACGCGGCGGTGAAGGAGCATGAATACGACGAGTTCATGCGGGTGATCAGCCCCTGGGAGCGCGAGCACCTCCTCCTGAACGTCTGAGCTTGTGGCGGCGCCCGGGCCCGGCCCGGT
>CAZNTX010000152.1:0-4447 GCA_964576075.1 uncultured Limibaculum sp. | reverse complement strand
GGGTCCGCCGGCTTCCGGGCGGGTGGGTGGGGGACGGCGGCGGACCCTGCCCGCGCCTGCCGTCCCGCGCCGTCGCCCGCCTTGCCGGGACCCGATGGCCGGGCTACAGGAGCCCATGTCCTTCACCCTCGCCATCATCGGCCGGCCCAATGTCGGCAAGTCGACGCTGTTCAACCGCCTCGTCGGCAAGCGCCTCGCGCTCGTGGACAACCGCCCGGGCGTCACCAGAGATCTGCGCGAGGGCGAGGCCCGCCTCGGCGAGCTCCGCTTCACCGTCATCGACACCGCCGGCCTCGAGGAGGCGACCGACGAGTCGCTCCCCGGCCGCATGCGCCGCCTGACCGAGCGCGCCATGGCCGAGGCCGATGTCTGCCTCTTCCTCGTCGACGCCCGCGCCGGGGTCACCCCCCTCGACCGCACCCTGGCCGAGATGCTCCGAAAGCGCGGCGCGGAGGTGATCCTCGCGGCCAACAAGTCCGAGGGCCGGGGCGGGGAGGCGGGCTTCTACGAGGCCTTCGAGCTCGGCCTCGGCACGCCGATCGCCCTCTCCGCGGAGCATGGCGAGGGCCTCGGCGAGCTGCACGCCGCCCTCGAGCCCCATGCCGAGCGCCTCGCCGCCGAGGCCGAGGCCGCCGCCCGCATTCCCGGCGCCGAGGACGACCCCCTCGCCGAACGCCGGCCGCTGCAGATCGCCATCGCCGGGCGGCCGAATGCCGGCAAATCCACCCTCGTCAACACGGTGATCGGCGAGGAGCGCCTGCTCACCGGCCCGGAGGCCGGCCTCACCCGCGACGCGATCTCCCTGGAGGCGGAGTGGGCCGGGCGCCGCGTGCGGATCTTCGACACGGCCGGGCTGCGCAAGAAGGCCAAGGTGCAGGAGACGCTCGACCGGCTCTCCACCTCCGACGCGCTCCGCGCCGTCCGCTTCGCCGAGGTGGTGGTGGTGCTGATGGACCAGGAGAGCGCCTTCGAGACCCAGGATCTGCGCATCGCCGATCTCGCCGAGCGCGAGGGCCGCGCCGTCGTGCTCGCCATCAACAAATGGGACGCCGCCGAGGAGCGCCAGGCGCTGCGCCGCGATCTCGAGGAGCGGGCCGGGCGCCTCCTGCCCCAGATCAAGGGCGCGCCGCTCGTCACCGTCTCGGGGCTGACCGGGCGCGGGCTCGACAAGCTCGCCGAGGCGGTCTTCCGCCAGCACGAGATCTGGAACCGCCGCGTGCCGACAGCGAAGCTCAACGAGTGGCTCCAGCGCATGCTCGCCGAGCACCCGCCCCCGGCGCCCTCGGGCCGGCGGATCAAGCTGCGCTTCGCGACCCAGGTGCGCACCCGCCCCCCGGGCTTCGTCGTCTTCTGCTCCCGCCCCGAGGCGCTGCCGGAGAGCTATCTGCGCTACCTCCAGGGCGGGCTCCGGCGCGATTTCGGGCTCTGGGGGGTGCCGCTCAGGCTGCATCTGAGGAAGGGCGAGAACCCCTACGCCAAGGGGTGAGCCCCCGCGCGCCCAGGCCGCAGCCCGCTCCGGCTTGGCCCGCGCCGGCCTGTGTCGCTATCCTCCCACCTACCGATCGGATCGGGAGACCCCTCATGAAAAAGGCGATGATTCTCGTCGGCCTCGTCGGTTGCCTCGGCCTCCTGGCCGCGCTTCACCATGTCGTGGTGCTGACCGCCCGCGGCACCGACTTCGCCCAGGCCTTCCAGGGCACCTGCAGCTGGTGCCACGGCGAGCGATACACCGGCTGGAACGACATCGGGGAGTGACCGCCCCTCCTCTCGGGCGGCCTCCCCGCAAAGGCGCCCGCTCAGCCGACGGACACCGTCTCCTCGGCCTCGAAGGGCACGCCCGGCGCGTCCTTCGCGGCCCGGATCACCAGCGAGGTCTTCACCGAGGCGACGTTGGGCGCGACCGTCAGATCGTCGGTCAGGAAGGATTGGAAGGTGGCGAGATTGGGCGCCATGCATTTCAGCAGGAAGTCGATCTCCCCGTTCAGCATGAAGCACTCGCGCACCAGCGGCCACTCCCGCGCCTGCGCCTCGAAGGCGGCGAGATCGGCCCCGGCCTGGCTCTTCAGCGAGACCATCGCGAACACCATCACCTCGTAGCCGAGGGCGCGGGCATTGACCCGCGCGTGATAGCCCTCGATCAGCCCCGCCTCCTCGAGCGCGCGCACCCGGCGCAGGCAGGGCGGCGCTGAGATCCCGACCCGGCGGGAGAGCTCGACATTGGTCATCCGCCCGTCGCCCTGAAGCTCCTTCAGGATCTTGAGATCGATCTCGTCGAGCTTGTGTCCGGCCATGCGGAAGGGTCCTTTGTGGGTGCGGGTCGCGGGGCGAGACGGCGGGGGCCGTTGCGCAGCTATGTATGCGAGCCGGGGGCGAAAGACCATATCATTGCGGGATGGCGCAACTATCGAAAAACACGGACCCGGGCGCGACGGCCCGCCCGCTCTCGCTCTGGGCGCTGAGCGACGGCCGCGCGGGCAACCGCGCGCAGGCGCTCGGCCTCGCCGAGGCGATCGCGCGGGCCAGGCCGGCCGAGATTCGAGAGATCGCCGCCCCCCCGCGGCGCCTCGCCGCGCTCCTGCCCGCGGCGCTCTGGCACCTCGCGGGCGGGGCGCTGCCGGCCGGCCCCCGGTCCGCCCATCGCGGCGGGGCGGGCGAGATCGCGCCCCCCTGGCCCGACATCGCCCTCGCCGCCGGCCGGCGCACGGCGCCGCTCCTGGCCTGGATCGGCCGGCAAGGCCCGGCGCGCACGGTGCAGATCCTCGATGCCGGGCTCCCCGCCGCGGCCTTCGACGCGCTCGTCCTGCCAGAGCACGACGCCCGCCCGGGGCCCGGCATCGTCGAGACCCTCGGCGCCGTCGGCCGGGTCACGCCCGCGCGCGTCGCCGAGGCCGCCGCCGCCCTCGCGCCGGAGATCGCCCCGCTGCCCGCGCCGCGCCTCGCCGTCCTCGTCGGCGGGCCCGGGCGCATGGCCGCCTGGGGCCCGGAGGACCCGGACCGCCTCGCCACAGCGCTCGAGACGCTCTCGGAGGCCGGATGGACGCTCCTCGTCACCGCCTCCCGGCGCACGCCTCCGGCCCTCGCCGAGCGCCTCGCCCGGAGCCTCGCCGGGCGGCCCCATCTCCTCCATAGGGGCGCGGGCGCGAACCCCTATCCGGGGATGCTCGGCCATGCGCGCGCGGCGCTCGTCACGGCGGACTCGGTCAACATGGCCTCGGAGGCGGCGGCGGCGGGGCTGCCGGTGCAGGTCTTCCCCGTCGCACGGCCCTCCGCCAAGGCCCGCCGCTTCCACGCAGCGCTCGCCGCGCGCGGGCTCGCCCGGCCCTTCTCCGGGCGCGTCGAGACCTGGACCCCGCCGCCCTTCGCCGAGGCCGACCGGGTCGCGGCGCTGCTGCTCGCGCGCTTCGGTCTCGCTTGAGCGATTTCGGCCCTGGCCCTGGCATTGTATCCTCCGCCCAGAGCCACCCTCCGGAGGACCGCCAGACCATGCCCGCCGCCATGCCCCGCCTCTCAGCCGCGCCGCGCGCCCTCCTCGCCCTCGCCGCGCTCCTCTTGGCCGCGTTCCTCGCCCGCGAGGCCCCCGCGCAAGGCTGGGAGCGGAGCTACACGCTGAGCTACCAGCAATGCGACCAGCAAAGCCTCCTGGCCTTCGGCGAGGCGCAGGAGCGGTTCCCGGGGCTGATCTCCGCCCGCCCGATCAAATGCGGCGGCACCTTCTGCAGCTACCAATACGTCTCGACGCTCTCGCCCAACGACCTGCTGCAAGCGCTCTACGGGATGATCGAGGGGCAGGGCTACCGCGCACGGATCGGCGTCGAGGGGCTGCGCTATGCGATCACCTGCCTGCCCGGGCGCCGGGCGCATCCGCTCGACGCGGCGCCGCGCGGCTTCGCCGAATACCGCACGGACTGCGGCGTGGTGATCGACGCGGCGGGCGACGTGCTGTTCGATTTCGACCGGGCCGATATCCGCCGGGACGCCGCCGACGTGCTCGCCGCCATCGCCGAGCGCATCCGGCGCATGGGCCCCGCGGCGGTCGAGATCACCGGCCACACCGACAGCCGCGGTAGCCTCGCCTACAATCAGGCGCTCTCCGAGCGGCGGGCGGCGGCGGTGGCGGCCTATTTCGCGGGACCGCTCGGGATCCGCGGGCCGGCGCTCCTGCTGCGCGGCATGGGCGAGACCGAGCCGCGCCGGCCGAACGCCTATCCCGACGGCTCGGACAATCCCATCGGGCGGCAGGCCAACCGGCGGGTCGAGATCTTCCTGCGCAGCGCCAGCGGCGGCCCGGCCTGCCGCGGTCCGGGCTATGGCGGGGCGGGGGGCTTCCGGCCCTATGGCGGTCCGGTGCCGCGGCCCTATCGCGCCGCGCCGCCGACTCGCATGCCGCCGGCGCGCCCGCTCGACCCCGACCGCTGGTGACCGCCCCGGCCCGCCCCCGGCTCGGACC
>CAZNTX010000151.1:0-4483 GCA_964576075.1 uncultured Limibaculum sp. | reverse complement strand
GTGGGGGACGGCGGCGGGCCCGCCCCGGTCGCGGCCGTCCGACCGGCGATGGTGCGTCCCGACACCGCCACCCCGTCCGACAGCCCTCCTCGGGCGGGCCGCGCCGGCTCAGGTCCCGGGCTGGGCCTCCGCGAGACCGGCGCCGTCGGGCAACTCCCGGCCCTTGGCGAAGCGGCGAGCCTGGCGGACGAGCGCCCGGAAGAGCGCCCGATGCGGCCGCCTGTAGAGCAGGAACTCCGGATGCCACTGCACGCCCACCCGGAACGCCGCCTCCGCCACCTCGATCCCTTGCACCACGCCGCTCCTGTCGCGCGCGGAGACCCGGATGCCCTCGCCGAGCCGGTCGACCGACTGGTTGTGCAGGCTGTTCACCACGAGTTCCTCGCGCCCCGCCACTTCGGCGAGCCGCGTGCCGCCCTCGATCGTCACATGCTTCAGCGGCAAGGGCGTCCAGAGCTTCGGCGCGTCGAGATAGACCTCGTAGATGTTCTGATGCAGCGTCCCGCCGCGCACCACGTTCAGCATCTGCGCGCCGCGGCAGATCCCGAGGATCGGCATCTCGCTGTCCCAGACCCGCTCGAGCAGCCGGCGCTCGGCGGCGTCGCGATCCGGGTCCACCTTGGTGTCGAGCACCACCTTGCCGCCGTAGAGCTCGGTGCCGATGTCGTCGCCCCCGCCGACGATCACGCCGGCGAGCCCCTCGAGCGCCTTGGCCGGGGCGCGCGGCGGCAGGCGCCGGGGCACGCCCCCCGCGAGCCGCACCCCCATCGCGATGAACGGCCAGGCCGGGGTGATGCGCTGGGCCGTCGCGACGCCGATCAGCGGGCGCATCAGAGCGTGCGCCCGAGCGCGATCGAGGCGTCCCTGAGCGCGCCGACGGCGAAGATCGGCGCGAGCGGACGGTCGAGCAGCGCCACCCGTTCCGCGGCCGCCTCGGCGAGGCGGGCGGCGTCGACCGCGAGGCGCTCGAGCCTCAGCCAGCGCAGCCATTCGAGCCGGGGCGACCAGGCCGGGTCCTCCACCGCGGAGTTCGGCAGGCGGTAGTGATAGGCCGGCCGCGCCTTGATCTTCTCCTCGGGCAGCCGGGCGGCCACGGCCTCGGCGTCGAGATGGGCGAGGATCGGCAACAGGTCGAGCCCGCGATTGCGCGTCGGGTTGTGGTCGATGTAGTCGGCGGCGAGCCGGGCCGGGTCCGGCGCGTAGCCCGGGTCGAGCACGAGGCGCTGATAGGCGAGGGGATGCGCCGTCTCGAAGCCGAGGAGGCTGCGCGCGCGGTCGACCTCGATCTCCTCCCGCAGCCAGTCTTCCAGCAGGAAATAGGCGCGCAGCGTCGCCAGGATGTCGGCCGGCCCGGTGCCCCAGGCCTCGACATTGAGCTGCGTGCCGAAGGCGTAGGCGAGGCCCGCCCGTGTCCCCTCCGCCCCGGCGGCGCGGAGCGCGGCCGAGAGGCGGTCGAGCTCGGGCGCGTCGGCGAGGGGGATCGGCGGCATGGTGATCTCGACGGGCACGACGATCGAGGCGACATCGCCGAAGAGCGCGCGCGCGGCCTCCGAAAGCTCGCTCTGATCGGCCTTGTGCGCGGCGTGGCGGGTGTCGAGCGCCACATGCACCTCGCCGAAGCGGTCGGTCTCCACCAGCATGTCGTGGCGCGCGCGGGCGTCGATCCGCCCGCCCCAGAGCGCGCGCACGATGTCGGCCGCGTCCGCCACGGTCATCCCGGCGAACTCGATCTCGAGCCCGAGGCGGCGCGGCTCGCCGGCCTCGGTCGTCGGCCGCGGCGGCAACGGCCAGGCCGGACGCGGACCGATGCGGGCGGCCGCCCCGCCCTTGGGGCTTGCTGTCTCTGTCATCTCATCCCTCCGTTTCCACCAGATGGGACCGACCGGGCGGAAGTCCAAACCGCCGGCCACCCTGCGAAAGGCCATCCCACTTGATTTGTGTCAAGGTAGGTTGTCACTTCTCATGTCTCCCTTGTGGAACACACAGGGAGGCTGGCCCATGCGCATCGTGCTCATTCACCCGAACTACCACTCCGGCGGGGCCGAGATCGCCGGCAACTGGCCGCCGGCCTGGGTCGCCTATCTGGCCGGCCCGCTCAAGGCCGCGGGCTACACCGACATCACCTTCATCGACGCGATGACGAACGACCTCTCCGACGAGGAGATCGGTCGGCGCATCGCCGAGGCCCGGCCCGACATCGTCGGCGCGACCTCGATCACGCCGTCGATCTACAAGGCCGAGCGCGCGCTCGAGATCGCCCGCGAGGTCTGCCCGGACGCGGTGACCGTGCTCGGCGGCGTGCACGCGACCTTCATGTTCAAGCAGGTGCTCTCCGAGGCGCCCTGGATCGACGCCATCGTCCGCGGCGAGGGCGAGGAGATCTTCGTCGATTTCGTCCGCACCGTCGCCGAGGGCCGCTGGCCGGAGGACCGCAAGAAGATCAAGGGCCTCGCCTTCCGCGACGATGCCACCGGCGAGATCGTCGCGACGCAGGCCGCCCCCACGGTCAAGGACCTCGACGGGCTCGAGCCCGACTGGTCGCTCCTCGAGTGGGAGAAATACATCTACATCCCGCTCAACACCCGCGTCGCCATCCCCAACATGGCCCGCGGCTGCCCCTTCACCTGCTCCTTCTGCTCGCAGTGGAAGTTCTGGCGCGACTATCGCGTGCGGGATCCGAAGTCCGTCGCCGACGAGATCGAGAAGCTGGTCGACGACCACCAGGTCGGCTTCTTCATCCTCGCCGACGAGGAGCCGACGATCAACCGCAAGAAGTTCACCGAGTTCTGCGAGGAACTGATCCGCCGCGGGCTGCCCGACCGCGTCAAATGGGGCATCAACACCCGCGTCACCGACATCATGCGCGACAAGGACCTGCTCCCGCTCTGGCGCAAGGCCGGCCTCGTCCATGTCTCCCTCGGCACCGAGGCGGCCGCGCAGATGAAGCTCGACCGCTTCAACAAGGAGACCAAGGTCGAGAACAACCGCCTCGCCATCAAGTTGCTGCGCGACGCCGACATCTTCACCGAGGCGCAATTCATCGTCGGGCTGGAGAACGAGACCGAGGAGACGCTGGAGGAGACCTACCGCTTCGCCCGCGAATGGAACCCCGACCTCGCCAACTGGTCGATGTATACGCCCTGGCCGTTCTCGCCGCTGTTCCAGGAACTCGGCGACAAGGTCGAGGTGTTCGACTTCGAGAAATACAACTTCGTCACCCCGATCATGAAGCCCGAAGCGATGGACCGCGCCACCCTGCTCGACCGGGTGATGCACAACTACCGCCGCTTCTACATGAACAAGGCGTTCTTCCACTATCCCTGGCGCGGCACCGGCTTCCGCCGGCGCTATCTGCTCGGCTGCCTAAAGGCGTTCCTCAAGGCCGGCTTCGCCCGCACCTTCTACGACCTCGGCAAGGTCGGCTATTGGGGCCCGCAATCGAAGGAGAAGGTCGACTTCCACTTCGACGACAGCAAGCAGATCGCGCCCGCGCAGATGGCCGACTGGGAGGCGATGGCCGACCGCAAGAAGAAGGCGCAGGAGCGCAAGGAGGCGCTGAAGGCCCAGGTCAAGGCCAAGAAGGAGGCCCAGCGCGCCATGGCCTGCGGCGGCGGCGCCGACCAGCTCTCCGAGGCCGACCTCGCGGCGGCCGACAAGGCGGTGCACCGCGACCCGGACATCCCCGTCCCCAACCTCACCGGCGATCACAAGATCCCCACGAGCTGCCCCGGCCGGCCCGAGAACCAGGCCAAGCCCGCGGCCCGGGCCGACGGCATCCCCGCCGAATGAGCCCGGCGACGCAGGAGAGAGAGGGCCCGGCGCGCGTCGGGCCCAACGCCGTTCTGCAGACGGCGGCGGCGCTCCGGGCCGAGGGCGGCGAGGCGCTCGCCCGCCAGGTCTTCGAGGCGGCCGGGCTCGCGCGGCTCCTCGAGGCGCCCCCCGAGGCGATGGTCCCCGAGATCGAGGCCGCGCGGCTCCACCGGGTGGTGGCCGCCTGCCTGCCCGCAGGCCGGGCCGAGCGCGTGGCGGCGGAGGCGGGGCGGCTGACGGCGGAGTATCTCCTCGCCCACCGCATCCCGAAGCCCGCCCAGCGCCTGCTGCGCGCCTTGCCGCCGCGGCTCGCGGGGCGGCTCCTGCTGACGGCGATCTCCCGCGCGGCCTGGACCTTCGCGGGCTCTGGCGGCTTCTCCTTCCGCGGATGGGGGCGCCCGGTGGTCGAGATCGCCGCGAACCCGCTCGCGACGCCCGGCTGCCCCTGGCACCGCGCGGTGTTCGAGCGGCTCTTCCGCGCCCTCGTCGCCCCCGGCACCCGGGTGGTCGAGACCGCCTGCTGCGCCCGCGGCGCCCCGGCCTGCCGCTACGAGATCGCGCTTCGCCCGGCGCCCGGCGCCGCCCGCGCCCTGCCCGCCCGCGGCGAGGCCTGAACTCCGCTCTCCCGAGACGAGCACCCCCTGCGGCGAGGCGCGCGGGCCCGCCGGCGTCC
>CAZNTX010000150.1:0-4505 GCA_964576075.1 uncultured Limibaculum sp. | reverse complement strand
GCCGTCGATCGGGTTGCCGAGCGCGTCGACCACGCGGCCGAGCAGGCCCTTGCCGGTCGGCACGTCCACGATCGAATTGGTGCGCTTGACGGTGTCGCCTTCCTTGATCTCCTGGTCGGAGCCGAAGATCACGACACCGACATTGTCGGCCTCGAGGTTGAGCGCCATGCCGCGCGTGCCGTTCGGGAACTCGACCATCTCGCCGGCCTGGACCTGATCCAGACCGTAGACGCGGGCGATGCCGTCGCCGACCGAGAGCACCTGCCCGATCTCGGCGACCTCGGCCTCCTGACCGAAATTCTTGATCTGCTCCTTGAGGATCGCAGAAATTTCCGATGCCTGGATGCCCATCTCACCCGACCTCTCTCATTGCGTTTTGCAGCGAAGCGAGCTTCGACCGGATCGACGTGTCGACCATCCGGGAGCCCACCTTGACGACCAGCCCGCCGAGGATGGCGGGGTCGATGCGGATATCGAGCTTCACCTCGCGCCCGAGCGAGGCGCCGAGCTTCTGCTTCAGCGCGTCGATCTGCGCGTCGGAGAGCGCGCGCGCGGCGGTGACGTTCGCGGTCACCTCGCCGCGATGCTCGGCGAGGCGGGCGGTGAAGGCGTCCAGCACGTCCGGCAGCGCGAAGAGGCGGCGCTTGGCGGCCATCAGACCCGCGAGATTGGCGACGACAGCGCCGAGGCCCATCGCCTCGGACACCGCACGGATCGCGGCCGACTGCTCCTCGCGCCCGTAGAGCGGCGAGGAGATCATGCCGGCGAGATCGGAACTCTCCGCGATCGCGGCTTTCAGGCTCTCGACGTCCGACTCGACGGCCTCGAGCGCGCCCTGCTCCTCGGCGAGGTCGAACAGGGCGGTCGCGTATCGTTCGGCGATGGTGGATGTGAGCGTCGCAGTCTCTGCCACTCTGATCGAGCCTCCCGTCCGTCCCGTCCCGGCGCATGCGCCACGCCGCTCCGAGGCGTGCGGCCCCGAGCGCGTGCGTTCGCTAGCACAGGGTCGGAACCCTTGCAACTGCGCGCCAAGCCCGCCCGCGAGGCGGAAAAGCCCCGTCGGCGCAACGGCGGAGCGCAGGCGAGCGGCGCCCAGCCGCCGGGCAGATCGTCGCAGCGCAGCATCGCGCCGGCCGACTCAGGCTCCCTCCCGCGCGATCCGGCACTGGAAGCAGCCGTTGGCGGCCGAGCGGACATGCACCTCCTCGACCTCCGCGCGCGCGAGCAACGCCGCCGCGCGGGCCACGATCTCGCCCGCGGGAACGACGCCCCCGGTGCCGTAGACGATGCGCTCCCCGGCCGAATAGCCGCGCAGCATATAGGCAGGGCTCGTGGCGAGGATCGGGGGCAGGCCCGGCCCCTTCCAGGGCGCGCAGGCATCGGCGCAGAGGAAGATCGGCCCGGTCTCGGCATAGGCATGGCGCCCGGCGAAGGGGCGGTGCGCGAGGATCAGCATCTCGCGGCCCGCCGGCACGTCGCGCAGGCAGTGGCGGCAGGGAACGCCGTCGCCGTCGGAGACCGCCCGCTCGGGCGGCTGCCCGTTGTCGTCCGGCCCGCCGGCGCGGACGGCGTCGACCCAAGCCGACGGGATCGGGCGGACGGACAGGCGCGGGGCCTCGGTCGGGCGGACGGACGGCAGGGGGTGCATCGGGAACTCCTCCTCTCGGTTCCAGGAGAAGGATGCGCCCGGGCGGCGGCGCGCGCCACCCGGATCTTGCGGCGGTCAGTCCACCGTGTCGCCCGAGGCGCCGGCGATGGTGTCCGGCGGCGGCGTGCGCGGGGCCTCGGGGCGGCCGGTCCCCGGCATCCCCGGCATGCGCGGGCCGCGGCCCTCCGACATCGCCTTGGCGGTGCGCGCCAGGGTGCAGGCGGCGAGGACGAGGGTCAGCCCCATCGCCACGCCCCCGGCGAAATGCAGCCCGGCATTGGCGGTCTGTCGCAGGATCATCGCGGCGCCCCCGGATCCAGGGGCGCGGGCACCGGCCCGTCGCCGCGGGAGGCGTGATAGAGCGCCGCAGCGCCGAGGCCGAGCGCGAGGCCGACGCCGAGGCCCGCGAGCGTCGCCGAAGTGGCGACGACCGCGCTCGGCGTCGGGAGCGGAAGCGGAAGCGGCATGTGGGTCTCCTTCTCTGCTGCCACCCGGGGAGCTAGCACGCCCGCGCCCGCCGTCGCCCGTCATCGCCCGTCATCGCCCGGGGGCGAGACGCCCCGCCGCGGGGTTCAGAGGAAGCTCTGCGGGTCGATGTCGATGGCGAGGCGGACCGAGGCCGGGATCTTCACCCCTTCGCGCCAGGCCCGGAGCGCGGCCTGCAGCGCCACCCCCTTCCCGGCCTTCACGAGCAGCCGCACCCGGTGGCGCCCGCGCACCCGGGCGATGGGCGCAGGCGCCGGGCCGAAGAGCTCGGCGCCCGCCCGCTCGAGCGGGGCCCGCGCCCGGGCGAGCGCCCGCGCCGTCTCCCAAACCGGCGCCTCCTCGAGCCCGGAGAGGATCACGCCCGCCATGCGCCCATAGGGCGGGCTGCCCGCGGCATGGCGCGACTCCGCCTCCGCCGCCCAGAACGCCTCCGCCTCGCCGGTCAGGATCGCCTGCATCACCGGATGGTCCGGGTTCGCCGTCTGCACCAGCGCCTCGCCGGGCGCCTCGGCGCGCCCCGCCCGGCCCGCCACCTGCGAGAGGAGCTGGAAGGTCCGCTCCGCCGCGCGCAGATCGCCCCCCTGCAGCCCCAGATCCGCATCCACGACGCCCACCAGCGTGAGCTTCGGGAAATTGTGCCCCTTGGCGACGATCTGCGTGCCGACGACGATATCCGCGCCCCCCTCGGCGATCTCCGCGAGCCGCGCCTTCATCTCCTGCGCCGAGGGCACGAGATCGGAGGAGAGCACCGAGATCCGCGCGCCCGGGAAGCGCCGCGCCGCCTCCTCGGCGATCCGCTCGACGCCGGGGCCGCATTCCATCAGCCGGTCCTCGCGCCCGCAGGCGGGGCATTTGGCGGGGATCGGCTCGGTATGCCCGCATTGGTGGCAGACGAGCCGGCGCCGCAGCCGGTGCGTCACCAGGCAAGCGTCGCAATCGGGGCAGCCGAAGCGGTGCCCGCAGGCCCGGCACAGCGTGAGCGGCGCATAGCCCCGCCGGTTGAGGAAGAGCAGCGCCTGCTCGCCCACCTCGAGCCGCGCCGCCACCGCGCGTGCGAGCCCGGGCGAGAGCCAGTCCCCCTGCGCCGGCGCGTCCTTGCGCAATTCGACGAGCCGGATCCTCGGCATCACCGCCCGGCCATAGCGCTCTGGCAGGTCGATCCGCGCGTATTTCCCCGCCTCCGCATTCGCCCAGCTCTCGAGCGACGGGGTGGCCGAGGCGAGCACCGCGAGCGCGCCCTCCTCCGAGGCGCGCAGGACGGCCATGTCGCGGGCGTGATAGAGCACCCCCTCCTCCTGCTTGAAGGAGGGCTCGTGCTCCTCGTCGACCACCAGAAGCCCGAGCTCGGCGAAGGGCAGGAAGAGCGCCGACCGCGCGCCGACGACGAGCGGCACCCGCCCCTCCGCCGCGGCGAGCCAGAGCCGGCGCCGCTCCCCCGGCGCCACCGCATGGTGCCACTCCGCCGGCCGCGCGCCGAAGCGCGCCTCGACCCGGGCGAGAAAGGCCGGCGTCAGCGCCACCTCCGGCACGAGCACAAGCGCCTGCCGCCCCTGGCCGACGCAGTCCGCCACGGCCTCGAGATAGACCTCCGTCTTGCCGGAGCCCGTCACGCCGCGCAGCAGCACCGTCTCGAAACGCCGCGCCGCGAGGCCCGCGCGCAGCCGCTCCGCCGCCTCCGCCTGCGCCGCGTTCAGATGCCGCCCCGGCGCCTGCCCGAAGAGCTGCGGATAGGGCCGCTCCCGCGCCGCCCGCTCGGCCGCGAGCGTCCCGGCCTCGGCGAGCCCGCGCACCACCGCCGCGCTCGTCCCCGCCGCCGCGGCGAGCCGGGCCGCCGGCATCGCCTCCCCCGCCGCCTCGAGCGCCGCCACCACCCGCGCCCGCGCCTCGGTCATGCGCGCGGGCAAAGGGCCGGCGAGGCGATAGACCGTCTCCAGCGGCGCCGGCCGGCCGAGATCGGGCGCGCGCAGCGCGAGCTGCAGCATCCGCCCCGGCGGCGTCAGCGTGTAGTCCGCCGCCCGCCCGAGAAACCGCCGGAAGGCGGCCCCGAGCGGGGGCACCGCCACCACCCCGGCGATCGGCTTCAGCCGGCCCCGCGCGAGCCCCGCGCGCCCCGGCCCCCAGACCGCGCCGAGCACCCGCCGCCCGCCGAGCCCGACCTCGACGATCTGCCCCTCGGCGAGCGCCGGCCCCTCCGGCACGAGATAATCGAGCGGCCCCGGCAGCGGCGCCGGCACCAGCACCGCCACCGCCGAGCCGGGAGGATGCCGCACGCCCCCGCTCACCGCAGGCCCCCGCGCCGCCACGGCGCGAGGCCCGCGCCACAGGCCCCTGCCGCGCCCGCGCGCGCCGCCCGCCGCCGGGCGGGGCGCGG
>CAZNTX010000149.1:0-4578 GCA_964576075.1 uncultured Limibaculum sp. | reverse complement strand
CCCTAAGGCGCCGATATGCAACAGTCCGTCCGTCGTCAGACGACCCAAACCGCCCACATATCCCTTCGCATTTCTAAACTGTCAAAGAGCGGGAAAAAAATCGCCGCCCGGGCCTTGCCCGGCCGTTGGTGCGGTCATTTCCGAAAGCCACCGGAGCGCCGCCCCGCTGACAAGAAGGACATATGGGAATCGCCCGGGCCCGGTCAAGCCCTTCGTCATCGGTTCGTCACTTTTTTCGCCGGCCCCCGTCCGCCTCGGCCCGTGCGAGGAGCTTCACGATCCGCAGCCACCGGGCGAAGGCCGCCACGCCAGAGAAGGCGACGCCCTTCCAGCCGCCGGTCACGTGGCGCCGCAGGAGATAGAACTTCAGGAAGGCGACGGGCAGCTCGGTCCAGAGCCTGACCAGCAAGAGCCAGCGGGCGCGGGGACGCGCGGCCTCGGCCTGAAAGCTCGTATAGCGGTTCTCCTTGGCCACGAACCCCTCCCAGGAGAGGAGCGGGCGGTGCCAGAGCGCCCCTCGGAGCCGGCGGGCGCGCACGCCCGCGGCGAGACTCACCCGGTCGAAGAGCGGATGCGCCCGGTAGCCGCCCGCGCCTCGGTGATAGAGGCGCACCACCAGATAATCGGCCGCGAAGGGGCGCGGGCGATCCTCTCCGGGATAGAGATTGAGGATCGGGATCTCGTAGGCCCCGGGCGCGGGCGCACCCCCGGCGAAAAGCGCGCGGATCTCGGCGGCGAGGGCGGGCGTCACCTCCTCGTCGGCGTCGATGTTCAGCACCCAGTCGTGGCGGCAGAGGCTCTCGGCATAGGCCTTTTGCGGGCCGTAGCCCTCCCAGCCGCGGTTCTCGACACGGGCGCCGGCGGCGCGGGCGATCTCGCAGGTCGCGTCGGTCGAGCCCGAATCGACGAGCACGATCTCCCCGGCGAGCCCCTGCACCGCCGCGAGCGTCCGCGGCAGGCGCGCGGCCTCGTCCTTGGCGATGAGGAAGACCGACACGGGCAGCGGCCCGGCCTCCTCTGTGGGAGAAATGCTGCACTGCAAAAGACGCGCCCCCTCGGTTATTGTATTCTTAACCCTGCCGGTCCAGAAGGCGCGCGAGCAGAACGCACGCCCCGGAGCCTTCCCATGGACGCCAACACCGCGCCGATCCCCGAACTCTACGTCTCAGCCGAAAGCGCCAAGAAGCTCAAGCAGGAGGCGGGGGATCTCGTCTCGCTCGACCTCACCCAGCGCCAGATCTGCGACCTCGAGCTGTTGATGAACGGCGGCTTCCACCCGCTCAAGGGCTTTCTCGGGCGCGCGGATTACGACCGCGTGGTCGACGAGATGCGCCTCGCGAGCGGGGAGCTCTGGCCGATGCCGGTCACCCTCGACGTCTCGGACGCCTTCGCCGAGCGGGTCGAGCCCGGGCAGGACATCGCGCTGCGCGACCAGGAGGGCGTGATCCTCGCGATCCTCTCTGTCACCGACAAATGGCGCCCGGAGAAGGCCCGCGAGGCCGAGCGCGTCTTCGGCGCGGACGACATGGCGCATCCGGCGGTCGACTATCTCCACACCCAGGCGGGCCCGGTCTATCTCGGCGGCCCGGTCACCGGCATCGCCCCGCCGACGCATTACGATTTCAAGATGCGCCGGGACACGCCGAACGAGCTGCGCGCCTATTTCCGCAAGCTCGGCTGGCGCCGGGTCGTCGCCTTCCAGACCCGCAACCCGCTGCACCGGGCGCATCAGGAGCTCACCTTCCGCGCCGCGAAAGAGGCGCAGGCGAATCTCCTGATCCACCCGGTCGTGGGGATGACGAAGCCCGGCGATATCGACCATTTCACCCGGGTGCGCTGCTACGAGGCGGTGCTCGACAAATACCCCGCCGCCACCACCCATCTCTCGCTCCTCAACCTCGCGATGCGCATGGCCGGCCCGCGGGAGGCGCTCTGGCACGCCCTGATCCGGCGCAATCACGGCTGCACGCATTTCATCGTCGGCCGCGACCATGCGGGGCCCGGCAAGAACTCGAAGGGCGAGGACTTCTACGACCCCTACGCCGCGCAGGAGGTCGTCGGGCGCTATCAGGACGAGATCGGGATCGAGATGGTCCCCTTCAAACAGATGGTCTACGTGCAGGAGCGCGCCGAATACCAGCCGCGCGACGAGGTGGCCGAGGGCGCGACCGTCCTCGACATCTCCGGCACCGAGCTCCGCCGCCGCCTCGCCCTCGGCCTCGAGATCCCGGACTGGTTCTCCTTCCCCGAGGTCGTCTCCGAGCTCCGCCGCACCCGGCCGCCGCGCTCCAAGCAGGGCTTCACCGTGTTCTTCACCGGCCTCTCGGGCTCGGGCAAGTCGACCATCGCCAACGCGCTGATGGTCAAGCTGATGGAGCTCGGCGGCCGCCCGGTGACGCTCCTCGACGGCGACGTGGTGCGCAAGCACCTCTCCTCCGAGCTCGGCTTCTCCAAGGAGCACCGCGACATCAACATCCGCCGCATCGGCTTCGTCGCCTCCGAGATCACCAAGAACGGCGGCATCGCCATCTGCGCGCCGATCGCCCCATATGCCGCGACGCGCCGCACCGTGCGCCAGATGATCGAGCAATACGGCGCCTTCGTGGAGATCCATGTCGCCACCCCCCTCGAGGAGTGCGAGCGGCGCGACCGCAAGGGCCTCTACAAGCTCGCGCGGGAGGGCAAGATCAAGGAGTTCACCGGCATCTCGGACCCCTACGAGGAGCCCGAGACCCCCGAGCTCCGGGTCGACACCGTCGCGGTGACGCCGGACGACTGCGCCCATGAGGTGATGCTCAAGCTCGAGAGCCTCGGGCTCTTCGGCTGAGCCCGCCCATGGCCCCGGCGGTCCGCGGCGTGCTGTTCGACAAGGACGGCACGCTCTTCGACTTCGACGCGACCTGGCGCGGGGTCGTGACCGAGGTGATCGCCGCACTCGCCCCCGAGCCCGCGCTCGCCCGGCGCCTCGCGGATGCGGGCGGGCTCGATCTCGCGACCGGCCGCTTCCGCGCGGGCTCGCCCATCGTCTCTGGCGCCGTGGCCGAGACCGCCGAGCTCTGGGCGCCGCTCCTGCCGGGGCTCGGGGCGGACGAGATCGAGGCGCGCATCCGCCGCCTCTCCGCCGAGGCGGTGGGGCCGGCGACCCTCGTGCCCGCGGTCGCGGACCTCCCCGCCCTCCTCGCAGAGCTCGCCGCCGCCGGCCTCGCCCTCGGCGTCGCCACCCACGATTCGGAGGAGGCCGCCCGGGCGCAGCTCGCCGCCGTCGGCGCGCTGAGCCCGTTCGCCTTCCTCGCAGGCTACGATTCGGGCCACGGGCTGAAGCCCGGCCCCGGCATGCTCCGCGCCTTCGCCGACCGGACCGGCCTCGCCCCGGAGGAGATCGCCGTCGTCGGCGATTCGCTCCACGATCTGCGCATGGCCCGATCCGCCGGCGCCCGCGCGCTCGCGGTGCTGACGGGCCCGGCCGGCGCAGAGGAGCTCGCGCCCGAGGCCGAGGCGGTGCTGCCCTCGATCGGCGCGCTGCCCGCCCATCTCGGCCTCGCCCGCGCCGGTCAGTAGAACAGGAACGGCACCAGCATCCAGACCGGATAGCTCGCGAGCCCGGCCACCATGGCCCGCGCCCAGCGTGCCCAGTCCGCCGTCCCGGGCCAGACCCAGGGCATCGCGCTCCCGAGGAGCGCCGCCGTCTGCCCGCCGACCAGAATGACGATATGGATGGTCTGGCTGCCGAGATTGGTCGGCTGGTCCGGCACCCCGCCCCAGATCCAGAGATAGACGCCGAGATTGAGGGCGAAGACCGCCGCCGCGAGCAGCCGCGGAAGCTGCGAGGCGGCGATCGCGACAGCGAGGTAGAGCCCTCCGAGCACCACCACCAGACCCATCTTCCCCTCCCCCGCTGTCGCCCAACGGCCAGATGCGGAGCGGAGTATGCATGCCGCCCGGCCCGAGCAAAGCCCGTTCGAGCGTCCGTCTGCCGGGTTTCGCGCGGCCGGACCGCCTTCGGCGGCCCGCCTTTCCGACGAGCGCCCGCCCCCACCCCCGCCGCTCGGACCGCGACGCGGTCCGAGCGGCGGCGGCGGGGGTGGGGGCGGGCCACCGCGCGCAGGGTCGCGGTCGAAGACCGCGGACCGCGTGCAATCGGGGCCCGCGCCGGCCGCTGGGATCAGTTGTCCAGGAAGGAGCGGAGGCGGCGGGAGCGGGAGGGGTGCTTGAGCTTCCTGAGCGCCTTCGCCTCGATCTGGCGGATCCGCTCGCGGGTCACGGAGAACTGCTGGCCGACCTCTTCGAGCGTATGGTCGGTGTTCATGCCGATGCCGAAGCGCATGCGCAGGACGCGCTCCTCACGCGGGGTCAGCGAGGACAAGATCCGCGTCGTCGTGTCCTTGAGATTCGACTGGATCGCCGAATCGAGCGGCAGGATCGCGTTCTTGTCCTCGATGAAATCGCCGAGCTGGCTGTCCTCCTCGTCGCCGATGGGCGTCTCGAGGCTGATCGGCTCCTTGGCGATCTTCATCACCTTGCGGACCTTCTCCAGCGGCATCTGGAGCTTTTCGGCCAGTTCCTCCGGCGTCGGCTCGC
>CAZNTX010000148.1:0-4920 GCA_964576075.1 uncultured Limibaculum sp. | reverse complement strand
TCGGCGGCGGGATCATCGGGCTCGAGATGGCCTGCGTCTACGACGCGCTCGGCTCCAAGGTCACCGTCTGCGAGCTGATGGACCAGATCATCCCCGGCGCGGATCGCGACGTGGTCAAGCCGCTCTTCCAGCGGATCGAGGGCCGCTACGAGGCGATCCATCTCCACACCAAGGTGACGGCGGTGGAGCAGATGAAATCCGGCCTCAAGGTCACCTTCGAGGGGCCGGACGGGACGACGACGGACGTGTTCGACAAGCTCCTCGTCGCCGTCGGCCGCCGCCCCAACGGCAAGCTGATCGGCCTGGAGAACACCGGCGTGAAGATGGACGAGCGCGGCTTCGTGCCCGTCGACAAGCGCCAGCGCACCAATCTCGAGCATATCTTCGCGATCGGCGACATAGTCGGCCAGCCGATGCTGGCGCACAAGGCGGTGCACGAGGGCAAGGTCGCGGCGGAGGTCGCCGCCGGGATGAACCGGGCGTTCGATGCGCGCGTGATCCCCTCGGTCGCCTATACCGACCCGGAGGTCGCCTGGGCCGGGCTCACCGAGTCGGAGGCGAAGGCCGAGGGGCGGAAGGTCGGCAAGGGCGTGTTCCCCTGGGCCGCCTCCGGCCGCGCGCTCGCCAATGCCCGCTCGGAGGGGATGACGAAGCTCCTGTTCGATCCGCATACCCATCAGGTGCTCGGCGCGGCCATCGTCGGCACCAATGCGGGCGATCTGATCTCCGAGGCCGCGCTCGCCATCGAGATGGGGGCGGACGCCACCGATCTCGGCCACACCATCCACCCGCACCCGACGCTCTCGGAGACGGTCAACTTCGCCGCCGAGATGTTCGAGGGGACGATCACCGACCTGATGCCGCCGAAGAAGAAGCGCTGAGGCGGCGAGGAGGACCCGATGGAGACCCGCACCCGCCACCCCGAAAAGGCGCATCGCGCCGACAACCCCTCGCCGCGCAAGCCGCCCTGGATCCGGGTCAAGGCCCCCTCCGGCGGGGGCTATGCCGCGACGCGGGCGGTGGTGGAGGAGCACGGGCTCCACACCGTCTGCCAGGAGGCGGGCTGCCCGAATGTCGCGGAGTGCTGGGCCCAGGGGCACGCGACCATGATGATCATGGGCGAGATCTGCACCCGCGGCTGTTCTTTCTGCAACGTCGCGACCGGGCGGCCCGACGCGCTCGACCCGTTCGAGCCGGTGCGCGTGGCCGATGCGGTGGCCAAGCTCGGCCTCTCCCATGTGGTGATCACCTCGGTCGACCGGGACGATCTCGAGGACGGCGGCGCGGGCCATATTGCGCAGACGATCCGCGCCGTCCGCCGCAAGCGCCCGGGGACGACGATCGAGGTGCTCACGCCGGATTTCCTGCGCTGCCCGCCTTCTGCGCTCGCCGAGGTGATCGCGGCGGGGCCGGACGTCTTCAACCACAATCTCGAGACGGTGCCCGCGCTCTACCCCTCGATCCGCCCCGGCGCGCGCTACTACCATTCGCTCCGGCTGCTCGAGCGGGCGAAGGAGCTCTCCGGGCAGGTCTTCACCAAGTCCGGGCTCATGGTCGGCCTCGGCGAGCGGCGCGAGGAGGTGCTGCAGGTGATGGACGACATGCGCTCGGCCGGCGTCGATTTCCTCACGGTCGGGCAGTATCTCCAGCCGACGCGCAAGCACGCGGCGGTGGACCGCTACGTGACGCCCGAGGAGTTCGAGGCGCTCGAGCGGGCGGCCTATGCCAAGGGCTTCCTGATGGTCTCGGCCTCGCCGCTGACGCGGTCCTCCTACCATGCGGGCGAGGATTTCGAGCGGCTGCGCGCGGCCCGCGCGGCCAAGGCCGGCGCCTGACCAGAGTTTGGCACGCGGGTTGCATATCTCCCGTCAGAGTGTGTGTTTTCGTTGCGTATGTCGGTGTTCGGTTCGGGTTTGCGTAGCGCTCCAGTGGGTCGTATGCGTGCGTGAGACGAGAGAGTGACTGGCGTGATCCCAGCAGGCGGCCCCTCGTGGCCGCCTGTTGCCGTTTCAGGGCGGGTCGCGCCGGGCGCGCTGGGCAGCCGCACAGGATTGCTGACAAGACTGCAAGTTGCATGTTTTGCATATCGCAATGCGATTTGCATTCATCCGCCCCCAAAGTCGATCCCTCCCCGCGATGCGGTGCGCGCGCGAATCTGATAGGCTGCGCGACACGGGGCGAACGGGCCCGGTCAGCGACAGGGAGAGGGACATGGTTCGGGGGATCATCGGCTGCGCGGCGCTCGCCGCGGCGGCCGTCGCGGCGCCGGCGGCGGCCGAGGAGCCGCGGCTCACGGTGGAGCTCAACAAGTTCGAGGACGTGGAGGCCGGCTGCCGCAGCTTCTTCCTCTTCCGCAACGCGACCGAGACGGTGTTCGCCGAGTTCGAGATGTCGCTGGCGATCCTCGACACCGACGGCGTGATCGACCGGCTGCTCACCATCGACGCGGCCCCGCTCCCGGCCGAGCGCACCACGCTCAAGCTCTTCGAGATCCCCGAGATCGGCTGCGCGCGGATCGGCGAGGTGCTGCTCCACGAGATCGCCGCCTGCGCCCCGCAGAACGGCGAGGAGATGGACTGCTTCCCCCTCCTCGAGCTCTCGTCCAAGACCGACGCTCCGCTCGTGAAGTGACGCCATGCTGGAGCAGATGCTCGGCTGGGCGCGGGACGGGGGGCCGATCGTCTGGCTCCTCGCGGCGGTCTCGGTCTATTCGGTGGCGCTCATCGTCGTGAAGGTGGTGGAGCTCTCCGGCGTCCTCGGCGGGGCCGAGGCCCGGGCCAAGGCGCTCGCGGACTGGCGCGCGGGCCGGACCGACGCCGCCCGCGCGGCCCTCGACGGGGCGGGCCGCCCGGCCGACCGGGTGCTCGCGCACGGCATGGCGGCGCTCGCGGAGAAGGCGGAGGCGGAGATGGTCGAGCGCGAGCTCGAACGCCAGGGCAACGGCGAGCTCGACCGCCTGCGGCGCAATCTCCGCACGCTCGAGGTGATCGCCATGGTGAGCCCGCTGCTCGGGCTTCTCGGGACGGTGCTCGGCATGATCCAGTCCTTCCAGGAGCTCGAACTCGCCGGCGGCTCGGCCAATGCGGCGGTGCTCGCGGGCGGCATCTGGCAGGCGCTCCTGACCACGGCGGCGGGGCTGATCGTGGCGATCCCGGCCGCGATCGCGGCGAGCCTCCTCTCGGCGAAGGTCGACCGGGTGGCGCACGGGATCGAGGACGCGGTCTCCGGCCTCTTCGCCGCCGACCACGCGCGGGCGGGCTGATGCGCCTCGCCCGCGGCCGGTCTCCGGGGGCGATGATCACGCTGACGCCGCTCGTCGACGTCATGCTGATCCTGCTCGTCTTCTTCATGGTGACGTCGACCTATCTCGATCTCGACATGATCCCGGTCGGCGTCGACGGGGAGGCCCCGGGCGGCGGCGGCGAGGCGGCGGAGACGCGCACGGTCCTGCTGCGGATCGACGCCGCCGGCCGCCCGGTCCTGCGCGGCGAGGCGCTCTCGCCGGACGCGCTGGCGGCCCGGCTCTCCGGCGTCTCCCGCGCGCTGATCCTGCCCTCCGGCGGCGCGGCGGCGCAGGACCTCGTCCGCGTCATGGAGGCCGCCGCCCGGGCCGGCGTCGCGGATGCCCGGATCGTGCGCATCGAGGGGGAGGGCGGCGGATGAGGCTCGCCCGCGCCGAGCGCCGGTCCCATCCCGAGACGATCGTCGCGCTGATCGACGTCGTCTTCTTCCTCCTCGTGTTCTTCATGCTGGTCGGGCGGATGGACGCGACCGCGCCCTTCGAGGTCGCGCCGCCGCTCGCGGAGATGGGGGCGCCGATGCCGAAGGGCGGCGCGACGGTCAGCGTCGCCCCGGACGGTCGCCTCGCGCTGGACGGCGCGGCGATGACCGCCGACGAGGTGGTCGCGCGGCTTTCCGGGGGCGACCGGCCCTTCATCCGGGTCAACGCCCATGCCGAGACGCCGCTTCGCCGCCTCCTTCCGCTCGTCGACCGTCTGAAGGCGCTCGAGGCGGGCGAGGTGATGCTCGTCGTGACCCCGAGGGCGCCCTGATGCTGCGCTGGGCGGGCGGGCTCGCGGCTTCGGCGGCGGCGCATCTCGGGGCGGCCGCGGCGCTCGGCCTCGCGCTCGCGCCGGAGCCGGTTGCGCCCCCCGAGGAGATGTCGGTCGAGATGCGGATGGCCGCGGCGCGGGTGCCCGAGAGCCGGGCGGAGGCGGCGGAGCCCGAGGGCCGTCCGGCGGAGGAGACCCGCGAGGCGGGAGAGCGTCTCGGCACGGGCGCCGTCCGCGCCGAGCGGGCGCGCCCGAGCGCGGCCCCGGCCGAGCGCGCCGCCGCGGCGGCACCGCCTTCGCTGCCGGCCGTCGAGGCGCCGGGGGAGGCCGACGCGCTCGCGGCCGCCTCCCCGCCCGCCGCACGCGCGAGCGCCCCGCCGCCGGAGGCCGGGGCAGCGCGCCTGGCCGGGTTGCCGGCCCCTGCGGAGGATGCCGCGCCCGCGGCTGCGGAGGCGCTGGCGCTCGCCCCGGAGGCGGACCCGGCGGCGGAGCCGGTCGCTGCCGCCCGCCCCTCCGCCGCTCCCCTCGCCCCGGCGGCGCCGGCGCCTCGGGGCCTTGCCGCCGCGCGCCCGGCCTCGGACCCGGCGCCGGCCGCCATGCCGGAGGCGTCCCGCCTCGCGCCTCGGGCCGCTGCGCCGTTTCCGGCCGGCGCGGTCGCGCCCCCTGCGGCCTCGGCCGCCGCCGCCGATCCGGATGGCGCCCGGCTCGCCCCAGCCGCGACCCCGTCGGCGCAGGCCCCCGGGGCCGAAGCCGCAGGCGCCCGGCTCGCCCCGGCGGCGGCGCGAGCGCCGGCGGTGGCGGAGGCCGTGCCGGGGGGGCGGACCCTTGCGCCGGCGCAGGCCCGCCCGGCCGCCGCGGCGGCGCGGGC
>CAZNTX010000147.1:0-4926 GCA_964576075.1 uncultured Limibaculum sp. | reverse complement strand
GCTGGGCCGCCAATGGGAATCCCCTGCGATTCACGTCGGCCGGGAAACGCTCTAATCCGCGAGACGGCCGAGGAGGCGGGTTTTCTCGCCGCGGTCCTCGGGTCGGGCGAGGGCGTCGGCCAGGGCGGCCAGGCTGTCCATGTTGTGCGCGGAGCGGAAGCTGTCGACATGGGGCAGGAGCGCGCGCACGCCCGCGGCGCGGGCCTCGAACCCGTCCCAGCGCAGGAGCGGGTTGAGCCAGACGAGGCGGCGGCAGGAGAGGGCGAGCCGCTCTGCCGCGTGGGAGAGGCGCTCGGGGTCGTCGCGCTCCAGCCCGTCGGTGATGAGGAGCACGACGGCGCCTTGGGAGAGCACGCGGCGCGACCAATCGCGGTTGAAGGCCTCTAGGCAGGCGCCGATGCGGGTGCCGCCCTCCCAGTCGGCCACCTCGGCGCCGGCGCGGGCGAGGGCGTCGTCGACATCGCGCTGCGCCAGGTGGCGGGTGATGTTGGTGAGCCGGGTGCCGAAGGTGAAGGCGTGGACCTTCGACCAGCCGGCGCCCTCGGCGTTCGACGCCGCATGGAGGAAGTGCAGCAGCATCCGGGAATAGGCGGCCATGCTGCCCGAGATGTCGAGGATGGCGACGAGGGCGGGCCAGCGCTCGCGGCGGGTGCGGCGCTTGAGCTCCTGCGCCTCGCCGCCCCGGCGCATGGAGGCGCGCATGGTGGCCCGCCAGTCCGCCAGCCGCCCGCGGGGCGCGGGGCGGGAGCGGCGCGAGGCGATCGGGCGGACGGGCAGCCGCAGGCTCGCGATCATGCGCTTGGCCTCGGCGATCTCCGCAGCGGTCATCTGCTCGAAATCGCGCTTCATCAGCCGCTCGGTCTCGGAGACGGTGAGGGTGGCGTCGATCTCGATCTCCTCGCCCTCTTCGGTCTCCGGGGCGGGCGGGGCCTCCTGCCCGGCGGTCAGCGCCTCGGCCGCGCGGGTCTCCGCGGCGCGGCGCTCGCGCTCCTCGGGGGCGGCCTTGATCTCGGGCAACAGGAGGCCGATCGCGCGCTCGAGAAGCTGGGGATCGCGCCAGAAGAGGTGGAAGCACTGGTCGAAGACCTGCCGGTGCTCGGGCCGGGAGAGGAAGCAGGCGGCGAGCGTGTGGTAGAAGTCCGTCCGGTGGGAGATGCCGCCGGCCTCGACGGCCTGGAGCGCCTGCATCACCCGGGGCGTGCCGACGGGCACCCCAGCGGCGCGGAGCGCGCGGGCGAAATGCAGGATGTTGAGCGCGAGCCGCCCGTGCTCCGGGATGGCGATCTCGGGGCTCACGCCGCGGATCCGATCCCGGCCTGAACCTCCTCGAGCACGCGGCGCGCCTCGGAGCCCTGGAAGCGGGCGATGTCGTCCTGGTACTTCAGGAGCGCGCCGAGGGTGTTGGAGACGGTTTCGGGGTCGAGCTGCACGGCGTCGAGCGCGACGAGGCATTTCGCCCAGTCGATCGTCTCGGCGACGCCGGGGCGCTTGAAGAGGTCCTCGGTGCGCAGGCGCTGGACGAAGGCGACGACCTGCTCGGAGAGCCTGGCGCTCACCTCCGGCGCGCGCGTCTCGAGGATCTGGCGCTCGCGCTCCATGCTCGGATAGTCGACCCAGTGATAGAGGCAGCGGCGCTTCAGCGCGTCGTGGACCTCGCGGGTGCGGTTCGAGGTGAGGAGCACGATGGGGGGCGCGGGGGCCTTGACCGTGCCGAGTTCTGGGATCGTCACCTGAAAGTCGGAGAGCGCCTCGAGGAGGAACGCCTCGAAGGGCTCGTCGGCCCGGTCGAGCTCGTCGATGAGGAGCACCGGCGGGCCGCCCTCCTGCGGGCTCATCGCCTCGAGGAGGGGGCGGCGGGTGAGGAAGCGCTCGGAGAAGAGGTCGGAGGCGAGGCTCTCATGCGCCCGGTCGTGCGCCGCCTCGGCGAGGCGGATCTCGATCATCTGCGCGGGGTAGTTCCACTCGTAGACCGCGGAGGCGGCGTCGAGCCCCTCGTAGCACTGGAGCCGGATCAGCTTGCGCCCGAGAGCTGCCGCGATGGCCTTGGCGATCTCGGTCTTGCCGACGCCGGCCTCGCCCTCGAGGAAGAGCGGGCGGCCGAGCTTGAGCGCGAGGAAGGCGACGGTGGCGAGCCCCCGGCCGCAGACATAGCCGGTCTCGGCCAGCATCTCCTGGGTGGCGTCGATGCTCTCGGGAAGGGCGGTCATGGCGTCTCCGGCTGTCTGGTTTCCAGACACCAAATCACGGGCGCGGGCAAATGCAAGGCGTCAGAGGAGGACGAGGGCGGCGAGGCCGAGGAAGGCGAAGAAGCCGACGACATCGGTGACGGTGGTCACGAAGGTGCCCGAGGCGAGGGCGGGGTCGGCGCCCGCCTTCTCGAGGCCGATGGGGATCAGGATGCCCGCGAGCCCGGCGACGAGCATGTTGACGACCATCGCCGCGGCGATCACCCCGCCGAGCACCGCGCTCGAATAGACGAGCCCTGCGGCGACCCCGATCAGGATGGCGAAGCCCACCCCGTTGATGAAGCCGACCGCCGTCTCGCGGCCGACGATGCGCCACATGTTGGAGGCGGTGAGGTCGCGCGTCGCGAGGGCGCGGACGGCGACGGTGAGGGTCTGCGTGCCCGCGTTCCCCCCCATCGAGGCGACGATCGGCATGAGGACGGCGAGGGCGACGATCTGCTCGATCACCCCGTCGAAGAGGGCGATGACCGCCGAGGCGAGGATCGCCGTCAGCAGGTTCACCGCGAGCCAGGGGAAGCGGCGCTGCGTGATCGCCCAGACCCGGTCGGTGATCTCCTCGTCGCCGACGCCGGCGAGGCGCTTGATGTCCTCCTCCGCCTCGTCGGAGAGCGCCTCCATGGCGTCGTCGATGGTGATGACGCCGACGGTGCGGCCGTCGTCGTCCACCACGGGGCAGGAGACGAGGTGGTATTGGTTGAAGGCGTAGGCGACGTCCTCCTGGCTGTCCTCCACATGGAGGGTGCGCAGGCTCTCGCCGATCAGGCTTTCGAGCGTCGTGGGCCTGGGCGAGCCGAGGATGCGCGCGAGCGGGATCTTGCCCATCGGGCGCATGGCGGGGTCGACGACGATGACGTCGTAGAACTGCTCCGGCAGGTCCTCGGCGCTGCGCATCTCGTCGATCATCTGGCCGACGGTCCAGAAGGGCGGGGCCTTGACGAATTCCGACTGCATGAGCCGGCCGGCGGAATAGTCCGGATAGGCGAGCGATTTGGAGATGACCGCCCGGTCGGCCGGCTCCAGCGCCTCGACGACGGCGTCCTTGGCCTCCTCCTCGAGCCCTTCGAGGACGTAGACCGCATCGTCGGTGTCGAGCTCCTTCAGCGCCTCTGCGAGGAGGGCGGGGTCGAGCTCGGCGAGCAGCTCGTCGCGGACGTTCTCCTGCAGCTCGGCGAGCACGTCCTTGTCGATGGCCGGCCAGACGAGGGCGAGGAGCGCGGCGCGCTGGTCGGATTTGAGCTGTTCGAGGAGGTCGGCGAGGTCGGCGACGTGGAGGTCGGCGACGAGGGCGGCGGCGGCTTCGGCGTCCTGGCGCTCGACGGCCTCGACGACGGCCGCCACACGCTCACGCCCCAGCGGGTGGTCGTCCTCGCGCTCTGGGTCCTGCGGATCGTCGACCATGGGGGCCTCCCGGGATGGCTGCCCCCGTCGAATATCGGTCTTTCGCCCGGTCGGGAATGGGCGGGGGCGAAATTCGGCTCAGCGCAGGCCTGCGAGCTGGTGGTCCAGCTCGCGCTTGAGGGCGATGCGCTCCTCCGCCGTCAGGAAGATGCCGAGCTCGATCTCGCGGCCGCCCCCCTGGAGGGTGAGGTAGTCGCGCACCGGGCCGTCCTGGCGCAGGCGCGGGCGGACGAAGCCGGGGAAGGCCTGCCAGCGCAGCACCCGGCCCGCGGGCTCGCGCCGCTCGACGCGCATCTCGTCCGGCCAGAGGGTGATCTCCTCGACGATCCGCCCGTCGCGGGTGGAGCGGGCGAGGCCGGCCCAGAGGAGCCCGAGCCCGCCGAGGCAGAAGGGCAGGAGCCCCCAGAACACCACCGTCCCGGCCATGGCGACGAGGGGCATGGAGAAGCCCGCGGCGGCGATGGCGAGCACCGTGCGCCGGCCCTTGCGCGGGAGCGAGCGGTGCGGCCAGAGGAGGGCGCTGTAGAGGGGCGGGTCGGTCCGCTCGGCCCAGTCGATCGCGGGGCCCGCGGCGGCGGCGGCCGGAGCCTGAGCCCCGGCCGCGGTGTCGGTATGGTGGGCCATCGCCGTCAATGCGCCGGCTGCTTGTCCCACTCCTCGCGCTTCGGGAGCGTCTCGAAGGTGTGCTCCGGCGGCGGGTTGGGCAGGGTCCACTCCAGGGTGGCGTAGCGGTCGTTCCAGTAGTTCTTCTCGGTGACCTTCTCGCCCTTGGTGAGCGTGTAGTAGATCACGTAGAGGAAGAACACGAAGGACAGGCCCGCGATCAGAGCGCCGATCGACGACACGTAGTTCCAGAGCGCGAAGGCCTCCGGATAGTCGATATAGCGGCGCGGCATGCCCTGACGGCCGAGGAAGTGCTGCGGGAAGAAGGTGATGTTGGAGCCGATGAACATGCTCCAGAAATGCACCTTGCCCATCCACTCCGGATACTGCCGGCCGGACATCTTGCCGATCCAGTAGTAGATGCCGGCGAAGATGCCGAAGACGGCGCCGAGCGACATCACATAATGGAAATGCGCCACGACGTAGTAGGTGTCGTGATAGGTCCGGTCGATCCCCGCCTGGCTGAGCACGATCCCGGTCACGCCGCCCACGGTGAAGAGGAAGAGGAACCCGAGCGCCCAAAGCATCGGGGTCTCGAACCGGATCGAGCCGCCCCACATCGTCGCGATCCAAGAGAAGATCTTGATGCCCGTCGGCACCGCAATAATCATGGTTGCGA
>CAZNTX010000146.1:0-4935 GCA_964576075.1 uncultured Limibaculum sp. | reverse complement strand
AAGGGGGCGGGGCGAAGGGGGCGGGGCGAAGGGGGCGGGGCCGAGGGTCCCGGGGCGAAGCCCGGGCGGCGCCGCGCGGGGGCGACGAGATCGCCGACCGCCGGGAGATGCTGGCCCGATACCGGGCCGGGATCCCCCCAGCCGACCACCGCGCCGCGCGCTCCCGGAGGACGCGCGGCGGGCCCATACCGAGATCGGCTCCCGGCGCTCGACCGGGCCGGCGGCCGCGGCCGAGCAACCGCGCTCAGGGCCGGCGGGCGAAGACCTCCGCCGTGCCGTCGCGCCGGAGGAGGAGCACCTCGTAGGGCTCGCGCGTCGCGCCCATCTCCATCCCCGGCGAGCCGATCGGCATGCCCGGCACCGCGAGCCCCAGCGCCTCGGGCCGCTCCGCCAGAAGGCGCGAGACCTCCGCGGCCGGCACATGCCCCTCGACGACATAGCCCTCGACGCGCGCGGTGTGGCAGGAGGCGTGCTCCGGCGCGATGCCGGCGGCGATCTTGGCGCGGGCGAGCAGGCCCGGGGTCACGTCCTCGGCGACGACCTCGAAGCCCGCCGCCTCCATATGCGCGACCCAGGCCGCGCAGCAGCCGCAACTCGCGGTCTTGGTCACCTCGACGAGCGGCCCGCCATGCGCCGCCGCCGCCCAGAGCCCCGCCGCCAGGCCGATCGCCGTCATCCGCATGCCCGTCCTCCCGTGCTGCAAGTCCTCGCCGAGACCCTAGCGCCCGGCGCCCGGCCCAGTCGAGCCCCGCCCGGGCGCGGCCGCAGCGCCCAGATGCGCGCGCCCCCGAGCCTCGGCGAGGCGCACCTGCCGCTCGCGCTCGGCGAAGCGGGCCCGGTCGGCGGCGGCGTAGTCCTGGATGCAGGCGGGGCAGCTCACCCCCTCGCGCCAATCGGGGCTCGCCCGGTCCGCCGGCGAGACCGCCCGCCCACAGGCATGGCAGAGCGCATGGCTCCCCTCGGCGAGCCCGGGGCCCACGGCGACCCGCCCGTCGAAGACGAAGCACTCCCCGCGCCAGCGGCTCTCCGCCTCGGGCACCCGCTCGAGATAGGCGAGGACGCCGCCCTCGAGCTGCAGCACCTCCTCGACCCCCTGCCGGAGCAGCCAGGCCGAGGCCTTCTCGCAGCGGATGCCGCCGGTGCAATACATCGCCACCCGCCGCGCCCCGAGCCTGCGGCCCCGCGCCTCCCACCAACCGGGGAAATCGCGGAAACAGGCGGTGCCCGGATCGACCGCGCCGGGAAAGCCGCCGATCGCCGTCTCGTAGGCGTTGCGGGTGTCGATCACCGGGATCGCCGGGTCGTCGAGCACCGCGGCCCAATCCTCGGGCGCCACCTTCCGCCCGGTGCGCCCCGCAACCCCCAGATCGCCGGCGCCGAGGGTCACGATCTCGGGCTTCGCGCGCACCTTCAGCCGCCGGAAGGGCGGGGCCGCAGCCGGCCCGCGCCGCGCGCCCATCTCCGCGCAGCCAGGCAAGCCGCGCACCGCCCCGAGCGCCGTGTCGAGCGCCGTGGGAGCGCCCGCGAGCGTCCCGTTCACCCCTTCGCGGGCGAGCAGAACGCTGCCGAGCACCCCGGCCTCCGCGAGCGCCCGGCGGAGCGCCCGCGCCGCACCCTCCGGATCCCGGAGAGGCGCGAACCGGTAGAAGGCGGCGACCTCGATCATCTCCCCCCTATCGCCCGCTCTGGCCGAGGGCGCAAGGCGCGGCGGCCCGGGAGGCCTGTGGGGGGCGCCGACGCCGCACCCCGCACCGGCGCCTGCCCGGGTGGGTGGGGCCTCCCGGGCCGCCGTGCCGACCCCGCCAAGGGCGCAGACGCCCCTCAGCGGACGACGAGCACCGAGCAGGTGCTGTGCAGCGCCACCTTGGCCGAGCGCGAACCCCAGAGATAGTCGTCGAGGCGCGGCCAGTGGCTCGCCATCACCACCAGATCGCAGCCGAGATCCTCCGCCGCGTCGCGCACCTCCGAGGGCACCGAGCCGCCGAGATTGAGCACCCCGTCGAGCTTCAGCTCCCCCTTCTCGGCCGCCACCAGCGCCTCGAGCTTCGCCGTCAGCGCGGCCTCGCGCTCGGCGTCGTTGGGGTTCGGCATCACCGAGAAGAGCAGCACCTCCGCGCCCTCGGTCTCGCCGAGGCGCTTGGCCACGTCGATCGCCTTGCGCGCCGTCGCCGGCTCCTCGAGATCGACCGGCACGAGGATCTTCCGAAACATCCGCGCTCTCTCCCCTCGGTTCGTCCTGACCGCCGCGAGCGTCCCAGGAACCGCCCCGCCGATCAAGCGGATTGAGCGGAACGGATTGACAGCGCGCCCGCGCCGGCGTATCCGGCAGCCTCCCCGGAGGCCCTGCGCTTCCGGTCCCCCGCCGCGGGGGATCGCCGCCGGTCAGCGCATCGCGCCCACCGGCGCGTTTCGCGTTGCGGCGGGCGCCTCCCGTCCCCAGATCGCGGGGACCGGGCAAGGGAAGGAGAGACGAGATGTTCGAGAGCCTGTCGGACCGCCTGTCGGGCGCGCTCGAGAAGCTGACCGGCAAGGGCGCGCTGACCGAGGCGGACGTGACCACCGCGCTCCGCGAGGTCCGCGTGGCGCTGCTCGAGGCCGACGTCTCGCTCCCCGTCGCGCGCAAATTCGTCAAGGACATCCAGGAGAAGGCGACCGGGCAGGCGGTGCTCAAATCCGTCACGCCGGGGCAGATGGTCGTCAAGATCGTCCATGACGAGATGGTGCGGATGCTCGCCGGCGAGGGCGACGGCGAGGCCGGCGCGCGCCTCCGGATCGACAGCCCCCCCGCCACCATCCTGATGGTCGGCCTCCAGGGCTCGGGCAAGACGACGACCACCGCGAAGCTCGCCCGCCGCCTGTCGACGCGCGAGGGCAAGCGCGTGCTGATGGCCTCGCTCGACACCCGCAGGCCGGCCGCGATGGAGCAGCTCGCCACCCTCGGCCAGCAGACCGGGATCGACACCCTGCCCATCGTCCAGGGCCAGGACGCGGTCGCCATCGCCAAGCGCGCCCGCCAGCAGGCCACCCTCGCGGGCTACGACGTGGTGATGCTCGACACCGCCGGCCGCCTCTCGATCGACGACGAGCTGATGGACGAGGTCGCCGCCGTCCGCGATCAGGCCAAGCCGAACGAGACGCTCCTCGTGGTCGACGGCCTCACCGGGCAGGACGCGGTCAACACCGCCGAGAATTTCGACGGGCGCATCGGCATCACCGGCGTCGTGCTCACCCGGATGGACGGCGACGGGCGCGGCGGCGCCGCCCTCTCGATGCGCGCGGTCACCGGCAAGCCGATCAAGTTCGTCGGCACCGGCGAGAAGATGGACGCGCTCGAGGAATTCCACGCCGAGCGCGTCGCCGGGCGCATCCTCGGGATGGGCGACATCGTCTCCCTCGTCGAGAAGGCGCAGGAGCAGATCGAGCAGGCCGAGGCGGAGCGCATGATGAAGCGCTTCCAGAAGGGCCGCTTCGACATGAACGACCTGCGCACCCAGCTCGAGCAGATGCAGAAGATGGGCGGCATGGAGGGGATGATGCAGATGCTCCCCGGCATGGGCAAGCTCGCCAAGCAGATGGGCGAGGCCGGGGTGGACGACCGGATGCTGCGCCGCCAAGTCGCCATCATCCAGTCGATGACCAAGGAGGAGCGCCGCAAGCCCGAGATCCTCAAGGCGAGCCGCAAGGAGCGCATCGCCAAGGGCTCGGGCCTCGAGGTGCAGGACGTCAACCGGCTCCTCAAGATGCACCGCCAGATGGCCGACATGATGAAGAAGGTCGGCAAGATGGGCAAATCCGGCATGCGCGGGCTGATGGGCCAGATGATGGGCCGCGGCGGCGGGATGCCGGGGATGGGCGCGCCAGGGATGGGCGGCGCCGGCGGCGCGCTGCCGCCGATGCCCTCGGACGGCGGCGCGGGCGCAGGCTCGGGCGGCGGCCTGCCGGGGCTGCCGGGCGGGCTCGGCGGCCTCGGCGGGGGCGGGGGCATGGGCCTGCCGCCGGGCTTCGGCCTCGGCGCGTCCAAGGGCGCGAAGTCGAAGGCCCGCGGCAAGGGGCGCAAGAAATGACCCCGCCCCTGCGAGCGACCGGGCCGCGCGCGGCGCCGGAGGGTGCGGAGGCGGCGGCATGAGCGGGCAGACCGGAGGGGACCCGATGAGCGACACGGCAGGCGCGGCCGCCCGGGCCGAGGCGGTGCTCGGCGAGCTGCGCCATTCGATCGACAATCTCGACGCGGTGCTGATCCACACCCTCGCCGAGCGCTTCCGCTGCACGCAGGCGGTCGGCCGGCTGAAGGCCGAGCACGGTCTGCCCCCCGCCGATCCCGAGCGCGAGGCGCGCCAGATCGCCCGGCTCGAGCGCATGGCCGTCGAAAGCGGGCTCGACCCTGACTTCGCCCGCAAATTCCTCCGCTTCGTCATCGACGAGGTGATCCGCAACCACCGGCGGGCCCGCGCGGGCGCGCCCACCGAGACAGACCAGACCTGAGAGCGAAAGGACCCACATGTCGATCAAGATCCGGCTCGCCCGGGGCGGCTCCAAGAAGCGCCCCTTCTACCGCATCGTCGCCGCCGACAGCCGCATGCCCCGCGACGGGCGCTACATCGAGAAGCTCGGCACCTACAACCCGCTCCTGCCGAAGGACAGCGAGGACCGGGTGAAGATGGATCTGGAGCGGGTGCAGCACTGGCTCGGCCAGGGCGCGAAGCCGACCGACCGGATCGCGCGGATGCTCGAGGCGGCGGGCGTGCTCGAGAAGTCCGAGCGCAACAACCCGAAGAAGGCGCAGCCCGGCAAGAAGATGGCCGAGCGCGCGAAGGAGCGCGAGGAGAAGCGCCTCGCCGCCGAAGAGGCCGCCCGCGAGGCCGAGGAGGCCGCGAAATCCGCCGCCGCGGAGAATGCCGGCGGCGAGGAGGCGGCGGCAAGCTAATGACCGGCGCG
>CAZNTX010000145.1:0-5198 GCA_964576075.1 uncultured Limibaculum sp. | reverse complement strand
CGCCCGCCCAGCTCCCGCAAGACCGGCGCGCCCCCTCGCCCGCTTGGCGGTCGTTCGGCCATCGGTCGACGAGGCCGTGCGCGTGGCCGCCGGGGGCTGTCCGGGGCGCCTCGGTCGATGACCGGGGCCGGCCCGGTTCGGCCCGGCCCTGCCATGTCCTGCGGTCGCGCGAGAGGTGGTGCGCGGCGGGTCCGGCGGCCCCGGTCAGGCCGGCGTCGCGGCGGGGGCGCGCAGGCCGAGGAGCGCGCGGGCCTCGGCCGGTGTCGCGACGGGCCGCCCGTGGCGGTCGGCGATCTCCGCTGCGCGGGCGACGAGGGCGGCGTTGGAGGGGGCGAGCGTCTGCCGGTCGAGGCGCACATTGTCCTCGAGCCCGGTCCTCAGATGCCCGCCCGCCGCGGCGCACCACGCGTTCATCTCGATCTGGTGGCGCCCGATCCCCGCGCCGCACCATTCGGCGTCGGGCATCAGCCGGCGGACCGTCTCGACATAGAAATCGAACACCCGCTTGTCCGCCGGCATCGCGTTCTTCACGCCCATGACGAACTGCACGTAGAGCGGCGGGGCGAGGCGCCCGTCGGCGGCCATCTTGGCCGCCTGGAAGAGGTGGGAGAGGTCGAAGGCCTCGATCTCGGGCTTGATGTCGTGGGCCAGCATCTCGGCGGCGAGCCAGTCGACGAGATCGGGCGGGTTTTCGTAGACCCGGGTCGGGAAGTTGTTGGAGCCGACCGTGAGGGAGGCCATGTCCGGCCGGAGCGGGAGCATCCCCCCCCGCGCGCGCCCCGCGCCTGAGCGCCCGCCGGTGGAGAACTGCACGATCATGCCGGGGCAGTGGCGCTCGATCCCCTCTTTCAGCCGGGCGAAGCGGTCGGGATCGGAGCAGGGCTTGCCGGCGTCGTCGCGCACATGGAGATGGGCGATGCTCGCCCCGGCCTCGTAGGCGGCCTGGGTGCTCTCCACCTGCTCCGGCACGGTGATCGGGACGGCGGGGTTGTCGGCCTTCGTCGGCACCGATCCGGTGATGGCGACGCAGATGATGCAGGGTTTTGTCATGGGCTGTCTCCTCCGCGTCCGATGAGAGCACCGGCGGGGCGGGCGCGCAAGTCAGCGCCCCGGGGGGCGGGCGCGGGCGAGGCCGCCGGCCGCCGCGCTCCCCACGAAGAGCCCGGCCGCCGCGGCGACGATCGTCGGCCCCGTCGGCGTGTCGGCGGCGAGGGAGACGGCGAGGCCGAGGCCGACCGCCGCCGCCCCGAAGAGCGCGGCGAGGAGCGCCATCGCTTCGGGCCCGCGGGCGAAGGGCCTCGCGCTCGCCGCCGGGATGATCGCCATCGCGGTGATGAGGAGCGCGCCCACCACCTTGATCGCGACCGCGACCGTCACCGCGAGGGCGACCATCAGGATCGCCCGCTCGCGCGCCGGGGCGACGCCGCTCGCGATCGCGAGATCGCTGTCGAGCGTCGCGGTCAGGAGCGCCGACCAGCGCCAGGCGAGGAGCGCCGCGACGAGCGCCGCGCCCCCCCAGATCACCGCGAGATCGGTGCGCCCGACCGCGAGGATCTCGCCGAAGAGATAGGCCTCGAGGTCGAGCCCGCGCGGGGCCGCCACGGCCACGGTCACCACCCCGACGGCGAGGCTCCCATGGGCGGCGACGCCGAGCAGCGTGTCCATCGCGAGCCCGCGCCCCGAAAGCGCATGCGCCCCGAGCGCCATGGCGAGCGCCGCGGCGAGGACGCCGGCGAGCATCGGCACCTCGGTCGCGAGCGAGAGCGCGACGCCGAGGATCGCCGCATGGGCCGTCGCATCCCCGAAATAGGCCATCCGCCGCCAGACGACGAAGCAGCCGAGCGGCCCCGCCGCGAGCGCCGTGCCGAGCCCCGCGAGCCCCGCGCGCCAGACGAAGTCGTCGAGGAGGCTCACGGCGCGGGCTCCGTCTCCGGGCCCGTCCCGTCGTGGCGGTGGTCGTGGGCGTGGCGGTAGAGCGCGAGCGCCCCCTCGGTGCCGAGGCCGAAGAGCGCGCGGTATTCCGGGGCCGAGGAGACCACCTCCGGCGCGCCCTGGCAGCAGATATGCCCGTTGACGCAGATCACCCGGTCCGACGCGCTCATCACCACATGGAGATCGTGGCTGACCATCAGCACCGCGAGGCCGAGGCGGGCGTTGAGCTCGGCGATCAGGCGGTAGAATTCGGCGGTCCCCGGCTGGTCGAGCCCCTGGGTCGGCTCGTCGAGGATCAGGAGATCGGGCCGGGAGAGGAGCGCGCGGGCGAGCAGCACGCGCTGGAACTGCCCGCCCGAGAGCGCCGTCATCTGCCGCGCGCGCACGCCCTCGACCGCGCCGAGCCCCACGCGCGCGAGCGCGGCCTCGGTCTCGGCGCGCGGCCGCCGGTCGGGCAGGGCGAGGAAGCGGCCGACGGTGAGCGGCATGGTGGCGTCGAGCGCGAGGCCCTGCGGCACATAGCCGATCCTGAGCCCCCGCTTGCGCGCGACCCGGCCCGCCGCCGGCGCCACCGCGCCGATCAGCGCGCGGGCGAGCGTCGACTTGCCAGAGCCGTTCGGCCCCACCAGCGTGACGATCTCGCCGCTGCGGATCTCGAGATCCACCCCGCGGAGCACCGTCCGACCGCCGAGATCCACCCGGAGGCCCTCGGCCGCGACGAGGGGCGGCCCGGCTGCGGTCTGGAGATCCTGCATGCGCGCGCCCATTGACCCGTTACAGGGTAACACCTATTCCGCGGGGCTTACGCCCCTCGCGTCGCACATGCAATCCACCCGGAGCGTGCCGGATGATCCGAGCTCTCCTCGCCCTCGCCCTGGTCCTCGCGCTGCCCGCCGCCGCGCGCGCCGCGCCGCCGCGGGTGGCGGCAGACATCCCGCCGGTGCATTCCCTCGTCGCGCGGGTGATGGAGGGCGTCGGCGCGCCGGATCTCGTCGTCACCGCGAGCGCCTCTCCGCACGGCTTCGCGATGGCGCCGTCCGAGGCGCGCCGGCTCGCCCGGGCCGAGCTCGTGGTCTGGATCGGCCCGGCGCTCGCCCCCTGGCTCGAGCGGGCGATCGGCTCGCTCGCGCCAGAGGCCCGCTCGCTCCGGCTCCTCGAGGTGCCGGGGGCGCGCCTGCTGCCCTATCGCGCGGGCGCGGACTTCGCCGCCCATGCCCACGACCCCGGCGCGCCGGGGGCGGAGGAGACCGACCCCCATGCCTGGCTCGACCCCGCGAACGCCCGCGCCTGGCTCCCTGCCATCGCCGCGGCCCTCGCCGAGCTCGACCCGGAGAACGCCGCCGCCTATGCCGCCAACGCCGCCGCCGCCGAGGCGGAGATCGCGGCCCTCGAGGGGGAGATCGCGGCCCGGCTGGCGCCCTTCTCCGGCCGGCCCTTCCTCGTCGCCCACGACGCCTATCACTATTTCGAGGCGCGATTCGGCATCGAGGCGGCCGGGGCCGTCTCCCTCGGCGATGCCGACGCGCCGGGCCCGCGCCGGCTCGCCCGCCTGCGCGCGCTCCTCGACGAGCCCGGCCCGGCTTGCGTCTTCGTCGAGCCGCAGCAGCCCGAGCGCCTGATCGCGCCGCTGATCGAGGGCACCGAGGCCCGGCTCGGCCGGCTCGACCCGCTCGGCGCCCGGCTGGAGCCCGGCCCCGCCCTCTATCCGGCGCTTCTGCGCGGGCTCGCGGAGGATCTCGCGGCCTGTCTTTCCGCGCTGCGGGATTGACCCCGGTCAAGGCGGGGGGCCGCGCGCCCGGCGATCCTCGCCCCATGGACAGCAGCATCGCGAAATACGCCGAGTCCCGGGCGCCCCGCTACACGAGCTACCCAACGGCAGCTCAGTTCGGGCCCGGCATCGGCGCACCGGAGGCCTCCGCCTGGCTGGCGGCGCTCCCTCCGGAGGAGCCCGTCTCGCTCTACCTCCATGTGCCGTTCTGCCGGCAGGTGTGCTGGTATTGCGCGTGCAACATGAAGCTCGGCCGCCGCGAGGGGCCGCTGCTCGACTATGCCGAGGACCTGATCGCCGAGCTCGAGCAGGTCGCGGCACGGATCGGGCGGGCGCGGATCGCGCGGATCCATTGGGGCGGGGGCACGCCGACGGCGATGCCGATGCCCGCCCTCGGGCGGATCACCGAGGCGATCCACCGCCTGTTCCGCGTCGAGCCCGATTGCGAGACCGCCTTCGAGATCGACCCGCGCACCTTCGACCCCGGCATGGCGGCGGGCCTCGCGGCGCTCGGGACCGGCCGCGCCTCGCTCGGGGTGCAGGAGTTCGACCCCAAGGTGCAGGCCGCCGTCAACCGCATCCAGCCCTACGAGACGGTCGCCCGCGTGGTGTCCGATCTGCGCGAGGCCGGGATCGGGGCGATCAATTTCGATCTCATCTACGGGCTGCCCTATCAGAGCGTCGCGACCATCGCCGACAGCATCGCCAAGACGGTGACGCTCGCGCCCTCGCGGATCGCGCTCTTCGGCTATGCGCATGTGCCCTGGATGGCGAAGCGCCAGCGGATGCTGCCGGAGGACGCGCTGCCCGGGGCGGCGGAGCGCTTCGCCCAGGCCGAGACGGCGGCGGAGCGGCTCGTCGCCGCGGGCTATGCGCGGATCGGGCTCGACCATTTCGCCCGGCCCGAGGACGGGCTCGCCCGCGCCGCCGAGGAGCACCGCCTCCTGCGCAATTTCCAGGGCTATACGGACGATCCGGTGGAGACGGTCATCGGTGTCGGCGCGACGGCGATCTCGGCGGTGCCCGGGGGCTACTACCAGAACATCGGCGAGACGGGCGCCTGGGCGCGGGCGGTGGAGGCGGGCGGGCTGCCCGTCCATCGCGGTGTCGCCGTCGGGCTCGAGGACCGGCTGCGGCGGGCGGCGATCAACGAGCTCATGTGCTATCTCGAGGCGGATATCGGCGCGGTGTGCCTGGCGGAGGGGTGGCCGGAGGACGCGCTCGATGCGGGGCTCGCGGCCTGCCGGCCCTTCGCCGAGGACGGGCTCGCGGAGATCTCGGGGCGCCGGCTGCGGATCACCGAGCGCGGGCGGCCGGCGATGCGGGTCGTCGCCGCGGCCTTCGACGGGTATCTGGCCAAACAGGCGGATCGGCCGCGCCACGCCGTCGCCGTCTGAGCCGCGCCTCGGACCGAGAGGGGGCGCCGGGACCGCGTTGCGGCCCGGCGCTTTTCTTTCGTGCTGGGAAGGCCTTGGCTCGGACACCCTGGGTCGGGGCT
>CAZNTX010000144.1:0-5243 GCA_964576075.1 uncultured Limibaculum sp. | reverse complement strand
GGGCCCGGGCAACGGCCGGAGCCGCCCCCTCAGCGCCGGGGCACCGCCGCCGCGAGCCGGGAGACTGCCGCGGCGACCCGCCCGGGCGCCGCGTGATGGGGCATGTGCCCAACCCCGTCGAGCAGATCGAGCGCCGCCCCCGGCAATGCCCGCGCGAGCGGGCGGGCATGGATCTCCGCCGGAACCACCCGATCCGCCGCCCCGTGGACCACCGCCACCGGACAGGCGATCTCGCGATAGCGCGGCGCATTGGCCACGACCTGCCCGTGAAGATCGACGAGCGCCCGCGCGTTGAACCGGAAGGTCCGCGGACGGAGCGCGAGCCCCACCCCCGCCGCCTCCGCATAGCCCTCCGGCACCGGCTGCGGCGCGAAGATCTCCGCCAGCGCCGCCTCGAGCCGCGCCCGGCCGACGATCCGGGGCGCGAGGGCCGCCGCCGCAGGCCCGATCCCGGGCGCGGCGAGCAGGCGATACTGCAGCCCGAGCGCGCCGCCCCAATCCATCGTCGCCCCGGAGAGCACCACGGCGCCCGCCACCTCGCCCGGATGCCGGAGCGCCCAGTCGAGCGCCAGCGCCCCCGCCCAGGAATGGCCGACCAGCAGATAGCGCCGGATCCCGAGCGCCGCGAGCCCGGCGCGGATCGCCTCGCCTTGCGCGCGGAGCCGCCAGCCGCGCCCCGGCGGGCGGTCGGAATGCCCGAAGCCCGGCCGGTCCACCGCCACCACCCGGAGCCCCGGATCGAGCGCGGGCAGAAGCGAGAGCCGCCAGTCGAGCAGGTTCCCGCTCGCCCCGTGCAGCAGGACCACCGCAGGCCCGTCGCGCGGGCCGTCCTCGGTCAGATGGAGCGCGCGCCCGCCGATGCGCAGGATCCGCCCGACAGGCGGCGGACAGGGAAGGGAGAGAGCCATGGTCGCGTCCTTTCCCGGCGCCATCTAGGCCGATATCCTCGCCCCGCGAGGCGGGAAAGGCTTGCGCGAAAGGTCAGGCCAACTTACCTATATAGAGTAGGCACAGGGAGGCTCAGATGGATCTGCGCGACGTCCGGCTCTCGGACCGCTACGACCTCGCCGCATCGCCGGTGCTGCTCTCCGGCACCCAGGCGCTGGTGCGCGCCACGCTCATGCAACGCGCGCGCGACCGCGCGGCCGGGCACGACACGGCGGGCTACGTCACCGGCTATCGCGGCTCGCCCCTCGGCGCGGTCGACGGCGCGTTCCAGGCGGCGGGCAAACGCCTCGCCGAGGCCGGGGTGCGCTTCCATCCGGGCCTCAACGAGGACCTCGCCGCCACCGCCCTCTGGGGCACCCAGCAGGCCGAACTCCGCGGAGAGGGCCGCCATCGGGGCGTCTTCGGCCTCTGGTATGGCAAGGGCCCCGGGGTCGACCGCACGGGCGACGTCTTCCGCCACGCCAATCTCGCCGGCACCTCGCCGCTCGGCGGCGTCCTCGCCGCGATGGGTGACGATCACACCTGCGAGAGCTCCACCACCTGCCACCAGTCCGAACTCGCGATGGTGGACGCGCATATCCCCGTCCTCTCCCCCGCGGGCGTGCAGGAGCTACTCGACCTGATGATCGAGGGCTGGGGGCTTTCGCGCTTCTCCGGGCTCTGGGTCGGCATAAAATGCGTGAAGGACGTGGTCGAGGCCACCGCCGTGGTCGACGGCGACCCGCACCGGATGCGCCTCGCGCTCCCGGAGATGGAACTCCCCCCCGGCGGCCTCTCGATCCGCCTCGGCGACAGCCCCCAGGCCCAGGAGGCGCGGCTGCATGACTGGAAGCGGGCCGCGGCGCTCGCCTTCGCCCGGGCCAACCGGCTCGACGGGCGGGTGCATGGCCGCCCCGGCGCGCGCATCGGCATCCTCGCCTCCGGCAAGCCCTGGCTCGACACGGTGCACGCCCTCGGCCTTCTCGGCATCGCCGGGGAGGAGGAGCGCCTCGGGCTGACCACCTACAAGGCCGGCATGGTCTGGCCGCTCGACCCCGAGCCGCTGCTCGACTGGGCGGCGGGGCTCGACACGCTGATCGTCGTCGAGGAGAAGCGCGCGCTCCTGGAGACCCAGGTCAAGGAGATCCTCTATCACCGCCCCGACCGTCCCCGCGTCGTCGGCTGGAAGGACGACGAGGGCCGCGAGCTCTTCCCCGCCAAGCTCGACCTCTCGCCGGCCGAGATCGCCGAGGGCCTCGCGCGCATCCTGGCCGAGCGCGGCGTCGCGCATCCCGCCATGGCGGCCGCCGGCGCGCGCCTGCGCTCGGCCCGCGAGGCGGCCGCCGCCCCGCAGCTCGCCGAGCGCAAGCCCTGGTTCTGCGCCGGCTGCCCGCACAACAGCTCGACCACCGTCCCCGAGGGCGCCCGCGCCTATGCCGGGATCGGCTGCCACTACATGGTGCAGTGGATGGGCCGCGAGACCGAGGGCTACACCCATATGGGCGGCGAGGGGGCCAACTGGATCGGCGAGGCGCCCTTCTCCACCCGCCCCCATGTGTTCCAGAACCTCGGCGACGGGACCTACAACCATTCGGGCCTCATGGCGATCCGTGCAGCCGTGGGCGCGGGCGTCAACATCACCTACAAGATCCTCTACAACGACGCCGTCGCCATGACCGGCGGTCAGAAGAACGACGGCGGGCTCGACCCGGAGCGCATCGCCCGCGAATGCCTCGCCGCCGGCGTCTCGCGCATCGTCGCGGTGCGCGACGAGAAGGAGGCGCCGGTCCCCCTGCCCCCGGGCGTGCCGGTGTTCGAGCGCGCCGAGCTCGACGCGGCCAGCCGCGAGCTCGCCGAGACCCCGGGCGTCACGGTCCTCCTCTACATCCAGACCTGCGCCGCCGAGAAGCGCCGCCGCCGCAAGCGCGGCCTCGCGCCGGAGCCCTCCGAGCGGGTGTTCATCAACCCGGAGGTCTGCGAGGGCTGCGGCGATTGCGGGGTGCAGTCGAACTGCGTGGCGATCCTGCCGCTCGAGACCCCCCTCGGGCGCAAGCGCCAGATCGACCAATCCGCCTGCAACAAGGATTTCTCCTGCCTCAAGGGCTTCTGCCCCTCCTTCGTGACCGTGGAGGGCGCGCGGCCGAGACGGCGGGCCGCGGCGCTCGAGATCCCGGCGCTGCCCGACCCCGAACGGCCGGCCGCGGACCACCCCTGGGGCGCGCTGATCACCGGGATCGGCGGCACCGGCGTCGTGACCATCGGCGCGATCCTCTCCATGGCCGCCCATCTCGAGGGCCGCGCCGCCTCCGAGATGCAGATGGCCGGCCTCGCGCAGAAGGGCGGCGCGGTCTCGATCCATTGCCGCATCGCGCCCCGGCCAGAGGACATCGCCGCGGTGCGCATCGCCGCCGGCGAGGCGGATGTCGTGATCGGGGGCGACATCGTCACCGCCGGCGCGCCCAAGACCCTCTCGCTGATGGCCCCGGGGCGCACCGGCGTCATCCTCAACACCGAGGAGACCGTCACCGGCGCCTTCACCCACGACCGCGAGTTCCGCCTGCCGAGCGCCCGCCTCGCCCGGGCGATCGAGGCCCGGGTCGGGGCCGAGGCGGTTCTCCGGATCGACGCGACGCGCCTCGCCCGCGAGCTGATGGGCGACGCGATCTTCGCCAATATGGCGCTCCTCGGCGCGGCCTGGCAGGCGGGGCGCGTTCCGGTCTCCCGCGCCGCCGTCGCGCGGGCGCTCGAGCTCAACGGCGCCGCGCCAGAGGCCAATCTCCGCGCCTTCGATCTCGGCCGCTGGGCGGTCGCGGACCCCGCCGCCGTCGCCGCCCTCCTCGCGCCGGAGGCCCCGCCCGAGCCCGATCTCGCCGCCAGGATCGAGGACCGCGCCGCCCGCCTCGCCCGCTACCAGAACGCCCGCCTCGCCCGGCGCTACCGCGCCTTCGTGGAGCAGGCCCGCGCCGCCGGCGGCGAGCCGCTCGCCGAGGCGGTCGCGGAGGGGTATTACAAGCTCCTCGCCTACAAGGACGAATACGAGGTCGCCCGGCTCCATGCCGAGACGCTCGAGACCGCGCTCTCGGAGGCCTTCGAGGGCGGGGGCCGCGTGAGCTTCCACCTCGCCCCGCCGCTCCTCTCGCGCAACGGTCCGGACGGGCGGCCGCAGAAGCGCCGCTTCGGCCCCTGGATGCTTCACGCGATGAAGCTCCTGCGCCACGGCAAGCATCTGCGCGGCACGCCCGTCGACCCCTTCGGCTGGACCGCCGAGCGCCGCGCCGAACGCCGCGAGATCCGCCGCTATCGCCGCCTGATGACCCGGGTCTTCCGCGAGCTGACGCCCGAGCGTCTCGACACCGCCGTCGCGCTCGCCCGCCTGCCCCTGTCGGTGCGCGGCTTCGGGCCGGTGAAGGCTGCGGCGGCCGAGGCGGCGCGCGCCGAGGAGGCCCGTCTCCTCGCCGAGCTGGAGGCCGGCGGCCCCGCTCCCTCGCCCCTCGCCCAAGCCGCCGAATAGCGCGGCACACCGGGACATGGCGGCCGCGGACCCCTGGCCCTCGGCGCGCGACCGGCCCGATGGGCCGGCCCGCCTCGGCGGGCGGGCGCGCCGCGACGACCGACGCCCCAGGCCGTGCCATCGGGCCCGCGGCGCGGACCAGCGTTCGTTCCTGGCGGCGCCGTGCGCGGGAGCGACGGCCCCGCCCCGCCTACGACCCCCAGCTCGCGAAAGCGGTGCGCATCGGGGACCCGGCCGTCCCGTCCGCGGCCCCAGGTCCCGCCAGCGCAGACGGTCGTCCGCGCCGCGGGCCCGATGGCACGGCCTGGTGCAGCGGTCGTCGCGGCGCCCCCGCCGGACAGCCGGCGGCCCCCGCAGGGGGTCGGCGGGCGTCCGGCCATGATGCGAGCGGCGGCGAGGCCCGCCGGATCGGTCGAGCAGGAGAGGTGACCCGGGAGCGAAATCCAATTGGACAGAGACGTCGCGCGGGTGGATGGCAGAGGCCGAATGCCCGGCAGGCCCGAGCCTCACGGGCCCGACGGACGCGGGGTCGGCACGGGGGGCGACCGCCCTTCCGGCACCCTTCGGCGCAGCGATGTCCACTCGCACCGGCTGGCCGGCTCCGGAACCGCACGGGCGTTGGGCGTTGCGGCGGCGGTCCATCGGCCCATGGGGTGACAAGCCGGACGGGCATGGCGCGGCGCGGCGGCGCGAGGGGCCGAGCCACCCCGACACCAGGGCCTCCGACATCCGGACCGCCAGCGCCTCGTGGGGTAGTGCCCCAATCCGTGGTGTAAGAGGGCCGGCCCTCGGAGAGGCTCGGTCT
>CAZNTX010000143.1:0-5279 GCA_964576075.1 uncultured Limibaculum sp. | reverse complement strand
CGCCGCCAGGAGACATCAGAGGAGACAGCGCGATGACCGCGACGCTCGAACAGACCGACGCCCAGCAGGGCACCACGCCGATCCTCGAGATCGAGGATCTCAACATCTCCTTCTACACCCGCAAGGGCGAGATCCCCGCGGTGATGGACTTCTCGATGAAGGTCATGCCCGGCGAGACCATGGGCCTCGTCGGCGAGTCCGGCTGCGGCAAGTCCACCGTCTCGCTTGGGATCATGCGCTATCTCGGCAAGAACGGGCGCATCAAGTCGGGCAAGATCAAGTTCATGGGCCGCGACATGGGCGAGATGTCGGACGAGGAGCTCCGGCATCTGCGCGGCTCCAAGATCTCGATGGTCTATCAGGAGCCGATGGCCTCGCTGAACCCGGCACTCAAGGTCGGCCGCCAGCTCTCCGAGGTGCTGACGATCCACGAGGACATCTCCGAGGCGGAGGCGCAGACCCGCGCGGCCGAGATGGTCGCCGCCGTCCGCCTGCCCGACCCCGACCGCATCATGGGCGCCTATCCCCACCAGCTCTCGGGCGGGCAGCAGCAGCGCATCGTGATCGCCATGGCGCTCCTCTCGCGCCCGCAGCTCCTCTTGCTCGACGAGCCCACCACCGCGCTCGACGTCACCGTCGAGGCCGGCATCGTCGAGCTGATCCGCGACCTCGCCCGGGAGATGGGCACCTCGATGCTCTTCGTCTCCCACAATCTCGGGCTGATCCTCGAGACCTGCGACCGCATCACGGTGATGTATTCCGGCGAGGCGGTGGAGGAGGGCGACATCGAGACCGTCTTCAACAAGATGCGCCACCCCTACACCAAGGGCCTCCTGCGCTCGATCCCGGTGCCCGGGGCGGACAAGTATTCCCGCCCGCTGGTGGCGATCCCGGGCCAGCTCCCCCTGCCCCACGAGCGGCCGGTCGGCTGCAATTTCGGCCCCCGCTGCCCGCATTTCCAGCCGAAATGCGACGAGGGGCTGATCCGGATGCACGATCTCGGCGACCGCCACCGCTCCCGCTGCATCCGCATCGACGAGATCGACTGGGAGGCCGACATCGCCGATGCCGAGATCGAGGAGAAGATCGAGATCGGTGACGTGGTGCTCCAGGTCGACAACCTCAAGAAGCACTATTCCGTCTCCACCGGCATGTTCGGCGGCGGCGACCGGCGCACCGTGAAGGCCAACGAGAACCTCACCTTCGACGCCCGCGAGGCGGAGACCGTGGCGATCGTCGGCGAGTCGGGCTGCGGCAAGTCCACCTTCGCCAAGGTGCTGATGGGCCTCGAGACGGCGACCGAGGGGGAGATCACCCTCGGCAACATGGAGCTCGGCCACATGCCGGTGGAGAAGCGCGGGCCGAACACCGTCTCCCAGGTCCAGATGGTGTTCCAGAACCCCTTCGACACGCTCAACCCCTCGATGACCATCGGCGACCAGATCTGCCGGGTGCTCGAGATCTTCGAAATCGGCGCCGACGGCAAGGAGCGCTGGGAGAAGATGCTCGAGCTTCTCGATCTCGTGAAGCTCCCGCGCGAGTTCGCCACCCGCATGCCGCGCCAGCTCTCCGGCGGGCAGAAGCAGCGCATCGGCATCGCCCGCGCCTTCGCCGGGCGCCCCCGCCTCGTGGTGGCCGACGAGCCGGTCTCGGCGCTCGACGTCTCGGTGCAGGCCGCGGTGACGAAGCTCCTCACCGATATCCAGCGCGAGAGCCGCACGACGATGCTCTTCATCTCCCACGATCTCGGCGTCGTGCGCTATCTCTCCGACCGGGTGGTGGTGATGTATCTCGGCGAGATCATGGAGCAGGGGCCGACGGAGGCGATCTTCGCGCCGCCCTACCACCCCTATACCGAGGCGCTGCTCTCCGCCGTGCCGGTCGCCGATACCCATGTGAAGAAGCGCCATGTCGTGCTCGAGGGGGAGTTGCCCTCCCCGCTGAAGCGCCCGGAGGGCTGCCCGTTCCAGACCCGCTGCGGCTATTTCATGCCGGGCGTCTGCGACAAGCCGCTGCCGCGCAAGGAAATGGCGCCCGGCCATTTCATCTCCTGCCACCTCTCCGAGGAGAAACTCAACGCCATGGAGCCCGTCATCACCCTCGAGGACGCCAAGGCGGGGTGACCCGCCCGCGCTGGCGTCGAAAGGCGCGGCCCTCGCTTGCGTTGCGCGCGCAAGGTGGCATATACTAACTTCTGGAGTTGTCGGGGCCGCTCTGGAGGGACATGACGATGCGGTTGTTCTCGCTGACCCGCGTGGTTGCCATATTCGCCGCGTCGGCCGCGCTCTCTCTTGCGGTGCCGACCTCTGCGGCCGCGCTGACCTTCGTTTATCAGGGCAACCCCTTCGACAGCACCGCCGGGCCGATCGAGGGGCCTGTCACCGGCACCATCACCTTCGACGACGGCGCCTTCATGCCCTTGGCGTTTCTCGACGCGGGCGATGTCACCGACTTCGCCTTCACGAGCGACGGGCTGGTCTGGGCCTTCGGCTCGGTCGACCTCTTCGTGGCCGAATTCTTCGTGAATGCCACCGGCGATGGCTTTTCGAACTATTTCTTTCTGGCGAACGACGATCTGGTAGCAAGCAACACCGGCTTCGAGCAGATCGAGCTCAATTTCAACGGCGCCGTCGGTAGGGATGTCGTGCGCTATGGCGGCGGGCCCGGGTTGGGCGGCGTCCCGCTCTTCACCGGCCCCACCAACGGGACGCTCAGCCCCGGCAACTTCACCGCGGTCCCGCTTCCGGCCGCGTTGCCGCTGCTCCTCGCGAGCGTCGCCGGGCTCGGGCTCGTCGCGCGCCGGCGCGAGCGCCAGGGCCGCGGCCCCAAATCGGCCGCGCGTCGAACGGCCCCGGCGTGATCCGCTGGCCGGCAGCATCGGACGGACCTTCACTGTAAATCCCCTTCTTCGGAAAATCCTTGCAAAGGACGAGCCGCGGGGTGGAGGGGGATTGCCGTTTCGACGGCGCTTGCGGCCTTGAGCGTTTGCGGTCCGTCGGGGGCGATGACCTTCGACGCCACCGGACGCAGGTTCACCCCCGGCGACACCGGGGCGATTCCAGGGCCGGTCACGGGAACGATCAGCTTTCTCGACGCGGCCTTTCTGCCCGGAGCGACGCTGACAGCCGCCCAGATCCCAAGCTTCGCCGTCACCTCCGGCGGGATCACCTGGACTGCGGTCGGCGCGAGCTTCGTCGTGGCCGATGTCAGCGTCAACGCGGCCGGCACCGGCTTCGGCGACTGGGGCCTTTCCCTGGAGCAGGAGCTGGTCGGCGGCAACACCGGCCCAGAGCAGCTCAACATCATAAACGGCAATCTCTTCGACTATATGGGCGACGAGATCGTCTATGGCGACAGCATCCCCGGCGACCGGTTCGCCGCGCCCGAGCTCGTCGCCTCCTCCACCGTCGCCGGCAGTTTCGGCGAGGCGCGCGCCCGGCGGGAGAGATTTTCGCTTGAAGTGAACGAGCGTTCAATTAGGCTGGCCGCCAAAGGGAGGTCGGCCATGGCCAGACGCGTTGGCAGCCAGGGCGAGAGGACGGAGGCGGCGATCCGCGGCGCGGCGCTGCGCCTCATCGCGCGCCATGGCTACGAGGCGCTCTCGATGCGCCGGCTCGCCGAGGAGGTGGGCCTCGGCGCCGCCGCGCTCTATCGCTATTTCCCCAACAAGCAGGCGATTCTGATGGGGCTCCTGGAGGCGCATATGCGCGAGCTGCTGGAGGCCTGGGCCGCGGCGCGTCTGCCCGCCTCCCGCCCCGCGCCGGAGCGGCTCGAGGCCTTCACCCGCTTCCATATCCGCCACCACCTGCCCCGCGCCGACGGGGTCTTTCTCTCCTATATGGAGCTGCGGTCGCTCACCCGTGAGAATTTCGAGCGGATCGAGGGGCTGCGGCGGGCATACGAGGCGGCGCTGGTCGAGATCCTGGAGGCCGGGCGGCGCGACGGGAGCCTCTCGGCCCCTGCCCCCAAGGTCGCGGCCCGGGCGATCATCGCCATGCTGACCGGCATCACCACTTGGTATCGCGCGGGCGGGCCGCTTTCGGCGAGCGAGCTCGAGGAGATCTATTGGCGCCTCGTCGCAGGCTCGGTCGGCCTCGCGCCCGCGCCGGCACCGGACACCCCCAAGGAGGACACCCCATGTTCGACGCCAGCATGAGCTTCGGCCTCGGCGAGGAGATCGACGCGCTGCGCGACGCCGTGCGCCGCTTCGCCGCCGAGCGCATCGCGCCCCGCGCCGCCGAGATCGACCGGGAGAACGCCTTTCCCCCGGAGCTCTGGCGCGAGATGGGGGAGATGGGGCTCCTCGGCATCACCGTGCCGGAGGCGGAGGGCGGCACCGGCCTCGGCTATCTCGCCCATACGGTCGCGGTAGAGGAGATCAGCCGCGCCTCGGCCTCGGTCGGGCTCTCCTACGGCGCGCATTCCAATCTCTGCGTCAACCAGATCCGCCTGAACGGGACGCCGGAGCAGAAGGCGCGCTTCCTGCCGGGGCTGATCTCGGGCGAGCATGTGGGCGCGCTCGCCATGTCGGAGCCCGGGGCGGGGTCGGACGTCGTCTCGATGAAGCTCCGCGCCGAGAAGCGCAACGACCGCTTCGTGCTGAACGGCGCGAAGATGTGGATCACCAACGGGCCGGATGCGGACACCCTCGTGGTCTATGCCAAGACCGATCCGGAGGCGGGGCCGAAAGGCATCACCGCCTTCCTGATCGAGAAGGGGATGGCGGGGTTCTCCACGGGGCGGAAGCTCGACAAGCTCGGGATGCGCGGCTCCAACACCTGCGAGCTCGTCTTCGAGGACTGCGAGGTGCCCTTCGAGAACCTGCTCGGCGAGGAGGGGCGCGGGGTCGCGGTGCTGATGTCGGGGCTCGACTACGAGCGCGTGGTGCTCTCGGGCGGGCCGCTCGGGATCATGGCGGCGGCGATGGACGTGGTGATGCCCTATGTGCACGAGCGCGAACAGTTCGGCCGCCCGATCGGCGAGTTCCAGCTGATGCAGGGCAAGATCGCGGATATGTACACGGCCTTCAATGCGAGCCGCGCCTATACCTATGCGGTCGCCGCGGCCTGCGACCGGGGGGAGACGACGCGCCAGGACGCGGCCGGGTGCCTGCTCTTCGCGAGCGCCAGGGCGACGGAGGTGGCGCTCGAGGCGATCCAGGCCTTGGGCGGCAACGGCTACATCAACGACTACCCGACGGGGCGGCTCCTGCGCGACGCCAAGCTCTACGAGATCGGCGCCGGCACGCAGGAGATCCGGCGCATGCTGATCGGGCGCGA
>CAZNTX010000142.1:0-5467 GCA_964576075.1 uncultured Limibaculum sp. | reverse complement strand
GTTGTCCGCCTTGTCGCGGACCACCTCCATCTCGAACTCCTTCCAGCCGAGGAGCGATTCGTCGACGAGGATCTGCCCCACCGGCGAGGCCTCCATCCCCTGCCGGCAGATCCTCAGATAGTCCTCGCGGTTGTAGGCCACGCCGCCGCCGGTGCCGCCCAGGGTGAAGGCCGGGCGGATGATCGCCGGCAGGCCCACGGTGCCGAGCGCGGCCTCCGCCTCGGCGAGCCCGGCCTGGATGTCGAAGCCCCCGGCGACCCGGGGGGCCGCCACGATGGTCGCCGCGGGGTTCTCGAGCCCGATCTTCGCCATCGCCTCGCGGAAGAGCTTGCGGTCCTCGGCGCGCTCGATCGCCTCGCGATTGGCGCCGATGAGCTCCACGCCATAGGTCTCGAGCACGCCCCGGTCGGCCAGCGCCATGGCGGTGTTGAGCCCGGTCTGCCCGCCCATGGTGGGCAACAGCGCATCCGGCCGCTCCTTGGCGATGATCTTCTCCACCATCTCCGGGGTGATCGGCTCGATATAGGTCGCGTCCGCCATGCCGGGATCGGTCATGATCGTCGCCGGGTTGGAGTTCACCAGGATCACCCGGTAGCCCTCCTCGCGCAGCGCCTTGCAGGCCTGGGCGCCGGAATAGTCGAACTCGCAGGCCTGCCCGATCACGATGGGCCCGGCGCCGATGATGAGGATGGAGTGGATGTCGGTGCGCTTGGGCATGCGTCTCTCCGGGCCGCAGCCGTCCCGCCGCGGGCGGCGCGCGCGGGCGGGGACGGGGCGTTGGGTGAAGGCCGCCGTGCGTTATACCCGAGCGGCTCGCGCTGTCCAGGAACCCTGCGCCTGCGAAGGGGGTTTTCCGCACCGCCCCTTCAGAGAAATTAACGCGACCTCCACCCCCTCGCGCCATATCCTGGGAGAAGCCGCAGGAGGCGGCGCGAAGGAGTCGGCCGGTCATGGACAACGTGTTTCCCGAAGAGATCGCGAGCGCCCTGGAGCAGGACCGCCGCCGGCGCAAGCGCCGCGCGAGCCGCTATCGCGTCGCCGCCGCCGAGCAGCTCTTCGACGTGATCGAGCTGACGGCGAAGGGGTTCGTCATCCCGGCCGAGGCGCCGCCGCATCTGCGCGGTTATGTCGACATTCTCGAGGGCGAGGAGCGGGTGGCGCGCCGCCTCGTCGTCTGCGTCGGCGCCGAGGACGGGTTGGTGCGCTACGAGTTCAAGCGCGAGAGCGCGATCGGCGACGTCGCGGCCGACCATGTCGCGCCCCCGACGGCCGGTCTCCTCGAAGCCCCCCGCGGCTGAGCCGGCGCGCCGCCACGCCGATGTGATCCGCGCCGGGCGGGGAGACGGGTCCCCCGGCCGGATCTCTGTGCTAAGCCGTCCCTCTGAGCGCGGATCGGCCGCGCCATGCGAAGGGAGGGGTCGCGATGATCACCGTCTGGGGGCGCATCACCTCGTCCAACGTCCAGCTCGTCATGCAAACGCTCGCGGAGCTCGGCCTCGAGGCGGAGCGGATCGACGCGGGCGGCAAATTTGGCGGCACGGACACGCCGGAGTTCCGCGCGATGAACCCGAACGGCCTCGTGCCGGTGCTGAAAGACGGCGATCTCGTGCTCTGGGAGAGCGCCGCAATTCTCCGCTATCTCGCCGCGCGGTACGGCGATGCGGCCTTCTGGCCGGCCGACCCCGCCCGCCGCGCCGAGCTCGATGTCTGGGCGGAGTGGATCAAGTCGAGCTTCACCCCGGTCTTCCAATACGGCGTGTTCTGGACCCTCGTGCGCACCCCGCGCGCCGAGCGCGACGCCGAGCGCCTCGCCGCCCATGTCGCGGAGACCGCCCGGCTCGCGCCCATGCTCGACGCCCGCCTCGGCGCCGGCCCCTGGCTCGGTGGTGCGGACTTCACCTTCGCCGACGTGATGGCCGGCCACCTCCTCTACCGCTACTACACGCTGGAGTTCGACCGGGCGGAGACCCCTCGTCTCGACGCCTATTACGCCCGGCTCACGGAGCGGCCGGCCTATCGCGCCTTCGCCATGGTCTCCTACGAGCCGCTCCGGGTGGACTGACACCGCGGCGTCGCCACGCATTGGCGACGGTGGCGGCCTGCGATCCGCCGTGCTATGCCGAACCTGACGCCGGGCCTCAACGAGCCCGGCGCGGCAACGACACGGAGGAGACGACCGATGCGCATCACCACCCTGACCGCCGCCGCCGCGGCGCTCGCCCTCACCGCCGGCGCGGCCACCGCCGCCTGCGACGATGGCGAGATCGTCATCAAGTTCAGCCACGTCACCAACACCGACAAGCACCCGAAGGGCATCGCCGCCGCGCTCCTCGCCGAGCGGGTCAACACCGAGATGGACGGGAAGGCCTGCATGGAGGTCTACCCCAACTCGATGCTCTACAACGACGACAAGGTGCTGGAGGCGCTGCTGACCGGCGACGTTCAGCTCGCCGCGCCCTCGCTCTCGAAATTCGAGAACTTCACCAAGAAGTTCCGCCTGTTCGACCTGCCCTTCATGTTCGAGGACATCGAGGCGGTGAACCGCTTCCAGCAGTCCGAGGCCGGGCAGCAGATGAAGGACTCCATGGTCCGCCGCGGGCTCAAGGGCCTGGCCTTCTGGCACAACGGGATGAAGCAGATCTCGGCCAACGTGCCGCTCGTGGACCCCTCCGACGCCGAGGGGCTGAAGTTCCGCGTGCAGCCCTCCGAGGTGCTCGTCGCCCAGTTCGAGGCGCTCGGCGCCAACCCGCAGAAGATGGCCTTCAAGGAGGTCTACGGCGCGCTGCAGCAGGGCGTGGTCGACGGGCAGGAGAACACCTGGTCGAACATCTGGGGCCAGAAATTCTTCGAGGTTCAGGACGGCATCACCGAATCGAACCACGGCATCATCGACTATCTCGTGGTGACCTCCGTTTCGTGGTGGCAGGGCCTGCCTGACGATGTGCGCGATCAGTTCGCCACGATCCTCGCCGAGGTGACCGAGACCCGCAATTCGGCCTCCTACGAGGTGAACCAGGAGGCCAAGGCCTCCGTCATCGCCGCCGGGACCGAGGTGCGCCAGCTCACCCCCGAGCAGCGCGCGCAGTGGGTCGAGGCGATGCAGCCCGTCTGGGACCGTTTCGACGGCGATGTCGGCGCCGAGCTGATCGAGGCCGCGCGCGCCTCGAACAGCGGCTCCTGATCGAGTCCCGGGCGGCCCCCGCGCCGCCCGGCCGACCCCTGGGGGGATCCCATGCCCGCCTATCAGCCGAAGACCCGCCTCGGCCGCGCCATCGACGCGGTCGAGGAAACGGCCATCGCCGTTTTGCTCGGCGCGATGACGCTGATCACCTTCGCCAATGTCGTCGCGCGCTACGTGTTCGCCGACAACATCCTCTGGGCGCTCGAGCTCACCGGATTCCTGCACGCCTGGATGGTGCTCTTCGGCGCGAGCTATGCGGTGAAGGCCGGGGCCCATCTCGGCGTCGATGCGCTGGTGGCCGTGTTTCCGCCGCCGGTCCGCCGTTGGGTGACGCTGCTCGCCTGTCTCGCCTGCCTCGCCTTCGGGACGCTCCTCTTCATCGGTGCGTGGAACTATTGGGCGCCCTTCGCGAATCTGCCGCCGCTCTACGGGAACTGGTTCCCGCAAGGCTTCTTCGAGGTAGAGGACGTTCCCATGCCAGCCTTCCTTCAAGGCACCGTTGCGCCTCTCCTGAACGAGGGCGAGCCCTACGAGAAGATGCCGCGCGCCATCCCCTATGTCATCCTTCCGATCGCCATGGCGCTCCTGCTCCTGCGCCTCGTCGAGGCGACCTGGGCGGTCTGGCGCGGCGAGCGGGAGCTGCTGATCGCGAGCCACGAGGCCGAGGACTCCGTCGGCGATACCGAGCCCTGGCAGGCTCCGGATCGGGAGCGCTGAGTCATGGAGGTGGTCCTTCTTTTCTCGATGGTGATCGGGCTCCTGCTGATCGGGGTGCCGATCGCGATGGCACTCGGCCTTTCTTCCATCGTCTTCCTGCTCGCCTATTCGGACACCTCGCTCGCCTCGATCGCGCAGACGCTGTTCGGGGCGCTCGACAAGACGCATTACACGCTGCTCGCCATTCCCTTCTTCATCCTGGCCTCGACCTTCATGTCCACGGGCGGCGTGGCGCAGCGGATCATCCGGTTCGCGATCGCCTGCGTCGGGCACTTTCCGGGCGGCCTCGCGATGGCGTCGGTTTTCGCCTGCATGATGTTCGCCGCGCTGTCGGGCTCCTCCCCGGCGACGGTGGTGGCGATCGGCTCCATCGTGATCGCCGGCATGCGCCAGGTAGGCTACAGCCGAGATTTCGCGGCGGGCGTGATCTGCAACGCCGGCACGCTCGGGATCCTGATCCCGCCCTCGATCGTGATGGTCGTCTATGCCGCGGCGGTCGAGGTCTCGGTCGGCCGCATGTTTCTCGCCGGCGTGGTGCCGGGGATCATCGCCGGACTGATGCTGATGATCGGCATCTATGTCGCCGCGCGGGTGCGGGATCTCCCCTCCGAGCCCTGGCGCGGCTGGCAGGAGATCGCGGCCTCGGGCTTCCACGCCTTCTGGGGGTTGCTCCTCATCGTCATCATCCTCGGCGGCATCTATGGCGGCGTGTTCACGCCCACCGAGGCGGCGGCGGTCTCTGCGGTTTACGCGTATCTGATCGCGAATTTCGTCTATCGCGACATGGGGCCGCTGAGCGAGCGGCCGCGGCCGGCGGGCTTCGGCGACTGGCTCGCGAAGCTGCCGCGGATGACGCTCGACGCGGCAATCTGGTTCATCCCCTGCCTGTTCCATCGCGACACCAAGCGGGCGCTGTTCGAGGCCGGTCGACTGACGGTCGCGCTGCTCTTCATCATCGCCAACGCCCTGATCCTGAAGCACGTCCTCACCGAGGAGCAGATTCCTCAGGCGATCGCGGGGGCGATGCTGGAGGCTGGGTTCGGCCCGGTGATGTTCCTCGTGCTCGTGAACGTGATCCTGCTGATCGGCGGGCAGTTCATGGAGCCGTCGGGCCTGATCATCATCGTGGCGCCGCTCGTCTTCCCGATCGCGATGAGCCTTGGGATCGACCCGATCCATCTCGGTATCATCATGGTGGTCAACATGGAAATCGGGATGATCACCCCGCCGGTGGGGCTCAACCTGTTCGTGACCTCGGGGGTGGCGGGCATGCCGATGCTCCAGGTCGTTCGCGCGGCGCTGCCCTGGCTCGGCATTCTCGTGGTGTTCCTGATTCTCGTCACCTACGTGCCATGGATCTCCACGGCGCTGCCGACGGCGGTGATGGGGCCCGAGCTCGTCACGCAATGAGCCCGGTGCGGGGTCGACTGCCCCCGCCTGCGATATGTGCGCGCCGGCAAGCCGATTTGCCCGGCGCCCGCTTGCGGTGGCGCCGGCGATCCCTAGCCTGGGGAGCGGCTGAGGCAGGACGGGAGGACGGCGATGAGCGGAGTTGTGATCGGGTCTGCG
>CAZNTX010000141.1:0-5531 GCA_964576075.1 uncultured Limibaculum sp. | reverse complement strand
CTTGTAGCTGTTGGTCGAAGGGTTGGTGAAGGCGTTGAGCGTCTTGGCGTGCTTCAGGATGCCGCCGATGTAGAACAGCGCCTCCTCGGACAGATCGGCATACTGGTCGCCCGCGAAGAGCGGCTTGCCGTCCTTCCAGATCGACTGGTTGACGTGCATGCCCGTGCCGTTGTCGCCCTTGATCGGCTTCGGCATGAAGGTCGCCGACTTGCCGTAGGCATGCGCCACGTTGTGGATGACATACTTATACATCTGCAGCATGTCAGCCTGATAGGTCAGCGACCCGAAGATCAGCCCCAGCTCGTGCTGGCAGGAGGCCACCTCGTGGTGGTGCTTGTCGACGTTCATCCCCATCCGCTTCATGGTGGAGAGCATCTCCGAGCGGATGTCCTGGCCGGCATCCACCGGGTTCACCGGGAAATAGCCGCCCTTGAGGCCGGGCCGGTGGCCCATGTTGCCCATCTCGAACTCGGTGTCGGTGTTCCAGGAGGCGTCCTGCGCGTCGACCTCGTAGGCCACCTTGTTGACGTCGACCTTGAAGCGCACGTTGTCGAACAGGAAGAACTCCGCCTCGGGGCCCCAGAACGAGGTGTCGCCGATGCCGGAGTCCTTCAGATACTGCTCGGCCTTCTGCGCCGTCGCGCGCGGGTCGCGCTCGTAGAGCTCGCCGGTGTCGGGCTCGACGACGGTGCAGAACATCGCCAGCGTCTTCTCGGCGTAGAACGGGTCGACATGGGCCGAGGTCGCGTCCGGCATCAGCTTCATGTCCGACTGGTCGATCGACTTCCAGCCCGCGATCGAGGAGCCGTCGAACATCCAGCCCTCGTCCATCCAGTCCTCGTCGACGATGTCGGAGAGGGCCGTGACGTGCTGCATCTTGCCGCGCGGATCGGTGAAGCGGAGATCGACATAGGCGATCTCCTCGTCCTTGATCTTCGCGACGATCTCGGCGTTGGTGGTCATGTCTCGCGTCCCTTTGCTCTTGGGGTTGGTCGGGAGAGGGGGGGAGGGGCCTCGGGCCCCGGGCGGCTCAGAGGGCGTCGGCGCCGCTCTCGCCGGTGCGGATGCGCACCGCCTGCTCGACGGAGGAGACGAAGATCTTGCCGTCTCCGATCTTGCCGGTGCGCGCGGCGGAGGTGATCGCCTCGAGGGTCTGGTCGAGCATGGCGTCGTCGACCACCACCTCGATCTTCACCTTGGGCAGGAAGTCGACGACGTATTCGGCGCCGCGATAAAGCTCGGTATGGCCCTTCTGCCGCCCGAAGCCCTTGGCCTCGAGCACGCTGAGCCCCTGGATGCCGATCTCCTGCAGCGCCTCCTTCACCTCGTCGAGCTTGAAGGGTTTGATCACGGCTTCGACCTTCTTCATGGACGTTCTCCCTCCTGCCTGCGGCGCCGAGCTCCGCCCGCCGGCCGGATGGCCGCCGGTTTGACGCCCACCGATGCACGCTGCGTGCCAGCCGGGGGAGCCGCGGATTCGCGCCGTGATGATCGTCGCGGCGGGCAGAATGGCGCGGGAGAGGGCGGCCTGTCAGCCCATGATTTGGGCAAGCTGCCGAATTCTTGGGCGCGGCCCGGCGGCGCTTGACCCGCGGCCGCGGGGCTGTCTCCCTGGCTCCGGGCAGCGCAGGAGGCGGGCATGACGGAGCTTCTGACGGCCGAGCGGATGCGCGCGATCGAGGGCGCGGCGATCGCCGAGGGCGCCGTCACGGGCCTCGACTTGATGGAGCGCGCCGGGCGCGGCGTCGTCGCGGCGCTCCTCGCCGAGCGGCCCGAGCGCGCCGCCCGGGCGTCCCGCGCCGCCGTCCTCTGCGGCCCCGGCAACAACGGCGGCGACGGCTTCGTGGTGGCCCGCCTGCTCCATGCCCGCGGCTGGGAGGTCGAGGTCTTCCTCTACGGCCGCGACCCCGGCGAGATCGACCGCCTCCCCCCGGACGCCGCCGCCAATGCCCGCCGCTGGGCCGCCCTCGGCCCGATCCGAGCGCTGGACGCGCACCCCCTGCCGCCCGACGCGCTGGTGATCGACGCGCTCTTCGGGACCGGGCTCACGCGCCCCCTCGGCCCGGACCTCGCCCGGCGCCTCGCGGCCGAGGACGTCGCCTTCCGTCCGCCCCGCGACCTCGTGGCCGTCGACGCGCCCTCGGGCCTCTGCCTGGACAGCGGCCGCGTCCTCGGCGAGGCGGGGGCGCTGCGCGTCGGCCTGACCGTCACCTTCCACGCGCCCAAGCTCGGCCACTATCTCGCCGAGGGGCCGGCCCTCTGCGGTGCGCTGCGCGTTGTCGATATCGGCCTGTCGGACCCGGGCGGGGCGGCGCCGGTCGCCCTCCTCCCCCGCCCGGACGAGCCTCCGGCCGAGGCCCTCGCCAAGCGCGGCGCGGGGCACAAATACGACCACGGCCATGTCCTCGTCCTCGCCGGCGGCGTCGGGCGGGGCGGCGCGGCCAGGCTCGCGGCGCGGGCGGCGCTGCGGGTCGGCGCCGGGCTCGTGACGGTGGGGTGCCCGCCGGCGGCCCTCATCGAGAACGCCGCCCGGCTCGATGCGGTGATGCTCCGCCCCCTCGCCGATCCGCAGGCCCTCGCCGCCGCGCTCGACGACCCCCGCATCGCCGCGCTCTGTCTCGGCCCGGGCCTCGGGGCCGACAGGGCCCGCGCCCTCGTCCCCGCCGCCCTCGCGCCGCAGGCGCAGAGCGACGCGCGCAGCGAGGAGCCCGGCCCGAGCGCAGCGAGGCCCCCCCGCGGCGTCGTCCTCGACGCCGATGCGCTCACCGCCTTCGAGGCCGATCCGGAGGCGCTCTGGGCGCACACCCATCCGCGCTGCGTGCTCACTCCCCATGACGGCGAGTTCGCCCGCCTCTTCCCCGATCTCGCCGCACCGCTCCGCGCCCCGGCCCGTGCCGGTCCCGCCCCCTCGCGCGTCGATGCCGTGCGCGCCGCCGCCGCCCGCGCCGGCGCGGTGGTGCTCCTCAAGGGCCCGGATACGGTGATCGCCGCGCCAGACGGCGCGGCCTCGGTCCACTCCGCGGCCTATGCCCGCGCCGCCCCCTGGCTCGCGACCGCGGGGGCGGGCGACGTGCTCGCCGGCCTGATCGCCGGGCTCCTCGCCCGCGGCTGCGCCCCGCGCCCCGCGGCCGAGGCCGCGGCCTGGCTCCATGTCGAAGCCGCGCGCGCCGCCGGTCCCGGGCTGATCGCCGAGGACTTGCCCGAGGCGCTGCCGGGCGTCTTTCGCGATCTCGGCCTCTGACCCCCCTTGCGCCGCGCTCCGACTTTGCACTATCGCCCCCCGCAACCCCTTGCTATAGGGGCGGCGGTTTCGCGGCGCGGCCGCCGCGGGCGGGCGTGGTGGAACTGGTAGACACGTCAGATTTAGGTTCTGATGCCGCAAGGTGTGGGGGTTCGAGTCCCTCCGCCCGCACCAGGGGCCGCACCGCCGGGGACGTTTTTGGAAGGCCGGGGCCGACGGGCAGGCGAGGACGGATATGCAGGTGACGGAAACCAAGGCCGAGGGTCTCAGGCGCGAATACGAGGTGGTGGTGAGCGCCGAGGCGCTCGAGGCCAAGACCACCGAGAAGCTCGAGACCGTGCGGGCCGATTTCCAGATGAAGGGCTTCCGCAAGGGCAAGGCGCCGCTGCCGCTCCTGAAGCGGATGTTCGGCAAGTCCGTGCTCGGCGAGGTCGTGCAGGAGACGGTGGAGGAGACGGTGCAGAAGCATCTCTCCGAGACCGGCCACCGCCCCGCGCAGCAGCCCGACATCAAGATCGCCAACGAGGACTACAAGGAGGGCGACGACCTCAAGGTCGAGATCGCCTACGACTGCCTGCCCGAGGTGCCCGAGCTCGACTACTCGCAGATCTCGCTCGAGCGTCATGTGGTCGAGGTCGACGAGGACGCGGTGGAGGACGGGCTCGGCCGCCTCGCCGAGAGCGCCTCGAGCTTCGAGCCCCGCGAGGAGGGCGCCGCCGCCGAAGAGGGCGATCAGGTGGTGATCGACTTCGTCGGCAAGGTCGACGACACCCCCTTCGAGGGCGGCGAGGCGGAGGACTACCCGCTCGTCCTCGGCTCCGGCTCCTTCATCCCGGGCTTCGAGGAGCAGGTGGTCGGCCTCAAGGCGGGCGACGAGAAGGCCGTCGAGGTGTCCTTCCCCGAGAGCTACGGCGCCGCCCATCTCGCCGGCAAGGCGGCGGTCTTCGACGTGACGGTGAAGGAGGTGCGCAAGCCAGTCCCCGCCGAGATCGACGACGCCCTCGCCGAGCGCTACGGCGCCGAGAGCCTCGACGCCCTCAAGGAGCAGCTGCGCGAGCGGATCGCGGCGGAGTTCGCCGGCGCCTCGCGCCAGCTCGTCAAGCGCCGCCTGCTCGACCGGCTCGACGAGATCGTGAGCTTCGACCTGCCGCCTTCGATGGTGGAGGCGGAGGCCAAGCAGATCGCCCATCAGCTCTGGCACGAGGAGCACCCCGAGGTGCAGGGCCATGATCACCCCGAGATCGAGCCCTCCGAGGAGCATGTGACGCTCGCCGAGCGGCGGGTGAAGCTCGGCCTCCTGCTCGCCGATATCGGCGCACGCGGGGAGGTGGAGATCACCGAGCAGGAGCTCGGCCAGGCGATCATGGCGCAGGCGCGGCAATATCCGGGCCAGGAGCGGGAGTTCTTCGAGTTCGTCAAGAACAGCCGGCAGGCGATGGAGCAGATCCGCGCGCCGATCTTCGAGGACAAGGTGGTCGACCTCATCCTCTCCCGCGCCGAGGTCAAGGACGTGCCGGTGACCAAGGACGCGCTGCAGGCCGAGCTCGAGGCCCTCGAGACGGAGGAGTGAGGGGCGAAAGCGGAGTTTGCGGCTCGGCAATTGGTGCCGCAGAGACAGCGCCCCTCGATTTCACATAGGCTCGCCGGACAATAGAGACCGGAGGAGCCCATGAAGACCCCCCTGATGCTGGCCGCCGCAGCGGCCTTCGCGTTGGTCGCCGCGTCGCCCGCTGCGGCCGAGACCGAGACCCTGCAGATCCGCAAGGGCGAGATGTCGCTGACCGTGGCGACCGAGGACGGCCCCGTCGAGATCACCCGGCGGATGACCGACTGCGCGCTCAACGAGGGCTGGCTGCAGCCGCTCGTGCCAGTGGAGGGCATCCGGCCCGCGGGCGAGATCGAGGTGCTGGAGGCGCTGGCCGATCCGGATGTCGCCGTCGTCGACATGCGCACGATCGAGTGGCGGGTGCGGGCGACGATCCCGGGCTCGATCCACATCCCCTATACCGAGGTGGCCGACCGGCTCGACGAGCTCGGCTGCGAGAAGGCCGAGGCGGGCTGGGATTGCTCCGGCGCGGTGGAGTTCGTCGGCTTCTGCAACGGGCCAGTCTGTCCGCAGAGCCCCGTGGCGATGAAGGCGGCGGTGCGGGCGGGCTTCCCGCCGGAGAAGATCCTCTATTATCGCGGCGGGATGCTGGACTGGCAGGCGCTCGGGCTGTCGACGGTCGAGGGGATGTTCTGAGGCGGGGGGCCGGCCGCGCGCGGGCCGCGTCGGCCCGCCGCCGCCCCC
>CAZNTX010000140.1:0-5612 GCA_964576075.1 uncultured Limibaculum sp. | reverse complement strand
GCCCCGCAGCGCCCAGCCAAGCCCGCCGCCCGGCCAAACGGTCCGTTCCGCCGCCATGCTGGCAGGTGGGCCCCATGGCGGCCGGGGTGCCGGGCGATGCGTGGGGTTCGGTCACGCCGGGCTCGGGTCCCGGGCCGGTGGGCCCTTGCTCGGGTATTCTCCTGCCGTCGCCCAATGGGCTCCGGCGGCGACGGCTTGCAGCCCCCGCGCGACGCTTCGCCCCCAGGCCTCTGCCACCGCCCGTCCACCGATCGAACCACCCGGCGCCGCTGCGGTTCGCGCTTGCGGGGCGCCGTCTCCCTATGCCGGCCTGCCATGACGCTGCCGAAGAGAGCGCCCCGGCCCTGAGCCACAGTCATCCTCCGGCGATCAGAACGAGGAGCCCGCGATGAACGACAAGATCCAAGATCTCGACCCGGTGGAGACCCGGGAATGGCTCGACAGCGTCGAGGACGTCGTCGAGCGCGACGGGGCCGAGCGCGCCCATTTCCTGATCGACCGCGCCATCGGCGCGGTCCGCGAGCACGGCGCCAATCTCCCCTTCGGCGCCACCACCGCGTATGTCAACACGATCCCCGCCGATCTCGAGCCCGACTATCCGGGCGATCTGGAGATGGAGTGGCGCATCCGCTGCATCAATCGCTGGAACGCGATGGCGACCGTCGTGCGGCGCAACCGGGAATCGAGCGAGTTCGGCGGGCATATCGCCTCCTTCGCGTCCTCGGCGGTGATGTACGACATCGGGCTCAACCATTTCTGGCGCCCGCGGACGGAGGAGCAGGGCGGCGATCTCGTCTTCTTCCAGGGCCATGCGGTGCCGGGCATCTATGCCCGCGCCTTCATGGAGGGGCGGATCTCGGAGGCCGAGCTCGACAATTTCCGCTCGGAGACCGGCGGCGGGGGACTCTCCTCCTACCCCCATCCCTGGCTGATGCCGGATTTCTGGCAGTTCCCGACCGTCTCGATGGGGCTCGGGCCGCTGATGGCGATCTATCAGGCCCGGTTCATGAAATATCTCGCCAATCGCGGCTTCATCGACGCGGGCGACCGCAAGATCTGGGCCTTCCTCGGCGACGGGGAGATGGACGAGCCGGAGAGCCTCGGCGCGATCAGCCTCGCCGCGCGCGAGAACCTCGACAATCTGATCTTCGTCGTCAACTGCAACCTGCAGCGGCTCGACGGCCCGGTCCGCGGCAACGCCAAGATCATCCAGGAGCTCGAGGGCGAATTCCGCGGCGCCGGCTGGAACGTGATCAAATGCATCTGGGGGTCGGGCTGGGACCGGCTTCTGGAGAAGGACACGTCGGGCATGCTGCGCAAGCTGATGGAGGAGACGGTCGACGGCGACTATCAGGCCTTCAAGGCCCGCGGCGGCGCCTATACCCGGGAGCACTTCTTCGGCAAATACCCCGAGACCAAGGCCCTCGTGGCCGACATGACCGACGAGGAGATCTGGCAGCTCCAGCGCGGCGGGCACGATCCGGTGAAGGTCTATGCCGCGATGCGGGCCGCGGCGCTCCACACCGGCCAGCCCACCTGCCTCCTGATCAAGACGGTCAAGGGCTACGGCATGGGCGAGGCCGGCGAGGGGCAGAACATCACCCACCAGCAGAAGAAGATGGCGGACGACCAGCTCCGCGCCTTCCGGGACAGGTTCGAGATCCCGGTGAAGGACGCGGAGCTGCACGACGCGCCCTATGTCAAGCTGTCCAACGAGCAGAAGGCCTATCTGCTCGACCGGCGCGAGAAGCTCGGCGGGGCCTTCCCGCAGCGGGTCTGGAAGGACGCGCCGAAGCTCGAGATCCCCGAGCTCTCCGCCTTCCAGGCGCAGCTCAAGGGCACCGGGGACCGCGAGATCTCCACCACCATGGCCTTCGTGCGGATCATGACCACGCTCTGCCGCGACAAGAAGGTCGGCAAGCGCGTCGTCCCCATCGTGCCGGACGAGAGCCGCACCTTCGGCATGGAGGGCATGTTCCGCCAGCTCGGCATCTACAACCCCAAGGGGCAGATCTACAAACCCGAGGATGCCGACCAGCTGATGTACTACAAGGAGTCGAAGGACGGGCAGGTTCTCCAGGAGGGGATCAACGAGGCCGGCGCCATGGCCGACTGGATCGCGGCGGCGACGGCCTATTCCGTGCACGGGGTGCCGATGATCCCGTTCTACATCTTCTACTCGATGTTCGGCTTCCAGCGCGTCGGCGATCTGTGCTGGGCGGCGGGGGACGCGCGGGCCCGCGGGTTCCTCGTCGGCGGCACCGCGGGGCGCACCACGCTCAACGGCGAGGGGCTGCAGCACCAGGACGGGCACAGCCACGTCATCTCCTCGACGGTGCCCAACTGCATCTCCTACGACCCGAGCTTCGCCTTCGAGCTCGCCGTGATCGTGCATGACGGGCTGCGGCGGATGTTCGTCGAGCAGGAGGACGTCTACTACTACCTGACGGTGGAGAACGAGAACTATCCCCATCCGGAGATGCCCGAGGGCGTCGAGGAGGGGATCGTGAAAGGGCTCTACCGCTTCTCCCAGGGCTCGAAGCGCCCGGGCAAGAAGCACGTCAACCTGATGTCCTGCGGCTCGATCATGAACCAGGCGCTGAAGGCCGCGGAGATGCTGAAGGCCGATTTCGGCGTCTCGGCGGATATCTGGGCGGCGACGTCGTTCAGCGAGCTCGCGCGCGAGGCGCAGGACTGCGCGCGGATGAACCGGCTCGACCCGCTCGGCGAGGAGCGGGTGCCCTATGTCACCGAGGCGCTCGCCAAGGCCAAGGGCCCGGTGATCGCGGCGACGGACTACATGAAGAACCAAGCCGAGCAGATCCGCGCCTTCGTGCCGCTGCCCTATCACACGCTCGGGACCGACGGCTTCGGCCGCTCGGACAGCCGGGTCAATCTGCGCCGCCATTTCGAGGTGGACGCCAACCACATCGCCGCCGCGGCGGTCGTGGCGCTCTATCGCGAGGGCAATCTGACCAAGGCCGATGTCGAGAAGGCGCTCTCGGCCTACGAGATCGACGCCGCGAAGCCCAATCCGCGGACCGCGTGACAGAGGGGGGGAGACCGCAATGTCCATCATCGAAGTGAAGGTCCCGGATATCGGCGACTTCAAGGACGTGCCCGTGATCGGGATCATGGTGAAGCCCGGGGATCACGTCGCGGAGGAGGATGCGCTCGTCGAGCTCGAGTCCGACAAGGCGACGATGGAGGTGCCGAGCCCGTCGGTCGGCGACGTGGTGGAGGTCCTCGTGAAGGAGGGCGACACGGTCTCCGAAGGCACGCCGATCCTCAAGCTCGAGGTCGTGGACGCCAAGGCGCCCGTCGACCCGCCCAACCCGGAGGGCCATCAGGAGCACGAGCCGACCAAGCCCGCGCAGCCGGCGAAGAAGGCCGAGGCGCCCGCCCCCGCCGCCCCGCATCACGACGACCACGGGCAGGTCGCGGATTTCGGCAAGGCCCATGCCTCGCCCTCGGTCCGCGCCTTCGCGCGCGAGCTCGGGATCGACCTGACGAAGGTGAAGGGCTCGGGCCGCAAGGGGCGGATCCTGCGCGAGGACGTCACCGCCTATTTCAAGGGCCAGGTCGAGGCCGCCGCCCCCCGCGCCCAGCCGGCGGCCTCGGCGGGGGGCTCCGGCATCCCGCCGATCCCGGAGGTGGACTTCTCGAAGTTCGGCCCCGTGGAGGATGTGGAGATGACCCGGATCAAGAAGATCTCGGGCCCCGCGCTCCACCGCTCCTGGCTCAACGTGCCCCATGTGACGCACCAGGAGGAGGCCGACATCACCGAGCTCGACGCCTATCGCAAGGAGCTCGACGCCAAGGCGAAGGAGGAGGGCTACCGCGTGACGCTCCTCTCCTTCGCGATCAAGGCCTGCGTCAGCGCGCTCAAGACCCATTGGGAGGTCAACAGCTCGATCCACCCGGACGGCGACAAGCTGATCCGCAAGCACTACTACCATATCGGCTTCGCCGCGGACACGCCGCAGGGCCTCGTGGTGCCGGTGATCAAGGATGCCGACCGCAAGGGGATCGTGGAGATCTCCAAGGAGCTCGGCGCGCTCTCCGCCAAGGCGCGGGAGGGTGCGCTGAAAGGCCCCGAGATGCAGGGCGCCTCCTTCACTATCTCGTCCCTGGGTGGGATCGGCGGCACCGGCTTCACGCCGATCGTGAACGCGCCTGAGGTGGCGATCCTCGGGCTCACCCGCTCGAAGATGGCCCCGGTCTGGGACGGGGAGCAGTTCGTGCCGCGGAACATGCTGCCGATGTCGCTCTCCTACGATCACCGCGCGATCGACGGCGCGCTCGCCGCGCGCTTCTGCGCGACGCTGAAATACCTGCTGGCGGATGTGCGCCGGCTGATGCTCTGAGGGGGACGGCATGGCTGAGATCGAGGTGAAGGTCCCCGATATCGGGGACTTCCAGGACGTGCCGGTCGTCTCCGTGCTGGTGAAGCCGGGGGACGAGGTGGCGGTCGAGGATCCGCTGATCGAGCTCGAATCCGACAAGGCGACGATGGAGATCCCCTCGCCCTATGCGGGCCGGGTGGTCGAGATGCGCATCGCCGAGGGGGACGAGGCCTCCGAGGGCACGGTGATCCTGACGCTCGAGACCGAAGGGGCGGCGGCCGAGGCGACCGGCCGGTCGGGCCGCGTCTCCGGCGGCGGCTGGCCCGCGACGGCGGACAAGCCGGGCTACGGCTCGGCGGCCGGGCATCACGAGATCGTCGACATCCGCGTGCCCGATATCGGGGAGTTCTCCGACGTCCCCGTCGTCTCCGTCTTGGTGAAGGCCGGCGACACCGTGGAGCGCGAGGACCCGCTGATCGAGCTCGAGTCGGACAAGGCGACGATGGAGGTGCCGGCGCCGATGGCGGGCACCGTGGTCGAGATGAAGATCGCGGAGGGGGACACGGCCTCCGAGGGCACGCTGATCCTCACCCTCGACACCGGCGCGAAGGCCAAGGAGGTGGACCATGCGCCCGCCGCCCCCGCGCCCGCCTCGCGCCCGACCGCGCCGGTGAAGGCCGATCTCCACGCCGAGGTGCTCGTCCTCGGCGCCGGCCCCGGGGGCTACACGGCGGCGTTCCGGGCGGCCGATCTCGGCAAGGGCGTGGTGCTCGTGGAGCGCGACGCGACGCTCGGGGGCGTCTGCCTCAATGTCGGCTGCATCCCGTCGAAGGCGCTCCTCCACGCCGCCCGGGTGATCGCCGAGGTCGAGGAGATGGCCGCGCACGGCATCTCCTTCGGCAAGCCGAAGATCGATCTCGACAAGCTCCGCTCCTGGAAGGACGGGGTGATCGGCCAGCTCACCGGCGGTCTCTCCGGCCTCGCCAAGGGGCGCAAGGTGACGGTGGTCGAGGGCGTCGGCCGTTTCGCTTCGGACACGCTCCTGCGGGTCGACACGGCGGAGGGGGAGAAGCTCGTCTCCTTCGACCAGGCGATCGTCGCGGCGGGGTCGGAGCCCGTGCATCTGCCCTTCATCCCGCATGACGACCCGCGGGTGATCGACTCGACCGGCGCGCTCGAGCTGCGCGACATCCCCAAGCGGCTGCTCGTCCTCGGCGGCGGGATCATCGGGCTCGAGATGGCCTGCGTCTACGACGCGCTCGGCTC
>CAZNTX010000139.1:0-5717 GCA_964576075.1 uncultured Limibaculum sp. | reverse complement strand
GGGCGGGTGTCGGGACCCGGGGCGCGCGCCATCTCCAGGATCGCCCCGGCGGATCAGTCCTCGCCCTCCTCGGCCCGCCCCCCCGCCGGCCCGAGCGGCAGCGCAGGGCCCGGCTCCGGCGCAGGGCCGAGCAGCCCCGCCGCCTTCAGATCCTCCACTCCCGGAAGATCGTTCGCGCTCGCGAGCCCGAAATGGTCGAGAAAGGCCCGCGTGGTGACGAAGGTCGCCGGCCGCCCGGGGCTCTCCCGCCGCGCCCCGAGCTTCACCCAGCCGAGATCGAGCAGCAGATCGAGCGTCCCCCGAGAGACCGCCACCCCGCGGATCTCCTCGATCTCCGCCCTGGTCGCCGGCTGGTGATAGGCGATGATGGCCAGCGTCTCGATCGCCGCGCGCGAGAGCTTGCGCTCCTCGACCGCCTCGCGCCGCAGCAGAAAGCCGAGATCGGGCGCGGTGCGGAAGGCCCAGGCCCCGCCGGTCTCGACGAGGCGCACCCCGCGCCCCGCATAGTCCTCCGCGAGGCTGAGGAGCGCCGGGGTTGGGTCTGCCCCCTCCGGCAGGCGCTCGGCGATCTCGGCAGGCGTCAGGGGCTCGGCGCTCGCGAAGAGGATCGCCTCGACCATGCGGGCGAGCTCGGCCTCCGGCGGGGGGCCGAAGAGCGAGGGGCGCGGGGCCGCACCCTCCTCCTCGCTCACCCGTCCCCCGTCCGCGCGCGCAGCAGCACCGGGCCGAAGAGCCGCTCCTGGTGGATCTCCGCCGCCCCCTCGCGGGCGAGCTCCAGCGCGGCGCAGAGGCTCGAGGCGAGCGCCGAGCGCCGCCGCTCCGGGCTCGCGAGCCAGTCCGCCGGCAGGTGGCGGGCGAGCTCGGACCATCCGGGCGCGCCCCCGAGCGCCCGGCGCAGCCGCGCGAGCGCCGTCTCGATCGCCAGCACCTCGGGCCGCGAGACCGGGAGCGGGCGGTAGTCGTCCCGCGTACGCAGCCTGGCATAGGCGCGCAGGAGATCGGAGAGGCGCGCGCGCCAGACGATGCGCCGGCGGATCTCCGGGCCCCCCTCCCCGGGCGCGATCCCGCGGGGGAAGACGTCGCGCCCGAGCCGGTCGCGCGCCATCAGCTGGGCGGCGGCCTTGCGCATGGCGTCGAGGCGCTCGAGGCGGTGGGCGAGGCGGGCGGCGAGCTCCTCCCCGGTCGGCTCCTCGCCGGCCTCCGGCGCGGGCAGCATCAGGCGCGACTTCAGATAGGCGAGCCAGGCGGCCATCACGAGATATTCCGCGGCGAGCTCGATCCGGCGCGCCCGCGCGCGCTCGACGAAGGCGAGATATTGCTCGGCGAGGCGCAGCACCGAGATCCGGCGGAGATCCACCTTCTGGCTGCGGGCGAGGGCGAGGAGCATGTCGAGCGGCCCCTCGAAGCCCTCCACATCGACGACGAGCCCCGCCTCCGCCCGCGCCTCGGCCGCCTCGCGGGGGGCGGTCTCGTCGAAGGGGGTCACGCGGCGGCCCCTTGGGCGAGGGCGCGGTAGCGGGCCTCCGCGGCGGCGAGGTCGATCCCGCCCGCGGGAGGCCGCGCCGCCTCCGCCGACCGCGCCCGGGTGAGCGCGGGCCCCGAGAGCCGGGGCGCGCCCTCGGCCACGGCCACCATCTCGGCCATCTCGCCGGAACAGTGGAGCGCGAGGTCGCAGCCCGCGGCGAGCGCGGCCTCCGCGCGCGCGCGCATCCCCCCCGAGAGCGCGCGCATGCCGAGATCGTCGGACATCAGGCACCCCCCGAAGCCGATCTCCTCGCGGATCGCGGCGAGGCAGGGGGGCGAGAGCGTCGCCGGGCGCTCCGGGTCGAGGGCGGTGTAGAGGACATGCGCGGTCATCCCGAGCGGCAGGCCGGAGAGCGCGCGGAAGGGCGCGAAATCCGTCGCGCGGAGCGTCGCGAGCGGGGCGTCGACCACGGGCAGGGTCTCGTGGCTGTCCGCGGCGGCGCGGCCGTGGCCCGGGAGATGCTTGATCACCGGGAGCACGCCGCCGGCCATCAGCCCCTCCGCGATCGCGCGCCCGGCGGCAGCCACGGCCCCGGCCGTGCGCCCGAGCGCGCGGGCGGCGACGATCTCGTGCGAGCCGGGGCCCGGCAGGTCGAGCATCGGGGCGCAGTTGACGTCGATCCCGAGGGCGGCGAGGTCGTGGGCGATGAGCCGGCTGCGCAGGCGCAGGCGCTCCTCTCCGTGCGGCCCCGCGGCGTCGGCCTCCGGCGCGGGCCAGGCGCGCCAATGGGGCGGGCGGAGGCGCTGGACGCGCCCGCCCTCCTGGTCGATCAGCACCGGCGCCCGCCGGCCGAGCGCCGCCCGCGCCTCCGCCACCAGCCGGCGGGTCTGCTCCGGCGTCTCGATGTTGCGCGCGAAGAGGATGAGGCCCCAGGGATCGGCCTCGGCGAGGAAGGCGCGCTCCGCCCCGGTGAGGGCGGGGCCCGAGAGCCCGAAGATGGCGGCGCGCGGGGCTCGGCCGCTTTCGCCCGCCATCACCGGTTCCGGACCGCGATGCAGGCCTGGTCGCGCGCCTTCAGCGCCTCGCAGAGGCTGTCCGCCTCCGCCTTCGCCGAGAACGGGCCGACGCGGAGGCGATACCAGGTGCGCCCGCCCGATTGCGTGGTCTGCACGGCGAGGGCGCGGTTGTGCAGCAGATCGTCGTTGGCCGCCGAGATGCGGGCCCATTCCGAGCGGGTCTCGTCCTCCGACGAGAAGGCGCCGAGCTGGATCTGGAAGGGCGAGCGCGCGGCGCTGGTCCTCAGCGCCTCCACCTCGGCGGCGGCCTCGGCCCTGGCCGTGGCGCGGACCGCTGCGAGATCGGCCGGGCGCGGCGGGGCCATCGGGCTGTAGACCGGGGCCGTGGCGTCCGGGTCGGGCTCCGGCAGCGGCGGCTCCTCGGCGAGCGCCTCGCTGCGGGGCGTCGGCGCGGGAACGTCCAGGGCGCGCGCGGCGGTGCGGGTGTCGGGCTCCGGCCTGGCGGCTGGCGCGGCGGAGCCGTCGGGCGCGAAGAGCGGGATCTTCTCGGGCGCGGGCCGCGCCTCGGGCACCACGCTGCGCGCGGCGGCCTGGCGGGGGACGCCGAGGATGTCCTCGAGATCGCGCAGCGAGATGTCCTCCTCGCTCATCGCCCGGGTCTCGGGGGCGAGGACGGTCTCGGGCGGGGGCGCGTCGGAGCCCTCCGCGCCGAGCTCGTAGGCGCCGATATCGCTGTGCGCGACCCCGTCGCCGCGCCCCTCGGGCCGCGTCTTGACCGGGCCGGAGGCGGCGGCGACGACCGGGATCGCCCCGGTATCCCGCGTGCCGAGATCGTAGAGCCAGAGGCCCAGCCCCCCGGCCGCGGCGAGCGCGGCCGCGGCCCCGGCCCAAACCGAGGCGGCGCCCCATCGGCGCGGCGTCGCGGGCTCGGCGGCCGCTTCGTAGTCTTCCTCGGAGACCTCGTCGTCCTCGTCGCGCATCGGGCCACCACCTGTCCTGGCCCCATCATCTGGGGTCTCTGCCTGCTCGGACCCCGTTATCTGCGCGGTCGCGCTTATGAGAGTTCTGTCATCGGGGTCACCCCCAGGATACCAAGACCGGCGGAAATCACAACGCCCGTGGCGCGGGCGAGGGCGAGACGGGCCTGCGAGAGCGCCGGCGCATCCGGGCGGACGAGGCGGAGCTCGGGCCGGTCGTTGCCGCGGTTCCAGTGGGCGTGGAACTCCGAGGCCAGATCGTAGAGGTAGAACGCCACGCGATGGGGCTCGTGCGCCTGCGCCGCCGCCTCGATCATCCGGGGGAACTCGGCGAGCTTCTTGGCGAGGGCGAGGTCGGAGGGATCGTCGAGGCGCGCGAGATCGGCGCCCCGCAGCGCGGCGTCGTCGGACGCGATGCCGGCCTCGGCCGCCTTGGCGAGCGCCGAACACACCCGGGCATGGGCGTATTGGACATACCAGACCGGGTTTTCCCGCGACTGCTCGAGCGCCTTGGCGAAGTCGAAATCGAGGGCGGCGTCGTTCTTGCGGGTCAGCATGACGAAGCGCACGACATCCGCGCCGACCTCGTCGATCAGGTCGCGCAGCGTGACGAAGGTGCCCGCGCGCTTGCTCATCTTGTAGGGCTCGCCGTTCTTGTAGAGCTTGACGAGCTGGACGAGCTTGATGTCGAGCGGCACCCGCCCGTCCGAGAGCGCGGCGGTCGCCGCCTTCAGCCGCTTGACATAGCCGCCATGGTCCGCGCCGAAGACGTTGATGAGCTGGTCGAACCCACGCTCCATCTTGTCGTAGTGATAGGCGATGTCGGGGGCGAAATAGGTCCAGGACCCGTCGGATTTCTTGAGCGGACGGTCGGTGTCGTCGCCGAACTCGCTCGACTTGAAGAGCGTCTGCGGCCGCGCCTCCCAGTCCTCGGGGACCTTGCCCTTGGGCGGCTCGAGGGTGCCGACATAGACGAGCCCCTTGGCCTCGAGCGCCGCGAGGGCCGCCTCGATCTGCCCGGTGTCGGTGAGCGCGCGCTCGGAGAAATAGCTGTCCATCTCGACGCCGAGGGCTTTCAGATCGGCGCGGATCATCTCCATCATCTTGTCGATGGCGAAGTCGCGGACCTCCGGCAGCCAGCTCTCCTCCGCCCGCCCGATCAGACCGTCGCCGTAATGCCGCGCGAGCGCCTCGCCGACGGCCACGAGATACCGCCCCGGATAGAGCCCCTCCGGGATCTCGATCGCCTGCCCGTTGGCCTCGAGGTAGCGCAGATGCGCCGAGCGCGCGAGCACGTCGACCTGCGCGCCGGCGTCGTTGATGTAGTATTCGCGGGTGACCTCGTGGCCGGTGAAGGCGAGGAGATTGGCGAGCGCATCGCCGAAGACCGCGCCGCGGGTGTGCCCGACATGGAGCGGCCCGGTCGGGTTCGCCGAGACGTATTCGACGAGCACCCGCTGCCCGGCGCCGAGGCCCGAGCGTCCGAAGCCCTCGCCCTCGACGAGCGCCGCGCCGACGACGCGCGCCCAGGCCGCCGGCGCGAGGCGGAGATTGAGAAAGCCCGGCCCCGCGACCTGCGCCTCGGCGATCGCCGGGGCCTCGGCGAGGCGGCGCCCGAGCGGCTCGGCGATGTCGCGCGGCTTGAGCCCGGCGGGCTTGGCGAGGACCATGGCCGCGTTCGTCGCCATGTCGCCATGGGCGGGATCGCGCGGGGGCTCGACGGCGACGGCGGCGGTGTCGAGCCCCTTCGGCAAGGTCCCGTCGGCGGCCATGGCGGCGAGGCTCTCGAGGACGAGGCCACGGATCTCGGCGAAGAGGTTCATGCGCGCGTCTCCCTCGGCAAGCGCGGTTCCCCTATCACGCCCCCGGGCGCCAGGCAAAGCCCGCCCGCGGCGGCGGAGAGGCGCGCTGGCGCGCGCCGCCGGCCCGCCGCCTCCCCCACCCACCCACCCGGGAGGCGGCGGGCCGGCGAGGGGCGGCGGCAGCGGGGTATCGCCGGGGCGGGCGGGCCGCCGGGATCGTCGGCGCCGGCCCGGCCCGAGACCGGACGCACCCGCTCGCCCATGCCTCCCGCCCGCGCGGCGCACGATCTGGACGGCGAGACCGGCAAGGGGGGACCGCGGCCCCGGGCAGGCGCCACCGGCGCCCTGGCCCACCGGGCCGCCGGGTCACCGCATCCGGGTGCGAGGCGGCCTCAAAGGAGGCGCCGGCCCGACACCGTCCGGGTGGGCGGGTGGGGGCGGTGGCGGGCCGGCGCCG
>CAZNTX010000138.1:0-6012 GCA_964576075.1 uncultured Limibaculum sp. | reverse complement strand
GTCATGATCGTGGCGGGCACGCTGACCAACAAGATGGCGCCGGCGCTGCGCAAGGTCTACGACCAGATGCCGGAGCCGCGCTACGTGGTCTCCATGGGCTCCTGCGCCAATGGCGGGGGCTACTACCACTACAGCTATTCGGTGGTGCGCGGTTGCGACCGGATCGTGCCGGTGGACATCTACGTCCCCGGCTGCCCGCCGACGGCGGAGGCGCTGGTCTACGGGCTGCTGCAGCTCCAGCGCAAGATCCGCCGCACCGGCACCATCGTGCGCTGAGGAGGAGCGGATGAGCGAAGCGCTCGAGGAGCTCGGCGAGATCGTCGCGCAGGGCCGGCCAGAGGAGGTCGACGGCTGGGCGATCGCCCATGGCGAGCTGACGGTGACGACCACGGTGTCCGGCCTGCGCGCGCTCGTGCAGCATCTCGCCGAGAGCCCGGCCTGCGGCTTCACCACGCTGATCGACATCACCGCGGTGGACTATCCCGGCCGGGAGAGCCGGTTCGAGGTGGTCTATCATTTCCTCTCGATGCGGCAGAACCAGCGCGTGCGGGTCAAGCTGCCGGCGGGGGAGCAGGACATCGTGCCCTCCATCGTCGATCTCCACCCCTCGGCCAACTGGTTCGAGCGGGAGGTGTTCGACATGTACGGCATCCTGTTTTCGGGCCATCCCGATCTGCGCCGGCTGCTGACCGACTACGGCTTCCGCGGCCATCCGCTGCGCAAGGACTTCCCGACGACGGGCTACACCGAGGTGCGCTACGACGAGACGGCGAAGCGGGTGGTCTACGAGCCGGTGAGCCTCGTGCAGGAATACCGGACCTTCGACTTCATGAGCCCCTGGGAGGGCGCGGACTACGTGCTCCCGGGCGACGAGAAGAACCCCGAAGTGGCGAAGCGTGGCTGAGATGGGCGCCCGGGCGGCCGACATCGCCGGCGTGCTCGAGGCGGCCGAGGCCTATGCCCGGGCGCTGCACGAGGCGGACGCCGCGGCGCTGGCGGAGATCTTCCACCCTGCGGCCTGTCTCTATGCGAGCCAGGAGGGCGGGTTGATCGAGTGGCCGCGGCAGACCTTCCTCGACCGGGTCGCCGCGCGTGCCCCCGGCGCGGGCGCGGCGGACTACGCGATCCACGCCATCGAGGTCGCGGGGCCCGAGACCGTCAACCTGCAGCTATCGGTCGCCGTTCCCCCGCGCCGATTCACGGACCATCTGCAGTTTCTGAAGATCGACGGCGCCTGGCGCATCATCTCGAAGACCTTCCGCGTGGCCGAGGGGCCCGCGGTCTGAGACAGGAGAGACAGCCATGGACGGCACCCAGGGCGACGTGCTGACCGGCGAGCAGCGGATCCGCAACTTCAACATCAATTTCGGCCCCCAGCACCCGGCCGCGCACGGCGTGCTGCGGCTCGTGCTCGAACTCGACGGCGAGATCGTCGAGCGCGTGGACCCGCATATCGGCCTCCTCCATCGCGGCACCGAGAAGCTGATGGAGAGCCGGACCTATCTGCAGAACCTCCCCTATTTCGACCGGCTCGACTATGTGGCGCCGATGAACCAGGAGCATGCCTGGTGTCTCGCCATCGAAAAGCTCGTCGATGTGGAGGTTCCCCGCCGGGCGCAGCTCGTCCGAGTGCTGTTCTGCGAGATCGGGCGCATCCTCAACCATCTGCTCAACGTCACCACCCAGGCCATGGATGTCGGCGCGCTGACCCCGCCGCTCTGGGGCTTCGAGGAGCGCGAGAAGCTGATGGTGTTCTACGAGCGCGCCTGCGGGGCGCGGCTCCATGCGGCCTATTTCCGCCCCGGCGGGGTGCATCAGGACCTGCCCGAGAAGCTGATCGAGGACATCGAGGCCTGGATCGACCCGTTCCTCCAGGTCTGCGACGACATCGAGGAGCTGCTGACCGACAACCGCATCTTCAAGCAGCGCAACGTCGATATCGGCGTCGTGACGGTCGAGGAGGCGCAGGCCTGGGGCTTCTCGGGCGTCATGGTGCGCGGCTCCGGCTGGGCCTGGGATCTGCGCCGCGCCCAGCCCTACGAGTGCTACGACGAGATGGAGTTCCTGATCCCGGTGGGGAAGAACGGGGACTGCTACGACCGCTATCTCTGCCGCATGGAGGAGATGCGCGAGAGCGTGAAGATCATGCGCCAGTGCATCGAGAAGCTCGGCCACTGCCGGGGCGAGCCGGTGATGACGACGGACGGCAAGATGGCCCCCCCGCGCCGGGGCGAGATGAAGTCCTCGATGGAGGCGCTCATCCACCACTTCAAGCTCTACACGGAGGGTTTCCGGGTGCCGGCGGGCGAGGTCTATGCCGCGGTGGAGGCGCCGAAGGGCGAATTCGGCGTCTATCTCGTCTCCGACGGCACCAACAAGCCCTACAAGGCGAAGCTGCGCGCGCCCGGCTATCCGCATCTCGCGGCGATGGACCATATCTGCCGCGGCCACCAGCTCGCCGACGTCTCGGCCATCCTCGGCTCGCTCGACGTCGTCTTCGGGGAGATCGACCGATGAGAGGGGGGCTCCTCGCCGCTCTCGCGCTCGTCGCGGCACCTGCTGCTGCGCAGCAGGCGCCCTTGCCCCCGCAGGCGGTGCGGGACGTGATCCCGGACGAGACCAGCATCGGCACGCTGCACCGGGCCGGCTACGTCGTCGGCCCGATCGCCACGCAGCCGGCGACCGATGCGGCGGTCAACCGGTTCGCCTTCGTGATGGAGCATCCCGACGGTGCGGACTATCCGCTCTATGTCTGCCGGCTGATGGTCGGCTCGGGGGAGGCGGACACCCAGCAATTCCCCCTCATCATGACGAATCTCTGCGCGCGGCTCGACTGAGCCCGCCGCCAGGACCCGAGAGGAGCGCCATGTCGCTGCGCCGACTGCATCACGAGCAACCGGAGAGCTTCGCCTTCACCCCCGCCAACCGGGACTGGGCGGAGCGGCAGATCGCGAAATATCCCGAGGGGCGGCAGGCCTCCGCGGTGATCCCGCTCCTCTGGCGCGCGCAGGAGCAGGAGGGCTGGGTCAGCCGGCCGATGATCGAGGAGGTGGCGAAGATGCTCGGCATGGCGGAGATCCGCGTGCTCGAGATCGCGACCTTCTATTTCATGTTCCAGCTCCGGCCGATGGGCGACGTCGCCCATATCCAGGTCTGCGGGACGACGCCCTGCATGCTCTGCGGCTCGGAGGCGCTCGTCGAGGTCTGCCGCGAGCGGATCGCCCGGGAGCCGCATACGCGCTCGCCCTGCGGGAAGTTCTCCTGGGAGGAGGTCGAGTGCCTCGGCGCCTGCGCCAACGCGCCGATGGTGCAGATCGGCAAGGACTATTACGAGGATCTCGATGCGGAGAGCTTCGGCGCGATCCTCGATGCGCTCGACCGGGGGGAGGTGCCGCGGCCGGGTTCTGCGAAGGCGCGGTTCTCCTCGGAGCCCGAGGGCGGGCTCACCTCGCTCGAGATGCCGAAGGTGCATGAGGCGAACGCCTCCGTCGCGCTCGCGCTCGCCATCGGCGACACGGTGAAGCGGATCGACGGGAGCGAGCCGACGGCCTCGGACATCCTGCTCGGCCGCGCCGCGCGGGCGCCGAGCCGGCCGCAGGGGCCCGCCCCCCGGCGCGAGCCGGAGCCGCGCAGGGGGGACGGCGAGCCGGACCGCCCCGAGACCCCGGCCAAGGCCAAGACCGCGGGCCGGCCCAAGGGCACGGACCTCGCCGCCGCGGCCGAGGCGCCGCCGGATGCCGACAAGCCGGAGCTCCTCTCCGCGCCCCGCGGCGGCGAGCCGGATGACTTCCAGAAGATCAAGGGCATCGGGCCTAAGCTCGAGGGGCTGCTGCACGCCCTCGGCGTCTATCACTTCGACCAGATCGCGAGCTGGACCGAGGCGGAGGTCGCCTGGGTCGACTATCATCTCGAAGGGTTCAAGGGCCGCATCCGGCGCGACGATTGGGTGGCGCAGGCGCAGGCCCTCGCGGACGACAAGGGAGAGACCTGATGCTCTCGGACGAAGACCGCATCTTCACCAATCTCTACGGCATGGGCGAGCGCAGCCTCAAAGGCGCCCGCGCGCGCGGGCATTGGGACGGGACGGCCGATCTGATCGCCCGCGGCCGGGACGCCATCGTCGAGGAGGTGAAGAAATCGGGGCTGCGCGGGCGCGGCGGCGCCGGCTTCCCCACGGGGCTCAAATGGTCCTTCATGCCGAAGGTCTCGGACGGGCGGCCGCATTATCTCGTGGTCAATGCCGACGAATCGGAGCCCGGCACCTGCAAGGACCGGGAGATCATGCGCCACGATCCCCACACGCTGGTCGAGGGCTGCCTGGTGGCGGGCTTCGCGATGGCGGCGAATGCCGGCTATATCTACATCCGCGGGGAGTATATCCGCGAGCGCGAGGCGCTGCAGGCGGCGATCGACGAGGCCTACGACGCGGGCCTCCTCGGGGCGAATGCCGCGGGTTCGGGCTGGGATTTCGAGCTCTATCTCGTCCATGGCGCGGGCGCCTATATCTGCGGCGAGGAGACGGCGCTCATCGAGAGCCTGGAGGGCAAGAAGGGGATGCCGCGGCTGAAGCCGCCCTTCCCCGCGGGCGTCGGCCTCTATGGCTGCCCGACGACGGTGAACAACGTCGAGTCGATCGCCGTGGTGCCCACCATCCTGCGCCGGGGGGCGGACTGGTTCGCCGGCATCGGGCGGGCGAACAACACCGGCACCAAGATCTTCGCGGTCTCCGGCCATGTGAACCGGCCCTGCGTCGTCGAGGAGGCGATGTCGATCCCCTTCCGCGAGTTGATCGACCGCCATTGCGGCGGCATCCGCGGGGGCTGGAAGAACCTCAAGGCGGTGATCCCGGGCGGCGCCTCGGTGCCCCTCCTGCCGGCCGCGCAGATGGAGGACGCGCTCCTCGATTTCGACTGGCTGCGCGACCACAAGTCCGGCCTCGGCACCGCTGCGGTGATCATGATGGACCAGTCGACGGACGTCATCAAGGCGATCTGGCGGCTCTCGAAGTTCTACAAGCACGAGAGCTGCGGGCAGTGCACCCCCTGCCGGGAGGGGACCGGCTGGATGATGCGGGTGCTCGACCGCATGGTCCGCGGCGAGGCGCGGCTCGAGGAGATCGACATGCTCCACGACGTGACCAAGCAGGTGGAGGGGCACACGATCTGCGCCCTCGGAGATGCGGCGGCCTGGCCGATCCAGGGCCTCATCCGCCATTTCCGCGACGAGATCGAGGACCGCATCCGGGCGAAGCAGACGGGCCGCGTTTCCGCCGTCGCGGCGGAGTGACGGGGGGCCGCATGCGCGCTGCGGTTCCCATCGCGGCGCTGCTCGCGGGCTGCGCCGCCTTCTCTCCGCCCCCGAGCGGGGGCAAGCCCCAGGCCGCCCGCCATCCGGACCGGGCCTTCGCGATCGACTATGCCGGGACGGCCTATGTCGTCGACATCCGCTTCATCGACGTTCTCGGCGAATCGGTCATCGCGGTGCGCCGGGGCTCTGGCGAGGGGGAGCGCACGCGCTTGGAGGTCCGGCCGAGCCGGACGCCGCCGGAGGCCGGGCGGTTCTCGGACGAGGCGTATCGCCGCGTCGCCGTCGACATCGCCGACGCCATCGCCGGCCGCCCGCCGATCTGCGCGGACGGCCAGACCATGCGTCTCGCCCGCGGCGAGGACAAGGCGGCCCGCACGCTCTATCGCAGCCAGCGCGAGGCGTGGGTCGTTTTCGCCTTCTGCCCGGCCGCGCCCGGCGGGCGAGCGTCGGAGTGACACGCAGAGGACGGTTTCGCGCCGCCGCAGTCTCGCGATATACGTTTTGGCGAGCGAACCGGGCGCGCGCGCCAGAGGAGACCGCATGACCGAACTTCGTAAGATCATCATCGACGGGCGCGAGATCGAGGCCGACCCGAACCTGACCGTGATCCAGGTCTGCGAGGAGGAGGGCATCGAGATCCCGCGCTTCTGCTATCATGAGCGCCTCTCGATCGCGGGGAACTGCCGGATGTGCCTCGTCGAGCCC
>CAZNTX010000137.1:0-6255 GCA_964576075.1 uncultured Limibaculum sp. | reverse complement strand
GCGGGCGTGCCGGGCGCGGTCACCATCGCCACCAACATGGCCGGCCGCGGCACCGACATCCAGCTCGGCGGCAATGTCGAGATGGCCGTGCAGGCCGAGCTCGCCGCCAGCCCCGAGGCCGATCCGAGCGAGGTGCGCGCCCGCATCGAGGCCTCCCATGCCGAGGCGAAGAAGTGCGCCCTCGAGGCCGGCGGGCTCTGGGTCATCGGCACCGAGCGCCACGAGAGCCGGCGCATCGACAACCAGCTCCGCGGCCGCTCCGGCCGCCAGGGCGACCCGGGCCGCTCCACCTTCTACCTCTCGCTCCAGGACGATCTGATGCGGATCTTCGGCTCCGAGCGGATCGACTGGATGCTCCAGCGCCTCGGCCTCGAGGAGGGCGAGGCCATCGTCCACCCTTGGGTCAACAAGGCGATCGAGAAGGCCCAGGGCAAGGTCGAGGCGCGCAACTTCGACATGCGCAAGAACCTCCTCAAGTTCGACGACGTGATGAACGACCAGAGGAAGGCGATCTTCGGCCAGCGCAAGGAGATCATGGAGGCGGACGATCTCTCGGAGACGGTCCGCGACATGCGCCACGAGGCGATCGAGGAGCTCGTCGCGAGCCACATTCCGAAGCGCGCCTATCACGAGCAGTGGGAGACCGAGGCGCTCGAGCGCGAGATCGCCGAGGTCACCGGGCTCGAGCTGCCGATCCGCGATTGGGCCGAGGAGGAGGGCGTCGACGACGAGGCGATCCTCGAGCGCATCACCGAGGCCGCCGACCGCGCCGCCGCCGAGAAGGAAGAGGCGATCGACGCGCAGGCGGGCGAGGGCACCATGCGCCAGGTCGAGAAGAGCCTCGTCCTGCAGATCCTCGACAAGCGCTGGCGCGAGCATCTGATCATGCTCGACCATCTGCGCGCCGTGATCGGCTTCCGCGGCTATGCCCAGAAGGACCCGCTCAACGAATACAAGCGCGAGGCCTTCGATCTCTTCCAGGCGCTGCTCGCCGGGCTGCGGCGCGACGTCACCCGCGAGCTCGGCATGATCCGCCCGCTCACGCCGGAGGAGCAGGCCGAGCGCCAGCGGATGATCGAGGAATATCAGGAGCGGATGAAGGCCCAGGCCGAGGCCGCCGCCGCCCGCGCCGCCGCGGGGCTCGCGGGCGAGACCGGCGCCGCGGCGCCCGCCGGCGAGGCCGCCCTCGCGGTCGCGGGCGAGGCGGGCGCGGCCGAGGCGCGCGACGCCGCCCGCCCAGAGACCTGGGGCAAGGTCGGCCGCAACGAGGCCTGCCCCTGCGGCTCCGGCAAGAAATACAAGCACTGCCACGGTCGCGTCGCCTGACCCGGACGCCCCGCCCGCCCGCAGGGGCCATCGGCCGGGCGGGCCGGCCCCGCGAAACCGGCGGCGGCCGCTCCTGCTCATCGGCGCACCCCACGCTGCCCCCGCGGGGCCGCCCGCGGCTCGGGCCGGCTCCCGGGAGGGATCGCCGCCCTTGACACCCCCCGACGGTGGCGGCGTCGGATGCCCCTTCGCCGCTCCGTCACACGCCGCGGGATCCCCTCCTCCGGCGAGCCCTCGCCGCCCTCCGACCGCGCCCCCGGCCATTCCGCGCGCCGGCAACCCCAGGCTGGCGGAGGCGCCCGGCGAGCGGCGTTTCGGATCGGGCGGACGGGCCCTCGGGCACGGAGCACGCCCCGGGGGAGGGGCGCGCGCAGGCGAGAGCCGTTCGGCTTCGGCGGGTGCCCGTCCGGCCTTCGCGTGCGGAGGGAGCGCGGGGCGGCACGGCGCGAGAGACGCCCTGGCAGACCACCAGCTCGGGGGCTGGGCCGCCGCCCCGGACGCGGCCGGCCGCGGAGGCCGGCGCATCGGCAGGTCCCGACACGCCCGACAGCGCCCGTCGAGGCGCGGATCTCTGCCGCCGGCACCGTCCCCCCTCCCAGGCCTCGGGCGGCTGAGGGCGCCGCCGGCCACTGCCGCGCTCCTGCCCGGATGGCGCGTCGTCTTGAGAGGCGCGCGGCTCCGCTCCCGGCCGGCGCGGCCGAGCTCGGGAGGCGTGACGGCGCGGAGCTGCCCGCGAAGGCGCGCTGGGCGGCGGGTCCGCTCCTGCACCGGCGCAAACCGCCGAGATCGCCGCGCACCGCCATCGAGGGCATCGCGCCCTCGGCGGTCGAGCCCGCACGGCGCGGCGGACGCCAGAGCGTCGGACCCATGGCCGCCAGCCAGCCAGACGCCCATCCCCGCATCGTCCGCGCCCGGCTCCCCTCCAACCGCTCACCCCGCCGGCCAACCGGGGGTAGGCGGCCTCTGCCATCCCGCCCGTTCGACGGCAGTCCCGGCTTCCTCCGGCGCGCTCCCGCCGCGGCCGGATGGCCGACTGCCGGCCGACTCGGACAGACACCGCGGGACCGACCCTGCCACCCCGGCCCGAGCGATCGTGCCCCCCTGCCTGCGCCTCCTGTGCGTCCCGGCCGCGCTCGCCGCCGTCTGACGCAACCGGCCGCTCCGCGGGGCACCCCTTCTCCGGCGGCCTCGCCGCGGCCGCCATTGTCCCGGCGTCTGGTTCGGAGGCTGGGGTGTTCCCCTGGCATTCGGCCAGTCAGATGCGACTCGGACTGCCGCTCCAACGGCTCGGGCAGGCCATGCGCGCTTGGGCGGAGCGCCGCGATGCCGGTCCGGCTCTGTGGCCGGGGCGGGTCGCGGGTCGCGGCCTTCCGACTCCGTTCGGATCGCGGAAGTGTCGGTAGGACCGGATCGCGTGTCAGTCGAGGACGGGCGTGCCGGCGGCGGCGGTGTCGGTTTCGCGCGCCGTGCCGCGCCCTGACGGGCGCAGCCCGGCTTCCGACCGACGCCCACCCCCACCCCCGCCGCCTCCCTGCGCCTCGGGCGCAGGGAGGCGGCGGGGGTGGGGGTGGGCCACCGCTCGACAGGGCGGGCCGCGCAAGCGGGCCGTCCGTCGAGCCATATGGGCGGCCATTGGCGGTTCGGCTCGATGTGTTCCCCGTTCGTTTCTCAAGGATTGGTGTGCCGCTTTCCGTCAACCCCCAAATATAGAGCTTGGAGGGGTTCTTTTCGATTGACCGGGGCGGGTGCGCGCATAATCTGGAGTTCGGAAGAGACGGGGACACCAGATATAGCGTCGGCCGCAGGATCTAGCGGCCCGCCCCTGGCCCCGGGGACAGCAGGAGAGACGCCGCGGCCGGCGGCGCGAGAGAGGGACCGAGATGAAGTTCGAGCGCAGGTTCACCACCGCAGGCCGCCCGGTCGCGGCGCAGATTCCCACCCGCAGGACGACCTCCGAGATCCGCAATCCGGACGGCACGGTCGTCTTCCGGCTCGAGGGGATCGAGGTGCCGGAGACCTGGAGCCAGGTCGCGGCGGACGTGCTCGCGCAGAAATATTTCCGCAAGGCCGGCGTGCCCGCGGCGCTGAAGCCCGTGCCGGAGGCGGGGGTGCCGGAGTTCCTCTGGCGCTCGGTCGCCGACGAGGCGCGGCTCGCGAAGCTCCCCGAGGGCGAGCGGCAGGGCGGCGAGACGAGCGCCTTCCAGGTGTTCCACCGCCTTGCCGGCGCCTGGGCCTATTGGGGCTGGAAGGGCGGCTACTTCTCCAGCGAGGCCGACGCCCGCGTCTATTACGACGAGACGGTGGCGATGCTCGCCCGGCAGATGGCGGCCCCGAACAGCCCGCAATGGTTCAACACGGGGCTGCACTGGGCCTATGGCATCGACGGCCCTTCCCAGGGCCACTACTACTGCGACCACCAGACCGGCGCGCTGGTCCGCGCCACCTCCGCCTACGAACACCCCCAGCCCCATGCCTGCTTCATCCAGGGCGTCCGCGACGATCTCGTGAACGAGGGCGGGATCATGGATCTCTGGACCCGGGAGGCGCGGCTCTTCAAATACGGCTCCGGCACCGGGACCAACTTCTCCTCGCTCCGCGCCGAGGGCGAGCCGCTCGCGGGCGGGGGGCGGTCCTCGGGGCTCATGTCCTTCCTGAAGATCGGCGACCGGGCGGCCGGGGCGATCAAGTCCGGCGGGACCACCCGGCGCGCGGCCAAGATGGTGATCTGCGACATGGATCACCCGGATATCGAGGACTTCGTCGGCTGGAAGGTGCGCGAGGAGCAGAAGGTAGCGGCCCTCGTCGCCGGCTCGAAGATGCACAAGGAGCGCCTCGCCGAGATCGTCGCGGCCATCCGCGGCTGGGACGGGCGCGCCGAGGACGCGACCGACCCCAAGGCCAACCGCGCCCTCGCCCGCGCCATGCGCGCCGCGCGCCGCTCGGCGATCCCGGAGAACTACGTCCGCCGCGCGCTCGCCTATGCCGAGCAGGGCGCGGAGGCCGCCGTCGAGGACTTCCCCGTCTTCGACACCGACTGGGATTCGGAGGCTTATCTCACCGTCTCCGGGCAGAACTCCAACAATTCCGTGCGGGTGACCGACGCCTTCCTCGAGGCCGTCGCCGAGGATCGGGACTGGGCGCTCCTGCGCCGCACCGACGGCAAGGTGGCGAAGACCCTGCGCGCGCGCGATCTGTGGGACAAAATCGGTCATGCCGCCTGGGCCTGCGCCGATCCCGGCATCCAGTTCCACGACACCATCAACGACTGGCACACCTGCCCCGAGGACGGGGAGATCCGGGCCTCGAACCCCTGCTCGGAATACATGTTCCTCGACGACACGGCCTGCAACCTGGCCTCCCTCAACCTCCTCGCCTTCCTGGGCGCGCGCGGGTTCGACGCCGACGCCTACGAGCACGCCGTGCGGCTCTGGACGCTGACCCTCGAGGTCTCGGTGATGATGGCGCAGTTCCCCTCGCCGGAGATCGCCGAGCGGAGCTATCGCTTCCGCACCCTCGGGCTCGGCTACGCGAATATCGGGGGGCTCCTCATGAGCCTCGGCCACGGCTACGACAGCGCCGAGGGCCGGGCGCTCTGCGGCGCGCTGACGGCCATCCTGACGGGGGCGTCCTATGCCGCCTCGGCCGAGATCGCGGGCGAGCTCGGCCCCTTCCCGGGCTACGAGAAGAACCGCGACCACATGCTCCGCGTGATCCGCAACCATCGCCGCGCCGCCTACGACACCGGCGGCTACGAGGGGCTGCGCACGCCGCCCGTGGCGCTCGACGCGGCGAACTGCCCCGATGCCGGGCTCGTCGCCCGCGCCCGCGCCGCCTGGGACCGCGCCCTCGCCCTCGGCGAGAAGCACGGCTTCCGCAATGCGCAGGCGAGCGTGATCGCGCCGACCGGCACCATCGGCCTCGTGATGGACTGCGACACCACCGGCATCGAGCCCGACTTCGCGCTCGTGAAGTTCAAGAAGCTCGCCGGCGGGGGGTATTTCAAGATCATCAACCGCGCGGTGCCGGCGGCGCTCGAGCGGCTCGGCTACGGGGCCGAGGCGCGCGCGCGGATCATCGACCATGCGGTCGGCCACGGCACCCTCGCCGGCGCGCCGGGGATCGACCTCGACCAGCTCCGCGCCCTCGGCTTCGGCGAGGCGGAGATCGCCAAGCTCGAGGCCGCGCTGCCGGGCGCCTTCGACATCCGCTTCGTGTTCAACCAGTGGACCCTCGGCACGGAGTTCTGCCGCGACGTGCTCGGCATCCCGGAGGACCGGCTCTCGGACCCGGCCTTCGATCTGCTCTCCCATCTCGGCTTCACCCCGGAGGAGATCGAGGCGGCCAACACCCATGTCTGCGGCACTATGACCCTCGAGGGCGCGCCGGGGCTCGACCCCGCCCATCTGCCGGTGTTCGACTGCGCCTCCCCCTGCGGGCGCACGGGGCGGCGCTGCCTCTCGGTCGAGGCGCATATCGACATGATGGCCGCCGCCCAGCCCTTCATCTCGGGGGCGATCTCCAAGACGGTCAACATGCCGAACGCCGCGAGCATCGAGGACTGCAAGGCGGCTTACCTGCGCTCCTGGGCGAAGGGCGTGAAGGCCAACGCGCTCTATCGCGACGGCTCCAAGCTGTCCCAGCCGCTCGCGGCGCAGGTGCTCGGCGAGGAGGCCGATCTCGAGGAGGCCTCCGCCCCCGAACGCGCCGAGGCGCTGGCCGCCAAGGTGGTGGAGAAGATCGTCGTCAAGGAGATCCACCGCGGCGAGCGCGGCACCCGCGCGAAGCTCCCCGACCGGCGCCGCGGCTACACGCAGAAGGCCATCGTCGGCGGGCACAAGGTCTATCTCCGCACCGGCGAGTATCAGGACGGCCGCCTCGGCGAGATCTTCATCGACATGCACAAGGAGGGCGCCGCCTTCCGCGCGATGA
>CAZNTX010000136.1:0-6274 GCA_964576075.1 uncultured Limibaculum sp. | reverse complement strand
CCGCAGGCGCGCCCGGTCGCGGTCCGGAAGCGGCGGAACCTGCCGCATCCGGGCGGGCGGTGCGGCCGGCGCCCGACTAGGCTCCGGGGACGGGACGCGGGAGGCCGGCATGGCGGCGATCGGCGCGAGCGCGCGGAGGCGGGCGGGACCGGGGGAGACCGAGCCCCGGATCCGCGCCCGCGCCGCGACGATCGGCGCGCGGCGCGGCCGGGCGGCGCGGGGCTCGCCGGACGCGGCCGGCCCGGCGCTCGGCCGGGCGTCGCCGCCGACGAGACCCCTGACCGCCGAGAGGACCGAAATCCCATGTCCGACGATCCCGCCCTCAGCTCCAAGGCCCGCCGCCCCGGCGGGCGCGCCGCCCGCCATGCGCGGCGCGCGGCGCCCCTCGACGATGCGATCCGCCCGGTCCGCCCGGGCTTGCCTGGCGGTGCCTATTCGCCCTTGAGCGAGGCGGGGGTGCGGCGCATCCATGCCGCGGCGCTCGATGCGCTCGCCGAGATCGGTCTCGCCGACGCCCCCGAGAGCGGCATCGCCGCGATGACCGCCGCGGGGGCCGTGCTCGGCGCGGACGGGCGGCTGCGCTTCCCGCGCGCGCTCGTCGAGGACATGGTGGCCGTCGCCGCGCGCGGCTTCTCGCTGCCGGCGCAGAACCCGCGCCACGATCTCGATCTCGGACCCAACCGGGTGCATTACGGGACCGCGGGGGCGGCGGTGCACATGGTGGAGGTCGAGACGCGCAGCTACCGCGAGCCGACGCTCGCCGATCTCTACGACGCGGCCTGCATCGTCGAGCGGCTCGACAACGTGCATTTCTTCCAGCGCCCCGTGGTCTGCCGGGACATCGCCGATCCGCTGGCGCTCGATCTCAACACGGTGCATGCCTGCGTGAAGGGCACCTCGAAGCATGTGGGCACGAGCTTCGTCGACGTCGCGCATATGCCGGCCTGCTTCGGGCTGCTGCATGCGCTCGCGGGGGGCGAGGCGGCCTGGCGGGCGCGGCCGTTCGTGTCGAACTCCAACTGTTTCGTCGTGCCGCCGATGAAGTTCGCGACCGAGTCGTGCCGGGTGATGGAGGCGGCGGTCGCGGGCGGCATGCCGGTGCTGCTGCTCTCCGCGGGGCAGGCGGGGGCGACGGCGCCGGCGCCTTTGGCCGGGGCCGTGGTGCAGGCGGTGGCCGAGTGCCTCGCGGGGGTGGTCTATGTGAATGCGCTGAGCCCGGGGCATCCGGCGGTCTTCGGGACCTGGCCCTTCGTCTCGGATCTGCGGACCGGCGCGATGTCGGGCGGCTCGGGGGAGCAGGCGCTGCTGTCGGCGGCCTGCGCGCAGATGCACCGCTTCTACGGGTTGCCGGGCGGGGCGGCGGCGGGAATCGCCGATTCGAAGCTGCCGGACATGCAGGCGGGCTGGGAGCAGGGGATCTCCAACGTGATGGCGGGGCTCGCCGGGCTCAACATGGTCTACGAGGCGGTGGGGATGCATGCCTCGCTGCTCGGCTTCTCGCTCGAGAGCCTGATCCTCGGGGACGACATGCTCGGGCAGTGCCTGCGCGCGGTGCGCGGGATCGAGGTGGACGAGGACTCGGTCTCGCTCGAAGTGATGCGGCAGGTCTGTCTCGAAGGGCCGGGGCATTATCTGGGCCACGGGCAGACGCTCGGGCGGATGCAGGCGGACTATGTCTATCCGCGGCTCGGGGACCGGACGAGCCCGAAGGAATGGGTCGAGCGGGACCGGCCGGATCTGCTGGCCAAGGCGAGCGCGGCGAAGCGGGAGATGCTGCGGGACCGGCCGGGGCATCTGTCGCGGGAGCGGGAGGCGGCGGCGCGGGGCGTCGCCGACCTGTTGCTGCCGGCGGCCGTCTGAGGCGCGTCCACGGCGCCGTCGCGCCTGGGGGGCGCGGGGGGACCGGGACGGCGGGGGCTCCCGCCCGCCCACCCCCGCCCCCGCCGTCCCGGTCCCCCCGCGCCCGACCGGCGGACCCGGTTCGGCCGGACCCCGTGCGAGGCTCGGGGCGGGGGCCGGGAGCTTCGGGCGAGGGGCGCGACATGCGGCCGGCGCGCCCTATGTTCCCAGCGGGACCGGACGAGGGAGGCGGCGTGAGACGGCAGGGAACGGTCGAGCTCAACGATCTCGGCATCTACGACTTGGCGGCGGATGGCTGGTGGGACGGGCGGACGCGCTGGGTGCGCACGCTCGCCAACATGGTGCCGGCGCGGCTCGCGCATTTCGACCGGTTGATCGACTGGCGGGACAAGCGGGTGCTCGATCTCGGCTGCGCCGGCGGCTTCATGGCCGAGGCGCTGCACGATCGCGGCGCCCGGGTGCACGGAATCGACCCCGCCGCCCGTGCCGTCGCCGCCGCCCTTGCCCATGCGGAAGAGACCGGGCGGGAGATCGCCTATGCGGTCGGCGTCGGGGAGGCGCTGCCCTACGAGGACGGGGCCTTCGACGCGGTGGTCTCGGTGGACGTGCTCGAGCATGTCGCGGACCTGCCACGGGTGATCGGCGAGGTCTCCCGGGTGCTCGCCCCGGGGGGCCTGTTCTTCTTCGACACGATCAACCGCACGGCGCTCGCCCGGCTCGCGGTGGTGACGATGGCGGAGCGGGTGGTCGGGCTGCTGCCGCGGGGGACGCACGACCCCGCGCTCTTCATCCGCCCGGACGAGCTGCGCGCCCATCTCGCGGCGACGGGGCTCGCGCCCGGGCGCTTCGTGGGGCTCGGGCCGCGGGGGATCGACCGACGCGGGGATTTCACCTTCGGCCGGCATCCGGGCACGGCGATCCTCTATATGGGCCATGCGGAGAAGCGCCCGGGCGCCGCGGGGGCCGCATGATCGAGACGGTCGGCCTGCTCGCGGCGGCGACGCTTTTCGGGGGGATGGCGGCCTTCTCCTTCCTCTTCGCGCCGCTCGTCTTCGCCAAGCTCCCCGCGGAGACGGCGGGGGCGTTCATCCGGGCGGTGTTCCCCTGGTATTATCTCTTCGTGCTCGGGGTCGCGGCGGTGGCGGCCGCGGCGCTGGCTCTCGCCGAGCCCTGGCCTGCGGCGGCGATGGCGGGCGTGGCGATCGCCGGGGTCGTCGCGCGGCAGATCCTGATGCCGGCGATCAACGCGGCGCGAGACCGCGACTTGCGGGGCGACGCCCGGGCCGGGCGGCGGTTCGCCTGGCTCCATCGCGGGTCGGTCGTGATCAATCTCGTGCAGATGGCGGCGGCGGGCTGGGCGCTCGCCGCACTTGCCCCGTGAGCCGGGCCTCGGCGCGGATCGCCGTCGCGGCGCTCGCGCTCGCGGCGATCCTCGCGGGGCTCGTGCCGCTCTTGCGGGCGCAGGACGGGCTCGAGGTGCGCCATCTCCGCCTCGGGCCGACGCCGGTGACGATCCATCACCCGGAGGCCGGGATGACGGGGCCCGCCGTGGTGATCGCCCATGGCTTCGCCGGCTCGCGCCAGTTGATGGCGCCTTTCGCGATCAGCCTCGCGCGGGCGGGCTACACGGCGGTCAGCTTCGACTTCCTCGGCCATGGGAACAACCGCGCGCCGCTCACCGGCGACGTCACGAAGCTCGAGGGGGCGACGCGGGCGCTCCTCGCGGAGCTCGACCGGGTGGTCGACCATGCCGCGGGGCTGCCCGGGGTCGCGGGGCGGATCGCGCTGCTCGGGCATTCGATGGCCTCCGACATCGTCGTGCGCCAAGCGGTGGCGGACGCTCGGGTGGACGCGACGGTGGCGGTCTCGATGTTCTCCGAGGCGGTGACGGCTGAGGCGCCGCGGAATCTGCTCGTGATCGTCGGCGAATGGGAGGACTTCCTCGCCGAGGAGGCGCTGCGCGCTGTCGCGATGGCCACCGGCGGGGCGGCGGAGGCCGGCGTCACCTATGGCGACATGGCCGACGGTTCGGCGCGGCGGGCGGCGATTTCGAGCAATGTGGAGCATGTGGGCGTGCTCTACAGCCCCGAGAGCCTCGCAGAGGCGCGGGCCTGGCTCGACGCGGTGTTCGAGCGGGGGCCCTCCGAGGCGCCGCTCGAGGTGCGGGGGCCGGAGATCGCGCTCTTGCTCGCCGGGATCGTGGCGCTCGGCTGGCCGCTCGCGGGGCTCCTGCCGCGGCTCTCGGCGCGGGAGGCGGGCGCAGGGCTCGGCTGGCGCGGGGTGCTGGCGGCGACGCTCGGGCCGGCGCTCGCGACGCCGCTCCTGCTCTGGCCGGTGGAGACCGACTTCCTGCCGGTGCTGGTGGCGGATTATCTCGCGGTGCATTTCGCGGTCTACGGGGCGCTTTCGGCGGCGGCACTGATCGCGCTCGGGGCGGCGCCGCGGGGGCTCGGGGAGCGGCCCGGGGCGACGCTCCTCGCCGCCGGGGCCATGGCGCTCTACGGGGTGGGGGCGATCGGGCTCGCGCTCGACGCGTTCGTCGCCTCCTTCCTGCTCCATGACGGGCGCGCGGGGCTGATCCTGGTGCTGTTGGCGGGGACCGCGCCCTATCTCCTCGCCGAGGAATGGGCGACGCGGGGGGCGGGCTCGCCGCGGCTCGCCTATGCCGTCGGCAAGACGGCGATGCTGGTCTCTCTGGCGATCGCGGTGGCGCTCGATCTCGAGGATCTGTTCTTCCTGGTGATCATCCTGCCGGTGGTGGTGCTGTTCTTCGTGCTCTACGGGTTGTTCTCGGGATGGGCGGCGCGGGCGACGGGTCAGCCGGCGGTGGCGGGGCTCGCCAATGCGCTGGCCTTCGCCTGGGCGCTCGGGGTGACCTTCCCGCTCCTCGGCGGCTGAGGCGGTTGGCCCGACGGTGCCTGCGGCACCCTCGGGCGGGGGCGCCGCGACGGCCGCCGGGCCTGGCCGCGGCCTCGGGCCCGCGGCGCGGACGACCGCAGGCGCCTGCCATCGCCGTCGCGGGGGCGTGTGGCGGCGGGGGCGCGGGCCGGTCGCGCCTCAGCCGGCGGCGCAGGCGACGCAGTTGGGGGCGGCGGGGTCGAGCTCGAGGCGGCGCGGGTCGATCGCCTCGCCGCAGCGCTGGCACCAGCCGTATTCGTCCGCCTCGGCGCGGGCGAGAGCGGCGCGGATCGCCGCGCGGCGGGCGGTGCGCCTGCGCGATTGGGCCGCGGCCATCGCCTGGACCTGGAGCGCGTCCATCCGCGAGAGCCGGCCGACGGATTGCTGGTCGAGCTCGACAGGGCGGCGGTCGGCCTCGGTGGCGCGCTCGGCGGCGTCGAGCTCTTCGGCCTCGGCGCGGAGGCGGGCGAGGAGGCGGGCACGCGTCGGTCCATCGATCATGGCGATCCCTTCCATCAAAGATCCGCGACTGGTCAAGTCCGGTGCGGCTTCCTATGCTTTCTCCCATGACCGCCGGGCGCAGGCCCGGGCGCGCGGCAGGAGGAGCGCATGAGCACGAAGGATCCGGCCTCGTGCGGGGCGAGCGGCATCGACGCGGTCGACCCCGTCTGGTCGCGGATGCGCGCAGAGGCGGAGCGGCTGGCCGAGACCGAGCCCTTCATGGCGAGCATGGCGCATTCGGTGGTGCTGCACCATCCGAGCCTCGAAGCCGCGCTGTCGTATCGCCTCGCGCAGAAGCTGTCGAGCGCGGAGATGTCGCCGCTGCTCGTGCGCGAGATGGCCGATATGGCCTATGCGGAGAGCCCGGAGATGGGGCGCGCGGGGCGGGCGGATATCCGCGCCGTCTTCGAGCGCGATCCGGCGACGGATCGGATGATTCAGCCGCTCCTCTATTTCAAGGGGTTCCTGGCGGTGCAGTCCTACCGGCTCGCGCATTGGCAATGGACGAAGGGGCGGCGGGACATGGCGCTCTTCATCCAGATGCGCTGCTCCGAGGTGTTCGGGGTGGACATCCATCCCGGGGCGCGGATCGGGCAGGGGATCATGATCGACCACGCGCATTCGATCGTCATCGGCGAGACGGCGGTGGTGGGCGACGACGTCTCGATGCTCCATTCTGTCACCCTCGGGGGGACCGGCAAGGAGGGCGGCGACCGGCATCCGAAGATCGGCTCGGGCGTGCTCATCGGCGCCGGGGCGAAGGTGCTCGGCAACATCCGGGTGGGGGAGTGCTCGCGGATCGCGGCGGGCTCGGTGGTGCTGAAGGACGTGCCGCCCTGCAAGACGGTGGCGGGGATCCCGGCGAAGATCGTCGGCGATGCCGGCTGCGAGCGGCCGGCCTTGTCGATGGACCACGAGGCCTGGGCGCGCAACGGCGAGGGCGAGGACGAGACTCGGGGCTGAGGGAGGGCCGCTCCGCGGCCCGCGAGGCCGCCGCCGTCCCCCACCCGCCCAC
>CAZNTX010000135.1:0-6444 GCA_964576075.1 uncultured Limibaculum sp. | reverse complement strand
CTGGGCCGCCAATGGGAATCCCCTGCGATTCACGTCGGCCGGGAAACGCTCTAGTCACGTCATCGATACCATTGAGGATGCGCAGGCGCCGCCCGCTGACGAGCTGATCGTGCACGAAGTCAACCGACCAGCGGGCATTCGGCCTTGCCTCGACGAGGATCGGCGCGCGCGTCCCCGTCGCCTTCTTGCGCCCGCGCCGTCGGCGCACGGTGAGCCGCTCCTCGCGATAAAGCCGTTCGGTCTTCTTGCGGTTCATCACGAGCCCTTCCTGGCGCAGCAGGACATGGAGACGCCGATAGCCGAAGCGCCGGCGCTCGCCGGCCAGAACCCGCATGCGCTCCCTGAGCGCCGCGTCATCGGGACGCCGGCTCCGATAACGGATCATCGTCCGGTCGGCGCCGACGAGGTGGCACGCCCGCCGCTCGCTCATCTCGTGGGCGGCCAGGAGATGAGCGACGGCCTGCCGCTTCACAGCGGGCGTCACCATTTTTTTGCCAGCAGGTCCTTCAGCGCTGAGTTGTCGAGCATCGCGTCGGCATAGAGCCGCTTCAGCTTGGCGTTCTCGTCCTCGAGCGCCTTCAGCCGCCTGGCATCGGACGGCTCCATCCCGACGTACTTCGCCTTCCAAGCATAGAAGGTCGCGCTCGAGATGCCGTGCCGCCGGCACACATCCGCGGTCTTCGCGCCTGCCTCCTGCTCGCGCAGGATCGCAATGACCTGCTCCTCGCTGAACTTCGATCGCTTCATCGTCCGGTCCTCTCGCTCCGCCGGACTCCAGCATCAGATGGAGCAAATCCCGGGGGTCAGAGCACGCCCCTGGCGCGGATGCCACGCGCCGGGTCAGGACGCCGCCGATCGCGATGGTGTGCGCGACGGCGGCGATCCGGTGGACCGGCTCCGGTTCCCCCGTCGCCTCCTCGATCAACGCGGGAGACCGGCGCCGTCCGGGCCCCGAACCGAGAGGCGCCGTCGTCTGCCATCACCTCAGTTCGCCGACGCGCCGGCGCTGTATCCGCGCCTGTAGGCGGCCTCCTTGTCCTTCTGGACCTTGTCGACCAAGAGGCCGCCGACGAGCCCGGTGCCCGCGCCGATGGCCGCGCCGAGGCCCGCATTGCCCGCGATCGCACCGATGGCGGCGCCCCCGGCCGTGCCGGCCACCGTGCCGGTGAGCGCACGCTGCTGGGTATCGGTCATGCCCGCGCAGCCCGCAAGAAGGACGGCGGCGGCGAGGGCGGCGATGGATGTTCTGGTCATCTCCGGTCTCCTTGTCCGGGGTGTCACTCGCAGGGGAAAGTCTGGGCGGCCCATTGCAAGAGGCCGTCGAGCGCTTCGGTCTCGCCGACGCCAGGCGTGGCGGCGACCCAGGCCGTGAAGCTCTCCATGATCTCGTTGCGCGTCGGGCGGGTGGGCGCCAGCTCGTCGCAGTAGATGTCGTTGTCGAGCTCCAACGCGAGCGCCTCGTGGAAATGGTGCACGCCCATCATGTAGCCCTGGCACATCTGAACCGCCTGGGCGTAGAAGTCGGCGCCCGGCTGCGCCCCGCAGAGCCGCGCGAGATCGGCGGTCGTGTCGATCAGGAACACCTCCTCATCGACCGCGAATGCCGGCGTCGCGAGCGCCCCGGTCAGGGCCATCGCCGTCACGAGCCGCCGCATGGCGGAAGCCCGCGTCCCGGCTTGTCGGCCGGCGCGGATCGGGGCAGTGCGAAGTCCTTCCATCGTCATCTCCTTCTCTTGGGTCTGTTGCGGTTGCACCGCGGGCCCGCCCTGCTCGGCCGACGCCGCATCCACTGCTCCGGCGGTCTCCCCCGCCGGGGGTCCTCCTCCTTCGCGGTCTCGGACGGGCCGGCGCAGCCGGCGGGGCGCGATGGGGCGGCCCCCGACAAGATCGCGCACGGGTTCGGCCCGGGGCCCATCGGCCGCGGCCGCGGGGGTCTCCTGAGGGCGCTCGACGAGACCGATCGGCCGGGAGCTCATGGCGCGCTCCGAAGGGCTCGCGGGGGGAGTCATAGCGAGACCGCCGTGGCGAGGATGCCCACCGCCGCCACCCAGGAGCCTGCGACGCGCGGCACCAGCGGGGTGAGCCGGCGCCCCGCCGTCTCGAGCCCGAACCACAGGAGCGTCCCGAGCATCGCGATGCCGAGGATCGTGCCGAGGAGGGGCTGGAGCAGGAGGCCGTCGGGCGGCGCCTCGGGGGCGAGGCCGGTCAAGGCACCGGTGGCCGCCGCGAGGGACAGCCCCGCCCATCGCGGTGCCCAGGGCGCGGGCAGCGCCGCCGCGAGACCGGCCAGGAGAGCGCCGGACCCGAGGAGGAGCGGCGGTGCCGCGAGGGAGGGGTGCATCGAGAGGGCGAGCGCGGCGAGCGCTGCCGCCCCTGCGAAGAGAGGCAGGGCGAGGCGGACCGCGGCCAGCGGACGGCCCGCGAGGAAGGCCGCCGTGCCGACGAGGAGTATGGCCTGGAGCGGGTCGGCCAGCGGGTGCAGCAGACTGCCGTAGAAGGGGCCCAGATCGCCGAAGGCATCGTGGGCGAGGGCGGGGCCGGGGGCGAGCAGCGCCGGCAGGGCGAGGCCGAGCCGTCTCATGCGACGAACCCCGCGACGCGCTCGACGACCCAGAAGGCGGCGAGCGTGCCGACCGCGTAGGAGACCCCCCCAGGCCGCGCGAGCCGGGCGCTGCCACGGCCCTGGCGAGACCGGGATAGAGCCGTGCGAGCGCGGCGCCGAGGGCCAGCACGACGGCGATGAAGAGGATCTGCCCCGCCTCGACGCCGATGTTGAACGACAGGAGCGCGAGCGGCACGTCGCCCTCCGGCAGGCCGACCTCGAGCAGCGCCCGCGCGAAGCCGAGCCCGTGCAGCAGCCCGAAGGCGAAGGCGACGAGCCACGGCCAGCGCTCGGAGAGGCGCTTCTCTTCGCCCGGAGGATGCACGAGCTCGGCGGCCAGGAACATGATCGAGAGCGCCACGATCGCCTCGACGGGCGGTGCGGGCACGACGATCCAGCCGAGGCTCGCCGCCGCGAGCGACAGGCTGTGCGCGGCCGTGAAGGACGTGACGGCGGCGAGCAGCCTGCGCCAGTCGCGGATCAGCAGGAGGAGCATCAGGACGAAAAGCAGATGGTCCACCCCTTTCAGGATGTGATCGACCCCGAGCGCGGCGTAGCTCGCGACGACGCCGAACGCGCCGGGCGCCTCGGGCACCGCGAAGGCGGGGGAGGCGGCGGTCAGGCGCATCGCCCGCGGCGGGGCGTCCGCGCCGAGCGTGTAGCGCACGAGGACGTCCGTGCGGGTGCGCTCCAGCCCCTCGATGCGGATCTCCCCGCCGGCGAGACCGCCGGGGCATGTGGCGATCCATCCCGCGAGGAAGGCGCGGCCGTCGAAGGCCGGAGCCGGGCCGCGGCGGGGCTCGCAGCGCTCGGGCAGCACGGCGTCGATCGCCATGGGGCGCCCGCCGACCTGCGGTTTCCGCCATGTCACGCGCCAGTCGGCGCCCCCGATGTGCCGGAGCTCGAGGAAGCCCGGCTCGAGCGCGTGGCCCATGGCGCGCGACGGGGCGAACACGCCCCCGAGGATGAGGGCGAACACCATGGCGAGCCGGACGATCATGGCGCCAGCACCCCGGCCGCATCGGGCCGCGCGACCTCGTAGCGCGAGAGGAGCGCCCTGAAACGGTCCTCGCGAAGCCTCGCCGCGAACTCCCCCCGCCAATCCCGCTCGACCCGGTCGCGGATCGCGGAGAGCGGCGGGACGCGGTGCGCGCGCCGCGAGGTCACGCGGACCATGTGCCGCCCGAACGCACCGTCTATCGGCCCGGCCCACGCCCCGACCGGCAGCGCGGCGAGCGCATCGAAGAAGCCGCGGCCGAAGCTCCCGTCGACGACCTGCCGGGGGCTCGGGCCGAGCGCCCCCGGCAGAAGGCTCGACCGGGCCACCCCTTGCGGCTCGGCGCCGTCGTTCAGGCGCGCCTCGATCAAAGGGAGATCCGGCTCGGCGACGGCAGCGTCGAGCATCACCTGCTCGAAGGCGACACGCGCGGGGTCGGCGAACCGCTCGGGATTTCCGTCGAGATGGGCCTGAAGCACGGCGTCGTCGGGCTGCACCGCCTCCGCGCCGGTCTCCGTCAGGAACTCCATCTTCATCTGGAGCCGGCGGCGGATCACGGCGTCGTCCCGGTCGAGGCCCAGCGCCAGCGCCTCGCGGACATAGACCTCTTCCCGGACGAACCGGTCGATCAGATCGTCGAGTTCCGAAACGCTGGGCGGCCGCCGCCAGACGGCCTCGAACTCGCCGGCGAGGCGCCGGGCGTCGTCCTCCGTGATGACGATGTCCGTCTGGGAGACGGGCGGGGGCGTGTCGTCGAACAGCGCGTAGAGGCCGAACAGGGCCGCGCCGAGCGAGAGGAAATGGAAGAGCGGTTCGCGGAGCACGGCCGTCACGGCTACACCCCGGAGCGGAAGCGGGCGCCGGCCGCCGCTGATGCGAGACCGGGCCCCGCGAGCGCGAAGGCGCACAGCGCGTCGCCCGCCGCCATCGGCAGGCCTCCGGAGGCCGGGGCGTCCCCTGCGATGACCACGGCCTCGGCCCCGAGGAGCCGGTCGGCCGGCCTCGCCTCGGGCCGCTCGGCGCAGACCGGACAGGCGGCCGCCGGCCCGGCCCGGGCGATCCCCCCGGCGGCGAGCGCCGGCCACTGGGAGCGCGCCTCCCTCATCCCGGCGTATACCAGATCGGCGAGGTATAGGCGCGCTCCTGCCCGGTGAGCGTCGCTTCCTCGGGGATCTCGGCGCCGAGGCGCACCTTGTCGTAGAGCACCCAGCGCGGCGTCGGGATCTCGATCACGCGCGCGTAGTAGAAGGCCTGGGCGGTGGGGTCGAAATCCGGGTCGGTCCAGACGGTGGCGAGCTCGGAGGCGCCGATGGTGTTGGTCCAGTTCGCCGCCTCCAGATCGACGGTGTTGCCGACCGGGGGGAGCTTGCCGTCCGCCCCGGGCTCCCGCCCGTCGGACCAGGCGACGTCGTAGACCCGCTCCTGCAACTCGCCCTCCGGCGTGCGCCAGCCCTTCACGATCTGGATGCGGTCCAGATTGGCCCCGATCGGATCGCGCAGGGCATAGACCATGAAGCTGGGCGCCTCTGCGCCCTCGGGGGCCGCGCGCAGATCGCCGCCCATCGGCACGCCCTTGTCGTAGCCGGCGAAGGCGGGGGCACGGGAGCGCAGGTCGTTCTCGTCGAACTCCCAGCCGCCGAAGAAGCGCACCATCATGCGCGGGCCGGTGGTGGCGTAGACCTCGCGGCGCGCCATCGCGTCCCAGATCGCCTCGCGCGTGTTCTCCGTCGCCCAGACGCCGGTGTAGCCCGAGGCGACGAGCGACCAGCCGGGGAAGGCGCCGACCTCGGACTCGGCGAAGGGGTGCACGGGGCGCGTGATCGACGGCTCCTCGATCGGCGCCTTGCCGAAGTAGTTCTCCTCCTCGGCGGTGGACAGCGAGGTGTGCGTGTCGGTCGAGCCGACCATGCCGAACTTGTAGGGGTTCGTCCCGAATTTCGCCTCGAGGCCGAGGCCCTGCTTCAGCGCCTCGCGGGCGTATTCGCCCGACAGCATGTCCGGGGCCTTGGCGACCGAGAGGTCGAGGTTGCCGGCGTCCCAGGTCTCGTAGTCGGCGAACTCGTCGTCGGGCGAGAGATAGGGATGCGCCTCGCCGTCGCCCTTGATCTGGGTGACCTCGTAGAGCGGCTCCCACTTCGCGCGCTGCTCGACATAGAATTCGTCGAGCGCCCGCCCGGTGAACTGGGCGTCGACGGGGAACATGATCCCGTTCGAGAGGTTGCCGTTATGCGCGAGCGCGAGCGCCTGCCCGCCCGTCTCCTCCTCGTACATCTCCATCCACGCATAGAGGTCGAGCGGGTCGTTCGACCCGTAGGGCGGCTGAGTGACGAGGGGCACGACCTGTTCCGCCCGCCGCGCGCCGTCCCGCAGGATGACGTTGCGATGCAGGTTGTCGCCCGCGTTGAGCGAGGTCCACTCGTAGCCGATGAGGGCGGTGAAGCGGCCGGGCTCGTAATGGTCCTCGGCCGCGTCGATGATCTCCTGCCAGGCGCTGGCATAGGCCGTTCCGCCCGGCGCATAGGCTTCGACAAGCTCGGGGTCGAGCGTGCCTTGCGCGAAGTTGCCGATCAGCTCCAGCGTCGCCGTCGCCGCGCCGTCGCCCCCCTGCGAGAACAGCTCGAACCAGCGCCCGCCCTGCTCGGTCCGCGTGATGACGGGCGCCCCGGCCACGAAGTCGGTGGCGAAGCCCATCATGTCCGAATGGTCGGCGATCACCAGCCAGTCCAGCGGGCGGCCGAGTTTCGCGGGCAGGCCGGTGGACGAGGTGACCTCCTCGCCCTTGGCGAAGCGGTAGGCCTCGTCGGGGCCGAGGGTGTTGCCGAACATGCCCGCGTCGAGCGAGATG
>CAZNTX010000134.1:0-6512 GCA_964576075.1 uncultured Limibaculum sp. | reverse complement strand
CGGCGTTCGTCGACCCCCGGGAGCCGGGGCTCGGGCTGAGGCTCTACGGGCCGGAGCCGGAGGCCGCGCTCGCGGAGCTCGGGGCGGCCCCTGCGGAGCGGGCGGACTACGACGCGCGCCGGGTCGCGCTCGGCGTGCCGGAGAGCGGGGTGGAGCTCGTGCCGGAGGACACCTTCATCCTGGAGGCGGGGTTCGAGCGGCTCCACGGGGTGGATTTCCGCAAGGGCTGCTATGTCGGCCAGGAGGTCACCGCGCGGATGAAGCACAAGGCGACGCTCAAGAAGGGGCTCGTGAAGGTGCGCGTGGAGGGCGCGGCGGAGCCCGGGACCGAGATCCTGACCGAGGAGGGCAAGCCCGCCGGGCGGCTCTACAGCCAGGCGGGCGGCGAGGGGCTCGCGCTGTTGCGCCTCGACCGGGCGGAGGGGCCGCTCAGGGCCGGGGCGGCGTCGGTTCGCCGGGCGTGAGCGGCGTCTCGGCGAGGAGGGCGGCGAGGCCCTCGCGATAGGTCGGGAAGCGGAGCGCGACGCCGAGCTCCTCGCGCAGGAGGCGGTTCGAGACGCGCTTCGACTCGGCGTAGAAGCTCCGCGCCATGGGGGTCATCTCCGCCTCGTCGAAGGGGACCTCCGGGGGAGGCGGCAGGCCGAGAAGCTCGGCCGCATGGGCGAGGACGTCCTCTGGCGGCGCCGGCAGATCGTCGCAGAGATTGTAGACTGCGCCGGGGCGGGGCTTGGCGATGGAGGCCTCGAGCGCCGCGGCGATGTCCGCCACATGGATGCGGGAGAACACCTGCCCCGGCTTCACGATCCGCCGGGCGGTGCCGGCGCGGACCTTCTCGAAGGGGCCGCGGCCCGGCCCGTAGATCCCGGCGAGGCGGAAGATGTGGAGAGGCAGGCCGGGGATCGCGCTCCAGGCGCGCTCGGCCTCGAGGCGGAGGCGGCCGCGGCGCGTCGCGGGGCGGCACTCGGAGGTCTCGTCGACCCAGCCGCCCTGCCGGTCGCCATAGACGCCGGTGGTGGAGAGATAGCCCGCCCAGGCGAGCCCGGGCGCTGCGGCGCGGAGCTCCGGCGCGAGGGCGGCGAGGACCGGGTCGCCCCCCTCGCCCGGCGCGGCGGAGAGGAGGAGGTGGGTCGCGGCGGCGAGCGCGGGCCCCGGGTCCTCCCCCGGCCAGAGGAGCGCCTCGGCGCCGGTCGCGCGGATCTCGGCGGCCTTCTCCTCGGAGCGGGTGGTGCCGATCACCCGCCAGCCGAGGGGCAGGAGGCGCGCGGCGAGGGCGCGGGCGGAATAGCCATGGCCGAAGGAGAGGAGCGTCGTCATGGGCGGTCCTTGAGGAGATGGGCGGCCTCCTCGGCGACGAGGGGGGCCGGGTCGGGCCGTGCGGCCAGGGCGCGGGCGGCGGCTGGGGCGAGCCGGAAGAGCGCCCAGAGGCCGTGGGCGCGCACGAGGGGCTCGGCGTCCTCGGCAAGGGCCGCGGCCGTCTCGGCGAGGTCCGGGGCGCGGGAATTGCCGACGGCCACCGCGACGTTCCTGAGAAACCGCGCCCGGCCGATGCGCTTGATCGGCGAGCCGGAGAAGCGGGCGCGGAAGGCCGCGTCGTCGAGCGCGGCGAGCTCGGCGAGGTGCGGGGGCTCGGCTTCGCGGGGGGCGTAGGCGGGATGCGCCGCGGCGGCGAACTTGTTCCAGGGGCAGACGGCGAGGCAATCGTCGCAGCCATAGATCCGGTTGCCGATCAGCGGGCGCAGGCCGCGCGGGATCGGCCCTTTGAGTTCGATCGTCAGGTAGGAGATGCAGCGGCGCGCGTCGAGGCGGTAGGGCGCGGGGAAGGCCGCCGTCGGGCAAATGTCGAGGCAGCGCCGGCAGGCGCCGCAGCGGTTGGCATGGGGGCTGTCCGGGGCGAGGTCGAGCGTGGTGAAGATCGCGCCGAGGAAGCTCCAACTGCCATGGGCGCGGGAGACGAGATTGGTGTGCTTGCCCTGCCAGCCGATCCCCGCGGCCTCGGCGAGCGGCTTTTCCATCACGGGGGCGGTGTCGACGAACACCTTGATCTCTCCGCCGGCGCGGTCGATCAGCCAGCGGCCGACGCGCTTCAGCGCCTTCTTGACGATGTCGTGGTAATCGCGGCCCTGCGCATAGACCGAGATCGCCGCGCGCTCTGGCTCTTCGAGGACGGCGAGGGGATCGCGCGCGGGGGTGTAGGGGTGGGCGAGCATGATCACCGCGCGCGCGTCGGGCCAGAGGGCGGCGGGGTCCGCGCGCCAGCCGAGACGCTCGGCCATCCAGCCCATATCGCCGTGATGCCCCGCCGCCACCCAATCGCGGAGGCGCCGCCCGGCCTCGGCGACGGCGTCGGGCGTCGTCACGCCGAGATCGACGAAGCCGGCGGCGGCGGCCTCTGCCTCGAGGGCTCTGCGGAGATCGGCGGGCACGTCCATGGCCCCCATATAGCGGCGGCGGGGGCGGGCTGTCAGGGCCGCGCGCGGCCTCAGAAGTCGAGATCGGCGTAATGCGCGGGGGGGCGGGGGAAGCCCGGCAGATGGTCGGCGAGGAGCCCGCGGAAGAAGGGGCGGGACTTCATCACCGAATACCAGTCGCGCACCGCCGGATATTCCTCCCACGGCACGTCGCCCAGATAGTCGAGGCAGGAGAGATGCGCGGCGCCGGCGATGTCGGCGAGCGTCATCTTGGGCCCGGCGAGCCAGTTGTGCCCCTCGAGCAGGAAGGTCAGGTAGTCGAGATGCACCCGGATGTTCTGGCTGCCGGCCTTCAGGCAGGGGCCGTCCGGATAGCCGATCTTGGCGAGGCGCTTGGTGACGCGCTCGAAGAGCAGGTTGTCGGTAACCTCGCGGGCGAACTTGTCGTCGAACCAGTCCACCAGCCGGCGCATCTCCGCCCGCTCGTAGGGGTCCTTCGGCAAGAGCGGCGGCTCCGGCACCGTCTCGTCGAGAAATTCGGCGATGGCGTTGGAGCCCGAGAGGGCGCGGCCCTTGTCGGTGATCAGCACCGGCACGCGGCCTGCGGGGTTGAGGCGCAGGAAGTCGAGCCGCCGCTCCCAGGGGCGCTCCTCGATCAGTTCCACCTCCACCCGCTTCTCCGCGAGCACGAGGCGCACCTTGCGGCAGGCGGGCGAGAGGGGGAGATGGTAGAGGCGGTGCATCCGGGGGCGCTCCTCGGCGGGCGGGTCGGTCGTCGAGAAGTGCCGAAGCCCCGGCGCGGATGCAAGCCTCCCCGCTCAGATGGCGGTGACGATGCCGACCATCACCACCGAATAGAGCATCACGGAGCCGACCACGAGGCCGAGGGGGTAGTTCTTCCCCACCGCCGCCTGCGCCGCGATCTTGGCCTGGTCGAGCAGATCGGGCCAAGTGTAGGAGACGAAATCGCCCTGGGTCATCATCATGGTGACCCGGCCCTCGCCGTCGACGATGGGCAGGCGGCGGAAGCGCTCGTTGGACATGATGCGCAGCCAGTCGATCAGGTCGTCCTCGGCGCGGGCGACGCGCACCTCCCGGGTCATGATCTCCGAGAGCGGGGTCTCCTCGGGGTCGACCCGCGCGGCGACGACCTTCTTCATCAGATCGCGCTCGGTGACGATGCCGAGCAGCTTGCCCTCGCTGTCGGTCACGACGACGGAGCCGTAGTTGCGCTCCGCCATCGCCTCGGCCGCGGCGCGCACGCTCGCCTCCGGGCGCATGGTGAGCGGCTGCGGCTTCTGCGCGAATTCGGCGCGGTCCTGGATCTTCATCGGGTCCTCCTGTCTGTCAGGTGGACCCTTCCACCTAGCCCCGTGACCCGTGCGTCAACCGGGGGCGGGGCGGCTCACTAGCTGCTGCCCTCGTAGATCAGCCGCTCGTCCATGGGGGCCACGCGCAGTATGTTGGTGGTCCCGGGCATGTTGAAGGGGACGCCGGCGGTCACGATGATGTTGTCTGTCTCCTCGGCGAAGCCGTCGCGCCGGGCGGCGCGGATGGCGTTGACCACGGCGAGCTTGAAGCGCTCCACCGGGTCGACCATCACGCAATGCAGGCCCCAGGCGAGCGAGAGCCGCCGCGCCGTCTCTCGCACCGGGCAGAGCGCGATGATCGGCACCCGCGGACGCTCGCGCGAGGCGAGGAGCGCGGTGGTGCCCGAATGGGTGAAGCAGCAGATCGCCTTCACCTGAGTCGCCTCGGCGACCTCGCGGGCGGCCGAGGTGATCGCGTCGGCCACCGTGCGCCGGGCGATGCCGATATCGAGCTCCATCGCCTTGGCGAAGAGCTCCTCGCCCTCCACGTTGCGCGCGATCGAGTCCATCATCGCGACCGCCTCGACGGGGTATTGCCCCGCCGCCGATTCGGCCGAGAGCATCACCGCATCGGCCCCCTCGTAGATCGCGTTGGCGACGTCGGAGACCTCGGCGCGCGTCGGCATCGAGGAGGAGATCATGCTCTCGAGCATCTGCGTCGCGACGATCACGGGCTTGGCCACGCGCCGGCAGTCGCGGATCAGCCGCTTCTGGATCGGCGGAAGCTCGGAGATCGGCATCTCGACGCCGAGATCCCCGCGGGCGACCATCACCCCGTCGACCACGTCGAGGATCTCGTCGAAGCGGGCGACGGCGGCGGGTTTCTCGATCTTCACCATCACCGCCGCGCGGTCGCCGATGATCTCGCGCGCCTCGGCCACGTCCTCGGGGCGCTGAACGAAGCTGAGCGCCACCCAGTCGACGCCGAGCTCCAGGATGAAATCGAGATCGCGCCGGTCCTTCTCGGTCAGCGCGGCGAGCGGCAGCACCACGTCGGGGACGTTGACGCCCTTGTTGTCGGAGATCTCGCCCCCCGCCGTGACCTCGCACTCGGCCGAGCCGGCGTCGCAGGCGATCACCCGGAGCGAGATCTTGCCGTCGTTGACGAGGAGCCGCGCGCCGGGCTCCAGCGCGGCGAAGATCTCCGGATGGGGCAGCGTCACCCGGCGCGAGTCGCCCGGCTGGTCTTCGAGATCGAAGCGGAAGCGCTGGCCGGTCTCGAGCTGGATCGGCCCGGAGGCGAAGCGCCCGACCCGGAGCTTCGGCCCCTGCAGATCGCCGAGCACCCCGATCGGGCGCTGCATCTCGTGCTCGATCTCGCGGATGATGGTGTAGCGCGCGCGGATCTCCTCGTGGCTCCCATGGCTCATGTTGAGGCGGAAGGTGTCCACGCCTGCGGTGAAGAGCTTGCGCAGGATCTCGCGATCGCTCGAGGCGGGGCCGACCGTCGCGACGATCTTGACGTTTCTCCGGCGGCGTTGCATGCGGACACTCCCTCGTCTGGCGCGCGTGGCGCGGCTCTTTCAGCGCTTATCGTCGGCGGGCGCGACAGTTTCAAGAACGGCGGCGCGCGGGCTGCGCAGCGGAGGTGGCAACGCATGGGCGCAGGCGGCGAGGCGGAGATCGGACCCGTGGAGACCGTGCCCCCGGCGCAGCGGGCGGACGCGCTGGCCGATCTCGTCCTCGTCTGCGACCACGCGCGCAACCGCGTGCCCCCGGAAATCGGCGATCTCGGCCTGCCGGCGGAGGATATGGGCCGGCACATCGCCTACGATGTGGGCGCGCGGGGGGTGACCCTCGGCCTCGCCGAGCGCCTCGGCGCGGGGGCGGTGCTCTCCACCGTCTCGCGCCTCGTGATCGACCCCAACCGCGCCGAGGACGACCCGACCCTCGTGATGCGGCTCTACGACGGCTCCGTGGTCCCGGGGAACCGGCGCGTCGGCGCCGAGGAGATCGCCCGGCGGATCGCCGCCTATCACAGGCCCTATCACCGGGCGGTGGACGCGGCGCTCGACGCCGTGCTCGCCCGGGGCGGGGCGCCGGCGCTCGTCGCGATCCATTCCTTCACCCCGCAGCTCAAGGGCCGGCCTTTCCGCCCCTGGCATGTCGGGCTGCTCTGGGACCGGGACGAGCGGCTGGTCCGCCCGCTCGCCCGCCGGCTCGAGGCGGAGCCCGATCTCGTGGTGGCGGAGAACGAGCCCTATTCCGGGCAGCTCCAGGGCGACAGCATGTGGCGCCATGGCACCAATCGCGGGCTGCCGCATGTGCTGATCGAGATCCGCAACGATCTGATCGCGACGCCGGAGGGGGAGGCGGCCTGGGCCGCGCGGCTCGCGCCGATCCTGCGCGACGCGCTCGCGGAGATGCGCGGCGGTTTCGCGCGCGGCGCGGAGACCCCATCTTCGGGCCGAGCCGCAACCGAGGAGGAGAGAGGATGACCGACACCGAGCTCGACCGCAGCCGCGAGGCCCTGGAGGCCGCCGTCTATCGCCGCCTGCGCGACCATCTGCGCGCGCGGACCGACGTGCAGAACATCGACATGATGACCCTCGCGGGGTTCTGCCGGAACTGCCTGAGCCGCTGGTATCAGGAGGAGGCCGAGGCGCGCGGGATCGAGTTGGACAAGGCGGGCGCGCGGGAGATCGTCTACGGGATGCCCTACGAGGAGTGGCGCGCGGCGTATCAGACCGAGGCGAGCCCGGAGGCGCAGGCGGCCTTCGAGGCCTCCAAGCCC
>CAZNTX010000133.1:0-6796 GCA_964576075.1 uncultured Limibaculum sp. | reverse complement strand
GCGGAGAGTCTAACCGGAACGCGTCAGGATGGGAGATTTTTCGAGGTGCCCTCAATTTGAAATTATGTTCCGCGCCCGGTAGCGCTGGTCTGGCCGGGCGGCGCGCCCGGACAGGGGGAGGACAGCCGCTTGGAACGGGTTTTCAGATACGGGCTGACGGCGCTCATCTGCCTCGTGGCCTTCGGGCAGTTCGTGCAGGTGGTGACGCGCTACGTCCTCGAGGTCCCCGTTATGGGGCTCGAGGAGACGATGCTCTTCCCGACGCTCTGGCTCTACATGATGGGCGCGGTGAACGCCTCGCGCGAGAACACGCAAATCCGGGCGAACGTCCTCGAGATCTTCATCAAGAGCGAGCGCGGGCATGCGGTGCTCGCGCTGATCGGCGAGGCGATCAGCCTCGTGATCTCGCTCTGGCTGCTCTGGTGGGCCTGGGACTTCACCCGCTACGCAATGCGCGTCTGGAAGGAGAGCCCGACCCTCTACATCCCGACCTTCTACGCCGATGTGGCGCTCGTCGTGGCGCTCGCGCTGATGACGGTCTTCACCGCCTGGCATCTCTGGCGCCACGCCCGCGCCCTCGCGACCGGCGACTACAGCCATATGGACCACCACGCGGCCGACTACGAGACGGTCGTCTACGAGGACGGCGAGACGGAGCAGGGCCGTGGTTGAGATCGCGCTTCTCGCGGTGGGCGTGCTCGTCCTGCTGCTGACGCTCGGGGTGCCGCTGCCCTACTGCTTCGGCGGCGCGCTGATGGTGATGAGCCTCGTCGGCGGGGCGACGATGAAGGGCAACATGCTCTGGGGCTTCCAGCAGCTCTCCAACCCGGTGCTGCTGGCGATCCCGCTCTTCGTGCTCGCCGGCACGGTGATGAGCCAATCGGGGATCGCGGCGAGCCTCCTGCGCTTCGTCAACGCCTTCGTCGGGCATATCCGCGGCGGGCTCGGCGTCGTCGCCGCGGTGAGCTGCGCGATCATCGGGGCGATCTCGGGCTCCGGGCTCACGGGCATCGCCGCGATCGGCCCGCTCCTGATCCCGGAGATGGAGGCCCGCGGCTATCCCCGCGCCTATGCCACCGCGCTGATCGCCAACGCCTCGATCCTCGGCCTGCTGATCCCGCCGAGCGTGACGATGATCGTCTATGGCTGGGTGACGGACACCTCGATCCTCGCCTGCTTCCTCGCGACGCTCGGGCCCGGGCTCCTCATCATGGTCAACTTCGCCGTGGTCAACATGGTGATGTCCCGGCGCATGCCGCTGGTGGTGGACGAGGCGCCGAGCCGGGCGGAGTTCACCCGCGAGATCGGCCGGCGCACGATCAGCGCGGGGCCCGCGCTCCTGATGCCGGTGATCATCCTCGGCGGGATCTATGGCGGCATCATGACGCCGACCGAGGCCGCGGCGCTGGCGGTGATCTACGCGCTCCCCGTGGGGTTCCTGATCTACAAGGGGCTGACCTGGAAGACGCTCCTCGCCTCGGGCAAGGAGGCGGGCACCGCCGTCGGCGCGATCATGATCATGATCCTGTTCTCCATGATCCTCTCCCAGATGTTCGTCATGGAGAGCGTGCCGCAGCAGCTCGTCGAGGCGATCTTCGCCATCACCGACGACAAGGTCACGCTGCTGATCCTGATCAACATCATGCTCTTCCTCGTCGGCATGGTGGTGAACGACGTCACCGCCATCATCCTGATCGCCCCGCTGCTCTTGCCGCTGATGACCGCGATCGGGGTGAGCCCGATCCAGTTCGCCGCCATCATGGGGGTGAACACCGCGATGGGGGGCGTGACGCCGCCCTACGCCTCGATCCTCTATCTCGGCGCCCGCATCGGCAACGTGAAGGTCACCAAGGTGATCCGCCCGGCGATGGTGCTGATCCTCTTCGGCTACGTCCCGGTGGTGTTCCTCACCTCCTTCTGGCCGGACCTCTCGCTCTTCCTGCCCCGCCTCTTCGGCTACTGACCCAAAGGAGACCCGACCCATGACCAAGCATCTCTTCGGCACGGCGCTCGCCACCGTCCTCGCCTTCGGCGCGGCGGCCGAGGCGGCCGAGCTCAAGATCAGCCATGTCCGCCCGCAGGACGCCACCATCGACAAGGAGATCCGCGCCTTCGGCGAGGCGCTCTCGGCGGCGACCGGGGGCGAGCTGACGCTGCGCGTCTACCCCGCCTCCGCGCTCGGCGACTACACCACCGTGCAGGAGCGCATCTCGGTCGGCGCCGTCGACATGGCCGTGCAGCCCGCCGCGACGGGCGCCGACCGGCGGATGCAGATCAGCTCCTTCCCCTATCTCGCCGAGGATTGGGCGCAGGCCCGCGCCGCCTACGGCCCCGGCGGCAAGGTGTCCGAGGCGATGAAGGAGCTCTACGCCGCGCAGGACATCACCATGCTCGCGGCCTATCCGGTCTATTTCGGCGGCATCTCGCTCAACACCGAGGCGGTGAGCCCCGGCGACCCCTCCGCCGAGAAGGGCATCAAGGTCCGCGTCCCCGGCATCAAGAGCTTCCAGCTCCTCGCCGAGTCGATCGGCTACATCCCGGCCCCGATCCCGTTCTCCGAGGCCTTCACCGCGGTGCAGACAGGCGTGGTCGACGGGGTGATCGGCTCGGGCGCGGAGGGCTATTACGCCTCCTTCCGCGACGTGACCAAGACCTATGTCGCCGCCAACACCCATTTCGAGGTGTGGTATATGATCATCAACACCCAGACGCTGGCCGATCTCGAGGAGGACGAGCGCGCGGCGCTCCTCGCCGCCGCCGAGGACTTCGCCGCGACCCGCTGGGAGGTGGCCGAGGCCGACCAGGCCGCCAACGAGCAGAAGCTCGCCGATCTCGGCGCCGAGATCGTCCACCCGACGGCAGAGCAGCTCTCCGCCCATGCCGTCAAGGTCCGCGCCGAGGTCTGGCCGGAGATCATCCAGGATGTGGGCGCCGACTGGGCCGAGCCGATCATCCAGAGCGTCTCGAACTGAGGCGCGGCCGGGCGGCCCCCGCGCCGCCCGCCCCTTTTCCCGGAGGAGCCCCCTTGGAGCCCGACTACGCGATCATCGGCGGCGGCGTCGTCGGCCTCTCCGTGGCCTGGGGCCTCCTCGGGCGCGGCAAGCGCGTGACGGTGATCGACGGCGAGGACGGCGCCTTCCGCGCGAGCCGCGGCAATTTCGGGCTCGTCTGGGTGCAGTCCAAGGGGATGAACGAGCCGCGCTACGCCCGCTGGAGCCAGCGCTCGGCCGCGCTCTGGGCCGACTTCGCGGGCGAGCTCGGCGCCGCCACCGGCCGCCCCGTGCCGCTCGAGCAGAAGGGCGGCTACGACCTGCATTTCTCCGAGGAGACGCTCGCGGCCACCGTCGAGAAATACGAGGCGCTGAAGGCGAAGCTCGGCGGGGACTATCCCTTCGACGTGCTCGGCCACAACGCGCTGCGCAAGGAGGAGCCGCATATCGGGCCGAAGGTCGTCGGCGCGATCCTCCACCACCAGGACGGCCACGCCAACCCGCTGCAGCTCCTGCGCGCGCTGGCCGCCGATGTCCGGCGCCTGGGCGGCGAGGTGCTGACCGGCAAGACCGTGACCGAGGTGACGAAGCCCGACCGCTTCCGCATCGCCTGCGCCGACGGCACGACGCTCGCCGCGGACCGGGTGGTGCTCACCGCCGGCCTCGGCGCGGCGGAGCTCGGCCCCCGGCTCGGCTTCCGCGCCCCCGTCCGGCCGCAGCGCGGGCAGGTGCTGATCACCGAGAAGCTCCCCCGGATCGTCAACCGCCCCTCCCTGATCGCCCGGCAGGTCGACGAGGGCGGCATCCAGATCGGCGCGACCAACGAGGAGGTCGGCTTCGACGACCGCGTGACCCAGCCCGGTCTCTCCGATCTCGCGGCCCAGGCCGTCGCCGCCTATCCCGTGCTCGCCAAGGCGCAGCTCCTGCGCAGCTGGGGCGCGCTCCGGGTGCTCTCCCCCGACGGGCTGCCGATCTATCAGGAGAGCCGCGAGATGCCCGGCGCCTTCCTCGTGACCTGCCACAGCGGCATCACCCTCGCCGCCGCCCATGCCCGTCTCCTGCCGGACTGGCTGGAAGGCACCGCGGCGGCCCCCGATCTGGAGGTGTTCGGTGAAGACCGCTTCGCCCTTTCTTGAGCTCGAGGACGGCCCCCGGGTCCGCGTCCGCTTCGACGGGCGGGCGCTCGACCTGCCGGAGGGTGCCAATCTCGCCGCCGCGCTGCTCGCCGCCGGGGTTCAGGCCTTCCGCGCCACCCCCGTCTCCGGCGCGCCGCGGGGGCCCTTCTGCATGATGGGCGCCTGCTTCGACTGCCTCGTCGAGATCGACGGCACCGTGCGCCAAGCCTGCATGGTCGAGGTGACGGAGGGGCTCGAGATCGCCCGGCCGCGGGCGGGGGGACCGGACGATGCCCCGGCGTGACCTCATCGTCGTGGGAGCGGGGCCCGCCGGCATGGCCGCCGCCGCCACCGCCGCCGAGCAGGGCCTCACGGTCGCCCTCCTCGACGAGCAACCCCGCCCCGGCGGGCAGATCTACCGCGATGTCGACCGCGTCGCGCCGCGCCGGGGCGCCCTTCTCGGCGCCGACTACACCGAGGGCACCCGCCTGACCGCGGCGCTCGACGGCGCGCGCGTCGACCATGTTCCCGGCGCGGTGGTCTGGGCGATCGAGGAGGGCTTCCGCGTCTCCTACACCCGCGCGGGCCGCGCCGCGCAGATCGAGGGCGCGCGGGTCCTGCTGGCCACCGGCGCGCTCGAACGGCCGATGCCCCTGCCCGGCTGGACGCTCCCGGGGGTCATGACCGCGGGGGCCGGGCAGATCCTGCTCAAGCAGTCCGGCCTCGTCGCCCGCCGGGCCGTGCTTCTGGGCTCCGGGCCCCTCCTCTACCTGATCGCCGCGCAGATGGTGCGGGCGGGCGTGCCGCCGCTCGCCCTCGTCGAGACCCAGTCCCGCGGCGATCTCCTGCGCGCCATGCGCCATGCCGGCGGCGCGCTCCGCGGCTGGCCCTATCTCGCGAAGGGCCTGAGGCTCCTGGCCGAGATCCTCCGCGCCCGCGTCCCCCGCTTCCCCGGCGCGACCGGGATCGCGATCGAGGGGGAGCGCCGCGCCGAGGCGGTCGCCTTCCGCAGCCGGGGCCGGGCGCACCGGATCGCCTGCGACACGGTGCTCCTCCATCACGGCGTCGTGCCCAACACGCAGGCCGCCCGCTCGCTCGGCATCGCGCATGCCTGGAACGCCGCCCAAGCCGCCTTCGCGCCGGTCCTCGACCCCTGGGGCGAGAGCGATGTCGCCGGCGTCTTCGTGGCGGGCGACGGGGCGGGCATCGGCGGGGCGCAGGTCGCCGAGATCGCCGGCCGGCTCGCCGCGCTCAAGATCGCGGCCGATCTCGGGCGGCTCGCGGCGGCCGAGCGCGACGCGGCCGCGGCACCGCTCCTCGCCCGGCGCGCGCGCGAGGCCGCCGTGCGCCCCTTCCTCGACGCCGCCTATCCCCCCTGCCCCGAGGCGCTCGCCCCCGCCGACGCGACGATCGTCTGCCGCTGCGAGGAGATCACCGCCGGTGAGATCCGCGGCTATGCCCGGCTCGGCTGCCTCGGCCCGAACCAGACCAAGGCGTTCGGCCGCGCCGGGATGGGCCCCTGCCAGGGCCGGTATTGCGGGCTGAGCGTCACCGCGCTCCTGGCCGAGGCCAACGGTCTGAGCCCCGACGAGACCGGCCACTATCGCATCCGCCCGCCGCTCAAACCCGTGACCCTCGGCGAGCTGGCGGCCATGGAGGAGGGGCCCCCGAGCCCCGTGGACTAGGAGAGCGAGATGATAGAGCGGATCGGAACCGGACCCCGCATGAGCAAGATCGTGAAGCATGGCGGGGTGGCGTATCTCTGCGGCCAGGTCGGCGAGGGCGCCACGGTGGCCGAGCAGACCCGCGACTGCCTCGCCCGCGTCGACGCGCTGCTGACCGAGGCGGGAAGCTCGCGCGAGCGCATGCTCCAGGCGGTCGTCTGGCTCGCGGACATGGCCGATTTCGCCGAGATGAACGCAGTCTGGGACGATTGGGTCCCGGAGGGCCACGCCCCCGCCCGGGCCTGCGGCGAGGCGCGGCTCGCCCGGCCGGAGCTCAAGGTCGAGATCATCGTGACCGCGGCCTGCTGACCCCCGGCGCTCCGGACGGCCCCGTGCCCGCGCCGATCGGAGCCCGCCACCCGGCCCGCCCCCGCGCGATCCCTTGAGACCGGGCCCGCGATGGGGCATACGCCCCTTGCCGGGCATCGACGCCCCGACCCGAGCCGCGGAGGGAGGGCCACCGACCGACGATCTCACCCAACTCGGCGCGCCACCGCCCGCGCCCAGAACCGACGCCCCAGGGCGTCCGAGGCCGGCATAGCTCAGCTGGTAGAGCACGTGATTTGTAATCTCGGGGTCGGGGGTTCGAGTCCCTCTGCCGGCACCAACTCCTGAAGAGAATCAGAGCTTTGGCACGGGAGGTGGCGATTTTCCCGCCTGCCTGCCGCCGTAGGTTCGGCGTTGGCAGAAGGAATAAAGTAGATAATTGGAACCGATTAGAGATTAAATAATATTGAATAAAAAATTTCTGAATCAGGACAATATTTCCGCCGCCCTCCAAATAGCTCTTTGTATAAGCATTCAGATGGCAAAATTTTTACAAGTTTTCCTTTGGGAGATTGAGGTGATCCCTGCGTGAGCCCAGCAAACGCACGTCATGAAGCTGGAGGTGACCATGGCAGCCTGCAATCCCCTTAGCGCGTTTCCCGATCAGTCTGGTTCATAGCCTGCGGCGGTGAAGAAGTTT
>CAZNTX010000132.1:0-6904 GCA_964576075.1 uncultured Limibaculum sp. | reverse complement strand
GCCCACCCGGGAGTCGGCGGGCCGGGGGCGCCCGGTCAGCCCGGCCCGCCTCTCGGTCCGGCGCGCGGCGATCTGCGTGGTGGCTCTCTCCGCGCGGCGGGTTCGGCGTCGCGCGGAGGACGGCCGCGCGGGCGATGGCGGAGGCGCGCTCCCCATCGCCGGCCGCGGCCGCGGCGAAGTGGGGGCCCGCTGCGCCGGCTTTTGTGGGGTCTCGGCGGCCGGGGCCGCCCCGGTCGCGATCGTCGGAGGACGGCGCGCGGGTCTCGCCTCTCGGATGGGTGACGCAGGGCGCTGGTGACGGGGCGCCGGACTTGGCAGTGCGGGGCTGGGCTCGGCAGGGCCGGGACGCCGGCTTCTGCGGGCGCGCTTCGTCGGGCCGGGTGATCCTCGCGCCGGGTGGCGGGGGTCCGCGGGCCTCTCCCTGCCGGTCAGGAGGGCTGGCGGCGGGAGCGGGGGCGCTTCTTGCGCCGGCGGGAGCGGCGCGCGGGCGGATAGGTGCGGCCCTTCCAGGCGCCGCCGCGGCCCTGGCGGTGGCGGCGGGCGCTGTCGAGGGTCATCAGCGCGTAGAGGAGGGCCGCGAGCGGGAGCCAGAGCGCGTCGCGCCAGGGGCGGGCATAGAGCCTGAGCGTCGGCAGATAGGCGCGGGCGGCGAGGGCCCAGGCGAGCAGGCCGGCGCCGGCCGCGGCCGCGTCGCGGTGGAGCGGGTAGCCGAGCGCGATCGCCGGCCCCGCGAGATAGAGGAGCCCCATGCCGATCAGGGTGAGGAGGAGCAGCGACGTCCGGTGGCCGAGCTGGGCGTCGGCGGTGCGCGCGACCATGCGCCAGATCGTGGAGAGCCCGCGGGTGTCGCGCAGGCTGACGGCGGCGTCGCGGGTCAGGCCGAGCCAGATCTCACGCTTCGGCGGGCCGCGCTTCACCGCCGCGGCGAGGGCGCAGTCGTCGATCAGGCGGCCGCGGATCGCCTCGAAGCCGCCGATCTCCTCGAGGGCCGTGCGGCTGATGAGGATACAGCCCCCCGCTGCGGCGGCGACGCGGCTGTCGGGGTCGGCGACCAGGCGGAAGGGGTAGAGTTTCTGGAAGAAGAACACGAAGGCCGGGATCAGGAGCCCGCCCCATAAGCCGCGGTCGTCGAGGCGGGCCATCAGCGAGGCCATGGCGAGGCCGCGGTCCTCGGCGAGACCGACGAGGCGGGCCAGCGTGTCGGGCGCGTGCTCGATATCGGCATCGGTCAGGAGGAACCACTCCGGCGCCGCGCCGTGCTCGGCGAGGAGGCGCCGGCCGGTCTCGAGCGCCCAGAGCTTGCCCGTCCAGCCCTCTGGGAGCTCGGGCGCGGCGACGACGGTGATCGGGCGGGGCGCATCCTGGCCCCGCGCGCGGGCGATCTCGGCGGTGCCGTCGGTGGAGCCGTCGTCGACGACGAGAATGCCGAAGGGGCCCGGGTAGTCCGAGATCAGATGGCTGTCGAGCACGGTCCCGATCGTCGCCGCCTCGTCGCGGGCGGGGATGAGCGCCACGACCTCGGGCCAGGGGCCGATCCTCGGCGGCGCGACGGGCAGCCCGGTGTCGGCGCGCCAGAAGTCCCCGCGGCCGAGCAGCAGGAACACCCAGGCGAGGGCGGCGAGACCGGCGATGGCGAGCAGCATGGGCGGGCTCCGCTGTTCTGGTCGGCGGGCGAAGGCTACCACGGATCGCGCCGGCCGGCGCGGCGTTGTGTTCGCGTCCGCGAAAGACTACCTTCGCCTCGGACGAAGGGGACAGAAATGCAAGAGCGACAGCGCGGGGCGGCGCGGGGCGGCCCGGGGCCAAGCGATGCGGAGATCCTCGCCCCGTCCGGCAAGGACGCGGGCGGAGAGAACTTTCCCGTGGGCTCGCGGCTGATCGCGCCGGCGCTGCGCCCGCATGTGATGCGCTATTACGCCTTCGCCCGGGCCGCGGACGACATCGCCGACAGCCCGGATCTCGCCCCCGAGGAGAAGATCCGCAGGCTCGACCTGCTGGAGGCGGGCTTCGCGCCAGAGGCCGAGGGGCCGGAGGTGGCCACGCGGCTGCGCGACAGCCTGGCCGAGACCGGGGTGCCCGCGGCCCGGGCGACCGATCTGCTCGTCGCCTTCCGCCGGGATGCGCGGGTGCTGCGCTATGCCGACTGGGCGGCGCTTCTCGACTATTGCGCCTATTCGGCCCATCCCGTCGGCCGCTATCTCCTCGATCTCCACGGCGAGGATCCGGCGACAGGCGAGATGGGCGACGCGCTCTGCGCCGCGCTGCAGGTGCTCAACCATCTCCAGGACATCGGCGAGGACCGCCGGGCGCTCGACCGGGTCTATCTGCCTCAGGACTGGATGGCGGAGGCGGGCGTGGCCGAAACCGATCTCGACGCGCCGGCCGCGAGCCCGGGGCTCTCGCGGGTGATCCATCGCTGCCTCGACGGGGCGGACCGGCTGCTCGACCGGGCGGAGCCGCTCGCGGGCGCCTGCCGCTCGCGCCGGCTCGGCGCGGAGGTGGCGGCGATCCAGCGTCTCGCCCGGCGGCTTTCCGCCCGGTTGCTGCGGGAGGACCCGCTCGCAGGCCGGGTCAAGCACCGCGCGAGCGATCTCGCGGCGGGCGCGCTCGCCGGGCTCCTGCGCCTCGTGCGTCCGGGCGGGCGGGCGGTGCGGGCGGAGCGCGCCGCATGAGCGGGCCGGGGATCGCGGCCCTCGCCCCCCGTCCGCTGCCCGAGGGCGCGGACCCGCGCGCCGTCGCCGCCGAGATCACCGCCGCGGCGGGGACCTCGTTCTCCCACGGCATGCGCATCCTTTCCCGCCCGCGGCGCGAGGGGATGTGGGCGCTCTACGCCTTCGCCCGGGTGATCGACGACATCGCCGACGGGCCGGAGACCGGGCCGGACTGGCCGCTCGCGGAGAAGCACCGTCTGCTCGACGCCTGGCGCGCGGAGATCGCCGCGGTTTACGAGGGCCGCCCGGTCTCCGCCATCGGGCAGGCGCTCCTCGCCCCCGTCGCGGCCTATGACCTGCCGAAGGCGGAGTTCCTCGAGCTGATCGAGGGGATGCAGATGGATGCGGACGGGCCCGTCGTCGCCCCCTCCCGCGCCCGCCTCGGGCTCTACACGCGGCGGGTGGCGGGGGCGGTGGGGCTCCTGTCCATGCGCCTCTTCGGGGCCTGGCGGGGGGAGGTGTCGGAGCGGTTCGCCCTGGCGCTGGCAGACGCCTTCCAGCTCACCAACATCCTGCGCGACGTCTCGGCGGATGCCGCCATGGGCCGGCTCTACCTCCCCGCCGAGCTGCTCGACGCCCATGCCATCCCGCACGACCCCGCGCGCGCCGTCGCGCATCCCGCGCTGCCCGCCGCCAAGGCCGAGCTCGGGCGGGAGGCGCGGGCGCGCTTCGCCGAGGCGCGCGGGCTGATCGGCGCGCACAGCCGGGCGCGGCTCGTGCCCGCGCTCCTGATGATGGGGGTCTATGCCGCCTATCTCGCGCGGATGGAGGCGGCGGGGTTCCGCGAGGGGGCGCCGGTGCGCCTCGGCCGGGCGGAGAAGCTCTGGCGCGGGCTCGCCTGCGTCGTCGCGCCCGGCGGCGCGGCCAGGGGGGCGGCGCATGGCTGACGGGCGGGACCCGGCGCGCGGCCGCGTGCATGTGGTGGGCGCGGGGCTCGCCGGGCTCTCGACGGCGCTGCGCCTCTCCGAGCGGGGCGCGCGCGTGGTGGTCCACGAGGCGCAGGCGCAGGCCGGCGGGCGCTGCCGCAGCTTCGACGATCCCCGCCTCGGCCGGCGGATCGACAACGGCAACCATCTCGTGCTGACCGGCAATGCCGCGGTCCGCCGCTATCTCGGGGCCATCGGCGCCGAGGGGCGGCTCCTCGCCGAGCCGGAGGCCGCCTTCGCCTTCGTCGATCTCGCGGACGGGCGGCGCTGGCGGGTGCGGCTCTCCGACGGGCCGGTGCCCTGGTGGATCGCGCGGGCCGCGACGCGCATCCCCGACACCCGCCTCGCCGACTATCTCTCGGGCCTCCGCCTCGCCCTCGCGGGCCCGCGCGCGACGGTGGCCGAGGCGATCGGCGACCGTGGGCCGCTCTGGCGGGGCTTCTGGGAGCCGCTCACCCTCGCCGCGATCAACGCGCCGCCGGAGCGCGCCTCGGCGAGGCTCCTCTGGCGGGTGCTGAGGGAGACCTTCCTCCGGGGCGGGCGCCATGCCCGGCCGATGCTCGCGCCAGAGGGGCTCGGCGAGGCGCTCGTGGCCCCCGCCGTCGCCGCCCTCGCGGCGCGCGGGGTGGAGATCCGCCACGGCCGGGCGCTGCGCGAGATCCGCCGCGAGGGGGCGCGCGCCGGGGCGCTCGCCTTCGCCGACGGGGAGGAGCCGCTCGGCGCGGAGGACCGGGTCGTCCTCGCCCTCCCGCCCTCGCGTCTGCGCGCCGTCCTGCCCGAGGCCGACCCGCCGGAGGATGCCGCCTCGATCCTCAACGCCTTCTTCGTGATCCCCGAGAGCGGGCGCGAGATCCTCGAGCGCGCGCCGAAGATCACCGGGGTGCTGGGGGCGACCACGCAGTGGATCTTCCGCCGCGGCGACGTGGCGAGCCTCACCGTCTCCGCCTCCGACGCGCTCGGCCTCGACCGCGCCGATCCCGACGAGCTGACGCCCAAGTTATGGGCCGAGACCCGCGCCGCGCTTGGCCTGCCGAGCCAGATGGGATACGTCGCGGCACGGCTCAACAAGGAGCGGCGCGCGACCTTCGACCAGTCGCCCGAGGGCGTCGCCCGGCGCCCGGCCCCGGTCACCCGGCTCGCCAATCTCTGGCTCGCGGGGGACGCGACGGACACCGGCCTGCCGGCGACGATCGAGGGGGCGATCCGCTCCGGAGAGACCGCCGCCCGCCTCGCGGCCTGACCGCGGGGCGGCGCATGATAAAAGACGACCGAAGACGGAACGAAGGTGAGAAGACCATGGATCAGATCGTCGGCGATGCGGGGCAGGGCGGGCCCGAGGACGCCCCCGCGCCAGAGATCGACCGGGCCGGCCTCGACCGCCTGATCGGCGAGCGGACCGAGAAGCTCTGGGGCCTGCAGCGCGAGGACGGCCATATCGTCTTCGAGCTCGAGGCGGATTGCACGATTCCCGCGGAATACATTTTGTTGCTGCATTTCCTGGGCGAGATCCATCCGGAGCGGGAGGCCCGCCTCGCCCGCTATATCCGCCGCCATCAGAGCGACGACGGATCCTGGCCGCTGTTCCACGAGGGCGCGGGCAACGTCTCGGCGACGGTGAAGGCCTATTGGGCGCTCAAGCTCGTGGGCGACGACCCGGACGCGCCGCATATGGCGCGCGCGCGGTCCTGGCTGCACGGGCAGGGGGGCGCGGCCGAGGCCAACGTCTTCACCCGCATCATGATGGCGCTCTTCCGCCACATCCCCTGGCGGGGGATGCCCTGCATGCCGGTGGAGGCGATGCTGCTGCCGCGGTGGTTCCCCTTCCACATGTCCAAGATCGCCTATTGGTCGCGGACGGTGCTGACCCCGCTGCTGATCCTCTATGCGCGCCGGGCGAAGGCTGCGAACCCGACAGGGCGGGGGATCGAGGAGCTGTTTCTCACCCCGCCCGAGAAGCACGCGACCTGGCAGGTCAACCCGACCGGCAACCGCCTCGGCGACGCCTTCCTCGTGCTCGACAAGCTGCTCCACCGGGTCGAGCCGCTCGCCCCGCGCCGCCCGCGCGAGCGCGCGGTGAAGACGGCGGAGCGCTTCATGCTCGACCATCTGAACGGGGAGAACGGGCTCGGAGCGATCTATCCGGCGATGGCGAACGCGGTGATGGCGCTGCGCGTCCTCGGCTATGCCGACGACAGCCCGGAGATGCGCACCGCGCGGGGGGCGATCGAGAAGCTCGTGATCGACCAGGAGGGGGAGGACGGCGCGGAGACCTATCTCCAGCCCTGCCTCTCGCCCGTGTGGGACACCTGCCTCGCCGCGCAGGCCTTCCTGGAGGCCGGCTGCCGGGAGGACTCGCGGCTGACCGAGGCGCTCGACTGGCTCGCCGACCGGCAGGTGCTGGACCATGTGGGCGACTGGGCGGTGCGCCGCCCCGGGCTGCGCCCCGGCGGCTGGGCCTTCCAATACGACAATCCCGATTATCCGGATGTGGACGACAGCGCGGTGGTCGCCATGGCGATGCACCGGGCGGACCCCGAGCGCTACGGGGAAAACGTGGCGCGGGCCTGCGAGTGGATCGCGGGGATGCAGTCGGCCTCGGGCGGCTGGGGGGCCTTCGATCCGGAGAACGAGCATTTCTATCTCAACTCGATCCCCTTCGCCGATCATGGCGCGCTGCTCGACCCGCCGACGGTGGACGTGACCGCGCGCTGCGTCGGCTGCCTCGCGCAGGTCGACCGGGCGCGCTTCGCCGAGGCGATTCGGCGAGGGGTGCGCTTCATCGAGCGCGAGCAGGAGGCGGACGGGAGCTGGTATGGCCGCTGGGGGGCGAATTACGTCTACGGCACCTGGTCGGCGCTGGTGGCCTTGAACGGGGCGGGCGAGGACATGTCCAAGCCCCATATCCGCAAGGCGGTGGACTGGTTGAAGGCGCGGCAGCGCCCCGATGGCGGCTGGGGCGAGGGGCTCGAGAGCTACGAGCCCTGGGGGGCCGGCCATGCGGTGGCCTCGACGCCCTCGCAGACCGCCTGGGCGCTCCTCGGCCTCATCGCAGCAGGAGAGGTCGAGAGCGAAGCGGTGAAGCGCGGGGTCGCCTGGCTCGCCGCGGCGCCGCGCGAGGCGGACGGCCCGCGCTGGGAGGAGCGGCATTGGACGGGGACCGGGTTTCCGCGGGTGTTCTATCTGAAATATCACGGCTATTCGGCGTTCTTCCCGGTCTGGGCGCTGGCGCGCTACCGGGCGGTGACGGCGGCGAACGACCGGTCGGTG
>CAZNTX010000131.1:0-7180 GCA_964576075.1 uncultured Limibaculum sp. | reverse complement strand
GTTCACATGCGGCTTCGTCCGCTCGAACTTCGCCTTCGCCATCTTTCACTCCTCGTCTCAGGCGGGCCGCGCCACGCAGGCGCCGGCCCGGTCATGTCCCGTCCGCGCTCAGGCGTATTTCGCCTGAATCTCCTCGGAGATGTTCTGCGGCACCGCCTCGTAATGGGCGAACTGCATGGTGAACTGCGCCCGGCCCGACGACATGGAGCGCAGATTGTTGATGTAGCCGAACATGTTGGCCAGCGGCACGAAGGCGTTGATGACGACCGCGTTGCCGCGCGGCTCCTGCCCGGTCACCTGGCCGCGCCGCGAGGTCAGATCGCCGATGATGCCGCCGGTGAACTCCTCGGGCGTCACCACCTCGACCTTCATGATCGGCTCGAGCAGCTTCGCGCCGGCCTTGCGCAGGCCCTCACGCATCGCCGCGCGGGAGGCGATCTCGAAGGCCATCACGCTCGAGTCCACATCGTGATAGGCGCCGTCGACCAGGGCCACCTTGAAGTCGATCACCGGGAAGCCGGCGAGCGGGCCCGAGTCCATGACCGACTCGATCCCCTTCTCGACGCCCGGAACATACTCCTTCGGCACCGAGCCGCCGACGATCCGGCTTTCGAAGCTGTAGCCCTCGCCCGCCTCGGTCGGCTCGATCTCGAGCTTCACGCGGGCGAACTGGCCGGAGCCGCCGGACTGCTTCTTGTGGGTGTAGTCGATCTCCGCCTTGTGGCTGATCGTCTCGCGATAAGCGACCTGCGGGGCGCCGACATTCGCCTCGACCTTGAACTCCCGCTTCATGCGGTCGACGAGGATGTCGAGATGGAGCTCGCCCATGCCCTTCATGATGGTCTGGCCCGATTCCAGATCGGTCGAGACGCGGAAGGACGGATCCTCGGCCGCGAGCCGCGCGAGCGCCTGGGCCATCTTCTCCTGGTCGTTCTTCGTCTTCGGCTCGATCGCGAGCTCGATCACCGGCTCGGGGAAGCTCATCGTCTCGAGCACCACCGGGTTGGACGGGTCGCAGAGCGTGTCGCCCGTGGTGGTCTCCTTGAGGCCGGCGAGCGCGATGATGTCGCCGGACGCCGCCCAGTCGATCTCCTCGCGGTTGTTCGAGTGCATCATCATCATGCGCCCGATGCGCTCGCGCTTGCCCTTGGTGGAGTTGAGCAGCGAGTCGCCCTTCTTCATCGTGCCCGAATAGACGCGGGTGAAGGTGAGCGAGCCGACGAACGGGTCGTTCATGATCTTGAAGGCGAGGCCCGCGAAGGGCGCGTTGTCGTCCGCGCGCCGCTCGATGTTGCGGGTCTCGGTCTCGTCGCCCGGCTTGAAGCCCATATAGGGCGGCACGTCGAGCGGGCCGGGCAGATAGTCGATCACCGCGTTCAGCATCGGCTGCACGCCCTTGTTCTTGAAGGACGAGCCGCAGAGCACGGGCACGAAGCTCATCGACAGCGTGCCCTTGCGGATCAGCTTGCGAAGGGTCGGCAGATCCGGCTCCTCGCCCTCGAGATACTTCTCCATCGCCTCGTCGTCCTGCTCGACGGCGAGCTCGATCAGCTTGCCGCGCCAGGTCTCGGCCTGCTCCTTCAGCTCGTCGCGGATGTCCTGGATCTTCCAGTTCGCGCCGAGCTCCTCGCCGGTCCAGACCCACTCCTGCATGGTGACGAGATCGACCAGGCCCGCGAACTCGCTCTCCTGCCCGATCGGGAGCTGGATCGGCGCCGGGATCGCGCCGGTGCGGTCGGCGATCATCTCGACGCAGTTGAAGAAGTCCGCGCCGATCTTGTCCATCTTGTTGACATAGACGACGCGCGGCACCTCGTAGCGGTCCGCCTGGCGCCACACCGTCTCGGTCTGGGGCTCGACGCCGGCATTCGCGTCGAGCACGCAGACCGCGCCGTCGAGCACGGCGAGCGAGCGCTCGACCTCGATGGTGAAGTCCACGTGGCCCGGGGTGTCGATGATGTTGAAGCGGAACTTCGCCTCCTCCGGCGTGTCGCCATAGGGGCCCGCGGGGGTCTTGCCGTCCTCGGTGCGGAACCAGAAACAGGTGGTCGCCGCCGAGGTGATGGTGATCCCGCGCTCCTGCTCCTGCGCCATCCAATCCATGGTGGCCGCGCCGTCATGGACCTCGCCGATCTTGTGCGACCGGCCGGTGTAGTAGAGGATCCGCTCCGTCGTGGTGGTCTTGCCGGCATCGATATGCGCCATGATGCCGAAGTTACGGTAGCGTTCCAGGGAATATTCGCGGGCCATTGGATCAGTCCTCGGGGCTTGCGGATTTACCAGCGGTAGTGGCTGAAAGCCTTGTTGGCCTCCGCCATCTTGTGGGTGTCCTCGCGCTTCTTGACTGCGGAGCCGCGATTGTTGACGGCATCCATCAGTTCTGCGGCGAGGCGCTCCTCCATCGTGTTCTCGTTGCGGGCGCGCGAGGCGGTGATCAGCCACCGGATCGCGAGCGCCTCGCGCCGCTCCGGGCGGACCTCGACGGGCACCTGATAGGTGGCGCCGCCGACGCGCCGCGAGCGCACCTCGACCGCGGGCTTGATGTTGTCGAGCGCCTCGTGGAAGACCTCCACCGGCTCGCGCCGCATCTTGCCCTCGATCCGGTCGAACGCCCCGTAGACGATCGACTCGGCGACGGACTTCTTCCCGTCATACATCAGGTTGTTCATGAACTTGGTCACCACCCGGTCGCCGAACTTGGCGTCGGGCAGGATCTCGCGTTTCTCTGCGCGGTGACGACGCGACATCTATCCGTTCCTCACTTCGGCCGCTTGGCGCCGTATTTCGAGCGGCGCTGCTTGCGGTTCTTGACCCCCTGGGTGTCGAGCACGCCGCGCAGGATGTGGTAGCGCACGCCGGGCAGGTCCTTCACGCGGCCGCCGCGGATCAGCACCACCGAGTGCTCCTGCAGGTTGTGCCCCTCGCCGGGGATGTAGGCGATGACCTCGTAGCGGTTGGTCAGCCGCACCTTCGCCACTTTCCGAAGTGCCGAGTTCGGCTTCTTCGGGGTCGTGGTGTAGACGCGCGTGCAGACGCCGCGCTTCTGCGGGCACGCCTGCAGATGCATGGCTTTCTGGCGCTTCACTTTCGGCTGCCGGGGTTTCCGGATCAGCTGCTGGATCGTCGGCATGAGGGCCCGCTCTCCACCTGAATTCGTCTCGCGATGTCCGCCGGACCGCGCGGCGCCCCGAGGCGCCCATGGGCAAAAACCAACAGGGCCGCAAGCCGGCGCCATCTGGCGCCCCTCACGGCCGTTGCGCAGAGGACCGAGGACAAGCCTGGGTCGTGCCGTGCCCGAGTGTCGCAATCCGGCCCGGCGGCGGCCTTCGCCGTCGGGACTGGCGGCTTGTACTGGCCCGGCCCCGCCCGGTCAAGGCCCCAATCGGGGGTGCGGGATCAGTAGCCGACGCGCTCCGCGAAGCTCGTCATCACGAGCCGCCACCAATCGAAGGTATCGTGGAGATTGCGCTTGGTGACGCCGCCGAAGAGGTTGACGCTCATGCTCACCACCGGATCGCCGTCCTCGTCGATATGGGCCTTGCCGAAACGGACCTCTTCGTTCCAGCGTTCCATATCCTCGGCGGTGTAATCCTTGGTGACGAAACCCGCGGTCAACAAGATCGTGGTGCAGACAGGGTTCGTGTCGCAACCGTAGAACAGCACCGTGTAGGGCATGCCGCGGATGCGGCCGCTGATCATCGGGTCGCCCACCCCGTCGCTGCCGAGCTCGGCCTCCCCGAAGCCCTGTGCGATGGCCAGAATCGCCTCGAGATCGCCGCCGTCGACGATCTCCCGCGCCTCTGTCTCGCTGAGCCCGGCGTCGCCTTCGGGGGGCTCGGGGATCGCGGCCTCGGGGTCGAGCGCGCCGTCGCCGGCCTGGAGCGACTCGTAGAGTTGCTGGATCGCGTCGGCCTCGCTCTCCGCCCCGCCGGTCTCCTGCGCCGCCGCGGGAAGCGCGAGCGCCGCCGCCAATGCTCCGATCAGACACAGGCGCATCGTCACCTCCATAGAGCCCTCGGCGCGAGCCTCTCCGATCGGCGGCCGATTGGCAACGCCGTCAGCGTTTGGCCGTGCCCTTCAGCCGCTTCTCCTGGTCCGCCAGCCGCTTCTCGAGGGCGGCGAGGGCCTTCTCGAGGCTCGCGATGCGCTTCTCGTGGGCCTCGACCTGGCGCATATGCCGGTCCTTGCCGATGACGCGCTCGACGATCTGTTTGATTTCGACGGGCATGGGCGACCTCCCCGGGTCCGGTGACGCAAGGTTAGCCCACAGGCCCCGGGCCCGGAAGCGCGAAAGGCCCGGGAGCCGCGCCCCCGGGCCGATCTGTCGCAGCGTGGCCGCGGGCCGCTCGCTCAGAGGATCTCGCCGAAGCCGCCGCCGCTCCCGGCCGGCTCGGGCTCGGACCGGTCCTCGCCCTCCTCCGTGTCGATCACCTCGAGCGCCGCGGCGGCCTCCTCGGCGGCCTTGGCGCGCTCGGCCTGGATCACCTTGTCGCGCCGCTGCGCCTCGAGGCGGATGCGCTGGGTCGCGCCGCCGGTGCCCGCCGGGATCAGCCGCCCGACGATCACGTTCTCCTTGAGGCCGACGAGCCGGTCCCGCTTGCCCTGCACGCTCGCATCGGTCAGCACCCGGGTGGTCTCCTGGAACGAGGCCGCGGAGATGAAGGACCGGGTCTGCAGGCTCGCCTTGGTGATGCCGAGGAGGACGGGGGCCCCCTCCGCCGGGCGCTTGCCCTGGGCGAGGAGCTTCTCGTTGACCTCGTCGAACTCCGCCTTGTCGACCTGCTCGCCGGCCAGAAGCGTCGAATCCCCGGAGGCCGAGATCTCGACCTTCTGCAGCATCTGCCGGACGATGACCTCGATGTGCTTGTCGTCGATCTTCACGCCCTGCAGACGATAGACCTCCTGCACCTCGTTGATCAGATACCCGGCCAGCGCCTCGATCCCCATGATCGCGAGGATGTCGTGCGGCGCCGGGTTGCCGTCCATGATGTATTCGCCCTTCTGGATCACGTCGCCCTCGGCGACCGCGATGTGCTTGCCCTTGGGGACGAGATACTCGCGCGTGTCGGTGCCGTCGTGGCTCTCGACGGTGATGCGGCGCTTGTTCTTGTAGTCCTTGGCGAAGCGCACCACGCCGTCGATCTCGGCGATGATGGCGTGATCCTTCGGGCGGCGGGCCTCGAACAGCTCGGCCACACGGGGCAGACCGCCGGTGATGTCCTTGGTCTTGGCGCCTTCGCGCGGGATGCGGGCGAGCACGTCGCCGGTGCGCACCGCCTCGCCGTTCTCCACCGAGAGGATCGCGTCGACCGACATGAAGTAATGCGCCGGGTTGCCGTTATCGAGCTTCAGGCTGTTGCCGTCCTGGTCCACCAGCGTGATCGCGGGCTTGAGCTCGTTGCCCTTGGGCGCGGCCCGCCAGTCCGACACGATGCGCTGGGTGATGCCGGTCGCGTCGTCGGTCTCCTCGCGCACGGTCAGGCCGAGCTCGAGATCGACGTATTTGGCGACGCCGTCCTTCTCCGCGATGATCGGCAGGGTATAGGGGTCCCACTCCACGATGCGGGTGCCGCGCGCGATGTCCTGGCCTTCCTCGACCAGCAGCTTGGAGCCGTAGGCGAGCTTGTAGGAGACCCGCTCGCGGTTCTGCTCGTCGATCACCGCGACCTGCATGTTCCGGCCCATCACGATGACGTCGCCGTCCTGGTTGGTCAGCGTGTTGGGGTTGCGGAACTGCACCTTGCCCTCATGCGTCGACTCGGTGAAGGACTGGTCCGACACGTTGGCGGCGCCGCCGATGTGGAAGGTGCGCATGGTGAGCTGGGTGCCCGGCTCGCCGATCGACTGCGCGGCGATGATGCCGACCGCCTCGCCGACATTGACCATGGTGCCGCGGGCGAGGTCGCGCCCGTAGCACATGACGCAGACGCCGTCCTCGGTCTCGCAGGTCAGCGGCGAGCGGATCTTGATCTCGGGGACCTTGGCCGCGTCGATCGCCGCGGCGTGGCGCTCCTCGATCATCTGCCCCTCGGGGTGGATGAGCTCGCCGGTGGCGGGGTCCATGATGTCCTCGCCGGGGACGCGGCCGAGCACCTGCTCGCCGATGGTGGCGATCACGTTGCCGCCGTCGATCACCGCCTCCGCGGTGATGCCGCGCTCGGTCCCGCAGTCGTGCTGCTTGACGATGCAGTCCTGCGCGACATCCACCAGACGCCGGGTCAGATAGCCCGAGTTCGCCGTCTTGAGCGCGGTGTCGGCGAGGCCCTTGCGCGCGCCATGCGTCGAGTTGAAATACTCGAGCACGGTCAGACCCTCCTTGAAGTTCGAGACGATCGGCGTCTCGATGATCTCGCCGGAGGGCTTGGCCATCAGGCCGCGCATGGCGGCGAGCTGGCGCATCTGGGTCGGCGAGCCGCGGGCGCGGGAGTGGCTCATCATGTAGATCGAGTTGGGCTCCTTCTCGCGCCCCTCCTCGTCCTTCTGCACCGCCGAGATGCGTTTCATCATCTCGTCGGCCACCTTGTCGGTGCACTTCGCCCAGATGTCGACGACCTTGTTATACTTCTCGCCCTGGGTGATCAGGCCGTCGAGATACTGCTGCTCGAACTCCTTCACCCGCTCGCGCGTCTCGTTGACGATCTCCCACTTGTTGTCGGGGATCACCATGTCGTCCTTGCCGAAGGAGATGCCGGCCTTGAAAGCCTCGTAGAACCCGAGCGACATGATCCGGTCGCAGAAGATGACCGATTCCTTCTGCCCGCAATGGCGGTAGACCGTGTCGATCACCTGGCCGACCTCGCCCTTGCGCAGCACGCGATTGACGAGATCGAACTTGATGTTCGGGTTCTTCGGCAAGAGATTGGCGAGCTTCATGCGCCCGGGCGTGGTCTCCACACGCTCGAACGCCCGGTTGCCGGCCTCGTCCACCGTCTCGAACCGGGTGGTGATCTTGGTGTGCTGGTTGACGATGCCGGCCTCGAGGGCGTGCTCGATCTCCGCCCAGTCGGCGAACACCATGCCCTCGCCCGGCTCGCCCTGCTTCTCGAGCGAGATGTAGTAGAGCCCGAGGATCATGTCCTGGCTGGGCACGATGATCGGCTTGCCGTTGGCCGGCGAGAGCACGTTGTTGGTCGACATCATCAGGACGCGCGCCTCGAGCTGGGCTTCCAGCGAGAGGGGA
>CAZNTX010000130.1:0-7198 GCA_964576075.1 uncultured Limibaculum sp. | reverse complement strand
CCGCCGCCTCCCCCACCCGCCCGCCCGGGAGTCGGCCGACCGCGGCGCGCCCCCGACCCCCGGCTTGACGGCCGGTGCACGGCGGGCGAGGCTCGCGGCCGATGACCCATCGGCTGATCGAGACGGAGGCGGATCTCGCGGAGGGCTGCGCCGCGCTCGCCGCGCGCTGCGACCGGCTCGCAGCGGCGCATGCGGCCTGCGGGCTGCCGCCGCTGCGGCGCCGGCCGGAAGGCTTCGAGGCGCTCCTGCGCGCGGTGGTCTCGCAGCAGCTCTCGGTGGCGGCGGCGGAGGCCGTCTGGGGCCGGCTCGCCGCGCTCGGGGGGGCGGCGCCGGAGCGGCTCGCGGCGCTCGGCGACGCCGAGCTCCGGGCCGCCGGGCTCTCGCGGCAGAAGATCGCCTATGCGCGCGCGCTCGCAGAGGCCGATCTCGACTATGGCGCGCTCGGGCGGCTGGCCGAGCCGGAGGCGGTGGCGCGGCTCACGGCGGTCAAGGGGATCGGGCGGTGGACGGCGGAGATCTATCTGATGTTCGCCGTCGGCCGGGCGGACGTCTTCGCGCCGGGCGATCTCGCGCTGCAGGAGGCGGCGCGCGACCTCTACGCCTTGCCCGCGCGGCCCGCCCCGCGGGCGCTCTCCGAGATGGCCGAGGCCTGGGCGCCCTGGCGGGCGGTGGCCGCCCGGCTCCTCTGGGCGCATTACGCGCAGATCAAGGCGCGGGAGGGCGTCGCCGGCTGAGGCGGTTGCCGGGGGCGGCGGGCGCGCGTATGCAGGCGGGGAGGCGACAGGAGGTCCCCCATGGACGAGCTCGACGGCCCGCGCGCCGCCCCGAAATCCGGCGAGACGAAGAGCCTCGTGGTGTTCCTCCACGGCTATGGCGCGGATGGGGCGGACTTGATCGGGCTCGCCGGGCCCATGGCGGAGTATCTGCCGGACACGGTCTTCCGCGCGCCGAACGCGCCGCAGCCTTGCCGGGTCAACCCGATGGGGCGGCAGTGGTTTCCGATCCCGCCGATCGACGGCTCCTCGGAGCAGGAGATGATGGAGGGCTATGTCCGCGCGGCGGAGGCGCTCGACGCGGCGCTCGAGGCGCTGATCGCCGAGGAGGGGGTCGGGCGCGGGCGCACGGCGCTGCTCGGCTTCAGCCAGGGCACGATGATGGCGCTCTCCGTCGGCCCGCGGCGGGCGCCGGGGCTCGCCGGGATCGTCGGTTTCTCCGGGCGGCTGATCGACCGCGCGGCCCTCGGGCTCGCCGCCGCCCGCCCGCCGGTGCTGCTGATCCACGGGGACCGGGACGAGGTGGTCCCGCATGCCTCGATGGCCGAGGCGGAGACGGGGCTCGCGGAGGCGGGCTTCCCGGTGGCGACCCACACCTCGGAGGGGACGGGCCACTCCATCGCGCCGGACGGGCTCGGCCTCGCCACGGGGTTCCTGCGCGACGTCTTCGCGAAGTCCGCGGCGGCGGAGTGACGCGGCTGTGGACAAGTCTGGGGATACCCTCTCGGCGCAGTGCGACATAAATCTGTCGCAGCGCTTTGGTAGAGGAGACGTGGCCGGGAGAGGAACGCTTATCTAGAGTGTTGCAACCGCCCCGGCCCGAGATATAGTGGAGCGCACGGGGCGTGCCGATCCAGACCCGTCTCGAAGCGTCGCATCGAAGGCGAGGCGAGCAGCATGGACGGATCCTTCGCGAGCAGTTTCGTGCGACAGCCGGCGGGGCTTCGGGATCACCCCGCGCTCGTGCTGAATGCGGACTATCGGCCGCTCTCCTACTTCCCGCTCTCGCTCTGGCCCTGGCAGGAGGCGGTGAAGGCCGCCTTCCTCGACCGGGTGCAGATCGTCGCGGAATACGATTTCGAGGTGCATTCGCCCTCGATGACGATGCGCCTGCCCTCCGTCGTGGTGCTGCGCGACTATGTGAAGCCCGCGCGGTTCCCCGCCTTCACCCGGTTCAACCTGTTCCTGCGGGACGAATTCGCCTGCCAGTATTGCGGCGCGAAGGGGGAGATGACGTTCGACCATGTGCTGCCGCGCTCCCGCGGGGGGCGCACGACCTGGGAGAACGTCGTCGCCGCCTGCTCCAAGTGCAATTTGCGCAAGGCCAACTTGACGCTGCGCCAGGCGGGGATGCGGCTCGCCCGCCCCGCCTACCGCCCGGATGCGGCGGAGCTGCAGAACAAGGGGCGGAAGTTCCCCCCCAACCATCTGCACGAGAGCTGGATGGATTTCCTCTACTGGGACGCCGAGCTCGAGGCCTAGCGCGCCGCGGCCGGGCGCCGGGCCGACCAGATCCAGACGAAGGCGAGACCGAGCGACACGACCGCGTTCCACGCCGCCATCGAGAGGCCGAGGAAGGACCAGGGGATCTCGTCGCAGCGGGCGAGGCCGGTTCCCTCGATCCGGTCGAGCAGGTCCGCCGCGCTCATCGCCGCGCCCGGCTCCGGGGCCGCGCAGGTCGCGAAGCCCGGCCACCAGCCCTGCTCGACGCCCGCATGGAAGAGGCCGAGCCCCGTGCTCGCGAGCATCGCCACCGCCCCGAGCCCCGCCATCGGGCGGTGCACCCGCCAGAGCACCGTCACCGCGAGCGCCGCGATCGCCGCCGCCGCCGCATGGGGCCAGCGCTGCCAGACGCAGAGCGGGCAGGGGGCGAGCCCGCCGAGAAACTGGAACCCCAGCGCCGCGAGCAGGAGCGCCGCCGAGCCCGCGCCGGCGAGCAGAATCCGACCGTAGACCGTCATCAGATCAGCACCTTGACCGCGACGAAGCCCCCGATCAACAGCACCGCCCCGACCGTGACCACGAGCCCGAGCCGCTGCTCGATGAAGGCCCGCGCCGGGGGGCCGAACTTCCACAGGATCGCGGCCACGAGGAAGAACTGCGCGCCCCGCCCGATCAGCGAGGCGGCGATCAGCGTGCCGAGCGAGAGCCCCGTCGCCCCGGAGACGATGGTGACGACCTTGTAGGGGAAGGGCGTGAAGGCCGCGAAGAGCACGGCCGCGAAGCCGTTCTCGTTGAACATCTGCGAGGCCTCGGCGATCGCCTCGGTCTTGCCGTAGAAGTCGATCACCGGCCGGCCGATCTCCTCGTAGAGCAGGGCGCCGATCGCATAGCCCGCCACCCCGCCGGCCACCGAGGCGAGGGTGCAGACCCCCGCGATCAGCCAGGCGCGGTCGGGCCGCGCGAGCACCATCGGGATCAGCATGACGAGCGGCGTGATGGGAAAGACCGAACTCTCGACGAACGACACCGCCGCGAGCCACCAAAGCGCCGCAGGGCCTTCCGCAAGCGTCAAAATGCGGTCATAAAGTTTGCCTAGCATGGTTCCCGAGAGGTTAAGAGGGTCGCAGGGTTGATCGCGACCGGCGTGCGTTCGGTAGCAATGAGTTCGGGTCAAGTCCAGCCGGTGTGTGGTGGGAGAACGGGTCGAGATGACTGAGTCGGGCATCGAATTGCGCGAGACCATCAACGGGGCGCACGGGGCGCGCCCCACCCAGCGACGGCGTCAGCGTTTCGAGGGGCGGGAGTCCCAGCGGTCGCGCACCCTCGTGGCCGTCGGCTTCGGCGCCGCGGCCGGCATCGTCGTGGCGGTGATCGGCGGGGTTTTCCTGCACTCCGAGCCGGAGCGCGGCGAGACGCGCCATGTCAACAGCGTGACGCCGATCGCCCATCTCCCCGCACCCACCCCCTCGACGACCCATATCGCCGACGGCGCCGCGGTGCCGCGTCATGTGCCGCTCGGCCTCGGCGGGCGGGTGCTGGTGGACGAGACCGAGCCCAAGCGCGTCACCGGCCGCGACCCGGCGCCGCTGCGCCGCCCGAAGATCGAGGCGCCGGACGGCGCCGCCGCCCGCGCGCCCGCCGCCGCCTCCGCAGGGGCCGGCACGGCCGCGGCCCTCGTCGCCGCCGGCAGCAATCTCGTCTGGAGCCGCCTCTTCGCCGAGATCGAGCAGAGCTTCCCGCCGCTCCGCCATGCCGATGCGGCACTCTGGGCCGAGGGCGGCTGCGCCCAGCGCGCGGCCCCCGAAGGCCCGACCTATTGCGCGCTCGACCGCACCCTTTACTTCGAACCGGAGGCGCGCCTCGCCGCGCTCGACATGCTCGCCGTCGCCCATGAGATCGGCCACCATGTGCAGGACGCCCTCGGCGTCGCCCTGCCGCCCCTCTCCGGCAAGGCGCGCGATCTCCAGGCCGATTGCTTCGCGGGGCTGTGGGCCGGGCGCGCGCCCGCCGCGGAGGAGGTTCTCACCCCCGGCGCGCTCGCGATCGCGCTCGGCGAGGGCGCTCCGCTCGCCGGATGGCCGCGGGAGCGCCACGCCGCCTTCGCCCAAGGCTACGCCGCGGCCGACCCAATGGCCTGCGCCGAGACCGGCAGCTCCCGGATGGCCGGCCGCCCCGAGTGAGCCCGTCCGAGGGCGGTTGACCCGCCCGCCGGCTCGCCTATGCTCCGCCTGCCTGCCCCGGTGGCGGAATTGGTAGACGCAGCGGACTCAAAATCCGCCGCCGCAAGGCATGTCGGTTCGAATCCGACCCGGGGCACCACGTTTCCCGCCAGCTCGTTGATAACACGGTATTTTCCGGAGCAACCTTCGCTCGGCCCACCCGTGATCGTGTGTCGCTACCCCCTCTCGGATCGGCGTCGCACGAGATTCTCCCACACCACGCGCGGGCCCGCGTCTCCTCCCCGCCGGCCTCCGATGTACCGACCGTCTTTCCCGTCGACCAAACGGAAGACGAATCTCCGGGAAGCCGCCTCCATGAAACCAAATGGCGTCCGGGCCGCCGAACACCTCCTAATCGCCAACTCCCAAGGAACACACTCAAACGCCCCCAGATCTTGCCAGGGCTTTCCTCTTGATCGACGGAGAAGAGGATCGGAACGCCGCAAGCCGAGCGAAGACCCAGCGGCCGCGCCCGTGGAGCGTGAACAGCCGGCGCGGGCCATGTCCAATAAGGCGGACGCGCTCGGAGTCCCAGGTCGCCTAAAAGGCAGCACCCAGAACACGCCAATCTCTTCAGTGGCTTGCCGAGAAGGATGGTGCCGGTGGTGAGACTCGAACTCACGACCTCTCCCTTACCAAGGGAGTGCAACTACCGCTGTGCTACACCGGCTCGGGGCCGGTGATGCCTCCGTCTCGGCGGGAATGCAAGGGCAAACTGGACCCGGGCGGGCGCGGGGAGTATGCAGGCGGCCATGAGCGGTCAGGGGTCCGAGAGCAACGAGGCGAAGGACGCGCGGGCGGAACGGCTCGCCGCGCGGCTGCGCGACAATCTCCGGCGCCGAAAGGCGCAGGCCCGGGCGCGCGCCGCGGCGGCCGAGGCGGAGGCGGACGGATCGGAGCCTGGGCGGCCGGGCGACGCGGGACGGGACTGAGCCGGGAATGGACAAGATCAGGATCGAGGGTGGGCGCCCCCTCAGCGGCAGCATCGCGGTCTCGGGCGCCAAGAACGCCTGCCTCGCGCTGATGCCCGCGGCGCTCCTGACCGAGCAGCCGCTCACCCTGACCGACGCGCCTCGCCTCGCCGATATCGCGACCATGGCGCAGCTCCTGCGCTCGCTCGGTTGCGAGATCGCCGAGCTGCAGGACGGGCGGGTGCTCGCGCTCTCGGCCTCCGCGATCTCCAACCACACCGCGCATTACGACATCGTGCGCAAGATGCGCGCCTCGATCCTCGTGCTCGGGCCGATGCTCGCGCGGGAGGGGCGGGCGCGGGTCTCGCTGCCGGGGGGATGCGCCATCGGGGCGCGGCCGGTGGATCTGCATCTCGCAGGTCTCGAGCGGCTCGGCGCCGAGCTCGCGCTCGCCGACGGCTATGTCGAGGCGCGTGCGCCGGGCGGGCTGAGGGGCGCCGCGATCGACTTTCCGATCGTCTCCGTGGGCGCGACCGAGAACCTGATGATGGCCGCGACGCTCGCCCGCGGCACCACGGTGCTGCGCAACGCCGCGCGCGAGCCGGAGATCGTCGATCTCGCCCGCTGCCTGAGCGCCATGGGCGCGCGGATCTCCGGGGCCGGCGGGCCCGAGATCGAGATCGAGGGGGTCCCGGCCCTCGGCGGCGCGACGCACCGGGTGCTGCCTGACCGGGTGGAGCTCGGCACCTATATGATCGCCCCCGCGATCGCCGGCGGCGAGGTGATCCTCACCGGGGCCGAGCGCGGGCTCGTCGCGGCGCTGATCGAGCGGCTCGAGGCGGCCGACATCGCGGTCGAGGACGTGCCGGCCGCGGCCGGCGGGGGCCTGCGCGTCTCCCGGCGCAACGGCCGCATCCGGCCGGTGGAGGTGGAGACGGCCCCCTTCCCCGGTTTCCCGACGGATCTTCAGGCCCAGATGATGGCGCTCCTCACCCTCGCCGAGGGGCGGAGCCGCATCGAGGAGCGCATCTTCGAGAACCGCTTCATGCATGTGCCGGAGCTCGCGCGGATGGGGGCGCGGATCGAGATCCAGGGCGGCACGGCCCGCATCGACGGGGTCGAGCGGCTGAAGGGCGCCCCCGTGATGGCGACCGATCTGCGCGCTTCGGTGAGCCTCGTGCTCGCCGGGCTCGCCGCGGAGGGGGAGACGGTGGTGAGCCGCGTCTACCATCTCGACCGCGGCTACGAGCGTCTCGAGGACAAGCTCGGCGCCTGCGGGGCGCGGATCGAGCGGATCAGGGAGTGACGGCGATGGCGAGCGATGCGCGCTTCGAGGAGGCGGGGCCGGCGGACCGTCCGCTCCGGCTCCGCGCGGAGGGGCCGGAGGATCTGAAGGTCGTCTCGGCGCTGCTGCAGGACGCGGTGGGCAAGATCGGCGAGATCAGCTGGGCCCGCGGGCGGCGCCGGCTCGTCATGCTGCTGAACCGCTTCCGCTGGGAGAACCGCTCGTCGCCGGGCGCAGAGGGACGCCCGCCCGAGCGGGTCCGGGCCATGCTGACGATCGACACGGTCGAGACCGTGCGCGCCCGCGGCCTCGCGCCGGGGGAGGCCGACACCGTGGTCGCCCTTCTCGCGCTCGAGGCGGAGGGCTCGGCGGACCCGGACGACCCGGCCGCGACGCTCTATCTTCGCTTCGCCGGCGACGGGGACATCGCGGCCCGGGTCGAGGCGATCGACGTCACCCTCGAGGACGTCACCCGACCCTGGCTCTCCCCATCCGCCAAGACCCCGGCCCACGGCGACTGACGCCCCCCGGCCAGCCTGCCCTTCGCCGCGCAGCGCCCCACCCGCC
>CAZNTX010000129.1:0-7405 GCA_964576075.1 uncultured Limibaculum sp. | reverse complement strand
GGCGGGCGGGGGCTCCCGGAAGATCGGCGCGCGCCCTCGCCCGGCCCCAGTCTGCGCCCCTCGGCTCAGTCGCCGGCGACGCCGCGGAGCTCGGCCATCCGCTCCGGCGCCACCGCGAGCCCCTCCGCCGCCGCCTCGGCCCGCGCCCCGAGGCGGCGGGTGCCGGGCAGACGGGCGCCCTCTTCGGCCGCGATCGCCGCGGCGAGGCGGCCCATCCGCTCGGCATAGCCGGGCGCCGCCTGCGGATCGATGGCGAGGAGCGTCTGCCCGAGCCCGGGCGGCGGGCCCTCGGCCTCGAAGAACGCCGTCGCCTCGGTCTCGGCGGAAAGGGCGGGCCCTGCGAGCGCGCCGGCGAGGACCTCGACCATCAGCGCGAGCGCCGCCCCCTTGGCCCCGCCCGCGGGCAGGAGCGTGCCGGCGATCGCCGCCGCAGGGTCCGTGGTGGGCCGGCCCTGCGGGTCGACCGCCCAGCCCTCCGGGATCGGCCGCCCCGCCTTCTGCGCGGCGACGATCTTGCCGCGGGCCACCACCGTCAGCGAGAGGTCGATCACGAGCGGCGGGCCGTCCGGCATCGGCGCGGCGAAGGCGATGGGGTTGGTGCCGAAGAGCGGGCGCTTGCCGCCCCAGGGCGCCATGGATTTCGGCGTGTTGGCCAGCATCAGCGCGACGAGCCCCTGCTCGGCCAGCCACTCGACCTGCAGCCCGAGCGCCCCGCAGTGATGCGAGCGGGAGACCGCGGCCATCGCGACCCCCTGCGCCCGCGCCGCCGCCTCGAGCGCGCCGCGGGCGAGATCGAGCGCCGGATAGGCGAAGCCCAGCCCCGCATCGACCGCCACCCATCCGGGCCTGGGCCGCTCGAGGCTCGGCTCGGCGAAACCGTCGACCTTGCCCGACGCCGCCTGCGCCGCGTAGCTCGCGACCCGCATGAGCCCGTGCCCCGCCTGCCCGTCCGCTTCTGCTGCGACGAGGGCGCGGGCGACCGAGGCGGCCTGGCGCTCCCCCGTCCGGCTCTGCCGGAGCGCGCGGGCGACGAGCGCCTCTGCCTCGGCGAGGGGGAGGCGAACCGCCCCGCTCACGCCGAGCGGTAGAGCTTGGTCATCGAGAATTCGCGGTGGCCGAGCGCCTCGGCCGCCGTCGCCCGGCCGTTGGCGGTGCGCAGGATCATCTCGATCAGCGCATCGCCCGCCTGCTCGATGGTCATCTCCCGGGTGAGCACGCCGGTCACGTCGAGATCGATATGCTCGGACATGGTGCGCAGCGTCCGCGGGTTCCCGGAGATCTTGATCACCGGCACGATGGGATTGCCGACCACGTTGCCCTGCCCCGTCGGGAAAGTGTGGATGACATAACCCGCCGCCGCCATCAGCGTGACGCATTCCGCCGCCGCCGAGGAGGTGTCCATGAAATAGAGGCCGGGGCCCTTCGACGGCGTCTCCGCGGGGCCCATCGCGTCGATATAGGTCGCGCTCTTGCCGATCTTCTCGAGATTGCCGAGCGCCTTCTCCTCGATGGTGGTCAGCCCGCCCTCGATATTGCCCTTGGTGGGCTGACTGTCCGATAGGTCGGAGGTCTTGTGCGGCTCGATCACTTCGTCCTGATAGGCCTGGAAGATCTTCAGGAACTTCTCGGCCGCCTCCGGGGTCGCCGCGCGCTTGGCGCAGAGATGCTCGGCCCCGGTGATCTCCGAGGTCTCGCCGAAGCAGCCGGTGAGGCCCTGCGGGATCAGCTTGTCGTACATGTTGCCGACGGTCGGGCAGGAGGCGAGGCCGGTCGTCGTGTCGCTCTCGCCGCATTTCGTGGAGACCCAGAGCTCGCTGAGCGGGCAGGGTTCCTTTTGCAGCTCCGTCGCCCAGTGGACGAACTCCTTGGCCTTCCAGGAGGCGGCGCGGATCGTCTCCAGATCGCCGTTCTGCTCGATGGAGAACTCGGCCACCGGCTTGCCGGTCTTGCGGATGCCGTCGGCGACGATCTTGGTCCAGCCGGGCTCGATCCCGATCACCACGCAGGCCGCGACGTTGGGGTTGGCGCCGGTGCCGATGATGGTGCGGAAATGCAGCTCGAGGTCCTCGCCGAACTGCAGCCGGCCGTAGGAATGGGGGATCGCGATGGTTCCCTGGATGAGCCGCGCGACGCCCTCTGCGGCGGCGTTGGAGATGTCGTCGACGGGCAGGATGAGGACGTGGTTCCTCACGCCCACGCGCCCGTTCTCCCGGCGCCAGGCGTTCACGGTGACGTTGGTCGCGTCGTAGGCCATGGGGCTCTCCCTATCGGCAGGCAGAATGGCGATCTATCGGCAGGGCAGCGCCCTACCGACCGATCGGTCACCAGCGCTTGGTCTTGAGGTTGTGGGTGTGCAGATGGCCGCCCTTCTTCACCGGGGCGACGATCTTGCCGATGTCCTCGCCGTATTTCACCGCCGTGTCGCCGGGGGCGAGGTCCTTGAGCGCGACCTTGTGGCCGATCGGGATGTCGTCGACCGCGGTCAGGCGGAAATCGCTGTCGTCCTCGGTGACGACGCAGAGCATCTCGGTGCCGGCCTCGAGGCCTTCGACCACCACCACGCCGCAATTGTCGGCATGGGCGTGCACCAGAAGGTGCGGTGCGGACATCTGTCCCTCCCCCGTTCTGTGAGTCTCGTCTCCACCTTGTTATATAAGATACAAGATGCGGCGCAAGGCGGAGGGGGAGCGATGTCGGACGACGGGGCCGCGCCGGGCCGGCTGACGGCGGAGCCGCTCTACAAGCGCGCCGAGGCGGCGATGCTCGCGCGGATCGCCGACGGCACCTGGCCGCCGGGCCACCGCCTCCCCCCGGAGACGGCGCTCGCGGAGGCCTTCGGCGTCTCGCAGGGCACGCTGAGGAAGGCGATGGCGGCCCTCGAGGCGCGCGGCCTCCTCGCGCGGGCGCCGGGCCGGGGCACCACGGTGGCGCGGATCACCGACGAGGCGGCGCTCTACGCCTTCTTTCCGCTTCGGGACGCGGCCGGCCGGCGGATCATCCCGGAGCCCATGCGCGAGCGGGTCTCGCAGGGCCCGGCGGGGCCCGAGGAGGCCGCGGCGCTCGGCGAGGGCCGGGTCTGGCGGATCGAGCGGCTGCGCGCGCATGGGGGGCGGGCCTTCGCCCTCGAGCGCATGGCGGTCCCGGCCGCGCGCTTCCCCGATCTCGGCGCACGCGCGCCGCTGCCGAACTCGCTCTACCCCTTCTACGAGGCGGCCTACGGGGTCACGGTCGCCCGCGCCGAGGACGATCTGGCCGCCGTCGCCGCAGGCCCCGCGGAGGCGGCGGCCCTCGGCCTCGCCCTCGGCGCACCGCTCTTGCGCGCCCGCCGGGTGGCCCACGACCTCGCCGAGCGCGCGGTGGAGCTGCGCCACAGCCTGTTCCTGACCGCAGCCGCGCACTACCGGGTCGCGCTCCAGAAATGAGCCGCCGCGCGCGGGGTCGCGACAGAAGGCGTCGCGAACCGGCGAGACTCGGCGAGAAATCCCCTTCCGAACGGCGCCGACGCGGCGCAATTTTCCTTGCCGCCGGCCCGCGCGCATGTTTCGCTTGGCGGCACCGGATAACGAACCTGGACAGGGTTGGGAGTATCATATGACCAAGCTGATGATGACGGATCGGCCGCTGCATCCGATGGCGCCGAAGTTCGTCGAGTCGCTGAAGCGTGGCGAGATGAGCCGCCGCGAATACCTCGCCTCCATGATGGGCGTGGGCGTGACCGCCGCGGGCGCCGCGAGCCTCGGGGGCTTCGCTCTGCCGAGCCCCGCCGCCGCGCAGGAGCCGCAGATGGGCGGCACGCTCCGGATCTCGATGGAGGTCAAGGAGCTCAAGGACCCGCGCACCTTCGACTGGTCGGAGATGGGCAACGTCGCGCGCCAGAGCCTCGAATACCTCGTCCGCTGGAAGACCGACTTCACCTTCGAGCCCTGGCTGCTCGAAAGCTGGGAGGCGAACGACGACGCGACGGAGTTCACCCTGAACGTCCGCCGCGGCATCAAATGGGCCAATGGCGATGATTTCACCGCGGAAGACGTGCTCTTCAACATCCGCCGCTGGTGCGAGAAGGACGCCGAGGGCAACTCGATGGCCGCGCGCATGGGCCCGCTGGTCGATCAGGAGACCGGCCAGCTTCGCGAAGGCGGGGCCGAGATGCTCGACGACTACACCGTGGTGCTGCGCCTGCGGACGCCCGACATCACCATCATCCCCGGCGTGTCCGACTATCCGGCGGCCGTGGTGCATCGCAGCTTCGACCCCTCGGGCGACCTGCTCGCGCAGATCAACAACGGCACCGGGCCGTTCGAGATCGTCGAATGGCAGCCCGGCGTGCGCGCGGTCGGCGTGAAGCGGCCGGACTACTGGAAGGGCGAGGTCTATCTCGACCGCGTCGAGTGGATCGACCACGGCACCGACCCGACGGCGATGATCGCGGCGCTCGAGTCCGAGGAGGTGGACTGCAACCACCAGACGCTGGCCGACTCGATCGACCAGCTCGACGCGGTCGGCCTCGAGCGCACCGAGATCGCGACCGGCGGCACCATCGTCGCGCGCTTCAACGTCGAGAACCCGCCCTATGACGACGTGCGGGTGCGCCGCGCCGCCCAGCTCGCCTGCGACAACCGCATCACGCTCGCGCTCGGCTACGACAACCGCGGCACGAAGGCCGAGAACCACCATGTCGGCCCGATGCATGTGGAGTATTTCGAGCTGCCCCCGATCGAGCGCAATGTCGAGGAGTCCCAGCGGCTGCTCGCCGAGGCCGGGCAGAGCGACCACGAGTTCGAGCTGATCTCGATCGACGACGACTGGCGCCGCGCCACCACCGACGCGATCGCCGCGCAGATGCGCGACGCCGGCATGAACGTGAAGCGCACGGTGATCCCGGGCGCCACCTTCTGGAACGACTGGACGAAATACGCCTTCTCGACCACCAACTGGAACGGCCGCCCGCTCGGCGTGCAGGTGCTCGCCCTCGCCTATCGCTCGGGCGAGGCGTGGAACGAGAGCGCCTATTCGAACCCGGAATTCGACGCCGCCCTCACCGAGGCCATGGGCATCGCCGATCCGGATGCGCGCCGCGTGGTGATGGAGCGGGTCGAGCGCATCCTCCAGGAATCGGGCGTGATCATCCAGCCCTATTGGCGCTCGGTCTACCGCCACCAGCACCCCTGGGTGCACGCGTTCGGCGCCCACCAGTCCTTCGAGCACCATCTCGAAGAGGTCTGGGTCGAGAGCTGATCCGGGTCCGGGGCGGCGGCCGACGCCGCCCCGGGGCCACCCCGCTCGGGGGCGGCGCGGCCCCTCCGCGCCCCGATGCCTCCGCAAGACAAAACCAAGCCCGCGGCCGATCCCTGGCCCGGAGCCAGGCAACGGGGAGCGCGCGATGCTTCTGTTCATCATCAAGCGGGTCGGGACCATCATCCTGACGATGATCTGCTTGACCCTGATCGTCTTTTACATGGTCAATCTCGAGCCCAACCTCGAGAAGATCGCGAAGACCCAGGGCAACATGCGGATGACCGACGAGCAGGTCGAGCAGTGGCTCGAGAACAACGGCTATCGCGAGCCGTTCTTCGAGCGCTACTGGTCTTGGCTGACGAATTTCGCCCAAGGCGACATGGGCGACAGCCTGCGCTTCCAGAAACCCGTGGAAGAGGTCATGCCGGAGCGCCTCGGCTACACCGGCATCCTGATGTTCTGGGTGATGCTGGTGATGGTTCCGGGCGCGCTGATCATCGGGGTATTGGCAGGGATGCGCGAGGGATCGGGGCTAGACCGAAGTTTGTCCGTCGGCTCCATCGCATCGACCTCGGCGCCCGAATACGTCACCGGCATCGTCTTCACCGTGATCTTCGCCTCCTCGCTCGGCTGGTTCAAGGGGATCGCCTCGACGCGCGAGATCACCATCGAGAATTTCACCCTGCCGGTGCTGACCATGGCGATCTACGGCATGGGCTATATCGCGCGCATGACACGGGCCTCCATGGCCGAGGTGATGACCTCGCAATACATCCGCACCGCGCGGCTCAAGGGCATGGCCTTCCGCGACGTGGTGCTGAAGCACGCGCTCAGGAACGCCCTGATCGCCCCCTTCACCGTCATCATGCTGCAGTTCCCCTGGCTCTTGACCGGCGTCGTCATCGTCGAGGCGATGTTCAACTACAAGGGCTTCGGCTGGCTCCTCGTGCGCGCGGCGGAGAACAACGACATCGACCTGCTGCTCGCCTGCTCCTGCGTCGCGGTGGTGGTCGTGCTCCTCACCCAGCTGATCTCGGATATCGGCTACGCCTATCTCAACCCGCGCATCCGAGTGAGCTGAGGGAGCGGACGCCATGGAAATCGAATATCTCTCCACCGGGCAGATCCTGCTCCAGACGCTGGAGCGCTTCATCCCGGTCTGGATCGCGCTCGCGGTCGTCCTGATCGGCGGCTGGTTCATTCGCGACCGGCTCTCGACCTTCGGCCGGCTCTACGGCTCGCCGATCGGGCTCGCAGGCGTCGCGCTGGTGCTGTTCTGGGTGTTCACCGCCCTCTTCGCGGACTTCATCGCGGTGATGGGCCCGCTCGAGCAATCCTTCCTGATGAAGAAGGTGGGCCCCGGCGCGATCGACCCGCAAACCGGCATCGCCTATCTCTGGGGAGGCGACAACCTCGCGCGCGACATCTTCTCCCGCGTGGTCTACGGGGCGCGCGTGGTGCTGATCATCGCGCCCGCGGCGACGCTCATCGCCTATATGGTCGGCATCGTGCTCGGCCTGCCCGCGGGCTACTACACCGGGCGCATCGACACGGTGCTCTCCTTCGTCGCCAATCTCGTGCTCGCCTTCCCGGTGATCCTGCTCTTCTACCTGCTGGTGACGCCCGAGATCCGGGCGCTCTCCTACGACACCTGGCTCGGCGCGCTCGGCGTCGGCTGGTCGATCCCGCGGGCGATGGCGGCCTTCTTCTTCCTCTTCCCGATCCTGTTCCTGGTGATCCTCTGGTTCACCAAATACGAGAAGAACCGCCAGCGGCTGATGATCTATGGCGGCGCGACGGTGGTGATCGGGCTCTGGCTCTATTTCGGGATCGTGTTCGACAGCGATCTCGGCCCGATCTCGCTCGACCCGAACGAGCTCAACGTCTTCGCGGCGGTGGTGTTCGCCTCCTCCCCCGGCGTCTTCCGCATCGTCCGCGGCCTCACCCTCGACATCAAGACGCGCGACTACGTGGCGGCGGCGCAGACCCGGGGCGAGCGGCCCTGGTATATCATGCTCTGGGAGATCCTGCCGAACGCCCGCGGGCCGCTGATCGTCGATGCCTGCCTCAGGATCGGCTACACGACGATCCTCCTCGGCACGCTCGGCTTCTTCGGCCTCGGGCTCGAGCCGGAGAGCCCGGACTGGGGCTCGATGATCAACCACGGCCG
>CAZNTX010000128.1:0-7436 GCA_964576075.1 uncultured Limibaculum sp. | reverse complement strand
CGTCCATTCCGATCTGGGACGCGGGCCGGTGGAGACCGGGCGCCGCAACGGTCATGTCCGGGCGGTGCCAGCCACGCGCCCGGACATGACCGTTGCGGCGCCCGGTCTCCACCGGCCCGCGTCCCGACGCCGCCGCTCAGCCCCCGCCCGCCGACCGCGCCTCGCGCCGCAGCCAGGCGGCGACGGCCGCGACGTCGGGCCTGAGCGCGCCCGGGCGGTGGAGGAGCAGGTGATAGCCCGTCGGCGGGCGCTCCTCTGGCCGGTCGAAGAGCGCCACCAGCCGCCCCGCCGCCAGATCCTCCTCGAGGAAGATCCGCGCCATCATGCCCACCCCGTCGCCCCGTCGCATCGCCTCGATGGCCAGCGCGCCGGGCAGGTGGAGGATGTCGGTCTTGCCCGCCGTCGACACCCCGTGCGCGCCGAGCCAGACCGCCCATTCGTCGGTCCCCACCTCCTGCACCCAGGGCAGGCCGAGGAGATCGGCGGGCTCGCTCACCGGCCGGTCGGCGAGGAGGCGCGGCGCCGCGGCCACGACGATCGCCGAGCTGACCAGCGGCTCGCAGACCGTCCCGGCCCAGGGCCCCGCCCCGAAGCGGATGGCGAGATCGTGCTCGGAGCGGGCGAGGTCGACGCAGTCGGTCGAGGGGTTGAGCATCAGCTCGATCTCCGGATGGCGCGCGCGGAAGGCGCCGAGGCGGGGCATCAGCCAGCTCGCGAGGAAGCTCGGCGTGGTGGTGATGCGCACCGGCCGCGCCGCCTCTGCCTCCAGAAGCTCGGCGAGGGCGGCGCGCATCGTCTCGAGCCCCTCGCCGAGGCGGTCGGCGAGGCGCGCGCCCTCGGCCGTCAGCCTGAGCCCCCGTCCCTCGCGGCGGAAGAGCGCGACCCCGAGGCGCCGCTCGAGCCCGCGCACCTGCTGCGCCACCGCCGCATGGGTGACGTTGAGCTCGCGCCCCGCGGCCGAGAACCCGCCGAGCCGCGCCGCCGCCTCGAAGGCGCGGAGCATGGTGAGCGGGGGCAGATCGGACCAGTCCATCTGTTAGCCAGGCTTACAGGCGGCAAGCTTTCCTGCCTCGCCTCTCTCCCCGGAATCGCCGATATCTCCGGCAGATGCAACGCCGAAGGGGAGACCTGCCATGATGACGCTTTGGGCCGACGCTTTCATGACTGCGAGCCGCGCCGAACCCGGGGAGGCCGCCCGCCGCCCCGCCGCGACCGACCCGGCCGAGATCGCCGAGGCGCGTGCCCGCGCCCTCGCCGCCGCCCGCCGCACCGCCCCGGAGGCGGGCCTCAGCGCGCGCCCTTGCCGGTGAAGACGACCTGGACCGTGCGCAGGAGGATATAGGCCTCCATCCGCAGGCTCATCCCGTCGATATAGGCGAGATCGGCGCGGGTCTTCTCGACGGTGGCGAGGATGCCCTCGGCATAGCCGCCGTCGACCTGCGCGAGGCCCGTGATCCCTGGGCGCACGGTGTGGCGCGCGCGATAGCCGGGGACACTGTCGAGATAGTGGATCGCGTGGTCCCAAGCGTCCGGGCGGGGGCCGATCAGGCTCATATCCCCGCGCAGCACGTTGAAGAACTGGGGCAATTCGTCAAGCCGCGCCCGGCGCAGGACGCGGCCGAGGGGGGTGATGCGGTCCTCCTCCACCGGGTCGTCTGGCCCGCGGGCGGTGCCGGCCTCCTCGGACATGGTGCGGAATTTCACCATGGTGAAGCGCTTGCAGTTCCGCCCCATCCGCGGCTGCGAGAAAAACAGCGGGCCGGGATTGGAGATCGGGTTGAGCAGGAGGAGGAGCGCCGCGGCCACGCCGACAGCGGGCAGCGCCAGGATCGCCACCGTCACGTCGAAGGCCCGCTTGCCCGCGGCGAACAGCCGCCCCGGGCTACGCGCGTCTCTGAGCACATCCTGGTTCAGCACCGACGGGAACTTTCCGATCAACGTCTCTCGCCCGTGCCACATCCGACCGGACCCGGCCCAGACCCCCTCTCTCGCGGGCGCGCGCCGCGGCGGTCGAGCCTCGGCCCGGCCTGCGCCGTCGTCCGCAGCGGCACCATATTGACCGCGCCCGGCGAAAGCAAACGCTCATTCCCAGGGCAGGGCCGCAGGGCGGCGGGCTGTTGCCGCAGCGCGGCAAGAGGCGGGCAGCGGGCGCGCGGATGTTGTCAGCGCCCGATGCGCGGCCTATAGGACGCCGAAGGAGATGCGGCGGCTCTCCGCGTTCCGGGCTCGCAGAGCCCGGCGCGCCGCCGCCCGCCCCGCGCCCCGGCGGCGTATCGGCCGGCGGCGCCATGCGCATCGCCCGCCCATTTTGCGCGCGGACAGGCTGGAGCGTCGGGTCATGGGTCTTGACGGCAAGATCGAGGCGGCGGCGCCTCCGAAGACGCAGGTTCTGCACTCGGAGAGCTATGCCGGCAGCCCAGAGGAGATGGATCTGCGCCGCCTGGTCGCGACGATCTGGCGCTCCAAGCTGCTGATCTTCCTCGCCGCCGCCGCCGGGCTCGGCCTCGCGCTCCTCTATCTCGACCGCACGACGCCGCTTTTCACCGCCGAGGCGGAGGTGTTCTGGGAGACCGACCAGGCCAATATCGTGGATATCGAACCGGTCGCCGGGTCCAATCTCGGCACCGATTTCCTGCTCTTGCAATCGCAGATCGAGATCATCGAGTCGAGCCGGCTGCTCGGCAAGGTGGTCGACGAGATGGGTCTCGTCGGGCTGGCGGAGTTCAACCCCTACGCCCTGCCGCCGGAGGAGCGCCCGCCGCGGCTGACGAGCCCGAGCGGCATCCTGCTCGCGATCCAGGGGCTCGGCCTCGATCTCGGGATCGAGGCGCCGGTCGACCCGCCAGAGGCCAAGCAGCGCGAGATCGCCATCGAGGCGCTCGGCAAGGCGCTCGATCTCGGCTGGGTCGACCAGTCCTACGTGCTGACCATCGCCGCGCGCTCCGCCGACCCGGCGTTGGCCGCGCGGATCGCGAACACGGTGGCGAAGTTCTACATCCTCGACCAGCTCGAGAAGAAGTTCGAGGCGACCCAGGCCGCGACCGGCTGGCTCTCCGAGCGGGTGGCGGAGCTCAGGGTCGAGCTCGAGGACGCGGAGCAGGCGGTCGAGGACTACAGCGCCTCCTCCGAGCTGATCTCCGAGGAGGCGCTCGCCGCGCGCTCGCGCCAGATCAAGGAGATGCGCGACCGGCGCGGCGATCTCGCCGAGCGCCGCCGCGAGATCCGGGGCCAGCTCGAGGCGGTGGCGCGGCTGCGCGAGGGGGGCGCCTTCTCCGAGATCGCCGACATCCTGCGCCGGCCCGATCTCGTCGCCATCGCCGGCGACATCGCCGATGCGCCCGACGCCGCCGCGCGCCGCGAGGCGGTGGCGGATTTCGACGCGGCCCTCTCGCTCATCCGCACCGGCCGCGAGACCGACGCCAAGCGCGCCGAGGCGCAGATCGCCGCCCTCGGCGGGTCGATCGCCGATCTCGAGACCGATCTCGACGCGCAGTCGACCGCCCTCGTCGAGCTCCGCCAGCTCCAGCGCGAGGCCGAGGCGAGCCGGCTGATCTACGAGAGCTTCCTGTCGCGGCTGAAGGAGACCTCGGTGCAGGAGGGCATCCAGCAGCCCGACGCGCGCCTCCTCTCCGATGCCTGGGTGCCGGACCGGCCGACCTCGCCCAACGCGCTCGCCATCCTCGGGCTCGGGACGATCGCGGGCATGGTCCTCGCCGTCGCCTTCGTCGTGGTGCGCGAGCGGCTGAACGCCACCTACCGCACCGCCTCCGAGCTCGAGCTGCGCACCGGCGAGGCGGTGCTCGGCACCATCCCGCTCGCCCCCCTGCCGCGGCGCCAGGCGCTGATCGACTTCCTCGCCAAGCGCCCCGGCTCGCCCTTCGCCGAGGCGATCCGGAACCTGCGCACCTCGGTCCTGCTCGCCAATGTCGACACGCCGCCGCAGGTGATCATGGTGAGTTCCGGCCTGCCCTCGGAGGGCAAGACCACCACCTGCATCGCCCTCGCCCATATCTCCGCGATGCTCGGCAAATCCGTCGCCGTGATCGAATGCGACCTGCGCCGGCGCAACTTCCGCCGCTATTTCGGGATCGAGCACGATTTCGGCCTGCTCTCGGTGCTCGCCGGGCATCGCCGCTACGACGAGGCGGTGCATGTGGAGGAGAGTTCGGGCATGCATGTGCTCGCGGGCGAGAAGACCTCCGTCAACGCGGCCGACGTCTTCGCCTCGCAGCGCTTCGGCGAGTTCGTGCGCGAGCTCCGCCAGCATTACGACTACATCTTCATCGACACGCCGCCGGTGCTCGCCGTGCCGGACGCCCGCGTGATCGCGCAGCATGTGGACGAGCTCGTCTATGTGGTGCGCTGGAACCGCACCCTGCGCGAGACCGTGTCCCAGGGCCTGCGCACCTTCAGGCAGGTCAACGCGAAGATAACCGGTCTCGCGCTCACTCAGGTCGATATGAAGGACATGGCGCGCTACGGCTACCAGGCCTATGCCTACTACCGCGAGGCGGAGCGCTACTATCAGAAGTGAGCGGCGCCCCGGCCCGCCCAAGGAGGACCGCAGTTGCTCAAGCGCCTGCTCGGCCAGAAGAAGGACCGCCGCCGCCGCCTCGCCCGGCCGGAGATCGACATGCCGGAGCCCGCGCCCGCGGGCCTCACCTATGCGGTCGGCGACGTGCACGGGCGGGCCGATCTGCTGATCGCGGCGGTCGAGCGCATCCTCGAGGAGGCGGTGGGGCTCGAGACGCCCCCCGAGGTCGTCTTCCTCGGCGACTATGTGGACCGGGGCGAGCAGGTCCGCGAGGCGCTCGACGCGCTGCACGAGATCGCCCGCCTGCCGGAGATCCGCCCCGTGTTCCTCATGGGCAACCACGAGGCGATGCTGCTCCGCTTCCTCGAGACGCCGGATCTCGAGGCGCGCTGGCTGCGCGTCGGCGGGCTGCAGACGCTCCTCTCCTTCGGGGTCGGGGCCTACGAGACGGTCTCCGGCGCCGAGCTCGCCCGCATCCGCGACGAGCTGTCGGCGGCGCTCGCGCCCTATCTGCCGTTCCTGGAAGGGCTGCACCTCGCCCATCGCAGCGGCAACCTGCTCTTCGTCCACGCCGCCGCCGATCCCGCCCGCGCGCCGGAGCGCCAGCCGCCCGAGGCGCTGCTCTGGGGCCATCCGGAGTTCGAGCGCACGCCGCGGCGCGACGGGGTGTGGGTGGTCCACGGGCACCGGGTGGTGGATGCCCCCCGGGTCGAGCGCGGGCGCATCGCGATCGACACGGGGGCCTATTTCTCCGGCTGCCTCACCACCGCGCGCATCGCGCCGGACGGCCGGCTCCGCTTCCTCGCCACGGGGCCGGCCGCCTGAGCCGCCGCCTCAGTTCCCGGTCGCGATGTTGGCCGCGGTGATGAAGAGGTTGGGCAGGAGCTGGCTGAGCGCCCGGTTCCAGCTCGTGATCGGCTGCTCCGCGACGAAGACGACGTCGTTCGGCCGCATCTCGAAGCGCGCGGCGAGGGCGAGATTGGCGGCGTTGTCGGCGTCGAGGTGATAGGCCGTGAGCGCGCCGGGGATCGTCGGGTCCGAGGCCGGGCGCAGCACGTAGATCTCGGAGAAATCGGCGGTGCGGATGTCGAGCCGGGTTTCCTCGAAGAGCACGTCCGCGAGTGTGGCGCTCCGCTCGAAGGGGAGCGGGACGCGCTTCGTCTGTCCGACCTCGCCGGCGAGATAGGCATAGGGCCGCGCCACCGCGCCGAGCTCGAGCCGGGCGAGGAACTGATCGCGCGCGTATTCGAGGGCCTCGCGCGCGCGCTCCTCCCGCGTCGCCTCGAGCTCCGCGATGCGGATCGAGAAGTCGGTCGTGGCGATCTGCTGGTTGCGCAGCGCGATCTCCTGCTCGAAGCGCAGCCGCGCCGCGTCCTCGCGGAATTCGGAGGTGACGAAGATGCTGTCGCCGTCGCGCAGCACCACTTGCCGCGCCGCCGGGTCCTCGAGGAAGCGCGCGACGCTCATCTGGAAGACCTCGCCGCGCCGGGTGAGCTGGAGCTTGGCCACGTCCGGATCGGGCGAGGCGATGCCGCCGGCGAGCTGCACCGCTTCGTGGAGATAGAGCGGCTTCAGCGTGATGGGCGCGAGCACCGGCTGGCGCACCTCGCCGCCGACGGCGACGCGCTGGGAGTTGAACTCGGCGATCTCGAGGGAGAAATTCGGGTCGATCCCGGCGGCGACGAGGGCGTCGAAGATCGCGGCCTCCGCTTCCATCATGGTCAGCCCGCCGATGCGGATGCGCCCGGCATCCGGGATCGCGATGGCCCCGTCGTCCTGCACCACATAGCCGTTGCGCTTCGATTGCGCGTCGAGAAGCCCCGGCAGCGCCTCGACCGATGTGGCCGCCGAGGTGACCGAGAGGAGCACCACGTCGGAGACGCCGATGCGGTAGGGCTCCGGCCGGCCGAGGGGCGGGAAGCGGTCCGGGATCTGTGCTGGCCGGATCTCGACCGGGGCCGAGGGCGCGGGCAGGGCGGCGAGCCTGGGCGCCGCGGGGGCCTTGGCGGCGATGCGCGCCACCGCGTCCGGCTGGAAGGCGAGCGGCAGGCGGGGCGGAATGTAGGTGTCGATATTGGCCGACGCCGCGGTCTCCGGGGTCAACGGCACCACCGAGACGTCGAAGGCCCCGCCCTGCTCCGACACGTCCGGCACGATATAGGCGACCCCGCAGCCTGCGAGCATGCCCGCGAGCGCGAGCGCCGCGGCGGTCCGAGCCCTCTGAAATCCGATCATCTGCCCCTCCGGTGGCCGGTTGTCCGGCGCGCTTGCCTTGTCTGCCTTTCTGCCTTGGATAGCATGGGCGCGGGCGCGCGTTAAGCGCAAGCGCCGCGGCGGCAGGGAGAACGGGCGATGGCGGGCATGCGGCCCGGGGCCGGGGCGTGGCCCGAGGCGATCGAGCATCCCTCGCCCAATCACGGCGTGCGGCGCGGCGGCGCGCGGCCCGACATGGTGGTGCTGCACTACACGGCGATGCCCGCGGAGGCCGCGCTCGCGCGGCTCTGCGATCCGGCCTACGAGGTGAGCGCGCATTGGCTCCTGGCCGAGGACGGGCGGGTCTGGCGGCTGGTCGACGAGGCGCGGCGGGCCTGGCATGCGGGGCGCAGCGGGTGGGGCGCGGTGACGGACGTCAATTCCCGCTCGATCGGGATCGAGTTGGTCAATCCGGGGGAGGGGCCTGCGGCGCATCCCTTCCCGGAGCCGCAGATGGCGGCGCTCGAGGCGCTGCTCGCAGGGATCGTGACGCGCTGGGGCGTGGCGCCGGAGCGGGTGGTGGGCCATGCCTGCGTGGCGCCGGAGCGGAAGGTGGATCCGGGCCCGCGCTTCGACTGGCGCCGGCTCGCGCGGCGCGGCCTCGCCGTCTGGCTCGATCCGGAGAGGTCCGGGCCGGCGGCGGCGCCCC
>CAZNTX010000127.1:0-7670 GCA_964576075.1 uncultured Limibaculum sp. | reverse complement strand
AGCATCCCGTCCTGGTGGATGCCGCTCTCGTGGGCGAAGGCGTTCTTGCCGACGATCGCCTTGTTGTATTGCACCGGGAAGCCAGAGACCTGCGCGACGAGGCGGGAGATCCCCATGATCCGCTTGGCGTCGATCGCGGTCTCGTAGGGCAGGATGTCGGCGCGCGTGCGGATCGCCATCACCACCTCCTCGAGCGCGGTGTTGCCCGCGCGCTCGCCGAGGCCGTTGACGGTGCACTCGATCTGCCGCGCGCCCGCCTCCACCGCGGCGAGGGCGTTGGCCGTGGCCATGCCGAGATCGTTGTGGCAGTGGGTCGAGATCGTGCAGCCCTCGATCTCCGGCACCTCCCGGCGCAGCATCTCGATCAGCGCGGCCGATTCGCGGGGGGCGGTGTAGCCCACCGTGTCGGGGATGTTGATCGTGGTGGCGCCGCAGGCGATGGCGATGCGCACGGTCTCGCAGAGGAAGTCGTGCTCGGTCCGCGTCGCGTCCATCGGCGACCATTGCACGTCCTCGCAGAGGCTCCGCGCATGGCTCACGGTCTCGCGGATCTTCTCCAGCACCTCGTCCTTGGTCATCGAGAGCTGATGTTCGCGATGCAGCGGCGAGGTGCCGATGAAGGTGTGGATGCGCGGGCGGCGGGCGTGGCGCACGGCCTCCCAGCAGCGGTCGATGTCGCGCAGATTGGCGCGGGCGAGGCCGGCGATCACGGCGCGCTCGGTCTGCCGGGCGATCTCCGAGACGGCCTCGAAATCGCCCTCCGAGGCGATCGGGAAGCCGGCTTCGATGATGTCGACGCCCATCTCGTCGAGCATCCGGGCGATCTCGGTCTTCTCCTCGAGGGTCATCGAGGCGCCGGGGGACTGTTCGCCGTCGCGCAGCGTGGTGTCGAAGATCTTCACGCGCTCGCGCGGCGCGGTCTCGGGGGTGTGGTCGGTCATCGGGCTCTTCCTGATTGATCCTCTCGCGGCGCGTGCCTCGATCCCCTGAGCGCGCGCGCCGGCGATCCGGGCACGCTCAGGGGCCGGTAAGGAGAAGCGCCGCGAGGGCGATCTGGCGAGCCGCGTCGATCATGCCGCCTCCATACCGGATAATCGCCGCTTCGCAAACCCTCCCCCGCCGTCCTAGGCTCGCGCGATCGGACAGGGAGGCGGCGATGACGCAGAAGACGGTGCGGCTCGATGTGGAGGAGGTGCGCGCGCTCGCGGTCGAGGTGCTCGCACGCCATGGCTGCGACGCGGAGAACGCCGCCGCCATCGCCGAGACCATGGCGGCGGCCGACCGCGACGGGCAGCCCTCGCACGGGATCTTCCGCCTGCCGGGCCATGTGAAGCTGCTCGAAGCCGGGGTGGCGAACGGGCGCGCCCGGCCCCGGGTCGAGCCGCTCGCGCCGGCCGCGCTCCGCGTCGAGGGCGACCGCGGCTTCGCCCCCCTCGCGCTCGCCGCCGGGCTCGGCCCCCTCGCAGAGCGGGCGCGCGAGCAGGGCATCGCCGTCCTCGCGCTCACCCGGGTGGTGCATTTCGCCGCGCTCTGGCCGGAGATGGAGGCGCTCGCGGCGCAGGGGCTCGTCGCCCTCGCCATGACCTCCTCGCCCCCTTATGTCGCGCCGGCGGGCGGGCGGCGGCCGGTCTTCGGCACCAATCCGATGGCCTTCGGATGGCCGCGCCCGGACGGCCCGCCGATGGTCTGGGACCAGGCCTCCGCCGCCATGGCCCGCGGCGAGCTGCAGCTCGCCGCCCGCGACGGCCATGCCGTGCCCGAGACCGCCGGGATCGACGCCGAGGGCCGCCCGACGACCGATCCCCGCGCGATCCTCGAGGGCGGCGCGCAGCTCCCCTTCGGCGGCTACAAGGGGGCGGCGATCGCGCTGATGGTCGATCTCCTCGCCGGGCCGCTGATCGGCGAGGTCACCTCGCTCGAGGCCGGCGCCTCGGCCGCGATCGGGGGGCCGCAGCTCGGGGGCGAGATCGTGATCGCCCTCTCGCCGGAGCGGCTCGGCGCGCGGGCCGACGGGGCGGAGGCGGTCTTCGCCGCGATCCTAGATCAAGAGGGCACGCGCCTGCCCGCCCAGCGCCGCCATGCCAACCGCGCCCGCGCCGTGGAGGCTGGGGTGGAGATCCCCGAGAGCCTCCTCGCCGAGATCCGCGCGCTTCTCCCCTGACGTTGCGTCGCCTAGGGTGGTGCAATCCCGAATCGGTGTATGGTCCGGGATGCGGCCGCGGCGCGGCAGGAGATTGCTGACGAGGGACATATGCCTGGCGAAGACGACCTGTTCGAGGTGTTCCAGGACAGGCGAGGAGCCTATCGCTGGCGCCGGTTCGACGCGGCAGGCAATGTCGTGGGCGCGGCGTCCGAGGGCTATGCGAGCCGGGAGGACTGCGAGGCCAATATGCGCCGCGGCCCCGTGCCGAGCGACAAGTGGGACTTCTACATCGACAAGCGCGGCGCCCATCGCTGGCGGCGCTATGCGCGCAACGGCCGGGTGGTCGGCGCCGCCTCTCGCGGCTTCCCGACCCGCGCCGAGGCCGAGGCCAATGCCCGCCGCCAGGGCTTCGAGACCTAGCCCGCCGACCGCGCGGAGGCGGCGAGACCGGCGCTCCGCCCCGTCCGGGGGCGATCTTCCTCCGCCCCGAGCCAGTCCGGCCCGGCGCTCGTGCGGCTCCGTCTCGGAAATCCGGGCGGGCCTGCGCCGTCAGCCGGCCTGCGTGCCCGCAGCCTGGCGGGGCGGACCGTCGCCCCGCTCCAGGGGAGCGGCCCGGCTCAGGGCTCCGTCGCGGGCGGGGCCTCGTTCAGATGCAGGCCCTGTTCGTCGAAGCGGAGATCGATGCGCAGGTCGTCCGGCCCGCTGCCGCCGCGGGTGTAGACGGCGGCGGCGGTGGCGAGCCTCTGGAGCGCCTGCTCGTCGATCAGCCCCGCGGCCTTCAGCCGCTTGAGGAGACCGAGCACGCCGTCGAGACGCACCGCGACGGCCCCGCGAGGCTCGTAGATCGGCTGGATGAACTCCAGATCGCCCGTCGCCCGCGCCCGCGCCCCGAGCGCCTCGGCCTCGAGCGTAAGGAGGCTCAGATTGCCGAGCTCGAAGGGCTGCGCGGCACCCGGCGGCGTATCGCCGAGGGGGGCGAGGAAGCGGCCAGTCCCCGCGATCTCCACGGCGAGCCGCCCCGGGGCGCGCGGCAGCCGCCCCTCCGGATCGAGCCGCGCCCAGAGCGGCTCCGAGGGGGTGAGCCCGTCGAGGCGCGCCGAGAGGCCGAGATCGCGCATCTCCGGCCCCGCGGCGAAGGGGTGGTGCGCCGACAGCGCCAACCGCTCGGCGAGCAGCCGGCCGCGCCGCGGGTCGGCCGCATCGGCCGGCTCGAGCGCGAGCGCGATGGCGCCGAGCGCGGCCTCGAGGGCCAGGGTCTCGCCCTCGACGGCGAGACGGAGATCGGTCTCGCCGGTCTCCGCGGCGATCCGCCCGTCGCCCGCGCCCGCGCCGGCGACCGCGACGGCGGCCGAGAGGCGTGCGGCGGCGAGGCGCATCCCGGCCTCTCCGGGGCGGCGGCCGGCCAGGATCTCCCCCAGCGCCTTGGGCTCGGCGGCGCGGGCCTCGAGGTCGAGGCCCTCCGCCTCGATCCGGTGGGAGAGACGCTCGGGGGCGGCCCCCTCCGCCGGCGACGGGCGTTCGGTGTCGAGCGAGAGCGCGAGCCGCGCCGCTTCCAGGGACGCCGACCCGCCGGCGCCCCCCCGCGAGAGACGGGCGGACACCTCGCGCGCGGAGAGGCGGAAATCGAGCCCCTGGAGCGGGGCGGCCGGGACGATCTCGAGCCGCTCGGCGAGGAGCCCGAGCGCCGGCCCGCCCTCGGCCGCCTCTGCGACGAGCGCGAGCCCCGCGGCGCGGACCTCCACCTCCACCTCCACCGTGGGGCCGAGCGCCGGCAGCGCGTCCCGCAGCCCGGGGCCGACGGGGAGGGCGAGCGTCATCCGCTCCGGCAGGGCGGCCAGCAGGCGCCCCGGGGGGGCGAGGCCGAGCACCGTGGTGAGCTCGGGCAGCTCCGTGCGCGCACCGGAGGCGGCGTCGACGAAGACCAGATCCTCGAACCGGGCGGAGAGCGCGAAGGGAAAGCCGGAGAAGTCGGTCCGCCCGATCGAGACGCCGTACCCCTCGGCGCGCAGCCGCTCGACCTCGTCGTCGAGAAACTCCGCCAACGCGTCGCGGCCGAGCACCCAGAGCACGCACCACAGGATCGCGGCGAGCACGGCGAGGCTGCCGCAGAACCGGCTCAGTCGTCGCAGCATCGGGGCCTCCAGGGAGCTGTCGGCGGCGCGCCGCCCTGGTGCCCAGGATGCCCCGGGGCGGCACCCGGCGTCCAGGGGGGCTCAGCGCCAGGCGGTGCGGAGCCTCAGGAACAGCCGGTATAGCGCCTCGCCGATGGCGCGGAAGGGCTGCCGGTCGGTCGCGCGGCCGAGGAGGCGCGTCGGGCGGAGCGCGCGCCAGAGGGCGCTGAAGGCCTCCGCGCCCGTCACGGTCTCGCCGGTGCCGCGGGTCACGGTGAAGCGGCGCAGGAGAGCGGCACGGTCGCGGCCCTCCGGCAGCGGCGCGTCGGGGTCGGCGACGTCGACCCAGCGCACCGCCTCGGCGCCGCGCATCCCCCGGTACCACCCGATCTCGCGAGCGCAGACCGGGCAGGCGCCGTCGTAATAGACGGTGCGGGCGGCGCGGGGATCTGCGGTTGCGGGGCGGGCGCTCTGCGTTAGAACCTCTGTCATGGCCGGGGAAGTGGCCCGGCGGCGCGGCGGATCAAGCCGTCGGCCGGGGTGCGAGCGACGGGGGCTGCGATGACGGGCGAGGCCGGGAACGGAGCGGAGGGGGCTGCGCGGGTGCCGGGCGCCGCGGCCTGGCTCGGAGGGGCGGGGCTCCTGCCCTTCGCCGGGCTCGCGGCGGCGCTCTGGCTGTTGCCGGAGGCGGGGCCCTGGCCCGGGATCGCGGGGGGTGCGCTCGTCGGCTACGGGGCGGTGATCCTGGCCTTCATGGGGGGCTGCCGGTGGGGCTTCGCGGCGGCGGGGCTCGGCGGGGGCGCGAGCTGGATCAATCTCGGCCTCGCGGTGATCCCGGCGCTTTTCGCCTGGGCGGCGGCGATGTTGCCGCGCGAGACGGCCTGCGCGCTCCTCGCCGTCGGTTTCGCCGGGCTCCTCGCGGCGGATATCGCGCTCGCCCGGCGCGGCGGGGCGCCGGCCTGGTGGCCGCGCCTGCGCTGGCCGCTGAGCGTCGGCGCGGCGGGGAGCCTGCTGGCAGGGGCGCTCGCCTGACGGCCGAGCGCTGCAGACGCTCAAGGCCGGACGCGGGTCACCTGAAAACCGCGGGCGCGCAGGAGGGCGACGATGCCGTCCTCCCCCGGCAGGTGCAGCGCGCCGAAGGCCGCGAAGACGCCGCCGCGGGCGATCTCGGGGGCGAGGCGGTCGATCCAGAGCGCGTTGCGCCCGGCGATCAGCGCCTTGGTCAGCGCCTCGGCACCGGCGCGGGCGCGGGCGTCGCCCTGGGTCTGCCCGGCATGCCAGATGTTGAATTCGAGGATCGCGGCGATCCGGCCCGAATGGTAAAGTTCCTCCAGCGTCCGGCGCAGGTCCTCCTCGGCGGCGACGGCGGAGAAGCCGTCGATCAGGAGGCCGGTCATCTCCGTCTCGGTGAGCTCGTCGAAGGCGGCGAAGGTCTCGTCGTAGGTCTCGAGCCCCTCGACCGGGATGCCCCAGGTCTTGGCCTCCGCGGCGATGGCGTCGTCGAGGAGGCGCTTGCCGGCGGCGAGCTCGGCCTTCTCGCATTCCGGGATCGCGATGGTGGAGATCAGGAGCCAGGGCTTCAGCCGGTCGGCCACGGAGAAGGGCACGCCGCGGGCCGAGAGGGCGGCGCGGGCGGCCTCGAGCTCCTCCGGCGTCAGCCGCTCGGTGAGGCGCGGGCCGTCGGGGTCGAGCGCGAAGCGCGGGTCGGTGGCGAGCCGCTCCTGCAGGCGCGCCTGCTCGGCCGGGGTGAGCTCGACCATCACCAGGCGCGCGGCGGCGAGCGCGTCGAGCGCCTGCCGCGGCAGCCACCGCGCCGCCGCCTCGGTGCTGTGGAGCGTGCCGTAGAGATAGGAGGGGCGGGCGCCGTCGGCCGCCTCGACGCGCCAGAAGACCCCCTCGCCGTTCGGCGTGCGCTCGGCCCGGGCGAGGATTTCGGCATGGGCGGCGGGGCGCTCCCGGGCGAGGCGGGCCATCAGGTCGGTGCCGCGGCAGCGCGCCTCAGCGAGCGCGGGCAGGAGCGCGGCGAGGAGGCCCGCGAGGAGGACGAGACAGGGGACGGCTTGGCTGGTCCGAAGGGTCGGCATCTGGTCTGGGGCTCCGGCTCACCTCGGTTTTGGGTCCCCGATGGTAGCAGCCTCGCGACGGGCGTGCGAGGCGCATGGTTGCGCAGGGCGGAGGGGCGGCATAGGTCCTCCCCGAGCCGGGCCGCGGCGCCCATTTCCTCCCTTGACACCGCCCGGCGCTCTCCGTATCTCCGGCCTCGGCTGTTAGCACTCTCTCCGGGCGAGTGCTAACAGGTGGGCGGCCCCCGCCGTCCGAAACAGGTGCAACCCAATTCGGAGCGCATTCCCATGAACTTCACTCCGCTTCACGACCGCGTTCTGGTCCGCCGCATCGAGTCGGACGAGAAGACCGCCGGCGGCCTGATCATTCCCGACAGCGCCAAGGAGAAGCCCCAGGAGGGCGAGGTCATCGCCGTCGGCGAGGGCGCCCGCAAGGACAACGGCGAGCTCATCACCCCCGCGGTGAAGGCCGGCGACCGGGTTCTGTTCGGCAAATGGTCCGGCACCGAGGTCAAGATCGACGGCCAGGAGCTGCTGATCATGAAGGAGGCCGACATCCTCGGCATCCTGACCGACGGCGCCGCCGCCAAGGCCGCGTGATCCCGCGCCCCCTGTAACCCCCAATTTCGGAGAGACACATGGCTGCGAAAGACGTGAAGTTCCACACCGACGCCCGCGAGCGCATGATGCGCGGCGTCGACATCCTCGCCAACGCGGTGCGCGTGACCCTCGGCCCCAAGGGCCGCAACGTCGTGATCGACAAGTCCTTCGGCGCCCCGCGCATCACCAAGGACGGCGTCTCGGTCGCCAAGGAGATCGAGCTTTCGGACAAGTTCGAGAACATGGGCGCGCAGATGGTGCGCGAGGTCGCCTCGCGCACCAATGACGAGGCCGGCGACGGCACCACCACCGCGACCATCCTCGCCCACTCGATCCTGAAGGAGGGCATGAAGGCGGTGGCCGCCGGCGCCAACCCGATGGACGTCAAGCGCGGCATCGACAAGGCCGTGAAGCGCGCCGTCCAGTCGATCCGCGAGCAGTCCCGCGAGGTCTCGGGCTCCGACGAGGTCGCCCAGGTCGGCACCATCTCCGCCAACGGCGAGGCCGAGATCGGCCGCCAGATCGCCGACGCGATGCAGAAGGTCGGCAACGAGGGCGTGATCACCGTCGAGGAGAACAAGGGCCTCGAGACCGAGACCGAGGTCGTCGAGGGCATGCAGTTCGACCGCGGCTACCTCTCGCCCTACTTCATCACGAACTCCGACAAGATGATCACGGAGCTCGAGGACTGCTACATCCTGCTGCACGAGAAGAAGCTCTCCTCGCTGCAGCCGATGGTGCCGCTGCTCGAGT
>CAZNTX010000126.1:0-7679 GCA_964576075.1 uncultured Limibaculum sp. | reverse complement strand
CGCGCCCCCTCCGAGCGTCGCGCGCGAAGACCGGACGGCAAGGCCGGCGCGGCCCGAGGCCTGGGGGGGAGCGCAGGCGGGGCCGCCGGGGGCGGTGCGTGCCCGGGTGGGTGGGGCCTCGGGCCGCGCCGGCCGGATCGGCGGGGACGGGCGGTGCGGGTGCGCCCGCCGGGTCAGCCGGCCCAGCCGGGCTTGCGCTTCTCGAAGAAGGCGGCGATCCCCTCGGCGGCCTCGGCGCTCTCCCAGCGGTCGGCCAGGGCGTCGACCGTCGCCCCGATCTCCGCCTCCCCGGGCGCCCCGGCGAGCCGGCGATAGAGCGCCTTGGCGGCGGCGACGGCCCCCGGGGCGCAGGCGAGATAGGGCGCGATCTCGGCCTCGACCGCCCCGTCGAGCCCCTCCGCCGGCACGGTGCGGGCGACGAGCCCGAGCCGCATCGCCTCCGCCGTGTCGAACCGGCGCGAGGAGAACAGCACCGCCCGGCACCCCGGCCCCATGCGCCGCACCACATAGGGGGCGATGGTCGCCGGGATCAGCCCGAGGCGCGTCTCGGTCAGCCCGAAGCGCGCCCCCTCCACCGCGACCGCCACGTCCGACACCGAGAGGAGCCCGACGCCCCCGCCATAGGCCTGCCCCTGCACCCGGGCGATGAGCGGTAGCGGGAGGCGGTCGAGCCGGCCGAGCATCTCGGCGAGGCGCCGGGCCTCGGCGATGCGCGTCGGCCGGTCGGCCGCCATCTGCGCGCGCATCCACCCGAGATCGCCGCCGGCGCAGAAGCTCTCCCCCTCCGCCGCGAGCACCGCCGCGCGCAGCCCGTCCGTCTCCGAGAGCCAGGCGGCGGCGGCGGCGAGCTCGCCGATCATCGCCGCGTCCATCGCGTTGTGCTTGGGCGCGCGGGCGAGGGTGAGGGTCGCGACCCCGCGGGCGTCGACGGCGAGGCGGATGGTCTCGAAGGCGGGCGGCGTCATGGGTGGCTCCCTCTCAGGCTTTCGGCGAGGCGGCGGGCGGCGGCGAGGGCGGCGGTGTCGACCCCGGTGGCGAGCCCCTCGGCCTCGAGCGCGGCGACGAGGCGCTCGGTGGCGAGGTTGCCGCGCGCCCCAGGCGCGAAGGGGCAGCCGCCGAGCCCCGCCACCGCCGCGTCGAAGACCCGGAGCCCGAGCTCGAGCCCGACCGCCACGCTCTCGAGCGCGCGCCCGTTGGTGTCGTGGAAATGTCCCGCCAGGCGCTCGGCCGGGATCGCGGCGAGCACCGCCTCGAGCATCGCGCGGACGGTCTCCGGCGTGCCCTGCCCGGTGGTGTCGCCGAGGGAGACCTCGTAGGCCCCCATCGCCGCGAGGCGCCCGGCGACATCGGCCACCGCCGCGGCCGCGACCGGCCCGTCATAGGGGCAGTGGACCGCGCAGGAGACATAGGCGCGCATCGGGATGCCGGCCTCCGCCGCCGCCTCCGCCACCGGGGCGAAGCGGGCGAGGCTCTCGGCGATGCTCGCATTCACGTTCTTCCTCGAGAAGCTCTCGGAGGCCGCGGCGAAGACGGCGATCTCGTCCGCCCCGGCCGCGCGCGCCGCCTCGAAGCCCTTGAGATTGGGCGTGAGCGCCGTGTAGCTGAGGCCCGCGCGGCGGCGGATGCCGGCCAGGACCGCCGCCCCGTCGGCCATCTGCGGCACCCATCGGGGCGAGACGAAGCTCGCCGCCTCGATCCGCGGCAGCCCGGCCGCGGAGAGCGCGTCGACGAGGGCGATCTTGGTCTCGGTCGGGATCAGGCCCGGCTCGTTCTGCAGCCCGTCGCGCGGGCCGACCTCCACCACGGTCACGTCGCGCGGGGGCAGGGGATCGCTCATGGCGCCTCCTCCGGGGCGAGGCTGACGAGGACCGCGCCCTCCTCCACATGCTCGCCCGTCTCCGCATGGACCGCGGCGACGACCCCGGCGCGCGGGGCGGCGAGGCTGTGCTCCATCTTCATCGCCTCGAGGACGGCGAGCGGCGCGCCGGCGGCGACCCGGTCTCCCGGCGCCGCGACGAGTTCCTTGACGAGGCCCGGCAGCGGCGCGCGCACCGTGTCGCCCGCCTCGCCGGTCTCCTCCGCCGCCTCGATCGGGTCGGCGAGGGCGAGGCGCATCCGGCGCGTGCCCCGGACGAGCGCCACCCCCTCCGCGTCGAGATGGAGCGCGATCCGCTCCGCCGGGCCGTCGCCTGCGCGCATCTGCCAGTCCGGCCCGCCGAGGGGGAGAAGGCGGAGCCGCGCGGGCCCTGCCGGGGTCTCGGCCTCGAGCAGGGTCTCCCGGCCCTCGGCGGCGCTGCGGAAGGCGATGTCGGCGCCCGCGTCCCCGACCGCGATCCGCCGATGCGCGCGCCCCGCCCCCCAGGGCCGCCAGAAGGCGAGCGGGCCCGGGCGGAGCTGGCCCGAGAGCGCCGCGGCGGCGAGCGCCATCTCCTCGGCCCCCGGCGCGGCGGGGGCGGTCAGCTCTCCGAGGCGGCGCTCGATCAGCCCCGTATCCGGCGTGCCGGCCAGCATCTCCGGGGTCTCTGCGAGGCGGGCCAGGAAGTCGAGATTGGTGGCGAGGCCCGCGATATGGGTCTCGGCCAGCGCGCGGGAGAGCCGGGCGAAGGCGGCGGCGCGGTCGGGGCCGTGGGCGACGATCTTGGCGATCATCGGGTCGTAATGTGCGCTCACCCGGTCGCCCTCGGCGACGCCCGCATCGACGCGCACCCCCTCGGGCAGGCGGAAGGCCGCGACCCGGCCGGTGCGCGGCGCGAAGCCCGCGGCGGGGTCCTCCGCATAGAGCCGCGCCTCGACCGCATGGCCGCGCAGCGCGATCTCCTCCTGGGCGAGCGGCAGCGGCGCGCCGGCGGCGATCCGGAGCTGCCAGTCGACGAGGTCGATCCCGGTCACCGCCTCGGTCACGGGATGCTCGACCTGCAGCCGCGTGTTCATCTCGAGGAAATAGAAGGCGTCCGGGCTCATCCGCGTGCCGTCGAGGATGAACTCGACCGTGCCCGCGCCGACATAGCCGACCGCCTCGGCCGCGCGCAGCGCCGCCTCCGTCATGGCGTTGCGGAGCGCCGGCGTCATCCCGGGCGCCGGGGCCTCCTCGATCACCTTCTGGTGGCGGCGCTGCGCCGAGCAGTCCCGCTCGAAGAGATGCACCGCCCGGCCATGCGCGTCGGCGAAGACCTGCACCTCCACATGGCGCGGATTGCTCACCCATTTCTCCACGAGCACCCGCGGGTCGCCGAAGGCGCTCTGCGCCTCCGAGCGGGCGCGGGCGAGGGCCTCGGCGAAGTCCTCCGCTTGGTCGACCCGGCGCATCCCCTTGCCCCCGCCGCCCGCCGCCGCCTTGACCAGCACCGGATAGCCGATCGCCGCGGCCTCCGCCGCGAGGCGCTCCGGCTCCTGCGACTCGCCGTGATAGCCGGGCACGACCGGCACGCCGGCCGCCTCCATCCGCCGCTTCGCCGCGTCCTTGAGCCCCATGGCCCGGATCGCCTCCGGCGGGGGGCCGACCCAGACGAGCCCGGCCCCGATCACCGCCTCGGCGAAGGCCGCGTTCTCCGAGAGGAAGCCGTAGCCCGGATGGACCGCATCCGCCCCCGACGCCCGCGCCGCGTCGAGCAGGCGCTCGGCGTCGAGATACCCCGCCGCCGCGCTCTCGCCCCCGAGCGGCACCGCCATGTCGCAGGCGCGGACATGGTTGGCTCCCGCATCCGCCTCGGACCGCACCGCCACGGGGACGATCCCCATCCCCCGCGCCGTCCGCGCGATCCGCGCCGCGATCTCCCCGCGGTTCGCGATCAAGAGCCGTCGGATCATCGCCCCCTCCCCCTGCGCATTTTTTCGTCGGGATTTGACAAAATGCATGCTCCTTTTCGGGGGTATTCGGCAAAGATCAAGTTCCGGTCCGAAGAGAGATCGGACGGTAGTGATGCGAGAGGGAGATGACTGCCATGAACACTTGGTCTCGAACGGCAATCGGCGCAGTCCTCGCGGCCGGCCTCGCCAGCGGCGCGGCGGCCGAGGAGAGCGTCGGCGCCCGGCTCTTCGCCGAGAATTGCGCCGCCTGCCACGGCACCGACGGCAAAGGCAACGGCCCGCTCGCCGAGCTTCTGAGCGTCGGCCTTCCGGACCTGACCACGCTCTCGGCGCGGAACGACGGGACCTTCCCCTTCGAGCGGGTCTTCATGGTGGTCGACGGCCGGGCCGATGTCGCCGCCCATGGCGGCCGCGAGATGCCGGTCTGGGGCATGACCTTCGACGCCGCCGCCGCCGAGGAATACAACCCGTTCCCCGGCTCCACCGATGTCGAGACCTTCGTCAGCGGCCGCATCCTCGCCTTGGTGAGCCATATCCAGTCGCTCCAGGAGTGACGCCGCGCCACCCGCCCGCGGCGCGCCATGACGCATATCAAGGCGGCTCGCGGCGGCCGGGCCGACTGTGGTAGCGTTCCCGGGCGGCGCGCCCGGGCGCGCCCTTGTCCTATGGAAACTGCCGAGGAGGCCATCATGCGCGTGACGAGACCGACCCTTCCGATCCTCGCCGCCCTCGCGCTCTGGGCCGCGGCGCCCGCGACGGCGACCGCAGAGGAGGAGGGTCTCGGCGCCAGCGAATACGCCGCCCATTGCGCCGTCTGCCACGCGATCGACGGGCGCGGGAACGGGCCCTACGGCATGTTCCTGAAGGTCGCGCCCTCCGACCTGACCATGCTCGCCGCGGAGAACGGTGGGCGCTTCCCCTTCGAGGACGTCTACCGCATCATCGACGGGCGCACCGAGCTGCTCGCCCACGGCCCGCGCGAGATGCCGATCTGGGGCTACGAATACCGCCGCCTCGCCATGCGCGAGGGCAAGGGCGCGACGGCGGAGAAAGAGGTCTCCAAGAAGATCCTGGCGCTCATCGAGCATATCCGCACCCTCCAGCGCGACGAGTGAGCGAAGCGCCCGGACGGGCGCGGGGCGAGGGCGTGGGCGTCGCCTGCATCGGCCCCGCTCACATCCGAAAGACGCCGAAGCGCGACTCCCGGGGCGCCGCGCCCTCGGTCGCGGCGAGCGACAGCGCCAGCGCCGCGCGGGTCGTGCGCGGATCGAGGATGCCGTCGTCCCAGAGCCGGGCCGAGGCGTAGAGCGGGTGGGACTGCTCGGCGAACTGCTCGAGGATCGGCGCCTTGACGCGCGCCTCCTCGGCCTCGCTCCAGCTCCCGCCCGCCCGCTCGACGCTCTCGCGCCGGAGCGTGGCGAGCACGCCGGCGGCCTGGAAGCCCCCCATCACCGAGATCCGCGAGGACGGCCAGGTCCAGAGGAAGCGGGGGCCGTAGGCGCGCCCGCACATCCCGTAATTCCCCGCGCCGAAGGAGCCGCCGACGAGGAGCGTGATCTTCGGCACCTCCGCGCAGGCGACGGCGGCGACGAGCTTCGCCCCGTGCCGCGCGATCCCCCCGTGCTCGGCGGCGCGTCCCACCATGAAGCCCGTGATGTTCTGCAGGAAGAGGAGCGGCACCCCCCGTTGGCAGCAGAGCTGGACGAAATGCGCCCCCTTGGCCGCGCTGTCCGACTGCAGGATGCCGTTGTTGCCGAGCACGCCGACGATGCGCCCGCCGATCGCGGCGAAGCCGCAGACGAGGCTCTCCCCGAAGCGGCGCTTGAACTCGTCGAGGCGGGAGCCGTCGACGAGCCGGACGATCACCTCTCGGATGTCGTAGGGCACGCGGGTGTCGGGCGGCAGGATGCCGAGCAGTTCCTGCGGGTCGTAGAGCGGCTCTTCGCCCGCCTGCGCGGGCTCATCGCCGAAGCCCGGCCCCAGCGATGAGGGCGCGCAGGCGCCAGAAGAGCGGCCGAGCGAGGCGATCGCCCTTCGGGCGAGGGCGAGCGCATGGGCGTCGTCCTCGGCGAGATGGTCGGCGACCCCGGAAAGCCGGGTGTGCACCTCTCCCCCGCCGAGTTTTTCGGCCGTGATCACCTCCCCCGTCGCCGCCTTCACGAGCGGCGGGCCGGCGAGGAAGATCGTCCCCTGATCGCGCACGATGACCGCCTCGTCCGACATCGCCGGCACATAGGCGCCCCCCGCCGTGCAACTCCCCATCACAACGGCGATCTGCGCGATCCCGGCCGCCGACATCCGCGCCTGGTTGTAGAAGATCCGGCCGAAGTGGTCGCGGTCGGGGAACACCTCGTCCTGGCGCGGCAGATTGGCCCCGCCCGAATCGACCAGATAGATGCAAGGCAGGGCGTTCTCCGCCGCGATCTCCTGGGCGCGGAGATGCTTCTTCACCGTCATCGGCACGTAGGAGCCGCCTTTGACGGTGGCGTCGTTCGCCACGACCATCACCTGCCGGCCCTCGACCCGCCCGATCCCGGCGATCACGCCCGCCGCCGGATGCGCGTCGTCATACATGCCGAACGCCGCGAAGAGGCCGATCTCGAGGAACGGGCTGCCGGGGTCGAGCAGGCGCTCCACCCGGACCCGCGGCGGCAGCTTGCCCCGGGCGACATGGCGATCCCGCGCCGCCGCGCCGCCGCCTGCGAGCGCCGCCTCGGCCGCCGCCGCGATGCGCCCGAGCTCGGCCTCCATCGCGGCCCGATTGGCCCGGAACCCCTCCGAGCGGGGATCGACGCGGCTGCGGATCGCGCTCATTCCGGCAGCTCCGCGAGGCGCGCCCGGAGCCCGAGCGTGCGCCGCGCGGTCATCTCGAGCCAGCAGGCGCTCGCGATGTTGGAGCCGAGGGTGCCGCTGCCCCATTCCGCCCGGCGCTGGGCGCATTCGGCCTCGCGCCAGGCGAGCCAGGCCCGCTGCGCCCTGCGCAGGAGCGCCGCGGCGGAGGGCAGCTCCATCGCCGCCACCTCGTTCGCCGCGTCGAGCCGGCGCAGGCCCTCGAGGAGCTTCGGCCAGTCGGCGTTCAGGAGCACGTCCCAGGCCAGGCTCTCGGCGGCGAGGCAGGCGTTCATGCCGAGCGTCGTCTGCCCCTCCGGCCGCGCCATGCAGGGTTCCGAGACGATCCCGACGCAGGCGCGCTCCGCCGCGGGCAGGTCCGGCAGATGCGCCGCCGCACAGTCCGAGAGCGCCGCCACATGGGCGGGATCGGCCTCTCCGGCGCGGGCTGGGAGGGCGAGGGCGAAGACGAGCAGGCAGGCCGCGCGCATCAGGCATCCTCCGGCAGCCGGCCGATCAGCCGGCGGGGGTGGAATTCGACGAGGTGGGCGATCAGCGCGGCCCGCAGGAGACGGCACTCGGCGCGCCGCGCCGCCGCCACCGCGCCGTCCCGCTCGTCCGCCCCCGAGCAGCGCCGCCGCCCCTCGCGGAGCGCGCGCGCGAGCGCCGCGCGGAGCGCCCCCCGCTCCGCCGTCGAGGCGAAGGGGGCGCGCGCGGCGAGGAGCCCGCGCGCCGCCCGCGCGAAGCCCTCGGCGAGCGCCTCCGCGCAGGCGGCATAGGCCGCGTCTCCCCGCGCGCCCGCCCCGCCGCAGGGCGCGCGCAGGATCGTCAGACATTCCCGCCCCGCGCCGCCCGAGGCCACCGCCCCGGCGAGGCAGCGCGTCAGCGCCCCGCGGTCGAGCGGCGCGGCCGCGGCAGCGGCCGCCGGCGCGAGCCCCAAGGCGAGGAGCAACGCGAGGAGCCCCCTCATGCCGTCTCCTTGAAGAGCTCGCGCCCGATCAGCATGCGCCGGATCTCCTGCGTGCCGGCGCCGATCTCGTAGA
>CAZNTX010000125.1:0-7716 GCA_964576075.1 uncultured Limibaculum sp. | reverse complement strand
GACGACTACGGGGCCGATGCGGTGCGCTTCACCCTCCCCTCGATGGCGGCCATGGGGCGGGACATCAAGCTCGCCGTCTCCCGCGTTGCGGGCTACCGCAATTTCGTCACCAAGCTCTGGAACGCCGCCCGCTTCGCCGAGATCAACGGCTGCAAGCCGGGGCCCTTCGATCCGGCCTCCCCGCAGGAGACCGTCAACCGCTGGATCGTCGCCGAGACCGTGCGCATCGCGCGCGCGACCGACGAGGCCCTCGCCGCCTACCGCTTCAACGACGCGGCGAACGGGCTCTACGCCCATATCTGGGGCGTCTTCTGCGACTGGTATGTGGAGTTCGCCAAGCCGCTCCTCGCCGACGGCCACCCGGCGCAGGCCGAGACGCGCGCCACCATGGCCTGGGCGCTCGACCAGTGCCTGATCCTGCTCCACCCGATCATGCCCTTCGTCACCGAAGAGCTCTGGGCGCAGACCGCCGAGGGCGTGGGCCGCGACAAGCGGCTCATCCACACCGCCTGGCCGGATCTGCCCGAGCGCCTGGTCGACACCGCGGCCGAGCGCGAGATGGGCTGGGTGATCCGCGCGATCGAGGGCATCCGCTCGGTCCGCGCCGAGATGAACGTGCCCGCCGGCGCGACGCTCGAGATGGTGGTCACGGGTCATGGCCCTGAGGTCATGGCCAGGATCGGCCGCAACCGTGCCCTCGTCGAGCGCCTCGCCCGGATCGAGACCATCGCCGAGGCCGAGAGGCCGCCCCGCGGCGCAGCCACCGTCGCGCTCGACGACTGCGCGATCAGCCTGCCGCTCGCCGGCGTCATCGACGTCGCGGCCGAGCGCGCCCGCCTCGAGAAGGCCCTGGCCAAGCTCGAGAAGGAGGTCGGACAGCTCGAGGGCAAGCTCGGCAACGCCAAGTTCCTCGAGAAGGCCCCCGAGGAGGAAGTCGCGAAGCAGCGCGAGCGCCTCGCCACCGCGGAGGGCGAGCGCGAGCGCCTGCGCCTCGCCCTCGGCCGGCTCGAGGAGATCGCCTGAGCCTGGACAGAGGGCCCTGCCCGCGCCATCCTGTCCTGGGGTCAGCTTGGCGAGGGCGTGCGATGCGGCGGTATCTCGGTGGTCTGGCGGCGCTCTGCCTCGCGGGCGGCGCCGCGGCGCAGGATCCGCCGCCGATCCCGGTGTTGGGCGTCGCCGTCGCAGCGCCTGACGCGGATGCGCTTCCGCGCGAGGGGCGGATCGCGCGGCAGGCGGAGAACGCGCTGATCGACCGTCTGGTCCTGCTCGGCTATCCGGTCGCCCCGGTGGCGGACGCGCTCGAGGCCGCCGGGGTCGGCCGTCTCGTCGCCCCGCATGCGATCTCGGTGGCCGTCGCGCGGATGCCGGAGCCGGCGCAGCCGGACGTGCTCGCCGTCCTCGTGCTCTACGCCAAGACCGTGCCGCGCGCCTTCGAGACCTGGGGCAGCCTGCGCCTCGAGGTCGAGCTTAGCGATATCGCGACCGGCGAGCTCGTCTCCGGGCTCCTGGCCACCACCCCGTCGCCGGGCCTGGAGATGCCGGCCGCCTGCGGGCGCGAGTGCGAGCTGGCGCATCTCGGGGAGGAGGCGGCGGCCTTGGCGGTGGAGCTCGCCGAGCGCATCGGCACCGAGGCGCTCTATCGCTGATCGCGGGCGAGCGCGCGCCCTCCCGGGCCGAGACAGAGCGCGAGAAGCGCGAGCGTGGCCACGAGATCGGCGGCGAAGAGGGCGGGCGCGTCCTCCGCCCCGAACCGCCAGAGCTGCGCGCCCGAGATCACGCCGTCGAGCCCGGCGCCGGCGATGCCGCAGAGATTGAGCCCCGCATGGAGGCCGATCGCCGCCGAGAGGCCTCCGGTCCGCCAGACGAGGGCTGCGGCGGCGAGCGCGAAGAGGAAGGTGACGAGCGCGTAGAGCGCCCCCTCCACGGCCCCGAGGCCCGGGCTGTAATGGAGCGCGCCGAAGACGGCCGCGGGCAGCCCCGCCCAGACGAGCGGATGGCGCGCGCGCCGGCCGAGTTCCTGCACGAGATAGCCGCGGAAGATCGCCTCCTCGCCCCCCGCCTGCAGCGCGACGAGAAGGGCGAGCGGTGCGAGCCAGCCCACCCAGTCGGCGAGGGCGAGATCGCTGCGCTCCGGCGTCGCGCCGAGCGCGATGGCCACCCCGACCGAGAGCGCATAGGCCCCGATCCCGAGCGCGGCCCCGCCGAGGAGCCCCGGCCCCGAGGGCGCCTGCCGCGGGCCGAAGAGGCTCCCGAGCGGGCGGCGATGGAGGAGCGGCAGCGCCAGGGCGAGCCCGAGCCAGATCCCGCTGAAGCTCGCCAACACGAAAGCGACCTCGACCGGCCCGCCGGACCCGACCCGCTCCGGCGCCAGGGGGTCGGCGATCTGGCGCGAGAGGAGAAGGAGCGCCGCGCCCGTCGTCAGCGCCCAGACCAGCGCGACGATCACGAGGCCGAGCGCGAGCCGCCAGAGCCCGCCCGGCCCTGCGGCCGTGGCGAGATAGCGCGCGAAGGGCGTTTCGGGCGGCGTCGCGGGCCCCGGCGCGTGCGCTGGGGATCGCGCCTCCCCCGAGGCGTCGCCGTCCCGGCGCGGGGACGCATCCGGCGCGCCGGGCCTCCCGGTCACGAGTCGCCGTCGTCCGGCTTGTGCTTGGCCTCGCTCATGTCGCGCGGGGGCGCGGGGCGGGACTTGGCCATCGCCATCACCTTGGGGTCGGAGCTCGCGGGCGCCTGCTCGCGGTCGATCCGGGTGAACTCCTGGACGCGGCTGCCCTCTGGCTTGGCGTCGGTGTTGACGTGGAGGTGCTTCTTGTCGTCGTCGCTCATTCGGGCCTCCTCTGTGTTGCGGGTTTCGGTCGGGCCCGGCCCGACCCTTCCAATATGGGCACGAATGGCCGCTCTGTGACCCCCCCGCGCACTGCCGCACCCCGCATCCGCGGCGCCCTTTCCGGCTGGAAACGCCCGGCGGGGCGGGATAGGCTGCCGCCGCCCGAGACAACACGACGGAGGGAGGGACGACATGGACGCGCGCGCATTCGACAAGTCCAAGCTGCCGAGCCGGCATGTGACCGAGGGGCCGCAGCGCGCCCCGCATCGCTCCTACTTCTACGCGATGGGCCTCACCGACGAGGAGATCCACCGCCCCTTCGTCGGCGTCGCCACCTGCTGGAACGAGGCCGCCCCCTGCAACATCGCCCTCTCGCGCCAGGCGCAGGCGGTGAAGCTCGGGGTGAAGGAGGCCGCCGGCACCCCGCGCGAGTTCACCACCATCACCGTGACCGACGGCATCGCCATGGGCCACGAGGGGATGCGCTCCTCCCTCGTCAGCCGCGAGGCGATCGCGGACACGGTGGAGCTCACCATGCGCGGCCACGCCTATGACGCGCTCGTCGGGCTGGCGGGCTGCGACAAGTCCCTGCCCGGCATGATGATGGCCATGTGCCGGCTCGACACCGCCTCGGTCTTTCTCTACGGCGGCTCCATCCTGCCCGGCCGCGCGCCGCACGGCTCGGACATCCCCGCAGATTTCGCCGACCGGGATCTCACGGTGCAGGACATGTTCGAGGCGGTCGGCCGGCACCAGGGCGGGAGCCTCTCGGACGCGGCCCTCGCCGTGCTCGAGCGCGTCGCCTGCCCCTCCGAGGGGGCCTGCGGCGGGCAGTTCACCGCCAACACCATGGCCTGCGTCTCCGAGGCGGTGGGGCTCGCGCTGATCAACTCCGCCGGCGCCCCCGCCCCCTATCAGAGCCGCGACCGCTATGCCGAGGCCTCTGGCCGCGCCGTCATGGCCCAGCTCGCCCAGGGCATCCGCGCGCGCCAGATCGTCACCCGCGAGAGCCTCGAGAACGCCGCCCGCGTCGTCGCCTGCACCGGCGGCTCGACCAATGCGGGGCTCCATCTGCCGGCCATCGCGCACGAGGCGGGGATCGAGTTCGGCCTCGAGGATGTCTGCGAGATCTTCAAGGACACCCCCTATTTCGTCGACCTCAAGCCCGGCGGCAAATACGTCGCCAAGGATCTCTGGGAGGTCGGCGGCGTCGCGGTGGTGATGAAGGAGCTGATGCGCGCGGGCATGATCCACAAGGGCTGCCTCACCGCCTCGGGCCGCACCATCGGCGAGGAGCTCGAGAACATCGCCGGCGAGGCGGACGGGCGGGTGATCCACCCCGTCGACAAGCCGCTCTCGCCGACGGGCGGCGTCGTCGGCCTCAAGGGCAATCTCGCGCCGGAGGGGGCGATCGTGAAGGTCGCCGGCATGAAGAAGCTCAAATTCGAGGGCCCGGCGCGGGTTTTCGAGAGCGAGGAGGACGCCTTCGCCGCGGTCAAGGCGCGCGACTACAAGGAGGGCGAGGTCATCGTCATCCGCAACGAGGGGCCGAAGGGCGGGCCCGGCATGCGCGAGATGCTCGCCACCACCGCGGCGATCGCGGGGCAAGGGATGGGCTCGAAGGTCGCGCTCATCACCGACGGGCGCTTTTCGGGCGCGACGCGGGGCTTCTGCGTCGGCCATGTGGGGCCGGAGGCGGCCGTCGGCGGGCCGATCGCGCTCCTCGAGGACGGCGACATCATCCAGATCGACGCGAAGAAGGGCACCATCAAGGTCAAGCTGACCGCCAAGGAACTGAAGGAGCGGCAGAAGGCGTGGAAGGCCAAGCCCGCGCGGGAGCACGGCTACGGCTCGGGGGCGCTCTGGAAGTTCGCCCAGCTCGTCGGGCGCACCTGCGACGGGGCGGTGACCCATCCGGGCAAGGCGGGCGAGCGCCACGTCTACGCCGACATCTGAGCGGAGACGCGCGCGTGCTAGTCCCGCCCTGGACGGGCGCCCGGCTCGCGGCGCTCACCGCGCCGGCGCTGCTCGGGGGCTGCCTGCAGCTCGAGCCCGGGCTCTCCGGCCGCGACGCCGAGATCGGCCGCCAGCGCGGGGAGGCGGGGTTCGCCTTCGTGGAGACCGGGCCCGAGCGCGCCGTGGTCCGCGCGGGCGAGGACTATCTCGCGCTCGTCCCCGTCGAGGGGCTCTGCCTCACCGGCGGCTCCTTCACCGCGACGGACGGCGGCGCCTTCGCCGTGGTGGCCGATTGCGTGACCGAGAGGGTGTCCGCGGCGCCAGAGGGCGCGGAGCGGCTCGAGCTTCCCCCCGCCTTCCCCGGCATCGTCACGGTCGCGATCTCCGGCGAGGGGGCCGAGGGCGCGCAGGGCGACGCCGCGATCGACCGGCTGCGCGGCTTCCTCTCCCGCCCCGTGGGGCTCGCCATGCTCGGGCGCGACGGCGAGAGCGGCGCGGTCGAGGTGGTGGCGATCGAGCCCGCCGAGTCCGCGCTCTTCGTCCATGTCCGCGACACGTCCGAGGGCGGGCTGGCGCTCCTCTCGCCGGAATTCTGGCGGGGCTTCGTCGACGTGAAGGGCCGGCTCGTGCTCGTCACCGTCTCGGGCTTTCGCGACCGGCCGCTGCCCTCGGACGAGATGCGCCGGCTGCTCGGCGCGCAGGTCGCGCGGATCCGGACGGCCAATGCCGGAGCGGTGACGCTCTCGCCCGGGCTCCGCGCCCGCGCCGAGGAGGCCGCGCCGGAGCGCCCGGAGATCGCCGCCGCGCGGGAGACGGCCGAGGCCGAGATCGCCCGCGCCGTGGCCGAGGACGCCGTGGCCCGCGGCGGCACGCCTCCCGAGGGGCCGGGGCGGAGCGTCGACACCGGCAGCGCCCTCGCCCCCCGGGCCGCGCCGCCCCCGCCGCCGCGCCGGGTCGCCGCCGCGCCGGGCGGGAGCGCCTCCCCCGCCGCCCCTCGGAGCGCGCCGCCGGCGCCGGCGCGCCCGGCCGAGGGCTGAGCCGGCCTCAGAGCCTGAGCTCGACCCAGACGGGGACGTGGTCGGAGGGCTTCTCCCGGCCGCGCATCTCCCGGTAGATCCCGGCGGCCGCGAGCCGGTCCGCGGCCTGCGGGCTGAGGAGAAGATGGTCGATCCGGATGCCGTCGTCCTTCTGCCACGCGCCCCGCTGATAGTCCCAGAAGGTGTAGCGCCCGCCCTCCTGGCAGGTCTCCCGGGTCGCGTCGTGGAAGCCGAGATGGAGGATGCGCCGCCAGGCCGCCCGGCTCTCCGGCAGGAACAGCGCATCGCCCTCCCAATGCGCGGGATTGGCGGCGTCGCGGGGCTCTGGGATGACGTTGTAGTCCCCCGCCATCACCACCGGCATCTCCTCGGCGAGAAGCGCGCGCGCGCGCGCCTCGAGCCGGGCCATCCAGGCGAGCTTGTAGTCGAATTTGGGCCCCGGCGCGGGGTTGCCGTTCGGCAGATAGAGCCCGCAGACGCGCACTGCCGCGCCCTCGCCGGAGACGGTCGCCTCGATCCAGCGCGCTTGCTCGTCCGCCTCGTCGCCCGGCAGGCCGCGGGAGACGTCCTCGAGCGGGCGCTTGGAGAGGATGGCGACGCCGTTGAACCCCTTCTGCCCGTGGGTTTCGAGATGGTAGCCGAGCGCCTCGATCGGCTCGCGCGGCACGCCCTCGTCGAGCGATTTGAGCTCCTGCAGGACGACGATGTCGGGCGCGGTCTCCTCGAGCCAGCCGGTGAGCTGGGCGAGCCTCGCCTTGATGCCGTTGACGTTGAAGGTCGCGATGCGCATGACCCCTCATCCCGGCTCGGCCGCGGGCTGTCAAGCATCCCCGGCGCGGGTGTCATCGTCCTGCGATTGATGGCGACGCGGCGGCAGGCCATGAGGGTCCGACTCACCCTGGAGGCCCCCAATGCAGCACCTCGCCTTCTCCGCGCCCGGACGGTTCTTCCGCGGCAATCTCCACACCCACTCGACCCGCTCGGACGGCGCGCTCGCCCCGGAGGAGGTGTGCCGGCGCTATGCCGAGGCGGGCTACGACTTCCTCTGCCTCTCGGACCATTTCCTCGGCTGCTTCGGCTATCCGGTGACCGATGCGCGCGGCGCCCATAGCGAGCGCTTCGTGACGCTCCTGGGCGCCGAGCTCCATTCGGGCGCGATGGCGAACGGCGAGCTCTGGCATCTGCTCGCCGTCGGCCTGCCGGCGGAGTTCGCCCCGCCCGCGGCGGAGGGGTTCGCGCCCGTCGCGGGGCAGGAGACCGGCCCCGAGATCGCCCGGCGGGCGCGCGAGGCTGGGGCCTTCGTCGCCATCGCGCATCCGGCTTGGTACGGGCTGACCCTCGCCGATGCCCGCGCCGTCGAGGCGGCCCATGCGGTGGAGATCTACAATCACGGCTGCCACGTGGAGTCGGACCGCGGCGACGGGGCGGCGATCCTCGATCTCCTGCTCTCCGATGGCCGGCGGCTCACCGGCTGCGCGACGGACGACGCGCATTTCCGCCCCGGCGTGCCGGACCATTTCGGCGGATGGGTGATGGTCAAGGCCCCGGCGAACGAGCCCGAGGCGCTGCTCGAGGCGCTGAAGGCGGGGGCGTATTATTCCTCGCAGGGGCCGGAGCTCCGGGATGTGGCGCTCGGGGCGGAGACGCTGCGGGTGGCCTCCTCGCCGGTCTCGACGGTGATGGCGCTCGGGGCGGGGTCGGTCTCTGAGCAGGTCTTCGGCATGGGGATCGAAGCCGCGGAGCTGCCGCTCGAGCGGTTCCGCAAGGGGGGGTGGTTGAGGGTCGTGGCCGTGGATGCGGTCGGGCGGCGGGCCTGGTCGAACCCCATCTGGCTGGACTGAGCCGTCAGCCCCCTATCGGGAGACGCCGGCGCGCGTGGATCCGGCGCCCCGGCCCGCC
>CAZNTX010000124.1:0-8018 GCA_964576075.1 uncultured Limibaculum sp. | reverse complement strand
GGGACCGGGGCCCGGGCGCGCCGCCCGTGGCGGCGGGGTCGTGCGCCTCAGGCTGCGGTCAGCGTTGGATCGGGGAGTATTTGGTGCCTTCGAGGCTCGCGCCGATCAGGAGGCCGTCGGCACCGAAGACGATGGCGACGACCGGGCGCTCGAACTCGGCCGTGGAGAGGCCGACGGCGGCGCCGCCGTCGAGGAGGGTGACCTCGGCATCGGCGCCGACCTCCCATCCGTCCGAGGCGCGGAAGGCGGCCAGCGCCGCGGGGGTGAGGAAGAAGAGGGCGTGGGCGCTCTCCTGGATGCCCGCTTGCAGGCCGATGGAGGCGGCGGCGACGGAGTAGTAGGCGGCTGTGTGGAAGCTGTCCTCGCCCGCAGGCGTCGGCAGGAGGAGCGCCCCTTCGCCATAGGCGCCGCCGAGGATGAAACCGCCCTTGACCACCGTCGGCATCACGAGGATGCCGCGCGAGCGGGTGGCGAGGTCGCGCGCGCCGGGGACGGAGCGGTAGAGTTCGGCGAGGGCGAGGTCGACGCGGGCGTCGATCACCGCCCGGTCGGCCGCGGCGGCGGGCAGGGCGAGGAGGCCGGCCGCGAGGGCGAGGGCGGCGCGGCGGGTCGGGGGGCGCGGCATGGGCACGGCTCCGATTTTGGTTGCGGCCGAGGAGTGCGCTAGTCTCCGGGCCGGAGAGCGAATCCGCAAGTGGGGAGACAGGCGATGCGCGCCGTCGAGATAGATCCGTCGATCAACGTGCTGGGCGAGGTGCTCGAGCCCTGCGGGCAGGACCCGGTCACCGGGTTCTTCCGCAACGGCTGCTGCGACACCAATCCGATGGACCGCGGCAGCCACACGGTCTGTGCGGTGATGACGGCGGAGTTCCTGGCCTTCTCGCAGCGTGTGGGCAACGATCTCTCGACGCCGCGGCCGGAATTCGCCTTTCCGGGGCTGCAGCCCGGGGATCGCTGGTGCCTCTGCGCGGCGCGGTTTCTGGAGGCCTTCGAGGCCGGGGTCGCGCCGAGGGTGGCGCTCCGGGCGACCCATCGCCGGGCGCTCGACATCGTGCCGATGGAGGCGCTGAGCGCGCGCGCCCTCGGCGATGAGGAGGAGGGCGCGGGCGGCGCGCCGCGGGGCGGCTCGGCGCAGTGAGGGCGGCGGATGCGGGCGTCCGGGGGTGGCCCGGGCGCCTTCGGGCCGCGGCGGCCGTTCTGGCGGCGGTCCTCGTCGTGGCGGCGGCGCTTTGGCCGGCTTGGTCGGTGATCGGCGCGGAAGTTCTCCCGCGGGGCGATTTCGCCTCGGATCTCTTGCGCGCCGGCACCATCCTGCGCGGCGAGCCGCTCCTGTCCGGGCATTATTCGCGCTTCGGCTTCTACCACCCGGGGCCGGGGTTCTTCTATCTCTCGACGCTGCCGGCGGCGGCAGGGCGGGCGTTGGGGCTCTCGGACACGGGGGCGTGGCACCTGGCGAGCCTTTTGACGAATGCGGGCTTCGCGGTGCTCCTCGCCTGGATCGCCGCGCGGGTCGAGGGGCTGCGGGCGAGCCCGGCGGCGCTGCTGCTCGGGGCGGGGGTCACGGCGCTCGCCTTCGCCGAGGGGATGGTCTCGGTCTTCATGCCGGACCGGATCGTGCTGCCCTTCGCCTGCCTCTTCCTCTCGCTCGTGGCGGTGGCGCGGGGGGACCTCGCGCTGCTGCCGGTCGCCGCGGCGCTCTCCGGGCTTCTGGTGCACGGCTATGTGGTGATGGTGGGGATCGCGGTGCCGCTCTGGTGCGCCGTGGCCGCGGTCGCGCTCTGGCGGGCGCGGCGGGCGGACCCGGCGGGGGCGCGGCGCGCGGCGGGCCTCTCGGCGCTCGTGGCGGGGGTCATGGCGCTGCCGATCGTGGCGGACGCCCTGCTGCGCGCGCCCTCCAATCTCGACCGGATCCTCGGGGCCACGGGCCGGCACGAGGGGGAGGCGGGGCTCGCCGAGGTGCTCGGCTTCGCCGCGGAGGCGGCGGTGCAGGCGCTGCCGGCGGCGCTTCTCCTGCTCCTGCCGCTCGCGCTCTGGGTCCGGCGCGCGGCGGTCCTCTCGGCGGCGACCGCGGCGCTCGGGCTCGCGCTCCTCGCCCTGGCGCTGGCGTTCTTCAGCGAGTTTCCCGGGCGGCTCAAGCTCTTCAGCGGGGCGTTCCTGCAGGGGGCGATCCTGGCGTTGCCGGCGCCGCTCCTGCTGGCGGCGACTTGCGCGGGCCGGGCCGGGCCGCGGCTCGGGCCGCGCCTGCGGGCCGGGCTCGGGCTGGCCGCGCTCCTCGCGCTCGCGGCCACCCCGCAGGCCCCGCCGCGTCCGACCGACGCCACCGAGCGGCTGCGCGACGCCCTGCTCGAGCGACTCGAGCCGCCCCTCGGCACGCCCGGAAATCCCGTGGTGATCCGGGCCAAGGCGGAGGTCTGGCCGGAGACGGTGGCGCTCGTCTACGCGCTCGACCGGGCGGGGCTCGCCACCTGCCAGTCGGTCCGGCACGTCCTCTTCACCGACCGCCATATCTGCCCGAAGCGGGCGCCGACGCTGCGTCTCGTTCCCGCCGAGGCCTGCGCGGGCGCGCGCTGCGATGCGGTCGCCGGCGGCTACGGCCTGCGCTTCGCCGATCCCGCGCTCACGGCTTCACGATGAGCTTGCGCGGGGCCTGGCAGAAGGGGGCGGCGGGCCCGGTCTCGGTCACCAGCAGCGGCTCGGAGATCTCGAGCCCCCAGTCCTCGGTCCAGATCGCCGGCATGAAATGGAAGGTCATGCCGGGCTCGAGCACCGTCTCGTCGGAGGGGCGCAGCGAATAGGTGCGCTCCCCCCAATCGGGCGGGTAGGACAGCCCGATCGGGTAGCCGCAGCGCCCGTCCTTGGTCCAGCCGTGCCGGGCGAGCGCCGCATAGAGCGCGCGGGCCACGTCTCCGGCCGTGGCGCCGGGGCGGGCGGCCTCGATCGCGGCCTCGATCCCCTCGACCATCGCGGTCTCGGCCTCCAGCATGTCCGCCGGGGGCGTGCCGAGATAGACCGTCCGGCAGAGCGGCGCGTGATAGCGGCGATAGCAGCCCGAGAGCTCGAAGAAGACCCCCGCGCCGCCGGAATAGGGCTTGTCGTTCCAGGTCAGATGCGCGGCGGAGGCGTCGCGGCCCGACGGCATCAGCGGCACGATGGCGGGATAGTCGCCCCCATAGGGCCCGTCCTCGTCTTCGCCGCCGGAGAGGCCGGTGTGGTAGATCTCGGCGGCCAGTTCGTTGCCGCGCAGGCCGGGGCGGATGATCTCCGCGGCCCGCTCCTGCACCCTCTCCGAGATCCGCGCCGCGCGGCGCATGAAGGCGATCTCGGCGGGCGACTTCACCGCGCGGCACCAGTTGACGAGCCCCGTCGCATCGGCGGGCTCGGCGCCGAGGGCGCGGGCGAGGCGGGCATGGGCCATCGCGGAGTAGTAGTAGTTGTCGTGCTCGGCGGCGACCCGGCGCCCCGCCCAGCCGAAGGCGGCGAGCGTCTCGGCGAGGTGGTCCATCGCATGCGCCGGCGGGTTCATCACATAGTCGTCGGAATAGCCGACGATGTTGTCCTCCTCCATATAGGCGGTGCGCAGCGCCCCGGCCGCGTCCATCTTGCGGCCCCAGAACACCGGCTCGCCGCTGGGCCCCACGATCACCGCCTGCGCGACGTAGAAGCTCCAGCCGTCATAGCCCGTCAGCCAGGCCATGTTGGAGGGGTCGGCGACGACCAGCACCTCGTGGCCCTCCGCCGCCATCCGGGCGCGGACCCGGGCGAGCCTCTCGGCATACTCTGCCCGGGTGAATGGCAGCTCGACATCGGGCATCCACGGCCTCCTCGCTCTCCGGGGAACCGGGGGCCGGACCGCCCCCGGGTCACGACGCTAGCCCGCCCCGGCCCGCCTCGAAAAGGGGGGGCGGCGCGCCTTCGTCTCCGCCCGGCACGTCAAGGGGCCTTCGCCATGGCGGCCTTGAGCTTCGGCAGCGTCGCCTCGAGGGCCTTCAGCGCCTTCAGGAGGTCGAGCATCTTGGCCCGCGCCTCGCGCAGCGTCGGATAGGTGATCCGGTCGAAGCTGCCCTCGAGGCTCTTCATCTCCTTCAGGATCTCGGCGGCGCGCTTCGGGTTCGTCGCGGCGACCTTGCCGAACTCGAACTGCAGCCGCGCCATGTCGTCCACGTTGCGGATCACCGCGTCGCCGGCCTGGAAGAGCAGCTTGTGGGTCTCGGCATAGGCGGCCTTGAAGGCGGGCAGGTTGCCGGTCAGGAACTTCTCGAGGTCCTTCACCGCCTGGATACCGGCGGCGTCCTGCTTGACCATCTCCTTGCCGAACTTCGCGATGTCGTGGCGGTCGTTGAGCCAGTCGCGGAACGGCCAGACGGGTTTCTTGCGGCCGAGCGCGATCTCGAGTTGCTCGGCGGTCTTCGGCCCGTAGACGCCGTCGACCTTGATCGCGCCCTTGCAGGAGCCCTGAAATTTCTTCACGGCCGCGTAAGTCTTCGGCCCGAAAATACCGTCGACCTTCAGCTTCTGTCCCGCGCGGCCAGATTTGTTGAGCTCTTCCTGGAGCTTGCTGACCGGCTTTCCCTCAGATCCCCACTTCAGGTTCTTCATATCCCTGGTCCTCATCAGTGTTCATACCCAAGCGATACCCGATATGGCCGGGCTTGAGCGAAAACGGTGCAGTCGCAGGCAAAAAAAGAGCCCGCGGTGATTTGATCGCCGCGGGCCAGTCACGAGGGACGGTGGAGTGATTACAGGTATCCACCGAATCTGTATCGGTCGGATGTCGCGGTGTGTTTCAATTGTATCAGCGCAGATCAGCTCTCGGCTGGGCGCGTCAGCGTTCGCGACACGGCATCGGCCCAGCCGGCGCGCTTGGCGGCGCGGGTCTCGGGCGCCATCCCGGGCTCGAAGCGCCGGTCGAGCGCCCAGGCCGCGGAAAACCCCGCCTCGTCCGGCCAGACCCCGGCCGACATGCCCGCGAGCCAGGCCGCGCCGAGCGCGGTCGTCTCCAGCACCTGCGGCCGGTCGACCGGGTGGCCGGCGATGTCGGCGAGGAACTGCATCGTCCAGTCCGACGCGCACATGCCGCCATCGACCCGCAGCACGCTCTCCGCCCCGAGCCCGCCATCGGCGCGCATCGCGTCGAGGAGATCCGCGGTCTGGTAGCCGACGCTCTCGAGGGCGGCGCGGGCGATCTCGGCCGGCCCGGTCGCGCGCGTGAGCCCGAAGAGCGCGCCGCGCGCCTCCGCGTCCCAATGGGGCGCGCCGAGGCCGGTGAAGGCGGGCACGAGATAGACCGCCTGCGCGGGGTCCGCCCGCTCGGCGAGGGGCGCGGTCTCGGCGGCGTGGCGCACGAGGCCGAGCCCGTCGCGCAGCCATTGTACCACGGCGCCGGCGACGAAGATCGCCCCTTCGAGCGCATAGGTCCGCCGCCCGTCGATCTGCGCCGCGACGGTGGTGAGCAGCCGGTTCTTCGAGGCGACGGGCGTCTCGCCGGTGTTGAGGAGCGCGAAGCAGCCGGTGCCGTAGGTCGCCTTCACCATGCCCGGGGAGACGCAGGCCTGGCCGAGGGCCGCGGCCTGCTGGTCGCCCGCCACCCCGCGGAGCTCGATCGGCCCGCCGAGGAGATCGGGGCGCGCGGCCCCGAAGATCCCGGCGCTGTCGCGAATCTCGGGCAGCATCGCCTCGGGCACGCGGAAGAGGCGGCAGAGCTCGGTGTCCCAGCGGCCCTCGCGGATGTCGTAGAGCGCGGTCCGCGCGGCGTTGGTCGCGTCGGTGGCGTGGACCCGGCCCTCGGTCATGCGCCAGATCAGCCAGCTGTCGACGGTGCCGAAGGCGAGCTCCCCCCGCTCGGCCCTGGCGCGGGCGCCCTCCACGTGGTCGAGGATCCAGGCGATCTTGGTGGCGGAGAAATAGGGGTCGCAGAGGAGCCCCGTGCGGCGGGCGACGAGGGGCTCGGCCCCCTCGGCGCGGAGCCTGGCGCAGGTGTCCGCGGTGCGCCGGTCTTGCCAGACGATGGCGGGGTGGATCGCGCGGCCGGTCGCGCGGTCCCAGACGAGGGTGGTCTCGCGCTGGTTGGTGAGGCCGATGGCGGCGATGTCGCCGGCGCGCAGCCCCGCACGCTCGAGCGCCTCGCGGGCGGTGGCGAGCGTGGTGGCCCAGAGATCCTCCGGGTCGTGCTCGACGAGCCCGGGCCGGGGGAAATGCTGCGGGAACTCGCGCTGCCCGGTCGCGAGCGGCCGGAAGTCCGGACCGAAGACGATCGCCCGGCTCGAGGTGGTGCCCTGATCTATCGCGAGGATGTGTCCCATCGCCCTCTCCCCCCGTCTCGGGCGTCTGCCGCGCCCCGGGGAGAGCATATGCGCGGGCCGGAGCCGCGGGCAATCCGCGCCGGGGCGCTCACTCGGCGGCGCGGTCCTCGCTCGCGCGGGGGGCGATGGCGGAGAGGAAGGCGTCGAGGCGGGCGGTCTCCTCGGCCGTGACGCGCAGGCCGAGCTTGGTGCGCCGCCAGAGGACGTCCTCGGCGGTCATCGCCCATTGGGTCTCGACGAGGAAGCGGACCTCGCGCTCGGTCAGCCCCGCGCCGAAGTCCCGCCCGAGATCCTCCGCCGTCTCGGCGCCCGCGAGGAGGGGCCAGGCGAGGGTGCCGTAGCCGCGGGCCAGGCGGTGGGCGTGCGCCGCCTCGAGGAAGGGGTGGTCGGCGCGGAGGCGCTCGGCCAGGGTCTCTATCCCGTCCCAGGGGAAGTCGCCGCCCGGAAGCGGGGCGCCGCGGGTCCAGTCCGGCCCCATCTCCGGCAGCCAGGGGCGGAGCGCCGCCAGCGCCGATTCGGACAGGCGGCGATAGGTGGTGATCTTGCCGCCGAAGATGTTGAGGATGGGGGCGGCGCCCGCCTCGTCGGCGACCTCGAGGACGTAGTCGCGCGTCGCCTTCGAGGCCGAGGCCTGCCCGTCGTCGTAGAGCGGGCGCACCCCGGCATAGCGCCAGACGATGGCCGCCTCGCGCACCGGCTCGGCGAAATACTCCGAGGCGGCGGCGCAGAGATAGGCGGCCTCCGCGTCCGAGCAGGCGACGCGGTCCGGGCCCGCCTCGTGCTCGACATCGGTGGTGCCGATCAGGGTGAAGTCCCCCTCGTAGGGGATCGCGAAGATTATCCGGCCGTCGGCGTTCTGGAAGATGTAGGCGCGGTCGTGCTCGTAGAGGCGGGGGACGACGATGTGGCTGCCGCGTACGAGGCGGATGCGGGCCGGGGCGTTCTGCCCGAGGCGGGCGCGACTCACCTCGTCGACCCAGGGGCCGGCGGCGTTGACGAGGGCGCGGGCGCGGGCCTCGAAGCGCGCGCCCGTGGTGCGGTCGAGGAGCGAGAGGCGCCAGAGCCCGTCCTCGCGGCGCGCGCCCTCGACACGGGTGCGCGGGTGGATCGCCGCACCCCGGTCGGCGGCGTCGCGGGCGTTGTAGACGACGAGCTGGCTGTCCTGGACCCAGGCGTCGGAATACTCGAAGCCGCGGGTGAAGCCGGGCTTGAGGGGGGCGCCGGCGGGGTCCGAGCGGAGATCGAGGCTGCGGGTGCCGGGCAGGATGCGCCGCCCGCCGAGATGGTCGTAGAGAAAGAGGCCGAGGCGCAGGAGCCAGGCCGGGCGCAGGCCCCGGTGATGGGGCAGGACGAAGCGGAGCGGCCAGGCGATATGGGGCATCGCGCGGATCAGCGCCTCGCGCTCGATCAGCGCCTCGCGGACCAGACGGAAGGCGTAGTGCTCGAGATAGCGCAGGCCGCCATGGAAGAGCTTGGTGGAGGCCGAGGAGGTGGCGTGGCCGAGATCGTCCTGCTCGTAGAGCGCGACCGACAGCCCGCGGCCGGCGGCGTCGCGGGCGATGCCGCAGCCGTTCACCCCGCCGCCGACGATCGCGATGTCGTGGACCGGTTCGGCGGCCCGCTCCGGCGCTTGCATGGCGTCCTCCCGCGTCTGTCGCAGAGGGTATGGCGCGGGCCGCGCTGTCAAGCCTCGGGCGGCGAGGTCGGGGCGAGGGGCGG
>CAZNTX010000123.1:0-8212 GCA_964576075.1 uncultured Limibaculum sp. | reverse complement strand
GCCTTCGCCGGATAGTCAAGCCGCAACCCCAAGGGTGATCGCGCCCCGCTTACGCATCTCGCGGACAAGATCGCTATCCGCCTCCTTCTCCACCAGCTCCAGAAGGGCCATTCTCTCATCGGTCATCGTCGTCTCCGGTTCCGGTTTATGGTCTTGCAACCCGAACCTTCTCCGAAGACCGGCGATGGCCGCCAGCGTCACCGCCGGCCGCGCGCTGCGCTACGCCGGCGGCTCCGCGCGCGGCCGGCTCCTACACCACCTGGTGGGGCACGACCCCTCGTTGGCTCGGCGGGGAACGGGCGGTTCCTTCGAACGCCTCGGCAAGGGCGGCCGCATCCATCGGCGCAAGCCGAGGCCGGAGCGCGCCGCGCGCCGACGCGACGACCGTCGCCCGTGTCGAGACCCGCTCGCTCCATCAGATCGGACCGACGGGACTGGCGATCCGCTTGATCGCCCCCGACCGGCCGACCACCGCGATCGGGATGCTCGCCCCATCGCCCCGGACGTGAGGCGACGGGGCCGGCCCGACGGGCGCCGTCCGCCGACATGACGGCGAAAGGCGCAAGAGCGGGGGCCGGGTCCCCCCCCCACCGCGACAGAGGGCCCGAGAATGCGGGCGACGCGCCGACCGCCGGGAACATCCCCCACCGGCCAGCAGAGTCCCCCTTCACCGGAGATGCGATCGTCTGGGTCTTGTCGCCCGATCCTCGACCTCCGATGGTCGATCTTCTGCCCGTCTTCGCCGCGCTCGACGGCTCGCCCCCGACGCCGGCGCACGCGGCGCAGAGACGACGCGGCATCGGATACCGCCGCCTCGGCGCTGCCGCGCTCTCGCGACGGCCCTTGGCGGGGTTGGCAGCCCCCTCCGCGAGGGCGACGCGGGCCGTCGCTGCCGACGGCAACGGCGCGCCTGCACCGGACCGCCCCGGAGGCGCCGTTTCCGCCGCGGCTCGCGCCGGGCGCCTGGGGGGCGAGCCACCGAGCCCTTCGGCCCCCGGGACCGGCCCTCCCGCGGATCGCAGGTTCAGCCGATCGCCGCGCCGCCGAGGAAGCCGAGCCAGAGGGTCACCGTCACGACGCTCATGGCGGTGGCGATCAGCACCGTCGAGGCCGCAGTCCCCACAGCCCGGCCATACATCGCCGCGAAGAGATAGCCGTTCACCCCGGGGGGCATCGCCGCGATCACCACCGCGGCCCGCACGAACGCCTCGGGCATCCCGAAGACATGCGCCGACAGGAGATAGGCGAGAGCCGGATGCACCGCGAGGCTGAAGGCCGCGATCATCAGCGGCTCGGTGCCGAGGCTCGCGAGGCGGTAGCGCGTCAGCACCCCGCCGAGCCCGAAGAGCGCCACCGGCAGCGCCGCCTCGGCGAGCATGTCGAGCATCTCCGCCGCGGGCCCCGGTACCGGCAGCGCCAGCAGGTTGAAGGCGAGGCCGAGCGCGATCCCGACCGTCAGCGCGTTGCGGAACATCGCGCGGGCGCTCCGGGCGAGGGCGAGGCCGAGGCTCCCGCCATCGCGCCGGACGAGCTCCATCGTCACGATCCCCACCAGATAGCAGGCCGCCGCATGCACCGCGATGATCGCGAAGACCGGCGCCAACGCCCCGCCGCCGCCATAGGCGCGCTCGAAGATCGGCAGGCCGAGCAGCACCGAATTGGAGAAGAGCGCCGAGAAGCCGAGCGCCACCGCCTCCCCGGGCCGGCGCTTCCAGAAGTGGCGCGCGGCGAGGCTCGCGCCGGCGAAGCAGATCACCGCCGCCCCGTAGAAGCTCGCGAGATGGGCCGGGCGCATGTTCGCCGCGAGGTCGAGGGCGTAGATGTTGCGGAAGAGGAGCGCGGGCACCGCCACCGTGGTCGCGAAGCCGATCAGCGCGTCGACCCCGGCATCGGGGAAGACCTTGAGCCGCACCAGCGCGAAGCCGAGGCCGACGAGCAGGAAGACCGGCAGGACGATCTCGAGGAGGGCCGCCGCCGCGCTCACCCCGCGCCCTCAGGCCGGATAGTCGAGCACCAGCCCGTCATGGGCGGGGGCGACATGGGCGGGGGTCTCGGCGTCGAGCGTCGCGTAGTCGAGATCCACATGGAGATTGGTCAGCACCGCGCGCCGGGGCCCCGCCGTCTCGATCCAGGCGAGCGCGGTCTCCACATTGGCGTGGCTCACATGGGGGGCGTAGCGGAGCGCATCGAGGATCCAGCACTCCGCGCCGGAGACCGCGGCCCAGGCCGGATCGGTCATCGCGGAGATGTCGGGGGTGTAGGCCACGGGCCCGATCCTGAGCCCCATCGCCTCGATATCGCCATGCGGCACCCAGAAGGGGTGGATCGCGAGTGCGCCCCCCGCCCCCTCCACCTCGAAGGCGCCCCCGATGCGGCGCAGCTCGAGGATCGGCGGATAGGCCGAGCCGGGCGGGGTCTCGAACACATAGCCGAAGCGCGCGCGCAGCGTCGTCTCGGTGGCGGCGTCGGCCCAGGCCGGGAGCAGCGAGCGGCGGTTGAAGACGACCATCCTCAGATCGTCGATGCCGTGGATGTGGTCGGCATGTTCGTGGGTGAGGATCACCCCGTCGAGGAGGCCCGCGCGCGCGTCGATGAGCTGGTGGCGCAGATCGGGGCCGGCATCGACGAGGAGCGTCGTGGTCCCCGCAGGCGCGATCCGCTCGACGAGGAGGGCGCAGCGGCGGCGGCGGTTGCGCGGGTCCGCCGGGTCGCAGGCGCCCCAGTTGGGCCCCTTGGGGCCGATCCGCGGGACCCCGCCCGAGGAGCCGCAGCCGAGAACGGTGAAGCGCAGGCGCGCGCCCATCAGGCGGCGGCCGATCTCGCCCCGTGCGCCGCGGCCTTGGCGAACAGGCGGTCGAAATTCGCGGTGGTTTGCGCGCAGAAGGCCTCGTAGCCGAGCCCGAGCGCCTCCGCCCCCTTGGCGGCGGTGAGCGCGACATAGGCCGGCTCGCAGCGCTTGCCGCGATGGGGAGGCGGCGCGAGATAGGGGCTGTCGGTCTCGACGAGGATCCGCTCCTTCGGCGCCGCGGTGAAGATCGCGCGCAGCTCCGTCGATTTCGGGAAGGCGGCGATGCCGGACATCGAGAGGTAGAAGCCGAGATCGAGCGCCGCCTCGGCGAGCGCGCGGCCGGAGGAGAAGCAGTGCATCACGCACGAATATGGGCCGGCGCGGTGCTCCTCCGTCAGGATGCGGGCCATGTCGTCGTCGGCGTCGCGGGCATGGACGATGAGGGGGAGCCCGGTGCGCCGCGCGGCCTCGATATGGATGCGCAGGCTCTCCTGCTGGCGGGCGGCGCTCTCGGCGGTGTAGTGATAGTCGAGCCCCGTCTCGCCGATCCCGACGCATTTCGGATGGGCCGCGATCGCCTCGAGCGCCTCGGCGCTGGCCATCGGCTCCTCGGCGGCCTGCATCGGGTGGGTGCCGGCGGCGTAGTAGACCCCCGGATTGCGCTCGGCGATGGCGCGCACCGCGGGCTCGCTGCGCAGCCGGGTGCAGATGGTGACCAGTCGCGTGACGCCGGCGGCGGCGGCGCGGGCGATCACCTCGGCCTCCTCCTCCGCGAGCTGGGGGAAATCGAGATGGCAGTGGCTGTCCACGAGCTCGGGGGGCGGCATCCGGTCTCTCCGTTCGCGTCGGTGGGCCGGCGGTCAGGGCGCGGGGGCGGCCGCGGCGGCGATGGTCTCGTCGAGGTCGAGGAACATATCGAGCATCGTCTGGGCGGGGTCAAGGTTGACCGCCTGGGCGTGGCGCGCGGCGGCTGAGAGGCGCCCGGCCGCCTCGGCCCAGGCCCGCGCGGCGGCGGCGTCGGGCGCGAGACGGGCCATCGCGGCGCGCTCTCCCGGCGCCGCCTCCGCCTCCGGGGGGCCGAGCGCGCCGGCCCGCGCGAGCCGGCCGGCGAGCGTCACCGCGAGATCGCAGAGGAGGGGGAAGACGGGGCGGCCGTCGGCGTCTTTGCGGAGCGCCGCGTCGGCGAGCGCCGCGAGGCCCGCGCGGTCGACCCGCCCGCCCTCGAGGAGCGCCACCATCGCCGCGTAATGCGCGAGCCCCTCGCCGGCCTCGAGCAGCACAGCGCGCCCCGCCGAGCCGCCCGCGAGCTCGGCGAGCGCCGCGGCGCGGGCCGGGTCGACGGTGCGCCCCGCGCCCGCGAGCGCCCGCGCGAGGTCCTCCGCGCCGAGGGGGGCGAGATCGAGCCTGCGGCAGCGCGAGCGGATCGTCGGCAGGAGCCGCCCCGGCGCATGGGAGACGAGGAGCATCACCACCCCCGCGGGCGGCTCCTCCAGGAGCTTGAGCAAGGCGTTGGCCGCGCTCGGCGTCATCTCCTCGGCATGGTCGACGATCACCACCCGCCGCCCGCCATCGGGCGCCGAGAGCGCGAGGGACTGCTTGAGGGCGCGCAGGTCATCCACCACGATCTGCGTGCGCAGGCGCGGTGGCTTCGTCTTCGGGGCCAGTTCGCGGCGGAGCACCCGAAGCCCCGGCTCCGAGCCCGCCCTGATGCGGCGGCGGACCGGGCAGCCCTCCGGCTCGGGGACGCCGCCGAGGCCCGCCCCGTCGCCCGCGATGAGCGCGCCGGCGAGGCGGTAGGCGAGGCTCGCCTTGCCGATCCCCATCGGCCCCGCGAGCAGCCAGGCATGGTGGACCCGCCCGCTACGGAGCGCCGCGGCGACGGCGCGCTCCGCCGCCCCCTGCCCATAGACCGCCGGCGCCTCGCGGGGATGAGGGACGCCAGGGAGGCGGTCGGGCTCCGGGGTCTCGGGCTCGGCCATCCCCCCGCCTCAGATCGCGGCGAGGGCGGGCGCGAGGGCGGCGGCGGCGGCGGCGGCCACCCGCTCCTCCGGCCCGCTCGCATCGATCACCCGCACGCGCCCGGGCTCCCGCGCCGCGATCTCCAGGAACCGCGCCCGGAGCGCCGCCTGGAAGGCGAGGCCGCGGGCCTCGAACCGGTCCGGCGCGTCGCCCCGGGCGGCGGCCCGGCCTGCGGCCGTCTCCGGGTCGAGGTCGAAGAGCAGCGTGATGTCCGGGTCGAGCCCGATGGCGGCGGCGTGGAGCGTGTCGACGAGGGCCGCGCGGGCGGGGTCGCCCCCCTGATAGGCGCGGGTCGAGTCGACATAGCGGTCGCAGATCACCACCTCGCCAGCGGCGAGCGCCGGGAGCAGCCTGCGCTCGGCATGGTCGCGGCGGGCGGCGGTGAAGAGGAGGATCTCGGTCTCCGCCGACCAGCGCCCCGGCGCGCCGGAGAGGAGGAGCTCGCGGATCGCCTCGGCCCCCGGCGCGCCGCCGGGCTCGCGCGTGCGCGTGACGGCGAGGCCGCGCCCGGCGAGATCGGCGGCGAGACGGTCCGCCTGGGTGGTCTTGCCGGAGCCGTCGATGCCCTCGACCGTCACGAAGAGGCCGCGCCGCTCCCCCTGCCCCGTCACTGCGAGGGCAGGAGCCTGGCGAGGACGATCTGCGCCGCCGCCTCGATCCGGGCGAAGAACCCCCCGCGGGCGACCGATTTGGTGGCGACGAGGGGGACCGACACCTCCGGCATCCCCTCCACCGCGACGGTGATCCGGCCGAGCTCCGCCCCCGCCTCCACCGGCGCCTCGACCGGCATCGGGAAATGCGCCGTCGGCGCCGGCTCGTGGCCGAGGCCGAAGGGGATGGTCACGATCACGTCCTCGGCCGGGGCGAGCGGCACCCGCCCCGCCTCGCCGATCCAGACATCGGCCTCCACGAGCGGCTCCCCCGCCTTGTAGAGCGTGCGGGTCTCGAAGGCGCGGAAGGCCCAGTTGATCAGCCGCTCCGCCTCGGTCTTGCGTTGGGCCTCGGACTCGAGCCCGGCGATGACCAGGATCACCCGCCGCCCGTCGCGCTCGGCGGTCGAGATGAGCCCGTAGCCGGCCTCGGAGGTGTGCCCGGTCTTCATCCCGTCGACCCCGAGGCCGAGGCCGAGCAGCGGGTTGCGGTTGCGCTGGGTGATCCCGTCCCAGGTGAACTCCGGCTCGGAGAAATAACCGTAGTATTGCGGGAACTCGGTGACGACGCGCTCCGCGAGCGTCGCGAGATCGCGCACGCTCATGCGGTGCTCGGGATCGGGCCATCCGGTGGCGTTGGCGAAATGGGAGTTGGTGAGGCCGAGCTCCTCGGCCCGGCGGTTCATGAAGGCGGCGAAGGCCTCCTCGGTGCCCGAGAGCGCCTCGGCGAGCGCCACGGCCGCGTCGTTGCCGGACTGCACGATGGTCCCGCGCAGGAGGTTCTCCACCGTCACCCGCTCGCCCTGGCGCAGGAACATCCGGCTGCCGCCCATATCGGAGGCGGTTTCGGAGATGCGGAAGGTGTCGTCGAGCGAGAGCCGCCCGCTCTCGAGCGCCTCGAACACGATGTCGAGCACCATGAGCTTCGACATCGAGGCCGGCGGCAGCGGCGTGTCGGCGTTCTTCTCGAGCAGCACGGCGCCCGAGGAGAGATCGACGAGGATCGCCGCCCGCGCGGGCGTCGCCTGCTCGATCGCGGCGGCGGCGGGAAGGGCGACGAAGGCGGCGAGGGCCGCCAGCGCCGCGCGGAGGAGACGGAGCGCGGCCATCGCTCAGCGCGCCACCGGCAGCGCGTCCGGCACCCCGAAGCCGCGGATCCGTCTGAGCGCCCGGTCCCGCTCCTCCGCGCTTTCGAAGGGCCCGGCCAGGACGCGGGTCAGCACGCGCTCGCCATAGGTCCCCGGCCTGCCTTCGGCGGGGAAGCCGGCCTCGCGGATCGTCTCGATCAGCCGCGCGGCATTGGCCTCAACGCCGAAGATGCCGGCCTGGATGAAGGGGCGGTCGAGCGAGGCGTCCGCGCGCTCGGGCGCCGCCGCCTCTGCGGGCTCGGCGCGCGCGAGCTCGACCGTCTCGGGCGCAGCCTCCACCGTCTCCGGCTCCGTCGTCTCCGGCTCCGCCGTCTCGGGCTCGGCCGTCTCGGGCGCCGGCGCAGGCTCGGGCTCCGGCGCGGCGGCAGGCTCTGGCGCAGGCGCCGCCTCGCGGGCCGGCTCGGCCTCCGCGACCTCGGGCTCCGGGCGCTCTCCGGCGGCGGGCTGCACCGCACGGCCGGCCTCCCTGGCAGCCTCGCCCCCCGGCGCCTCTCTCGAGAGCGGCCAATCCTCCACGAAACCGGTGTCGGGGGCGGTCTCGGGAGGGGCCTCCGCGTCCGGCCCGGCCGCCTCGGCGGCGACGAAGGCCGCCTCCGTGCGCGCCTCGATCTCGCGCTCGCCCGGCGCCGCGGCCTCCGGCTCGACGGCCGCGACCACGGGCTCCTCCTCCGGCACCTCGGGCGCCGCCTCGGCCTCGGCCTCCGGCGTCTCAGCCTCAGCCTCGGCGACCGCCGCGGGTTGCGCCGCCACCGTCTCCTCTTCGGCCGGCGCCGCCTGCTCCTCCTCCGGCGCGGGGCCCGCCGCCGCGGCCAGATCGCTCGGGCGCACCGGGCCGCGCTTGATCGCGACGATCGAGAGCGTCACCGCCTTGTCGGGCTCCATGCCGAGCGCCGCTGCCGCATCGGAGGAGACGAGCACCGCCGCCCCCCCGGCCGCATCGTCGCGCCGAAAGAGCGCCCCGTCGACCGCATAGCCAGTGTCGGTGTTGAGGATGCGCACCCGCCGCGCCGTCTCCGCCGCGGGATGGGCGACCCAGATCCCCTGCAGCGTGCGCTCGCCGTCCCAGACCGCGGTGTCGGCGATCTCGAACTCCTCGGGCACCGGCTGCAGCCGCGCGTCGATCAGCGCCGTGGGGCCGGGTTCGATCGCGTCCGCCGCGGCCGCCTGGGTGATCTGCGGCCCGGCCGCGGGCGCACGCACCCCGATCTCGGCGCAGCCCGAGAGCGCCGCGACCGCCCCGATCGCCCCGAGTGCCGCGGCCCTCCGCGAAGGCGCTCTCCCTCGTCCCCGTTCTGCCGATCGCCGTGTCATCTGCGTGCCGCCTCGTGGTTTTATCGGTTGGATCGTCTTTGGGCGGCAAGATAGCCGATCCGGTCGACGAATTGAAGCGGCGCCCGCCGCAGCCGCACCGCGGCCCGGCCCCCGCCCGCCCTGGACGCCCGGGCCACCCGCGCGCTATCCAGATCCCCCGGGAAGGGTGGCAGAGTGGTCGATTGCGGCGGTCTTGAAAACCGTTGAGCCGAGAGGCTCCGTGGGTTCGAATCCCACCCCTTCCGCCACTTGCCCCCGCGAAAGCGTTCTCCCGATCCGGCTGCGGCCGGATTTTT
>CAZNTX010000122.1:0-8247 GCA_964576075.1 uncultured Limibaculum sp. | reverse complement strand
GGTGGGGGAGGCGGCGGGGCAGCGCGCGGGCGCGGGCGCCGCGGTCGCCGTGTCGGGCAGACAGCGGGCCATCGCCGCCGGGCTCAGTGCCGGCGCCGGCCCCCGCCGAGCTCGGCGACGAGCGCCTCGGACAGGTCCATCTCGCGCTCGGCCGCCTCGAGCACCTCCGGGGCGATCGTGCGCGGGCGGAGATCGACGCCCGCGGAGAGCCGGCGCACGATCTCCTCCATCGCCGCGATCCGGCCGAACTTCTTCTGCTCCGACGGCACCACCGCCCAAGGCGCCTCTTCGGTCGAGCAGCGCGCGAGCATCTCGTCGATGGCGAGCAGATAGTCCGCCCGGCGCGCGCGGTTGCGGAAATCCTCGTAGGAGAGCTTCCAGCGCTTCATCGGATCGAGCAGGCGCGCATGCAGCCGCTCGAGCTGCTCCTCGGCGCTGATGTGGAAGAAGACCTTGGCGATGCGCGCGCCGTCCTCGATCAGCATGCGCTCGAACTCGACGATCTCGCGATAGGCCGCGCGCCAGCGCCGTTCCGGCGTCAACCCCTCGACCCGCTCGACCAGGACGCGGCCATACCAGGAGCGATCGAAGATCGCGATGCCCCCGCGCGGGGGCAGCCGCTCCATGAAGCGCAGGAGCCAGTGGCGCTCGTGGTAGTATTCCCGCGGCGCGCCGATCGGCCAGACCTTGAAGCTGCGCGGGTCGAGGGCCGCGGAGATGCGCCGGATCGTGCCGCCCTTGCCGGCCGCGTCCCAGCCCTCGAAGACCACCACCCCCCAGTCCCCGGTGTCGAGATAGGCGTGCTGGATGCGGGCGATCTCGTGCTGCAACTCGGCGAGGCGCGCCTCGTAGGCGCTCTCGTTGAGCCGGCCGGAGAGGTCGATCTCGCCGAGGCTCGGGCGATGCGCGGAGCCGTGCCTATGGCCGTGCCCGTGGCCATGCTTGTGCTTCGTCATGGGGTCTCCTGCGCTGGCGATCTTCGAGCCTGCCCGCCTTCGCGCCCGGAGGGCAAGCCCGATGGCGCGCGCGCCTGCCCTCTGGCGGATGTCACGCATATGACGTATATTGGGGATACCTTGCCAAGCAGTCGGGCGGGGTCGCCATGGGGGCGGCCTGGCCCTGACGATCGGAGGACGTCATTCTCACCGGACAGGGTTTTTCGGGCGCCGGCCGCGCCCAGACGCAGACCGCCCCGCACGGCGCCCCTGCGGACAGCATCGGAAGCGACGCGCTTCTCGACCTGGTCCTCGCCTCGCTCGACGAGGACGTCGCCGAGGACGTGGTCCACATCCCCCTCGCTGGAAAGAGCCAGGAGGCCGATCACATGGTGATCGCCTCGGGCCGCTCCTCGCGCCATGTCTCCGCCCTCGCCGAGAAGCTCGCCGAGCGGCTGAAGCAGCAGGCCGGGGTGCTGCCGCGCTCGGAAGGGCGGGAGACCGCGGACTGGGTGCTGATCGATGCGGGCGACGTGATCGTCCACATCTTCCGCCCCGAGGTGCGCGACTTCTACCAGCTCGAGAAGATGTGGATGGCGCCGGCCGACCGGACCGCGCGCTCGGCCTGAGCCGGGCGCATGCGGCTCACCGTGGCGGCGGTCGGGCGCATCAAGCCCGGCCCGGAGGCCACGCTCGTCGCCGACTATCTCGCCCGCGCCGAGGCGGCGGGGCGCGCCCTCGGCCTCGGCCCCTGCCGGGTTCTCGAAGTGGACGAGCGTAAGGCGCGCGACCCCGACGCCCAAGCGGAGCGGCTCCTCGCGCTCGCCCCTGCGGGGGCGGCGCTCCTCGCCATGGACGAGCGGGGCAAGGCCCTGACGAGCCCCGGCTTCGCCGCGCTCCTCGCGGAGCTGCGCGACGGCGGGCGGGGGGAGGCGGTGTTCCTCCTCGGCGGCGCGGACGGGCATGCGGACAGGCTCCGCGCCCGCGCCGACCGGACGCTCTCCTTCGGGCCGATGGTCTGGCCCCACATGCTCGCCCGCGCGATGCTCGCCGAGCAGCTCTACAGGGCCGTGTCGATCCTCGCCGGCGCCCCATATCACCGGGTGTGAGCGCGCCCCCCCGCCGCGCCCTGCAACCCTTGCCGGGGGGCGGCGGAGCGCGTAGAGGAAGGGCGCCCCAGGGTCGCGGCATAGGAAGGTCATGGCGTTCAAACCCGTCGTCCTGATGATCCTCGACGGCTGGGGCCTTTCCGAGCGTGCCGAGGGCAATGCGCCCCGCCTCGCCCACACCCCCGCCTTCGACCGGCTGATGGCCGAGAGCCCGACGGCGCAGCTCTCCGCGAGCGGGGAGGATGTGGGCCTGCCGAAAGGGCAGATGGGCAATTCCGAGGTCGGGCACACGAATATCGGCGCGGGCCGCGTGGTCTGGATGGATCTGCCCCGGATCGACCTGGCGATCGAGGACGGCAGCTTCGCCCACCGCCCGGCGCTCCGGCGCTTCCGCGACCGGCTGGCGGAGACCGGGGGCACGGCGCATCTGATCGGCCTCCTGAGCCCCGGCGGCGTGCACAGCCACATGGCCCATCTCGCCGAGGCCGCCAATCTGCTCACCCGCTGGGGCGTGCCGGTGGCCGTCCATCTGCTGCTCGACGGGCGCGACACCCCGCCCCAATCGGCCCCCGGCTATCTCAACACCTTCCGCCGGATGGCGCAGCCCGCCCTGATGGGCGGCGCCAATATCGCGACCGTGACGGGCCGGTTCTACGCGCTCGACCGGGACCGGCGCTGGGAGCGCGTCGCCGCCGCCGCGGCCTGCCTGCTGCGCGCCGACGCGCCCCGCCGCGAGAGCCCGGACGCCGCCATCGGCGCGGCCTACCGCCGCGGCGAGACCGACGAGTTCGCCCGGCCGACGGCGATCGGCGGCTATCGCGGCATGGCCGACGGGGACGGGCTCTTCTGCCTCAATTTCCGCGCCGACCGGGCCCGCGAGATCCTCGGCGCGCTCGCCGATCCCGAGTTCGACGGGTTCGACCCCGGGCCCCGCCCGCGCTTCGCCGCCTGCCTCGGGATGGTGTCCTATTCGGAGCGGCTCGACGCGGTCTTCGACGCCGTCTTTCCGCCAGAGCCGATCCCCAACACGCTCGGCGCCTGGGTCTCCGCCCATGGCCGCACCCAGTTCCGCCTCGCCGAGACTGAGAAATACCCCCACGTCACCTTCTTCCTCAACGGCGGCGCCGAGGCCCCCTTCGCCGGGGAGGACCGGCATATGGCGGCGAGCCCCAAGGTGGCGACCTACGACCTCGCCCCTGAGATGGCCGCGGGCGAGGTGACGGAACATCTGGTCGGCGCCATCGCGAAGGGCTACGATCTGATCGTTGTGAATTACGCGAACCCGGACATGGTGGGCCACACCGGCAAGCTGAAGGCGGCGATCCGCGCCTGCGAGGCGGTGGATCGCGGGCTCGGCGCCGCCATGGAGGCGATCGACCGGACGGGCGGCGCGCTCCTCGTCACCGCCGATCACGGCAATTGCGAGACCATGACCGACCCGGAGACCGGCGGACCCCACACCGCGCACACCACCAATCCGGTGCCGCTCGCGCTCCATATCGGCGCGGGCGGGGACAACCGGCGGCCACGGCGGCTGCGCTCCGGCCGCCTCGCCGATCTCGCGCCGAGCCTGCTCGATCTCATGGGCCTGCCGCAGCCCCGCGAGATGACCGGCCGCTCGGTGATCGAGTGGGAGGGCGCGTGAGGCGCGCGCGCCGCGCCGCCGCCTTCGCGCTCGCCGCGGCGCTCGCCGCAGGGACGGCTCCCTCCGCCTCCGGTCCGACCGGGATGGACGAGATCGACCGGGCGGCGGCGCTGCTCGACGAGGCGGAAGCGGCGCTTTCGAGCGCCCGGGGCGACGAGGCCCGGCGCCAGGCCCTCGCCGTCGCGCTCCAGGCGCACGAGGCGGCGCTTGCCGTTCTGCGCGAGGGGATTCGCCGTCTCGCCGAGACCGACCGCCGCCTCGCGGACGGGCTCGAGGCCGAACGGATGCGCGCGGCCACGGTCCTCGGCGCGTGGCAGAGCCTCGCCCGCGCGCCCCGCTCGGCGGTGCTGACCCATCCCGAGGGCGCGCTCGCCGCGGCGCGCACCGCCCTCCTCCTCGCCGACCTCACCCCCCGGCTGCGCGCGGAGATCGCCGAGCTCGGGCGGCGGATCGACGCGCTGCGCGGCCTGCGCATCCGCCAGGAGATCGCCCGCGCCGAGGCGAAGGGGACGCTCGCCGCCCTGCAGGCGCTCCGCGCGGAGGCGTCCCGGCGCGGTCGCGCGGCCAGGCGGCATTGGCGCAGCCCCGAGATTCGCGAGGCGCTGCGCGCGCAGGCCGCGGAGGCCGCCGCCCGCGCCCGCGATCTCGAGGACCTCGCCCGCACCCTGCGCGCCACCGAGGCCGAGGCCGACGCGCGCCCCTTCGAGGCCCGCCGCGGGCGCCTGCCCCTGCCGGTCGCGGGCCGCATCACCGGAAGCTTCGGCGGCGTCGACCCCTGGGGGCGGACGGGCCAGGGCGTCACCGTGACCGCGCCGGCCTATGCCGAGGTGCGCGCCCCGGTCGCAGGCACGGTGCGCTACGCCGGCCCGCTGATCGACTATGGCGAGGTGGTGATCCTCGAGCCGGAGGCCGGCTGGCTCATGGTTCTGGCGGGGCTCGGCTCGGTCGACCGCGGCGTCGGAGAGACCGTCACCGCCGGCGCCCGGCTCGGCGATCTGGGCGGACCCTTGCCGAGCTCGGAGGAATTTTTACTTGAAGCGAGCGGCGCCGTCCCGAAGATCGAGACGACCGACCTATATCTCGAACTGAGGCAGGCGGGGACTGCGGTCGATCCCGCCCCATGGTTCGCAGCCACGAAGGAATGAGGCTCTGATGACGCGCAAGACTGTGATGGCACTTCTGATCGGCACGGCCATCGGGGCGAGCGTCCCGCAGCTGGTCAACACCACGCTCGCGCAGGAGAACACCGCCCGCAACACTTACGAGTATCTCGACCTGTTCGGGAACATCTTCGAGCGAGTGCGGACGAACTACGTCGAGGAGGTGGACGAGCAGAAGCTGATCGAGGCGGCCATCAACGGCATGCTCGCCTCGCTCGATCCGCACTCCTCCTATCTCCCGCCCGAGAGCTTCCAGGACATGCGGGAGCAGACCCGCGGCGAGTTCGGCGGCCTCGGGATCGAGGTGACGATGGAGAACAGCTTCGTCAAGGTGGTGGCGCCGATCGACGACACCCCCGCGGCGGAGGCCGGCCTGCAGGCGGGCGACTTCATCACCCATATCGACGGCGAGTCGGTGCTCGGGCTCACCCTCTCGGACGCGGTGGACAAGATGCGCGGGCCGGTCGGCTCGGAGATCGTCATCACGGTCAGCCGCGAGGGCGAGGAGGAGCCCTTCGACGTCACCATCATCCGCGACGTCATCACGATCCGCGCCGTGCGCGCGCGCGTGGAGGGCAATGTCGGCATCCTGCGCATCACGGCCTTCAACGAGAACACCACCGACAGCCTCGAGGCCGGGATGGAGGAGATCCGCGAGCAGGTCGCGGACGAGGACCTCGTGGGCTACGTGATCGATCTGCGCAACAACCCGGGCGGGCTGCTCTCCCAGGCCATCGCGGTCTCCGACGCCTTCCTCGAGGAGGGCGAGATCGTCTCCACCCGCGGGCGCAATCTCGAGGAGGCGGAGCGGCGCAACGCGCGCGAGGGCGACCTTGCCGGGGGCAAGCCGATCGTCGTGCTGATCAACGAGGGGTCGGCCTCGGCCTCCGAGATCGTCGCCGGCGCGCTCCAGGACCAACGCCGCGCGATCATCGTGGGCGCCAAGAGCTTCGGCAAGGGCTCGGTGCAGACGGTGATGCGCCTCGGCGACAAGGGCGCGATGAAGCTCACCACGGCGCGCTACTACACCCCCTCCGGCCGCTCGATCCAGGCGCTCGGCATCGAGCCGGACATCCTCGTCGAGGAGCGCCGCGTGGTGGATGCGGACGAGACCGAGCGCCGGCGCACCCGGTCCGAGGCCGATCTCCGCGGCAGCCTGCAGAACGACGACCTGACCGAGGAGCAGCGCCGCCAGCTCGAGGAGGAGCGCGAGCGCCACGAGGCCACCGCCGAGCTTCGCCAGGAGGACTTCCAGATGGCCTATGCCCTCGACCTCCTGAACGGCCTCGCGATCTACGGCGTCGCGGCGCCGCGCTGATCCGCAATCGCCCGGGCGGCCGCCGCGCCGCCCGGGCCGACGACCAGGGAGACCCCGATGGCGCTCTCGCCCGCCGAGATCGAGGCCCTACCCTACCGTCCCTGCGTCGGCGTCGTGCTCCTCAACCGCGAGGGGCTCGTCTTCGCCGGCCAGCGGATCGACAATCCCGGCGATGCCTGGCAGATGCCGCAAGGGGGGATCGACCCCGGGGAGGACGCGCGCACCGCCGCGCTCCGCGAGCTCTGCGAGGAGGCGGGCGTCGGCCCTGAGCTCGTCGAGATCCTGCGCGAGAGCGCCGGCTGGCGGCGCTACGACCTGCCGGACGAGCTGATGGGCCGGATCTGGGGCGGGCGCTTCCGCGGGCAGGAGCAGCGCTGGTTCGCCGCCCGCTTCCTCGGAACCGACGCCGACATCCGGATCGAGACGGAGGAGCCCGAGTTCTCCGCCTGGGCCTGGATGCCGGCGGGACGGCTCGTGGAGAAGATCGTGCCGTTCAAGCGCGCGCTCTACCGCGAGATCTTCACGGAATTCGGCGACCTTCTGGCCTGAGCCGCCTCAGAGCCCGCGCGGATTGCCGGCTTCCCGGCGGCGGACGAGCGGGTCGTCCGGGCTCTCGACTGGCGCGAAGAGGTAATTCTGGCCCTGCTGGCGGACATAGGCGCAGCCCTCGTCCTCGGTGTGCCAGACCCCCTCCCAGACGCGGCAGACCAGGCCGTCCGGCTCGATCCGCCATTCCCCGCGGGCGCGGATCGCGCCGCCGTCCGGCCCTCGGCTCTCGGAGAGGCCGCGCAGCTCGCCCGTCGGGTCGACATAGACGGTCCAGGTCCGGTCGTCGTCGCGGTGAACGAGGGTGCTGTCGGTCAGGTAGATGCGCGCCTCGGCCGCGGTCAGATGCGGCACCTCGCCGGGCTCGAGCCCGCGGGAGTTGGGCGGGGGCGCGTCGTCGTAGAAATCGGGGTCCTCGCAGGCGGCGAGACCGAGCAGGGCGGCGGAGGCCGCGGCGATGCGGAGCGCGCGCCCTGCCGCCATCAGAGCCGCTCGGCGAGGAAGCGGTAGTCGTTGAGCACCTGGGCGAGAACCGTGCGGCGGTCCTCCCCAGCCTCGGCGAGGGCCTTCTCGGTCGACTCGATCTTGGCGGAGAGCCAGTCGGCCGTGACCTCCTCCGCCTCGACCGCTTCCTCGGCGAGGACGGAGAGCTCCTCCGGCCCGATCTCCGCGAAGCCGCCGGTCACGAAGAACCGCCCGCCGGCGCCGCCATCGACCGTCACGAAGCCCGGGCGCAGCGGGGTGAGGAAGGGCGTGTGCCCGGGCATCGCGGTCAGCTCGCCCATCAGCCCGGGGAGCACCACCTGCGCGGCCTCCGCAGAGGCGAGGCGGCGCTCGGGGCTCACGAGCTCGAACTGCATCTTCTCGGCCATCGACCGTCCCTCCCTCGGCCCCGGATCAGGCCGCTTCCTGCGCCATCTTCTCGGCCTTCTCGATGGCGGCGTCGATGTCGCCCACCATGTAGAAGGCGGCCTCGGGCAGATGGTCGAGCTCGCCGGAGACGAGCTTCTCGAAGCCCTCGATCGTCTTCTCGACGGGGACGTAGACACCCGGCGAGCCGGTGAACACCTCCGCCACGAAGAAGGGCTGGCTGAGGAAGCGCTGCACCTTGCGGGCGCGCGCCACCGTGAGCTTGTCCTCCTCGGACAGCTCGTCCATGCCGAGGATCGCGATGATGTCCTGCAGCGACTTGTAGCGCTGGAGGATCTGCTGCACCTCGCGCGCCACCTTGTAGTGCCGCTCGCCGACGACCTGCGGCTCGAGGATACGCGAGGTCGAGTCGAGCGGGTCCACCGCCGGGTAGATGCCGAGCTCGGCGATCGAGCGGTTGAGCACCGTCGTCGCGTCGAGGTGGGCGAAGGAGGTGGCGGGCGCGGGGTCGGTCAGGTCGTCCGCGGGGACGTAGATCGCCTGCACCGAGGTGATCGAGCCCTGCTTGGTCGAGGTGATGCGCTCCTGCAGCGCGCCCATATCGGTGGCGAGGGTCGGCTGATAGCCCACCGCCGAGGGGATGCGGCCGAGGAGCGCCGACACC
>CAZNTX010000121.1:4717-8369 GCA_964576075.1 uncultured Limibaculum sp. | reverse complement strand
GATGGGCGCCTCGGCCGCGCGGTCGGCGGCCGCGGCGCGGGCGGCCTCGGCCCGGCGCGCCTCGGCGAGGCGGGCGGCGAGGGCCTGGCGCTCGGCGGCGGCGCGGGCGGCGTCGCGGGCGCGGCGCAGGCGGGCGACGCGCTCGGCCGCGGCGATGCGGTCCGTGTCGACCGCGGCCCTGTGCGCGCGGGCGCCCTCCCGGTGCTCGAGCGCGTGGTCGGCCTGGGCCTCGGCGGCGGCGAGGCGGCGCTCGGCGGCGGCGCGGGCCTCGGCCGTCTCGCGGCGGGCGGTCTCGGCGGCCTCGAGGTCGGCGCAGGCCGCCGCGGCCTGGCTGCGCTCGACCTCCGCCAGCCGGCGCGCCGCACTCGCTTCGGCGAGCCGGCCGGCGGCGGCGCGGGCGGCCTCCTCCTCGGCACGGGCGGCCTCGATCTCGGCCTCGAGCTCCGCGGCGGCCTGCGGGTCGGAGACCTCGGCGCGGCGCCGGCGCAGGCGGGCGAGCGCGGCGAGGTCGCCCTCCGCGGCGGCGCGGCGGGCGGCGAGGCCCTCGGCCTCCGCGGCGAGGCTGGCGGCCTCGGCCTCCGCTTCGCCGAGCGGCCCGCCCTTGCGGATCTGCCCCGTGGGGGTCTCCATCTCCGCGAGCCGGCTGCGGGCGCGCTCGGCGATCCGGGCCATGCGCCGCCCGCCGGTGAGCTCGCCGAGCTCTTCCGCGACGACCTGGCCGAGCGCCTCGGCGCGGGCCTCCCGGGCGCCTTCGAGCTCGCCCGAGGCGCCCTGGCGCACCCAGAGGAGCCCCGCCGGGCCTTCGAGGCCGCCGCGGCCGACGGCCTGGGCGATCCACTCCTCCACCGCCTCTGCGCGGGCGATCTCGCGGCCGGTGGCGGGCTCGACCACCCGGGCGAAGGGGCGCGAGACGAAGCGCTTCTCGACCGTGAGGACCCGGCCCTCGATCTCCAGATCGGCGGCGATGCGCGGGGCGCCCCCGGCATAGGGCTGCAGATCGCGCACCTCGCGGTTCTTCGAGCCGGGCTTGAGGAAGAGGAGCGCCTGCAGCGCGTCGAAGAGGGTGGATTTGCCGGTCTCGTTCGGCTCCGCGAAGACGTTGAGCCCGTCGGCGATGCCCTCGAGCGCGACGCCGCGCCCCGCGAAGCGGCGCAGATCGTGGACGCGGAGGGCGCGCAGGCGCATCGCGGCTCAGGCCCCGGGCGCGCCGGCCGCGTCTTCGGCGACGCACCAGGAGAACAGGAGGTCGAGCGCGTCGCGGGCGGCGCGGCGGGCCTCCGGGGCGAGGGCCGCATCCTCGGCCTCGGCCTCGAGCGCCTCGGCCGCGCGGCGGAGCGCGCCGGCCCGGTCGATCCGGTCGAGATCCTCCGCGGTTCGGGCGATCTCGAGCCCCTCCGTCGCGAGCGCCAGATGGGCGAGGCGGGGCGCGAGGCGGGCGGCCGCGGCCTCCCAGGCAGCGCGGTCGGAGAGCGTCGCGCGGCCGGTGAGCGCGAGCGAGAGCAGCACCTCGCGCGGCGGGCGATCCGCGGGGAGGAGCGCCTCGAGCCCCTCGGGCGGCTCGCCGGGGAGAAGCGCCCGCTCGGCGGCGACCCAGGCATGGCGGGCGGTCTCGCGTTCGGCGACCTCGGGGGGGGCGCCGGGGCCCGGGATCGCCACCGAAAGGCAGCGCCCGGCGCGCGGTAGACCGAAGCGGTCGGGCTCCGGCGTGCCGCAATACCAGGTGGCCGGGCCGATCTCGCGGACCGAATGCCAGTCCCCGAGCGCGAGATAGTCGAGGCCCGCGCGGGCGGCCCGGTCCGGGGCGATGGCGGCGCTGTGGACCCGGCCGGCGGCGAATTCCACCACCGAGCCATGGGCGACGCCGATGCGGACCGCGCCCTCTGGCGTGGCGGCGTCCTCCATCCAGGCGGTGAGGTCGCGGCCAGGATCGCGCCCGGCGAGGGGCGCGGGCAGAAGCCAGACCCCAGGCGCGGCCTCGACGGGGCGGGGCTCGCGCAGGAGGAGGAGATTGGGCGGGGCGTCGCCGGCGAGGCGCTCCCAGAGCCCGCCCGCACGGTCGGGGTCGTGGTTGCCGGGCAGCAGCGCCCAGCGGAGATCTGCAGCCTCGGCCATGGCGCCGAGGGCCTGCAGGGCGGTGCGGGGGTCCGGCGCCTCGCTGTCGAAGACGTCGCCGGCGACGAGGACGAGGCCCGCGCCATCGGCGCGCGCGGTCTCCGCGAGGCGGGCGATGGCGCCGAGACGGGCGGCACGCAGATTGGCCGGCAGATCGCCGTCGAACCCGGCGAAGGGCCGGCCGAGATGCCAGTCGGAACTGTGCAGGACCCGGATCACGCCCACCTCCCTCGCCGAGAGGCAAGCACGCGGCGGGCGGGGGATCAAGCCCCAGGCCGGGCCCCGCCGGCCGCTGAGCGCCGCGGCCCCGGAGGCCCCACCCACCCCGGCCGCCGTCGCGCCAGGCCGGACCGGCGGCCTTCCCCTCCGCCTCCGGGGCCGCGTCCCTCAGCGGCCGGCGAGAGGCGGCGAGGGACGGCGGGGGCGCGGCGCCGCGACGGCTTGGCGCGGGCGACCGGCAGGGGTATGGGACCCTATGAGCGCGGCGTCAGAGCCCCCCTCCGAGACAGGACCCGACGCCGCCGGGGCGCAGGCGGCGCGTTGGGATGCGCGCTATGCCGCGGCGCCCGCCGAGGGGCTCTTCGGCGACGCGCCGAACGCCTGGCTGCGGATGGCCCTCGCCCGCGACGGACCGCTCCCGCGGCGCGCCCTCATGCTCGCCGACGGGGACGGGCGCAACGGCACCTGGCTGGCGTCCCGCGGCGTGGCCGTAACCGCCGTCGACCTCTCTGCCGAGGCCACGCGGCGCGCCGAGGCGCGGGACCGGGCGGCGGGGGTGCGGGTCGCGCGCCGGGTCGCCGATCTCGCGCTCTGGCGGCCGGAGCCCGCCGGGATGGAGGACCTCGCGACGGTGCTGTTCCTGCACGGGCCGGAGGCGCTCGGGCGCCGCGCCGTCGGGCTTGCGGCCGAGGCGCTCGCCCCCGGGGGGCGGCTCCTGGTCGAGGGGTTCGCGACGGCGCAGGCGGGCGGCGCGATCGGGCCGGACGACCCGGCGAAGCTCTATTCCCGCGACGCGCTCGCGGCCTGGGCCGAGGCGCTTGGGCTCAAGATCCTGGAAGCGCTCGAGGGCCGGGTTCTGCTCGACGAAGGGCTGCGCCACCAGGGCCCCGCGGCGGTCGCCCGGCTCCTCGCCCGCCGCCCCGGCTGAGCGGGCTCAACGCCCCTTCGCCGCGAGCCAATGCTCCGGCATCAGCGCGCTGAGCGGCGATGCGCGGCCCCCGGGCAGGAGGATCCGCGCCTCGGCATTCGCCTCGTCGAGCAGCCAGAGCATCTCGCGGCAGCGCCCGCAGGGGGGCAGCACCCGCCCCGCCTCGTCGACCGCCACGGCCGCGGCGACGCGCTGCTCGCCCGCCGTCACCATCGCCGCCACCGCCGCATGCTCGGCGCAGAAGCCGAGCCCGCAGGGCGCCTCGACGCAGACCCCGAGATGCACCCGCCCGCGCGCGCTCAGCACGGCGGCGCCCACCTGCCCGGCCTCGATCCGGTGGCTCCGGCGCCGCCGGATCACCGAGCGCGCGGCCGCGATCAGCCCGGCGTCCGC
>CAZNTX010000121.1:0-4617 GCA_964576075.1 uncultured Limibaculum sp. | reverse complement strand
CGTCCGCAGCGGCTCAGACGACCGCCGCCGCGAGCGTCTCGAGATCGCGATGCACCTCCTGCGGCGCCACCACGCTCTCGCGGACGAGTTCGTCGAAATGCCGCGCCAGCCCGCGCACCTGGTCCGTGCCGGTCACCACCAGATAGCTCCGCCCGAGATAGATCGCCGCCCGCTTCAGCCCGAACACCGTGAACGGCGCCGAGAAGGTCCGCCGCCCGTCGTAGAGATGCAGCCGGATCGCCGGATAGAGCCGCTCCGCCTCCACCGCCATATGCGCGAGCTGCGCGCGCCGCGGCGCCGGGGCCGTGCCGAGCCACACCCCGCGCCCCTCGGCGAGGGCCTCGAGGGTCTGGCGCGGCATGCAGATCTCCACATCTGTGTCGCGCAGGCGCGCATCCGCCACGAGCCCCGCCGCATGTTCCGCCCGCGCCGTCGCCCGCGCCCGCTCGACCGCCGGGTCGGCGAGCTCCGGCAGGCGGAACATGTCGGGCAGCACCGAGGGGACATAGCGGATCTTCCCCCCCTCCGCCTCGCGCTGCCACCGCGCGAGCGGGGAGCCGCCGGTCTCGTCCCGCTCGGTCTCGATCTCCACCGAGGAGGCCACCGCCTGCTCGCCCGCGCGCACGTTCACCAGCCCGATCAGCCAGTCGGCCGACGCGCCGCGGGCCTCCGCGATGCGCCGGAGCGTCTCGGCCCGCGGCAGGCGCGTCTCCTCGGGGTCGAGGAACTGCCCGAGCGCCGAGCGGTCGAGCCCGGTGTCGCGGGCGAATCGGGCGAGCCCCCCGGGGTGCTCGGCCACGAGCTCGGCGAGGCGGGCGCGGAAGATCTCGGCAAGTCGGCGCTTGGCGAGCGGCATGGCGTTCGCACTCCGATTTTCGTGTATCCACTACATACTATGCGAACATCATGCGAAATCGCCTTTCCGCTTGCAATCTCGCGCACTGCCGCGATCGGCGCAGTTCCGCCAATCTCCGCCCATGCCCCGCGTGACGCCCCCCGACCGGACCGAATGGCCGACCCTCGCCCTGATCCTTGCCGCCACGGCCCTCTGGGCCGGCGCGACGGCTTGGGCCGAGGCCGCCCCCTGGATCGCCTGGCCGGCGATCGTCCTCGCGCTCGTGCTGCACTCCTCGCTCACCCACGAGGTGCTGCACGGCCATCCGACGCCCTCGCAGACGCTGAACGCCGCCCTGGTCTTCCCCGCGATCGGCCTCTTCGTCCCCTACGGCCGGTTCCGCGACACCCATCTCGATCACCACCGCGACGAGCGGCTGACCGACCCCTACGACGACCCCGAAAGCAACTATCTCGACCCCGCGACCTGGGCGCGCCTGCCGCGCCCCGTCCGCGCCCTCCTCCGGGCCAACGCGACCCTCGCGGGCCGCATGCTCCTCGGCCCCGCCATCGGGCTCGCCTGCTTCTACAGCCGCGACCTCGCCGCCGCGCTCCGCGGCGACCGGGCCGTGATCCGCGCCTGGGCGCTGCACCTCCCGGCCCTCGCGCTCGCCATCGGCTGGCTCGCCGCCGCCGGCAGCGTCTCCGCGGCGGGCTATCTCGCCGCCGCCTATGCGGCGATGGGCGTGCTCAAGATCCGAACCTTCCTCGAACACCGCGCCCACGAGATCCCGCGCGCCCGCTCGGCCATCGTCGAGGACGCCGGCCCGCTCGCCTTCCTCTTCCTCAACAACAACCTCCACGCCGTGCACCATGGCCATCCCGGCGTCGCCTGGTATAAGCTGCCCCGGCTCTACGACGCGCGGCGGGGACGGTTTCTCGAGATGAACGACGGGTATCGCTACGGCTCCTATTCGGAGATCTTCCGGCACCACATCTTCCGGGCCAAGGACCCGGTCGCCCACCCCCTCTATCCGCGCCGGCGCTGAGCCGGGCGCGGCCGATGCGCCGGGGGGGCGACCGGGGTCTCGCGACCCTGCCGATGTACGACCGGCCGGAGCTTCGGGCGGAGACGGACGCGCTCTGGGCGCATCTGCGCGAGGCGATCCGCGACCGCGGGCTCGACGCGCCCGAGGCCCTCGCCCGCGACAAGCCCTTCCGCCTGGTCTGGTCCGCGCCGGAGCTCGTCCTCGGGCAGACCTGCGGGCTGCCCTTCGTCAGCGCCCTGCAGCGCCGGGTCGGCCTCGTCGGCACGCCGGCCTACGCACTCGAGGGCGTCGGTCCGGGCGAGTATCGCAGCGCCATCGTGGTGGCCGAGGAGAGCCCCCTCGCCCGGCTCGAGGACCTGCGCGGCACCCGCGCGGCGATCAACGCGCGCGACAGCCAGTCCGGCTACGCCGCGCTGATGGCCGAGACGGCGCCGGTCGCCGTCGACGGCGCGGTCTTCGCCGAAGCGGTCGTGACCGGGAGCCACGGCGCCTCCATCGAGGCGGTGGCCGGCGGCCGCGCCGATGTCGCCGCCATCGACGCGGTGAGCTGGGCCCTCGCAGAGCGCTACGACCGGGCGGCCGCGCGCCTCCGGGTGCTCGCCTGGTCGGCCCCCGCCCCGGCGCTCCCTTTCATCACCGGCCGGCGCGGCCAGGGCCCGGCCCTCGCCGCCGCCGCAGAGGCCGCGATCGCCGCCCTGCCGAGCGCCGTGGCCGAGGCGCTCCTCCTCTCGGGCTTCCGCCGCACGGCGCCCGCGGACTACGAGGTGATCCGCACCCGCCTCGCCGCGGCCCATGCGAGCCACCGCCTGCCGCCCCCGCCCTCTGGCAGCTGAGCGCCCCGGACCCGCCCGCCCTGGGCGCAGCCGCAGGCCCGGCGCCGCGCCGGGCCGTCCCAGAGGCCCCGCCGCTTCCGGGGCGCGCCCCGCCTCAGCGCGCCGGCGCCCCGTAATAGAGCGCCTGCACATGCTCGGCCTCGGCGAAGAACAGCCAGCGCAGCGCCGCGACCCCTCCGAGATGCGCCAGCAGCGCCGGCACCAGCACCCAGTCCCCCAGAAGATAGGACACGGCCACCAGCGCCAGCGGCGCGAGGAACCCGAGCCCCCCGCCGATCCAGCGCAGCTGCCAGGCCCGCCGCCGCCCGACCCGGAAGGCCATCTCGTCGAGCAGATAGTTCGACCCCGTATGCGGCGCCTCGAAGGCCGTGAGCCGCCCGAGCCGCCCGAGCCCCGTCGCGCTCGCGAGCGTCGTGCCCATCGCCGAGCGCCGCGCGCCCGCGGCCTGGGTCTGCCACCAGACGCTCACGCCGGCGGCGAGCGCCACGAGCCCCGCGATCCGCCCGCCATGGGTCTCCGCGCCCAGCGCGGCCGCGACCGCCTCGAGCGCCAGATACCCCCCTGCGATCCCGAGCGCGAGGAAGAGCCAGGGCGTCGGCGCCACCGACCAGCGCGGCACCGTCTTGAGCTGCGCATAGATCATCGCCGTGCAGTAGATCGTCGCGAGCGCCAGCGCGCCCCCGATCCAGCCGAGACCCCAGAGCCGCAGCCCCCAGACCGCCCAGGCCGCCCAATAGAGCAGGAAGAGCCCCGCCGTGAGGGCCAGCAGGCAGGCCTCGCGCGAGAGCCAGGACGACCGCCACTCCCCGAAGGCCCGCCAGGCCCGGTCCGGCCGCGCCAGATGCGCGACCGAGGCGAGCCCCCCGGCCCCCGTGAGCGCGAGCCCGACGAGCGGCATCGCCACCGCCGCCGCTGCCCCGTCCGGCCCGAAGCCGAAGCCGATCCAGGCCAGGAGCCCGAGCCCCACCCCGGAGAGCACGGTGAAGAGGATCAGCGACGGCGCCGGCGTCATGCGCCCTCTCCGCCGCGCCCGCCCTCGAGCCGCGCGAGCGCCCGGTCGAGCCAGCCGAGAAAGCCCGCCGGCTCGGGCTCTGCCATCGCCGCGAGATCCACCGGCCCCGGCTCGAAGAACGCCGCATCGCGCGGGCGCGGGGGGAGATACTTGTTCACCGGCCGCGTCTCCTGCTCGGGCATCAGATCGTAGCCCCCCCGCGCCTCGACGAGGCGGGAGACCTCGCTGTCCGGATCCGCCAGGTCCCCGAAATGCCGGGCCCCCGCCGGACAGGCCTTGACGCAGGCCGGCTCCCGGTCCGCCTCCGGCAGGCTCTCGTTGTAGATCCGGTCGACGCAGAGGGTGCATTTCTTCATCACCCCCTCGGCCCGGTCCATCTCCCGCGCGCCATAGGGACAGGCCCAGGCGCAGAGCCCGCAGCCCATGCAGGCGTCCTCGTTGACGAGCACGATCCCGTCCTCGGCCCGCTTGTAGGAGGCGCCGGTCGGGCAGACCGTCACGCAAGGCGCGTCCTCGCAATGCAGGCACGACTTCGGGAAATGCACGAGCCGGGCCGGCCCCGCCTCCGGCACCGCCTCGTAGGAGTGGATCCGGTTCAGCCAGGTGCCCGACGGCTCCGCGCCATAGGCGTCCTGGTCGGAGAGCGGCGCCCCCGCGCCCCCGGTGTTCCAGGCCTTGCAGCTCACCGCGCAGGCATGGCAGCCGACGCAGATGTCGAGATCGATCACGAGCCCGAGGGCCCGCGCCCCCGGCTCCCGCTCGGGCAATGTGGTCATGGGCTCCCTCCCTCGAAGCTTGCGCAGCGCCCCGCCCGCACGGCCCCGCGCCGGCCGGGCGGGGGCGTCGCCCCGGCCCGCCGGCGCCGGGCGGGCGGGTGGGGGCGGCGGCG
>CAZNTX010000120.1:0-8577 GCA_964576075.1 uncultured Limibaculum sp. | reverse complement strand
GGGAGCCCCCGCCCGGTCGGCGCGCCGGGGGCGCGTCTCAACCGCCCGCAGCGCCCTCCGCGGGCGGGCGCGTCGCCGCGGCCAGCGCCGCGAGCTTCGCCGCCGCGGCGCCCGAATCGAGGCTTTCCGCCGCCATCTCCGCGCCCTCCGCGAGCCCCGCCGCCCGGCCCGCGACGACGAGCGCCGCCGCCGAATTCAGCACCACCGCATCGCGATAGGCCCCGGGGGCGCCGTCGAGCAGCCCCCTGAGCGCCGCCGCGTTCGCCTCCGGCGTCCCCCCGAGGATCGCGTCGAAGGAATGCACCGGCAGCCCAGCCATCTCCGGATGCAGCTCGCCCTCCCGGATCGCCCCGCCGGGCTCGAGCGCGACGAGATGGGTGAGCCCGGAGATCGACACCTCGTCCGTCCCGTCCGCCCCGTGCACGAGCCAGGCCGCCTCCGAGCCTAGCCGCCCGAGCGTCTCCGCCATCGGCCTCAGCCAGTCCCGCGAGAACGCGCCGGTCAATTGCCGCCTGACGCCCGCCGGGTTGGTCAGGGGCCCGAGAATGTTGAACACCGTCCGCGTGCCGAGCTCGCCCCGCACCGGCTGCACATGGCGCATCGCCGCATGGTGCATCGGCGCCATCATGAAGCAGATCCCGCAGGCGCTGAGCGCCGCCTGGGCGACCGCGGCGGGCACCATCACCGTCACCCCGAGCGCGCCCAGCGCATCCGCCGCGCCGGAGCGCGAGGAGAGCGCCTTGTTCCCGTGCTTGGCCACCGGAACGCCCGCCCCGGCCACCACCAGAGCCGCCGCGGTGGAGATGTTGAGCGTGCCCTTGCCGTCGCCCCCGGTGCCCACGATGTCCATCGCCCCCGGCGGCGCGGCGACGGGCGCCGCCCGGGCGCGCATCGCGGCAGCGGCCGCCGCGATCTCGTCGACCGCCTCTCCGCGGGTGCGCAGCGCCATCAGGAAGCCGGCGATCTGCGCCGGGCTCGCCTCGCCCTCCATGATCGCGTCGAAGGCCGCCCGCGCCTCCTCCCCGGTCAGCGCCCGGTCGGCCGCGCGCCCGATCAGCGGCTTCAGCGTCTCGCTCATGCCGGCTCCTCCGCCATGCCCGCGATCGCGAGGAAATTCCTGAGCAGCGCGTGCCCGTGCTCGGAGGCGATCGACTCGGGGTGGAACTGCACCCCGTGCACCGGCCGGGTGCGATGCGCGAGGCCCATGATCACCCCGGACTGGGTCCGCGCCGTCGCCACGAGATCGGCCGGCAGATCGTCCGCGCGCACCGAGAGCGAGTGATAGCGCGTCACCGAGAAGCCCTGAGGCAGACCGGCGAACACGCCCGTCCCCTCGTGCGTCACGCTCGAGAGCTTGCCGTGCAGCACCTCGAAGCAGCGCTCCACCGTGCCGCCGAAGGCCGCCGCGATCGCCTGATGGCCGAGGCAGACCCCGAGGATCGGCAGATCGGCGGGCGCCCGGCGCACGAGATCGACGCAGATCCCCGCCTCCGCCGGCGTGCAGGGCCCGGGGCTCAGCACCACGGCGCGCGGCGCCCGGGCGAGGGCCGCCTCGACGGTCAGCTCGTCGTTGCGCACGACCTCCGCCTCTGCCCCGAGTTCGCCCAAATAATGGGCGAGGTTGTAGGTAAAGCTGTCGTAGTTGTCGATCAGGAGAAGCATTCCGGGGGGCTCGCTGGCGGATTTCCGATCGGATGGGTAGCGCCATCCCGATTTCGCGGATATAGATTCCGCATCGGATCGAACGGCGTCAAGCGCTTGGCGACGCTAGGGTTCCGGAATTCGTGGGAGCCGTCCGCTGCGCGGAACTCGGGCGGTGCTGAGGAGGGCGTGATGACGAAGACACCCGGGCCGGGCGCACGCGGTCTGCGCTTCATCGGCGGTTTGATTCTGGGCTTTCTGATCTTGGGGGGCGCGGGAGCCTATTTCTCGCTGACCGCGCCGATCCCGGAGCGCGAGGCTCTCGCGGAGGCCGAGACGCCGGCGCAGGAGGGCGAGCAGGTCGCCGTCATCCCGGACCCGGAGGTCGCGCCCACCGATCCCGCGCTGCCCGAGCCGGTGCCGCAGCCCTCCGCGGAGGTGAACCGCTCGGTGCGCGGCGCGATCGAGCCGAGCCAGCCGGCCGAGGACGGGCGCTTCGCCGCGCCGGAGCCCTTCGAGACCCCGGTGACGGACGGGCAATTCGCCGGCCTCCCCCCCGCCTCGCAGCTCGAGGGGCCGGCGCCGGTCGCCGAGATCCCCGAGGTCGAGGATCCGGCCTTCGAGCTCCAGGGCCCCGCGCTCGATCTCAACGCCGTCGCCTTCGAGCCGCGCGGGGGGCTGCCGCTCATCGCCGTCATCCTCGACGACGCGGGCGAGAGCGCCCTCTCCTCCGAGACCCTCCTGTCGCTCTCCATGCCGCTCACCCTCGGCATCGCGCCGCGCTCGGAGGAGGACGTGATGCTCGCCTCCGAGGCCAAGCTCGCCAATTACGAAGTGCTCGCCCAGCTGCCCATCGGCACCGGGGAGACGGCGCTGATCACCCCAGAGATGTCCGATCTCGAGGTCGCCGAGCAGGTCGAGTCGCTGATGGCCAATCTCTGGATGTCGGTCGGCGCGGCGGGCGTGGTGGCCGATGGCGGCCCGCTCGACGAGCGGATCATGCGCGGGGTGATCACCGTGCTCGAGCGCAACGGCTTCGCCTTCGTCAACACAGATGCCCAGAGCCTCGAGGCCGGGCGCGCCTTCGCGCAGGCCTTCAGCGTCGCCTATGCGGGGCAGACGAGCCGCATCCCCGCGGACGCCTCCCCGGCCGACGCTTATGCCGCGCTCGATGCCGCCGCCGCCGCCGCGGCGGAGCAGGGCGGCGTCGCCATCGTCAGCGGCCCGGCGACCCGGGAGATGCTGGAGGGCCTCCTGCGCTGGGGTCTGGAGAAGGGCGGCCGCGCGGCCCAGCTCGCCCCGGTCTCCGCCGTCATCAAGCGCATGAACCAGAGCTGAGGGGCGCCCCCGCCCCTCGGAGCACCTCAGTTGAAGCTGCGGGCGATGCTCGCGGCGTGCAGCAGCGACTTGGACTTGTTCACCGTCTCCTGGTGCTCCGCCTCCGGGTCGCTGTCGTAGACGACGCCGCCGCCGGCCTGGATGTAGAGCGTGCCGTCCTTCACCACCCCGGTGCGCAGCGCGATGCAGGTGTCCATGTCCCCGTCCGCCGAGAAATAGCCGACGCCGCCGGCATAGACCCCGCGCTTCTCGGATTCGAGCTCGTCGATGATCTCCATCGCCCGGATCTTCGGCGCGCCGGAGACCGTGCCGGCCGGCAGCCCGGCGAGGAGGGCGGAGAGCGCATCCTCCCCCGCCTTCAGATCGCCCTCCACGTTGGAGACGATATGCATCACATGGGAATAGCGCTCGACGGTGAAGGTCTCCGTCGGGCGCACGGTGCCGATCTTCGCCACCCGGCCGACATCGTTGCGCCCGAGATCGAGGAGCATCAGATGCTCGGCCCGCTCCTTCGGGTCGGCGAGAAGGTCCGCCTCGAGCGCGCGGTCCTCCTCGGGCGTCGCGCCGCGGGGGCGGGTGCCGGCGATCGGGCGGATCGTCACCCGCCCCTCGCGCAGGCGGACCAGGATCTCCGGGCTCGCGCCGACGATCTGCGCATCGCCGAGATTGAAGAAGAACATATAGGGCGAGGGGTTGGTGCGCCGCAGCGCCCGGTAGAGCGCGAAGGGCGAGACCTCGAGCGGCAGCGCCCAGCGCTGCGAGGGGACGACCTGGAAGATGTCGCCCGCGCGGATGTAGTCCTTCGCCGTCTCCACCATCTCGAGATAGCGGGCGTGGGAGGTGTTGGAGACGGGGGCGACGGCGCGGGCCGGGGCCTCCGCCGCCTCGGCGAGGCCGGAGACGGGATCGGCCCGCTCGATCCGGGCGACGGCGTCCTCGAGCCTGCGGGCGGCGGCGTCGTAGGCCGCGCGCGGATCGGCGCCGGGCCAGGCGGGGGCGACGAGCGTCACCTCGTCGCGGATATTGTCGAGGATCGCGACCACCGAGGGGCGGAGGAACACCGAGTCCGGCAGGCCGAGCGGGTCGGGGTTCGGCGCGCCCAGGGTCTCGACGAGCCGGATCATGTCGTAGCCGAAATAGCCGAAGAGCCCGGCGGCCATCGGCGGCATCCCCTCGGGCAGGGCGATCCGGCTCTCGGCGATGAGCGCGCGCAGGCTCGCGAGGCTGTCGGCGGGCTCCGGCTCGAAGGCGTCGCGGTCCTCGAGGGCGCGGCGGTTGATCTCCGCCTCAGACCCACGGCAGCGCCAGACCAGATCGGGCGCGAAGCCGATCGCGGAATAGCGCCCCCGGGTCTCGCCGCCGGTGACGGACTCGAGCAGGAAGCTGTCCGGCTCGGCGCGCGTCAGCTTCAGCATCAGCGAGACGGCGGTGTCGGTGTCGGCCACGAAGCGGGTCGAGAGCACCTGCGCCCGGCCCGCGGCATAGGCGTCGCGGAACGCCTCGAACTCCGGCGCGATCCGCATCTCAGCCGCCCGACCGCGCGCCGAGGCTGTCGAACACCGCCTGCAGCGCCTCGCCGTGGATCTCCACCTCGTAGCTCTCCTCGATGGCGCGGGCGAAGAGCTCCTGCTGGTCCTCCGCGATCTGGCGGGCGACGGCCCGCTCGACCCGCCCGGAGAGCTCGCCGAGGGGCTCCGGCTCGAGCGGCTCCACGGCCGTGACCTCGGCGATCATCACCCCGCGCCCGGTGCCGAGGGGGTAGAAGGCGGCCTCCCCCTCCTCCGCCTCGAAGAGCTCGGAGACCAGGGCGAAGGGGATCGCGGAGGGGGCGAGATCGCGGGGGAAGGGGTCGTGCTCGGTGAGCGTCAGCCCCTTGCCCTCGACCCAGCCCTCGAGCGTCTCGGGCCCGGCGAGCGCGGCGACGGCTTTCTCCGCCTCCTCCTCGAGCGCCTGGAGGCGCCGGGCGGCGGCCCAATCCTCGGTCACCTGCGCGCGCACCTCCTCGAGCGGCTTCAGATGGCTTTCCTCGATGCGCTCCACCATCAGGAGGAAGAAGCCGCCCGCCTCGGTCTCGCGCAGGTCGCGCTCCTCGTGGTCGAGCGCCTCGAACGCCTCGGCGCGGAACGCCTCCGTGGCCGGCAGGCCCTCGGCCCGGCCGCCGCCGGCCAGGGAGCCGTCGCGCGCGAGCCCCTCGAAGCGGCGAAGGTCGAGCCCGGTCGCCTCGGCGATTTCGGGGAGCGTGCGGCCCTCGGCGCGGAGATCGTCCACCTCGTTGGCGAGTTCCGGCGCGCGCTCATAGGCGGCGTCGCGCGCGAGGCGCTCGGCAATGGCGTCGCGGACCTCCTCGAGCGCCGGCGTGCCGCCCTCCTGAACGGCGCGGATCCGGACGAGCACCGGCCCCGTCGGCGCCTCCACCGGACCGACGAGGCCGGGCTCGGTGGCGGCGAAGACCGCCTCGTCGACCGCATCGGGCAGCTCGCCCCGGCCGATGGCGCCGAAATCGATCGCCGCGGGGTCCTCGCCGAGTTCGCGGGCGAGCGCCTCGAAGGACGTCTCGCCGGAGCGCACCCGCTCGGCGAGCGCCTCCGCCCGGTCGGCGGGCAGGGGGAGCTGGTCGACGGTGCGCGTCGCCGGCCGGCCGAGGCTCTCGCCGTTGGCCTCGTACCACGCCTCCACGGCCTCGGGCTCGGGCCGCGCCGCCTCGGCGAGGCGGGCGATCGAGATGTGGAGATAGACCCCGGCCCGGCGCTCGAGCTCGGTATAGGCTGCGGGCGTGGCCTCGTATTGCGCCTCGAGCTCGGCCTCGGTCGGCGCGCCGGGGTCGGGCGCGTGCTCGGGCGGGAGGATCACGGTCGCCACCCCGCGCCGCTCGCCCTGATAGGCGGCGATGCGCGGCGCCATGCCGGGGGGCGGGGTGCCGGTGCCCGACGCCGCACCGGTCAGCACCTCCTGGCCGAGCTCCACCCGGGTCAACGCCTCGAACTGCGCCGGGGAGAAGCCCTGCCGGCCGAGGGCGAAGCGATAGCGGTCCGGCGAAAAGCCGCCGCCGTCCTGGAAGGCCGGGACGTTGCGGATCGCCTCGGCGACGGCGGCGTCGGGCGCGGTGATCCCGATCTCGCGGAGCTCGGCGCGGAAGGCTCGCTCGCGCATCATCTGCGCGAGGATCGCCTGGTCGAACCCCGCCTGGCGCATCTCGGCATAGGAGATCGCGCGCCCGGCCTGCTGGCTGAGCCGGTTGCGCTGGCGCTGGAGCTGATCGGCATAGGCCTCGAAGGTCACCGTCTCGTCGCCGATGCTGGCCACCGCGCTCGAAGGAGAGGTGGAGAACACGTCGGAGATGCCCCAGACCGCGAAGCTCGCGATCAGAAGCAGGATCAGCCCCTTGGCCACCCAGGATTTCGCGCCGCGGCGCAGCATTTCGAGCATGACGCCCTCCCGTCTGTCGAGCGATACCTAGCGGCCGGGGGGCGGGCGCACAAGCGGCCCCGCCCAAGCCCCCTGCCCCGGCCTCAGGGCCGGAACGCGGCGAGCCGCCGGCCGAGCTCGGCGATCCCCGCCGCATCGGCGTTGGCGAAGGCGATGCGCAGCGCCCGCGCCCCCGTCGGATCGCCCTCCGGGCAGAACATCGCGCCCGGCAGGGCGAGCACCGCCTGCGCCTCGAGCAGCCGCCGCGCGAGGCGGTCCGTGGGGAGGTCGCCCGGCGCCTCCACCCAGGCGAAATAGGCCCCGGAGCCCAGCAGCCGCCAGCCGGGGAGCCCGGCGAAGACCGCCTCGATCGCGCGGCGCCGGGCGAGGATCTCCGCCCGCTCCCCGGCCACCCATTGGCGAAGCTCGCAGAGCCCGGTCAGCGCCCCGATCTGGCCCGTGCGCGGGGGGCAGATCGTCACCGTGTCGAGGAACTTCTCCGCCTCCGCGAGCCGCTCCTCGCCGGTGACGATGGCGCCCGTGCGGTGGCCAGTCAGCCGGAAGACCTTGGAGAAGGAGTAGAGATGGACGAGCGTCTCCCGCCACCCCTCTCGGGCGAAGAGCCGGTGCGGCGGGCCCTCGGCGGAATGGAAGTCGCGATAGGTCTCGTCGAGGATCAGCGCGAGCCCCGCCTCGCGGCAGAGATCGTAGGCCGCATCGAGGAACTCGGGCGGATACTCCACCCCGGTCGGGTTGTTGGGCGAGACGAGGGCGAGCGCGCGCACCCCCTCCCCCGCGAGCCCCCGCGCCGCCGCGAGATCGGGCAGGAGCCCGGGCCCGCAAGGGACCGGCACCGCCCGCACCCCGCTCATGTCGAGCCACATCTTGTGATTGAAATACCACGGGACCGGGAGCAGCACCGCATCCCCGGGCGCGCAGAGCGTCGCCACGGCGGCGCAGAAGGCCTGGTTGCAGCCGGCCGTCACCGCCACCTCGGCGGGCGCGATCGGGGCGGCGTAGATCTCCGACCAGTCCTCGGCGATGCGCTGCCGGAGCGCCGCATCCCCGAGCACCGCGCCGTAGAGATGCGCCTCCGCCCCGTCTGCGAGCGCCGCGGCCATCGCCCGGCGCAGCCGCTCGGGCGGCGGATCGACCGGGGCGGCCTGCGAGAGATTGAGGAGCGGGAGGCCCTCCGGTAGCCGCGTCTCCGAGAGCCAGCGCCGGGCCTCCATCACCGGGGGCGCTGCGGTCTCGGCGAGATGCGGGTTGCGGGCGGGGGCTGTCATCGGCGTCTCCATCCTCGGGGCGCGCGAGCCTAGCCCCGGCGCGCGCCCCGGGAAAGCCCGTCCCTCAGGGGTCGAGCAGGATCTCGCCGGCGACCCCCTGGTAGCCCTCCGGCCCGACATCGAGCACGAGCAGCTCCCCCGAGCGCACCGCCCGCCCGGTCAGCGCGGAGATGTTGACGTAGTGCGTGACGAGGAGGACCCGCTCCCCGGCAGGCTTCTCCGCGAGGAAGGCGCGCAGCTCCGCGGTCTGGCGCGGGCCGTTCGCCCGGCGCTCGGCGAAGAAGGAGTTGAGGACGGGGAAACCCTCCACCGGCCCCGCATTCACGAGCTCCGCCGTCTCCCGGCAGCGGCACCACTGCGAGGTCAGCACCCGGTCGAAGGCGATCCCGCGGTCGGCGAGCGCGGCCCCGAGCCGGCGCGACTGCGCCCGGCCCCGGGCGTCGAGATTGCGCTGCGTCGCACAGTCCCCGATCTCGAAGTTTGCTGGGTCGCCCGTCCCCGGCGCGATCGCATGGCGCATGATCGCCACCGCCCCCGGCTCGGCGAGCGCCGCCCAGGCCGCCGCGCCCTCGCCCCGCGCGGGGGCGCCAAGCGCCGCAGCACCCCCCCGGCGCCGCCACGAGCCGCGCCGCGCGCCGCCTGTCGATCCATCCCATCGCGCATCCCTCCTCGCCTGACCTCCGACCGGGAAATGGAGGCCCCTGCGGCGAGGTCCAGGCCGGCGCGTCCGGAGGCCCCACCCACCCCGGCCGCCCCCCCGCCCCGCGGGACGTGCTCGACCGCAACACCTTGATGCTGCTCGGGGCGGTGGTGGTCATGTTCGGGTTTCTCGTCCTCGTCTTCGTGCTGACGTAGCCCGACCGAGCGCCGTGCCCGGTTCCGGATTGCGCTCCGTCGGATCCATCAC
>CAZNTX010000119.1:0-8808 GCA_964576075.1 uncultured Limibaculum sp. | reverse complement strand
GGCGCGGCCGAAGCTGATCGCCTTCGAGAGCGTCTATTCGATGGATGGCGACATCGCCCCGATCGAGGAGATCTGCGACCTCGCCGACGCCTACGGCGCGATGACCTATATCGACGAGGTCCACGCGGTGGGCATGTATGGCCCCCGCGGCGGCGGCGTCGCCGAGGAGCGCGGGCTGATGGACCGCATCACGGTGATCGAGGGCACCCTCGGCAAGGCCTTCGGCGTCATGGGCGGCTACATCACCGCGAGCCAGGCGCTCTGCGACTTCGTGCGCAGCTTCGCGAGCGGGTTCATCTTCACCACCGCGCTGCCCCCGGCGGTCGCGGCCGGGGCGGCTGCGGCGATCCGTCACCTCAAGGAGAGCGATGTCGAGCGGCGGGCGCAGCGCGACCGGGTCGAGCGGCTGCGGATGCATCTCGACAAGATCGGCATCCCGCATCTGCCGAACCCCTCGCATATCGTGCCCGTCATGGTCGGCGACCCGCACAAGTGCAAGTTCATCTCCGATCTCCTGCTCGACGAATGGGGGATCTATGTGCAGCCGATCAACTATCCGACGGTGCCGAAGGGCACGGAGCGGTTGCGCTTCACCCCGGGCCCGCTGCACACGGATGCCGATCTCGAGCATCTCGCGACCGCGCTCGAGGCGCTCTGGACCCAGTGCCAGCTCGCCCGGATGCCGCGCGCGGCGGAGTGACGGACGTGCGGCGTGGGCCGGGGGGCGCGCAAGCCGCGCGCCCGGTCCCGCCGCCGTCCCCCGGTCGGACCTCGGCGAGCCCGGGCGTCCGACCTGCGCTGTTGACAGCGGCGCGCGGCATCTCCAATCCATAGCGTCGACCGGGTCTCGATTGCGGATCGCGGCTTGCATCCCATATATGCTCAGTATGAGCATAAACTGCGGACGGAGGACCGCCCCATGCTGATGAACGCCACCACCCCGATCGCCGATGCGCGGGAGACGCTGGCCGCCCACTACGATCTCGCCCCCTCGGTGGAGGCCGCGGAGGCGCTCGCGGATCGCTATGCCCGCGTCGCGCGGGTGATCCCGGAGGCGGAGTGGGCCGTCCACGCCCCCTATATCCGCGAGATCGAACGGCTGAAGCGCGCGCGCGACGCCGTGATCCTCGCGCACAACTACATGACGCCGGAGATCTTCCACGGCGTCGCCGACGTCTCGGGCGACAGCCTGCAGCTCGCCATCGAGGCGACCAAGGTGCCGCAGCAGGTGATCGTGCAGTGCGGCGTCCATTTCATGGCCGAGACCTCGAAGATCCTGAACCCGGAGAAGACGGTGCTGATCCCGGATGCGCGGGCCGGCTGCTCGCTCGCCTCCTCGATCACCAAGGCCGATGTGGAGGCGCTGCGCGCGGAGTATCCCGGCGCCAAGGTCGTTTCCTACGTCAACACCACCGCCGAGGTGAAGGCGGCGTCGGATATCTGCTGCACCTCCTCGAACGCGCTCGAGATCGTCGAGGCGATGCCGGGCGACACGGTCATCATGACGCCGGACGGCTTCCTCGCGCGCAACGTCGCGGCGCAATCCTCGAAGCGGATCGTGTGGTGGGAGGGGACCTGCATGGTCCATGAGCGCTTCACGGCGGAGGAGCTGCGCGCCTATCGCGAGGCGGATCCGGAGATCGCCATCGTCGCGCATCCCGAATGCACGCCCGAGGTGGTCGCAGAGGCCGATTTCACCGGCTCGACCGCCAAGATGATCGGTTGGGTGCGCAAGACCAAGCCGAAGAAGGTGGTGATGGTCACCGAATGCTCGATGTCGGACAACGTGGCCGCCGAGCTGCCGGAGGTCGAGTTCGTCCGCCCCTGCAACATCTGCCCGCATATGAAGCGGATCACGCTCGAGAACATCCTGTGGTCGCTGCACACCATGACCGAGGAGGTCACCGTCGCCGAGGCGCATATCGCGCCGGCGCGCCGGGCGGTGGAGGCGATGATCGAGCTGACGGCGCGCAAGGGCTGACGGCCCGGGGGGGATCCCATGACCGACACGCTCTTCGCTGGCGACGGCGCCGTCGTGGTCGGCGCCGGGCTCGCCGGCCTCTTCGCCGCGCTCCAGCTCGCGCCGATGCCGGTGACCGTGCTCTCGCCGATGCCGCTCGGGGAGGGCGCCTCCTCGGCCTGGGCGCAGGGGGGCGTCGCCGCGGCGCTCCGCGCGGACGACAGCGCCGAGGCCCATGCGCGCGACACCGTGGCGGCGGGCGCGGGCACCGTCGACGTGACCGTCGCGGCGAGCGTCGCGGAGGAGGCGCGGGCGCGGATCGAGGATCTGATCGCCCTCGGCACCCCGTTCGACCGGGACGCGGCCGGCGCGCTCGTCCAGTCCCGCGAGGCGGCGCATTCGGCCAACCGGGTGGTGCGGGTCAAGGGCGACACGGCGGGCAAGGCGATCATGGCCTCGCTCATCGAGGCGGTCCGCGCCACCCCCTCCATCGCCGTGGTGGAGGGGGTGGCGGTCGACGATCTCGCCGTCGCGGAGGGGCGCGTCGCCGGGGTCTTCGCGCGGCGGGCGGACGACCCCTGGGCGCGGCCGATCTTCCTCGGCGGGCGGGCGGTGGTGCTCGCAACCGGCGGGATCGGCGGGCTCTACGCCGTCACCTCCAACCCGACCTGGGTGCATGGGCAGGGCCTCGGCATGGCGGCGCGGGCGGGGGCGGTCGTCCAGGACCCGGAATTCGTCCAGTTCCACCCCACGGGCCTCGCCGTCGCCGCCTATCCGACGCCGCTCGCCTCCGAGGCGCTGCGCGGCGAAGGGGCCCGGCTCGTCGACGAGACGGGGGCGCGGGTGATGGCGGGCGTCGAGGGCGGCGACCTCGCGGCGCGCGACGTGGTCGCCCGCGCGCTCCATCGCCATATCGCGGCGGGGCACCGGGTGTTCCTCGACACGCGCGCGGCGATCGGGGCTGCGATCGACAGCCAGTTCCCCACCATCGCCGCCGCCTGCCGCGCCGCGGGCGTCGATCCGTTGGCCGAGCCGATCCCCGTGCACCCGATCCAGCACTACCATATGGGGGGCGTGAAGGTGGATGCGCAGGGGCGGACCGCGCTCGCCGGGCTCTGGGCGGTCGGCGAGGTCGCCTGCACCGGGCTCCACGGGGCGAACCGCCTCGCCTCCAATTCGCTCCTCGAGGCGCTCGTCTATGGCGCGCGCGCCGCGGCGGACATCTCCGCGAGCGCAGCCCCGGGGCCCGCGCCGGCCGCGCCGGAGGGGGGCGGGTCGGAGCCGCTGACGCTGCCGGAGCGCGAACTCGCCCGGCTGCGCGCCGCGATGACCGCCCATGTGGGCGTCGAGCGCGACCGGGCGGGGCTCGAGGCGGCGCTCCGCGAGATCGCCGCCATCGAGGCCGCCGCCGAGGGGGGCGGCCGCGCCTTCCTCAACATGACGACGAGCGCGACCCTGATCGCCGCCGCGGCGCTCGCGCGCACCGAGAGCCGGGGCGGGCATTTCCGCCGCGACGCGCCCGCGCCCGACCCCGCGCAGGCGCATCCGACGCTGATCACCCTCGACGCGGCGCTCGCGGCGCGCCGGGAGGCGGCGGCCCGGGGGGAGGCGGCGGCATGAGCGCCCTGCCGCCGCTGCCGCGGCTGATGATCGAGCCGGCGGTCCGCGCCGCTCTCCTCGAGGATCTCGGGCGGGCGGGGGACGTGACCTCTGACGCCGTGATCCCCGAGGGCACCCGCGCCCGCGCGCTTCTGCGGGCCAGGGCCGAGGGGGTGGCGGCCGGGCTCGAGCCCGCGGCCCTCGCCTTCGCCCTCGTGGATCCCGATCTCCGCATCGCACGCCCCGTCGCCGAGGGCGCGCGCATCGCGCCCGGGGAGACGCTGCTCGCCGTGGAGGGCTCGGCGCGGGCGATCCTGGCGGCCGAGCGGGTCGCCCTCAATTTCGCGGGCCGCATGTCGGGGATCGCGAGCGTGACGCGCCGGGTCGCCGACTCCATCGCGCACACCGCCGCCACCATCGTCTGCACCCGCAAGACGACGCCGGGGCTGCGGCTCTTCGAGAAGCGGGCCGTGCGCGCGGGCGGGGGCGGGAACCATCGCTGGGGCCTCGACGACGCGATGCTGATCAAGGACAACCACATCGCGGCGGGCGGCGGCGTCGGCCCCGTGCTCGCCCGGGCGCGGGCGGCGGCGGGGCATCTCATGGCGATCGAGATCGAGGTCGACACCCTCGCCCAACTCGCCGAGGCGCTCGAGGCCGGGGGGGCGGATGCGGTGCTGCTCGACAACATGGACCCGCCGACGCTGCGCGAGGCCGTGCGGATGGCCGCGGGCCGCGTCGCGCTCGAAGCCTCGGGCGGGATCACGCCGGACACGGCCCCCGCGATCGCGGAGACCGGTGTCGGTTATCTCTCGGCCGGGTGGCTCACCCACTCCGCCCCGGTCCTCGATCTCGGGCTCGATTTCGAGGAGGGCTGACGCCTCAGCGCTGCGAGACCCGCACCTTCTTCCGATAGAAGAGATGTTCGCCGATATGGGCGGTGCGGATCAGCTTACTGGCCCAGGAGGGGCGGACGCTGGTGGTGTGGTAGTGCGTCGCCCCTTCGGTCAGCGCGCGGGGGCGGCCTTGCAGCATCAGCCAGGCGACCTTGCCGACCTGCTCGAAGGCGGCCTGATCTGCCGGTTGGTCGGACCGCCCGTCGCAGCGATAGGAGAACTGGCAGCCGCCGAGGCCGTTGCCTTCGCCCTGCCGGATCACGCCGCAGACGGTGTCGGGGTAGCGCTTGCTGTCGACCCGGTTGAGGATCACCTCGGCGACGGCGACCTGGCCCTCGACGCTCTCGCCGCGAGCCTCGAAATAGAGCGCCTCCGCAAGGCAGTGCCAGGCCTCCGTCTTGCGGCCGACCTCGACGCTCCCGAGGCGCGCGCGGGTGATGCGCTCGGCGCGGCGGGGCAGGGCGTCTGCGTCCTCGGGCGTGCGGGCGGCGAGGCGGGTGCCGTCCTCGGGGGGCACGCGCCAGGCGCCGACCTCGCTTTCGCCGCCAAGGCGGCGCACCTTGGCGAACACGTCGCTGCGGGCGAAGGCGGAGAGCTGCTCGCGCTCGGTGTCGAGCGCGGAGACGACATGGCCGAGGTCAAACGGGACCGCGCCCTCGCCTCCGGCATCGGCCCGCGCGCCGGGCGCCAAGGGAAGAAGGGCCGCCACGACGATCATCGCTCCGGCGCGCGCCGCCACGGCCCGCGCTCGCCTCCGCCACTCTCTCATCACGTCACCTTTCACCGAACCTCGGCGCGCCACCGCGCGCCCTCACCTCTCTTGGGCAAGCCGCTTCACCAACCGCACCCTCATGCGGCCGACTTACCCGAAACTCGGGATGATGGAAACGCTTTACCCCGCGGTTAAGCTGACGCACCCTCGGATCGGTCCATCTCCGCTATCGCCTGTTGCAGCGCAGCATCAAGATGTAGCGTCAGTTCGGCCGCGGCTGCGAAGGGGGCGCTGCCGGTCGCCTCCGGCACGAATCGCTCGAGGGCGGCGAGGCCGGCCCGGCCGAATCGGTGCACGATCTCCGCCTCGGCCCAGGCGCGGGCCTGGGCTGCATGGGCCCGGGCACGATCTGGCGCCCCCGCGCGGGCGTCGATCTCGGCGGCGAGCGCCGCGAGCCCCTCGCCCCGGGCGGCGGAGCAGGCGAGCACCGCGGGCGCCGCGCCGTCCCCCGAGGTCACCGAGAGCGCGCCCTTGAGATCGGCGACCGTGCGGCTCGCGATGCCGCCGAGATCGGCCTTGGTGACGACGACGATGTCCGGCACCTCCATGATCCCGGCCTTGAGGAATTGCAGCGCGTCCCCGGAGGCCGGCTGGGCGCAGAGCACGACGACATCGCAGAGCTCGGCCACCGCGGTCTCCGACTGCCCGACCCCCACGGTCTCGACGATCACCCGGTCGAACAGCGCGCGCATGAGCACGAGGGCGGGATAGGTGATCTCCGCCACGCCGCCCAGCCGGTCGCGCGCGGCCATGGAGCGGAGGAAGACGCCCTGGTCCGCCGGGTCCGTCGCGATGCGCGTCCGGTCGCCGAGGAGCGCGCCCTTTGAGCGGCGCGAGGAGGGGTCGACCGCGATGACGCCGACCGTGCGCCCGGCCGCGCGCCAGGTCCGCAGGAGCGCGTCCGTCAGCGTCGACTTGCCGACCCCGGGGGGGCCCGTGAGCCCGAGCGCGATCCCCTGCGGCGCGGCGAAGGCGGCGTCGAGGAGGGCGGCCACGCGCGCCTCGCGCGGGCGCGCCTCCACATCGGCGAGCGCCCGGGCGAGCGCCGCCTTGCCGCCCGCGCGCAGCGCCGCGAGCGCGGCCTCCCCGCTCGCGCCCGCCCCGCTCATGCCCGCCCCGCGAGCGCCGCCTGCGCCGCGGCGAGCCGGGCCACCGGCACCCGGTAGGGCGAGCAGGAGACGTAGTCGAACCCCGTGCGCGCGCAGAACTCGACGGAGGCCGGGTCCCCCCCGTGCTCGCCGCAGAGGCCGATGGAGATGTCGGGCTTCGCGGCGCGGGCGCGGGCGATGGCGAGGCGGATGATCTCGCCCACCCCCTCCTCGTCGATCCGGTGGAAGGGGTCGTGGGCGAAGACGCCCTGGGCGACGTAGTCGGGCATGAAGCGCCCGGCATCGTCGCGCGAGAGGCCGTAGAGCATCTGGGTCAGATCGTTGGTGCCGAAGGAGAGGAAATCGGCGATGCGCGCGATCTCGCCGGCGCGCAGGCAGGCCCGCGGGGTCTCGACCATCACGCCGACCCGGTAGGCCGGGCCGCCGGCGCGCTCGGCCACCGCGTCGATCCGCCCGCGCAGGACCTCGAGCTCGCGCACGGCGGAGACGAGGGGGATCATGATCTCGGGCGTCACCGGCTCTCCCGTCGCCTCCGCCGCCTCGCCGGCCGCCTCCAGGATCGCCTGCGCCTGCATCTCGTAGATCTCCGGATAGGCGATGCCGATGCGGCAGCCGCGCTTGCCGAGCATCGGATTGAACTCGGCGAGCTCGCGCGCGCGGGCGCGCACCCGCTCGGCCGGGACGCCGAGATGCGCGGCCATCTCCTCGATCTCGTCGGCGTCGTGGGGGAGGAATTCGTGCAGCGGCGGGTCGAGCAGGCGGATCACCACGGGCAGCCCCGGCATCCGCCGGAAGAGCTCGACGAAATCGCCCCGCTGCATCGGCGCGAGGCGGGCGAGCGCGCCGCGGCGCTCCTCCGGGCTCTCGGCGAGGATCATCTCGCGCATCGCCGCGATCCGCCCGCGCTGGAAGAACATGTGCTCGGTGCGGCAGAGCCCGATCCCCTCGGCGAGGAAGCGGCGCGCGGTGGCGGCGTCCTGCGCGGTGTCGGCATTGGCGCGCACGCCGAGGCTCCGCGTCGCGTCGGCCCAGGAGAGGAGGCGGGCGAAGGCGCCGGTGATCTCGGGGGGGCGGGTCTCCACCGGGCCGGCGAGGACGCGGCCCTCGGTGCCGTCGACGGTCATCACGTCGCCCGCGCGGAAGAGCCGGCCCTCCCGGGTGGCGAGGGTGCCCGTGGCCCGGTCGAGCTCGAGCGCGCGGGCGCCGACGACGCAGGGGCGGCCGAGCCCGCGGGCGACGAGGGCGGCGTGGGAGGTCATCCCCCCGCGCACGGTGAGGACCCCGGCGGCGGCGTGCATGCCGCGGATGTCCTCCGGCCCGGTCTCGACGAGGGCGAGGATCGCCGGGGTTCCGTCGCCGGCCGCGGCCTCGGCGGCGTCCGGGCTGAACACCAGCGGGCCCGAGGCCGCGCCCGGAGAGGCGGCGAGCCCGCGCGCCACCGTCTCGGCCCGGGCCCCGGGGGCGACGGTGGGATGCAGGAAGTCGTCGAGCCGGGCGGGGGCGACGCGGGCGAGCGCGGTCTCCCGCGGGATCGCCCCCTCCTCGGCGAGATCGACCGCCATGCGCAGCGCCGCGCGCGCCGAGCGGGGGGCGGGCTGCAGATCGAGCAGGAACGGCCGGCCCGCCTCGATCGTCACCTCGAGGGCGAGCGCATCCCCCATCCGCCGCTCGAGATCGGCGGCGAGCGCGCCGAGGCGGGCGGCGATCTCCGGGGCGCGTTCCTCGAGCGAGGCGCTGCGCAGCCCCTGCGCCTCGCGGTCGGCGCGGGAGAGGAGGACGGGGGTGCGCGCGCCCATGATCGCCTCCGCCCCCTGCGCCTCCGGCAGATAGCGCCCGGTGAGCCCGGCCCGGCCCGACTGCGCGTCCCGCGTCGCGAGCACCGCCGCGCCGGAGATCCCGGGGCCGAGGCCGAGGGCGAGCGCCTGCACCATCACCGGCTGCGCCCCGGCGGGGGGGAGCCCGCGGGCGGCGCGCCGGCGGCGGGCTTTCGGATCGGTCCAGGCCGCGCGCATCGCGGCGAGGGCCGCGGCGATCTGCTCCCCGGGATCGGCCGGGATCGCGCCGCCGGCCTCGGCGAGGATGCGCCGCCCCTCCGCTGCGAGGGCCGCGAGATCGTCGGCCGAGAGATCCGCCTCGCTCTCCGCGCCGCGGGCCTTGAGCGCGTCGTAGAGCGCGTATTCGAAGGCCTCGCGCGGCAGGCCGAGGACGCCGGTGCCATAGGCCTCCACATGGCGGCGCTCGAGATCGGCGGCGGCGCGCGCCCCGAGCCGGGCGGCGAGATCGGCGAGGCGCTGCGGGGTGAGCCCGAGATCGAGCACCGCCGGGCGAAGCTCGCCCCCGCCCGGCACGCCCGGGCGCACCGAGACGAGCCCGAGCGCGGCGGCGGCCGGCCCGCCCGCCGCCGCGAGCCCCGCGAGCCGCTCCGCGAGCGCAGCGGCGCGCGCGCCCTCGCCCGCGGCGGCCGCGAGCGCC
>CAZNTX010000118.1:0-9258 GCA_964576075.1 uncultured Limibaculum sp. | reverse complement strand
ATGTCGTTGTAGGAGTTGGTCATCGCGCCATACCCCCACGTGTTCGCGACGCCCGCGACCGTGGTGGAGTGGCAGATGCGCGCCTGGTGGTCGACGTTGTTGGTCCCCCAATAGGCAGCGAACTTGCGGAAGAGATAGGCCTGCTCGTTGTTGTGCTTGGCCGAGCCGAGCCAGTAGACGGAGTCGGGGCCGCTCTCCTCGCGGATCTTCAGCATCCCGTCGCCGATCTCGTTGACGGCGTCCTCCCAGGACATGCGGGTCCACTCGCCGCCGACAAGCTTCATCGGGTATTTCAGGCGGCGCTCGCCATGGGCGTGCTCGCGGACCGCGGCGCCCTTGGCGCAGTGGGCGCCCAGGTTGAACGGGCTGTCCCAGCCGGGCTCCTGGCCGACCCAGACGCCGTTCGACACCTCGGCGAGCACGGTGCAGCCGACCGAGCAGTGGGTGCAGACGGACTTGACGATCTCGACCTTGCCGTTCGCGGCGGTGGCGGCCTCGGCCTTCGTCACGGTGCCGCCGGTGGCACCGAGCGCGGCGAGCCCGCCGATCGCGAGGCCCGAGCCGCGCAGGAAGCTGCGGCGGTCGACCGCGCTTTGGGCGGCCTTGGCGAGGGGCGACTGAACCCGGGGGCGTCCCGCAACCCCGTTCGTCTTCTTCCTCAGCATGTCTCTCTCCCTTGAGGGTTGCCGGGACGGCGCCCGGCGCGCATCGCGGGCCTCGGGATCGGGGCGGATCGCAACCGTCCCCCGGGCCTCGCGTCCCGGATCAGAACCGGGCGGTCTCCAGATATTTCTCGACGTGCTCCGTCTTGCGCAGCCCCGCCGTCTTGGTCTCGATCTCCGCCGCAGCGGCCTGGCCCGAGACGGCCGTCACCGCGACCGCCGGAGCGCCCGCGGCCGCGAGCTTGAGGAAATCGCGGCGGCTTGCCGCTTTCTCGTCCGTCATGGTCTCCTCCTTGCCTGGCCGCCGGGGCGGCCGATCACCGGGAGCCCCGCGGGGCCCCGATCCCGTCGCGCTCAGCCTGCCAGCCGGAAGGCCTCGCGCTCGATCTCCATGAATGCCTTGCCGATCGCGCCCACCGGCGCGTAGAGGACCGACCCTTCGGCCGCCTCGAGATCGGCGAAGAAATGCCCGGCCCAGGGGCCGAGATGCGCCGCGAAGAAGTCGCGCTGGCCCGTGAGGTCCGCAGGCGCGCCGAAGCGGCCGCGGATCAGCCCCGCCATCATCTCGCAAAGGCTCGCGACGTTGTCCTCCGGCTCGTAGACATTGGGCGCGCGGGCGATCCGCAGGCGGGCCATGTCGGCGCGCAGGAGCGCGAGCGGCTTCTCGTGCAGGAAGCCGGTGACGTAGTAGCTCGCATAGGGCAGCAACTCGCCGCGGGAGAGGCCGATGAAGAGGCGGGTGAACTCGCGCTCGGCCGCGGTCTCGGTCGTCGCCTTCGCGATGCGGGCGAGGGCGGAGACGGCGCGGCCGATCTCGCTGTCGTCCCCCTCGAGCGCGGCGACCCGGTCGAGCAGGGCGCGGGAGGGGGGCCGGGACAGGAGCGCGCCGAGCAGGTCGTAGAGATCGGCGCGGAGCAGGTCCTCCACGGGGATGGTGGTGTCGGTCTCGTCCGTCGCGATCATTCGGGCGTCCTTGCCCCGCGCGCCGGGCGCAGGGGGTACCAAAGTTTCTTTTTACGCTATCAAAGAAAGAGGACCGGTCAATCGGTTTCTCCAAACCTGGCGGCTGGCGGCGACCGGGGGGGGCCGCGCGCTCAGGCGGCGCCGGGCTTGCGGAAACGCATGCGGCGAGGCCCGGGCGCGGGCGCCTCGGCCGAGGCCGAGGCGGGCGCCGGCCGGGGGGCCGGCGGGGCCGGATCGGCGCCGTCGGGCGCCTCCTGGGGGCTTTCGAGCGCCGTCGAGGGGCTGTCATCCGCGGGCGCGTTGCCGGCCTCGGCCTCGGGGTCGGCCTCCTCTGGCGCGTCCTCGGGGCGCGCCGCCTCGGGCTCGACCGCCTCGGGGGGCTCCGGCTCGGTCAAATAGCCGCGGCCGGCCTGCCAGGCGCTCGCGAGGTCGTCGACGACCTTGGCGGCGTCGGTGAAGTCCTCGCCGTAGTCGAGCAGCTCGTCGAGATTCGCGAGCACCGGGTCGCTCGTCCAGAGCTTGCGCAGCGCCCGGTTGCGCAGGCGCGCGGGCACGGCCTCGGCCATGAAGCCCTTGATGTCGTCGCCGGGGCGGAGCGTGTCCGGCTCCGGAAGGCCGAGCTCCTCGAGGAGTTCGGCATCGGTCTTCTCCGGGGCGGGGGCCTCGTCGGCGGCCTGCGCCGCCTCCTCGGCGGGCTGCGGCTCGGCCTGCTCCGCGCGGGCGCGCTTCAGCCGCGACCAGCGCGAAAGGGGGCCTTCGGTATCGCCGCTGCCGCGGCTCATTGCAGCCGCCGCTTGGCGCCTGGGGCGCGGTAGACGTCGGCCGTCTGGCGGATGCGCGCATCGCCCTTACCGGATTCGCGGCCGTCCACGCGGAGCTTGTCGCGCTGGCGCTTGACGAAGGGCTCGTCCTTCTGGTGGCGGGCCACGAAGCTCGAGATCCAGGCGACGAGGGCGGGCGGCATGGTCACCGGCTCGACGATCTCCTCGCCGCTGTCGAGATAGTCCTGCGCCTCGTAGGGCGAGGCGGTGACGGAATGGACGGCGATCTCCTCGACCGCGCCCTCCTCCTCGGCCGGGCGCAGGACGACATAGACCCGCGGGGGCTCGTTGGAGAGGGCGACGCGGTAGGCCTCGGTCTCGGCGCGGTGGAGCTCGAGCGGCAGGGTGGCGGCGTGATACTCCACCGCCGCGCCGTCGCGGCGCATGACATGCCACTCGGCCGGGGGCGCGCCGGGCAGGACGGCGACGGCGCGCCAGACCCAGGCGGCCCAGCGCGTCACCCCCGGCTGCTTGCGCAGCACGACGCCGAGGGGCAGGGTGGCGGTGATCTCGCTCATCCGTGGAGCCTCCGAGTGGCGGGCGCGGCCGGCGCGCCTCGCTCCCATATGGCGTCTCTGCCGGGGGCTTGCCAAGCCGGGCGTCTCGCAGATGCGAAGGGGGCGGACCCTTGCGCCCGGCGGCGGCGCGGGTAGGCTCGCGCGGGAGCGAGCGACGAGGAGGACCCATGGCCGACAAATCGAGGACCGACGCCCCGCGCCTTCTCGTCTGCGACTGCGCCGGGAGCATGGCGCCCGATCTTTCGGCGATCCGCGCCGGCGCGGGGCTCGAGGCCGGGCGCTGCCACAGCGCGCTCTGCCGGGGCGAGGCGGGGGCTGTCGCCGAGGCGCTCGCCGGCGGCGGGCCGGTGATCGTCGCCTGCGCGCAGGAGGCGGAGACCTTCGCCGAGATCGCAGAGGAGGCGGGGTCGGCGGACCGGCTGGCCTGCATCGACATCCGCGACCGCGCCGGCTGGGGGCCGGAGGGGGCGCGTCCGGGGCCGAAGATGGCCGCGCTCCTCGCGGAGGGGCGGCTCGGCGCGCCGGAGGTGCCGGTCTTCGACGTCGAGAGCGCGGGCGTCTGCCTCGTCTACGGGCCGTCGGAGGTGGCGCTGCCCGCGGCGGCCAGGCTCGCCGAGGCGCTGACCGTGACGGCGATGGTGAGCGATCCCGCGCCGCTCGACGCCCCCGCTGGGGTGGAGGTCGTCGCCGGGCGGCTCGCGCGGCTCCAGGGCTCGCTCGGGCGCTTCGCGCTCGGGATCGACCGGTTCGCCGAGCTCGAGCCCGCGGGGCGCGGGGCGCGCCGCTTCGGGCCGGCGGTGGACGGGGCGGAGTCAGAGTGCGACATCGTCGTCGATCTCTCTGGCGGGGCCCCGCTCGTGCCCGCCCACGAGAAGCGCGACGGGTATCTGCGCGCCGATCCGGGCGACCCGCTCGCCGTCGAGCGCGCGCTCTTCGACGCCGCACAGCTCACGGGCACCTTCGAGAAGCCGCTGCATATCCGCCTGACCGAGAGCCTCTGCGCGCATTCGCGGGCGGGCAAGATCGGCTGCACGCGCTGCCTCTCGGTCTGCCCCACCGGCGCGATCGTGCCGGACGGGGATCATATCCGCATCGACACCGGGGTCTGCGCGGGCTGCGGGGCGTGCTCGGCGGTCTGCCCTTCGGGCGCCGCGGCGACGGAGGAGCCCCCGGTCGACCATCTCTTCCGGCGGATGCGGGCGATGGCGGAGGCCTATCGCGCGGCCGGCGGCGGGGCGCCGCGGCTTCTCGTCCATGACGATCACGGGGCGGAGATGATCCGCCTCGCCGCGCGCCACGGCGAGGGGCTGCCGGAGGACGCGGTGCCGATGGAGATCCCCGCGCTCGCGAGCTTCGGCCATGCGGAGGCGCTCGCGGCGCTCGCCCTCGGCTTCGCGGAGGTCGCGATCCTCGCCGCGCCGCGGACCGACCGGGAGACGCTCGCCGCGCAGATCGCGCTTGCCGAGGCGGTGCTCGCGGGGACCGAGGCGGGGGCCGGCCGGGTGCGCCTCCTCGACATCGCGGACCCCGACGCGTTGCCGGAGGCGCTCGCCGAGGCCCCCGCGCCCCACGGCGCGGAGCCGATCCTCGCCGTCGGCGGCCGGCGCGAGACCGTGCGCCTCGCCGCCCGGGCGCTCGCCGGGGGCGTGCCGGAGGCGCCGCTGCCGCTGCCAGAGGGCGCGCCCTACGGCGCGGTGGTGGTGAACGAGGGCGCCTGCACGCTCTGCCTCTCCTGCGCCGGGCTCTGCCCGACGGGCGCGCTCTCGGACAACCCGGACAGCCCCGAGCTCACCTTCCGCGAGGAGGCCTGCATCCAGTGCGGCCTTTGCGCCGGGCTCTGCCCCGAGCGGGCGATCGAGCTCGTCCCGCGGCTCGATCTCTCCGACGCCGCCCTCGCGCCGAGGGTGATGAAGGCCGAGGAGCCTTTCGCCTGCATCGAATGCGGCAAGCTCTTCGGGGTGAAGTCCACGATCGAGCGCATCACCGAGAAGCTCGCGAGCCACGCCATGTTCCGCGGCTCGGACAACGCCCGCCTCATCCAGATGTGCGACGACTGCCGGGTCCGCGCGCAATATCATTCCGAGGCCGCGCCCTTCCGCATGGGCGAGCGCCCGGCGACGCGCACCACCGACGACTATCTCGGCGGCGACGGGGAGAGCTGAGGCGGCTCAGCCCGGCTCGGCCTCCGCGCAGGGCGGGCCGACATCGTCGTAATCCGCGTCTACGTAGATGAAATGCAGGAGGAATTGCTCGTCCCCCTCCGCCGCGCCGGCGGGGGCGTGGTAGGAGAGGGTGATGAGGGCGGGGTTGCTGCGGTAGTCGAGCCCGAGGCGCCCGGTGCCGGCCTCCGACCCGTCGGCGCCGACGGCGATGCCGGCATGTTTCGCGGCGCTCGCCCAGATGATCTGATCCGGCGCGGCGACGAAGCTCTCGCTCACCGTGAACACCCCCTCCGGATCGCCCCGGCGGATGCGGACGATCTCGCCCGAGGCCTCCGGACATTGCCGCCCGCCGATGCAGAAGCGCACCAGCCGGCTGTCCTGGCAGAGCTGCGGCGCTAGGAGGACGCGGCCGGCGAGGCGGTTGACCTCGCTCTCCACCTCGTCGCGGAGCGCGATGCGCGGGGGGGCGATGTCGCGCCGGCGCTCGGCCACCCAGGCGGCGAGGCTCTGATGCACCGCCTCGCCGGCCATCCGCGGCTCGAGCGCGGCGAGCTCCGCGGCGAGCGCCTCGCGCGCCGCCCGCTCCTCCGCGAGCTCGGCCTCGGTCGCCCCGCCGAGGGCCGCGACGATCACCCCGCTCGCCAGCCAGTCGAGCGCGCCGAGGAGCCAGCTCCCGACCCCCGCGGCCACCGCGACGGCGAGCCCCGCCACCCAGCCGAGCAGCTTGCCCTCGACCGCGGCGCCGATCTTCTCGGTCCAGCCCTTGGCGGGTTTCTCCTCCCCCTCGGTCATCGCGCGATGCACCAGACGGCGTCCGCCTGCCCCCGGTCGTGCCACAGGATCACCCGGGCGCCGTTCTCCCGCGAGGCGCCGGCGACGGCGAGGACGAGCCCGCTCGCCGCCTGCTCGATCCGGAAGCAGGGGCCGACCCCGGGGCGCGCCGGCGCCGGGCGCAGCCGCCAGGCGCTCGCCCGCGGGTCCCGGCTCTGCCACTGCACGGCCCGCGCGCCCGGGCGCGTCCCGCCGCCGAGGGTGGCGAGCGGGCGGCCGCTGTTGAGATTGCGCAGGCGGTGGGTGCCCGGCAGGCCGGAGACCGGCTCGAGCCGCCAGCGGATGTCCCGCTGCCCGAGATCCGTCCAGAGGATCGCCGCCGCGCCGTCGTAGCGGCTCGCCCCGGAGACGGCGAGGTATTTCGGGCTCGCCCCTGGGCGCCCGAGCGTGTTGGCGTTGACCAGCCGCAGCGAGTCCGCCGCAGCCGCCGGCGTCGCCGCCGCGAGCAACGCCGCGCCCGCGAGCGCCGCCAGGAGGTGGGCCGCCAGCCGGACCATCCGAGCCCCCGTCGTCCACCCCGATCCCTCGCCCAGCGAGCCTAGCACGCCCGCGCCCCCGCGCCCAGCCGGAGGAGCCCGCCCTTGACACCGGCGCGGCGGGGGGTGACATCCGGACGGAGCAATTCCCTAGCCCGGAGGTCGGACATGGGCGAGAACACCGGCGCCGACGACGCGCTCAACATGTCGATGCGGAAATTCCTCAAGCAGGTCGGCGTCACCTCGCAGCAGGAGATCGAGGCCGCGGTCCGCGCCGCGGGGCCGAAGGGGACGGTGCGGGTCCGCGCGGTGATCAGCGCCCCCGAGATCGGCCTCGAGCATGTGGTGGAGGGCGAGATCGAGACCGGGGAGGGGGGATGAGCGTCACCCGGGAGGACGTCGTCGCCGCGCTCTCGCGGATCGTCGACCAGAAGACCGGCAAGGATCTGATCGCCGCCGACATGGCGCGCGCGATCACCGTGAAGGACGGCGCGGTGAGCTTCGTCATCGAGGTCGACCCCGCCCGCGGCGAAGAGATGGAGCCGGTGCGCAAGGCCGCCGCCGCGGCCGTGGAGCAGCTTCCCGGGGTCGCCAAGGTCTCGGCGATCCTCACCGCCCATTCCGCCGATCCCCAGCCCTCCCGCACGCCGACGCCGAAGGGCCCGCCCCCCGATCTCGGCGCCGGCGGCCGCCGCAAGCCCGCCCAGCCCGCCGACAAGCGCATCCCCGGCGTCGAGCGCATCGTCGCCATCGCCTCGGGCAAGGGCGGGGTCGGCAAGTCCACCGTCTCGGCCAATCTCGCGGTGGCGCTCGCCGCGCAGGGCAAGCGCGTCGGGCTGCTCGACGCCGATGTCTACGGGCCCTCGCAGCCCCGCATGCTCGGCATCGCCGGCCGGCCCTCCTCGCCGGACGGCACCACCATCCTGCCCCTGCGCAACCACGGGGTGACGGCGATCTCCATCGGCATGATGGTCGCCGAGGGGGAGGCGGTGGTCTGGCGCGGGCCGATGCTGATGGGCGCGCTCGAGCAGATGCTGCGCCAGGTGCAGTGGGGCGGGCTCGACCTGCTGTTGGTGGATCTCCCCCCCGGCACCGGCGACGTGCAGCTCACCCTCTCCCAGAAGGCGGAGGTGACCGGCGCCGTCGTCGTCTCCACGCCCCAGGACATCGCCCTGCTCGACGCCCGCAAGGCGCTCGACATGTTCAAGAAGACCTCGACCCCCGTGCTCGGCATCGTCGAGAACATGTCGAGCTATATCTGCCCGAAATGCGGGCACGAGGCGCATATCTTCGGCCATGGCGGGGCGGAGCGCGAGGCGGAGAAGATCGGCGTGCCCTTCCTCGGCGCCGTGCCCCTCGATCTCGACATCCGGGTGGCGGGCGACGGCGGCGCACCGATCGTCGCCGCCAAGCCCTCGAGCCCGCAGGCCCGCGCCTTCTTCGAGATCGCCGAGCGGCTCGGGGCGCAGGACGCGATGCGATGACGGCCGCGCTCTCCGAGGCGCCGCTCTTCCCGCCGAGGCTCTCGGGCGAGCGGGTGCCGGCCGGGCAGGACCCGATGGCCAAGGGCGTCGCCCGCGCGGCCCTCGGGACCGATCCCGGGCTCGTGCTGTGGTCGGAGGAGACGGCGACGGCGCGCGCCGCCATCGTCCTCGCCCCGGAGGTGCCGCTCGAGCGGGCGGCCACGGCGGCCTTCGCCTTCGCCCTCGGCCTCGGGGACGCGATCGGCGCCCTCGCCCCGCCCGAAGTGGCGGTGCATTTCGACTGGCCGGGCGGGCTCCGGGTCAACGGCGCGCGCTGCGGCCGGCTGCGCGCCGCGGCCTCGACGGAGGACCCGGCGGCCGAGCCCGACTGGATGGTCGTCGGCATCGAGGTCGGCCTGCTGCCCCCAGAAGGCCGCGCCCCGGGGATCGACGCCGAGCGCACCTGGCTCGCCGAAGAGGGCTGCGCCGAGATCGGGGCGGCGCGGCTGATCGAGGCCTGGGCGCGCCACGGCCTCGTCTGGCTCACCGACTGGGAGGACCGCGGCTTCGGCCCGCTCCACGAGGCCTGGTGCGCCCGCGCCTGGGGGATCGGCGAGCCGCTCGAGGGGGGCGGCGTCTTTCTTGGGCTCGACGAGAGCGGCGGCCAACTCCTGCGCAGCGCCGCCGGCACCGAGGCGCGCCCCCTCGCCCGCTGGCTGATGGAGGCCCCATGAGGCTCGCCCGCACCATCCGCTTCGACGAGAGCGACGCCCGCGTTTTCGAGATCGCGGCGGAGCCCGGGGAATGGGCCGTCTCCGGCGCCTTCGCCTTTTCGGACTGGACCGAGGACGAGCTCTCCGGCAAGGCGCGCCAAGCCTTCGCCAACGGATGGCTCGGGCTCGAGAGCTTCGGCCGCGCGACCTTCGTCGCCGTCACCGAGATCACCGAGGCGGAATACGAGGCGCTGGTGGAGCGGCTCGCCGGGCATTTCGTGTCCGATTGGGGCGCGCCCTCGGTGGAGGCCGCGCGGCCGGTGGCGGCGGAGGAGCTCGGCTTCATGCGCAGCATGTGCGAGGACCACGATCCCAACACGCTCCTCGTGGTGGAGCGCCGGCTGGTCGAGGCCGGGGTTTCGGAGAGCTTCCGGGCGATCCAGCCCCAGGAGGCGCGGCTCGAGGCCTTCGCGGTGCACGGGACGCTCGACGAAGGATAGGCCCTGGCGGCGCGAGCGCCCCGGCCCGCCGCCGCCCTCCCGTGGCCGACGGATGGAGCGATGCCGGATCGGCCGGGACTGTGGCCGGCCGGCGCCGTTTCCGCTCTGCCCCTGCTCGTGGAGCGCCGCCGTGCCGGCGCCGACGGGTG
>CAZNTX010000117.1:0-9309 GCA_964576075.1 uncultured Limibaculum sp. | reverse complement strand
GGCGGGTCCGGGTCGGCTCTCATGAGACGGTGCGTTCCAAGAGGACACGCCGCGCGCCCGGTTCGCCGGCGCCCGAGACTTGGGCGCGCGGCACGTGCCCGGCTGCCCGAGCGTCAGATGTCCCGGTGCACCTTCTCGCGGCGCTCATGCGCCTCCTGCGCCTCGAGCGAGAGCGTCGCCGTCGGGCGCGCCTCGAGCCGGCGCAGCGAGATCGGCTCGCCCGTCACCTCGCAATAGCCGTAGGAGCCGTCCTCGATTCGCCGCAGCGCCGCGTCGATCTTCGAGATCAGCTTGCGCTGCCGGTCGCGGGTGCGCAGCTCCAGCGCCCGGTCGGTCTCCGCCGAGGCGCGATCGGCGAGATCGGGGATGTTGACCGTGTCCTCCTTCATGTGCTCCACGGTCTCCCGGCTCTCGTTCAGGATCGAGTTGCGCCACTCCAAGAGCTTCCGGCGGAAATACTCCTTCTGCTTGTCGCACATGAAGGGTTCGTCGTCGGACGGACGGTATTCGGCGTCGATCGGTGTCTCGACATTCATCTTCCAGCCCCTGTCACGCACAGCGCCGGACCACCCCGGCACCCCCCTTGTTATCTGGCGCCTGCTATAGTCGCTTTCCGGCTTCATGTCACGCCTTAAACTCCGGGCCCACAACGCTTATACCCGCCCGGAAGGCGTGCCGCACCGCACATCGACAGCCGAGGAGCCGGACGGGATGAAGAGTTTCGAGGGAACCGCAGACTACGTCGCGACCGAGGATCTGAAGATCGCCGTCAACGCCGCGATCCGCCTCGAGCGCCCGCTCCTCGTCAAGGGAGAGCCCGGCACCGGCAAGACCGAGCTGGCCCGGCAAGTCGTCTCAAGTCTCGGCCTCAAGCTCCTGGAATGGCATGTCAAATCGACCACGCGGGCGGTTCAGGGCCTCTATGAATACGACGCCGTCTCGCGCCTGCGCGACAGCCAGATCGGCGACGACCGGGTGCGCGAGGTGCGCAACTACATCAAGCCCGGCAAGCTTTGGGAGGCCTTCGCCGCGCCGGAGCGCGTGGTGCTGCTGATCGACGAGATCGACAAGGCCGATATCGAGTTTCCCAACGACCTCCTGCAGGAGCTCGACCGCATGGAGTTCCATGTCTACGAGACCGGCGAGACCGTCGCGGCGCAGCACCGACCGATCGTGATCATCACCTCGAACAACGAGAAGGAGCTGCCGGACGCCTTCCTGCGCCGCTGCTTCTTCCACTTCATCGCCTTCCCGGACGCCGAGACCATGGCGCGGATCGTCGATGTGCATTTCCCCGGGATCAAGCAGGACCTCGTCCGCGCCGCGCTCACCCAGTTCTACGAGATCCGCGACACGCCGGGGCTCAAGAAGAAGCCCTCCACCTCGGAGGTGCTCGACTGGCTGAAGCTGCTGATGGCGGACGATGTCGACCCCGCGACGCTGCGCGCGGACCCCCGCGAGGCGATCCCGCCCCTGCACGGCGCGCTGCTCAAGAACGAGCAGGACGTCCACCTCTTCGAGCGCCTCGCCTTCCTCTCCCGCCGCGGCCGCTGAGCGGCGTTGCGCCGCCACGCCGCCCGTGCGATCAGGGAACGGGAGGAACGCGCCATGGAGATCAGACGCCCGGTCGCCGAGGACGAGGCGGACTGGCGCCGGCTCTGGACCGGCTATCTCGAGTTCTACGAGACCGGGGTTTCGGAGGAGGTCTACCGGACCAGCTTCGCGCGGCTGCTCTCCGAGGCGGAGGGGGACTATCACGGCTTCGTGGCGGAGCGCGAGGGCCGGCTGGTGGGCCTGGTGCACTACATCTACCACCGGCACGGATGGCGGGTGGAGCGCGTGACCTATCTGCAGGATCTCTACGTCGCCCCCGAGGCGCGCGGCACCGGGGCGGGGCGGGCGCTGATCGAGGCGGTCTATGCGGCGGCGGACGAAGCCGGCTGCCCCTCGGTCTACTGGCTGACGCAGGACTTCAACGCGACCGCCCGGCGGCTCTACGACCGGATCGGGACGCTCACGCCCTTCGTGAAATACGTTCGCTGATGCGCCTCGCCTGGCTCGCGCTCGCGGCGCTCGCGGCCTGCGCGGCCCCGCGCCTGCCGGACGTCGCGGCGCCGATCCCGCCCCGGGCGCCGGCGGAGCCCGTGCTCCACGCGCGGTTGCCGGCCGGGCACACGGCCTATGACAACGCCTCGCTCGCGCGGCTCTTCGTGACCCTCACCCACGACACTGAATGGGGCGGCGCGCGGCCCCATCTCGTGCGCTTCGAGGCGCCGGTGGCGGTTCGGATGGAGGGGCGCGGCGCGGCGGCGCACCGGGGCTTCCTCGCGGCCTATCTCGGCTATCTCCGGCAGCATGCGGGGGTCGCTATCGGGCCCGGCGAGGCGGGGGCCAACATGTTCGTGCGCCTCGTGCCCGGAGCGGATTTCCGCGTTCTTCTGCCGGCGGCCTCCTGCGTCCTCGTGCCGGGCGACAGGGCCTGGGGCGCGTTCGCCAACGCCCCCGACCGCATGGGCGGGCTCGCCATGGCCGCCGCGCGCCGGATCGAGGCGGTGACGATCTTCATCCCGGAGGACGCGATCCCCGCCGATCTGCGCCGCTGCCTGCTCGAGGAGATCGCGCAGGGGCTCGGGCCGCTCAACGACCTCTACGGCCTCGGCCCCTCGATCTTCAACGACGATTTCGGCCATCTCTGGCCGACCCGGCTCGATCTCCTGATGCTCCGCGTGCTCTACGATCCGGCGCTCGAGACCGGCCTCGGGCGCGCCGAGACCGAGCGCCGGGCCCGCGCCGCGCTCGACCGGCTCAACCCCGCGGGCCGCGCCGCCCGCCCGCTGCCCGCCGTCACGCACCGCTCGGAGGGACGCTGGCGCGCGCATGTCGCCGAGGCGCTCCGCACGGACCGGAGCGCGGCCGAGCGCCGCCGCGCCGCCCGCGCCGCCCTCGCCTTCGCCGAGGCCGCCTTCCCCGCCAGCGCCTGGCATTGCCACAGCCTCCTCCTCCACGCCCAGCTCGAGAAGGCCGCAGACCCGGAACGCGCCGACGCCGCGCTCGCCGAGGCCGAAGGCCTCTGCGCCCGGGTCCACGGGGCCGAGGACCCGCGCCTCGCCCAGATCCGGCTGACCCGCGCGGGCCTCGCGCTTTCCCGCGCAGCCCCCGCCGAGGCGCTCGCCGCGACCGAGGGCCTCGCCCCGGTTCTCGCCGGGCACGGGCTGGACGAGGCGCTCGCGGCCCACTATTCCATCCGGGCGCGCGCGCTGGCGAGCCTCGGGCAGAGGGCGGCGGCGCGGCGCGCAGCGTCCCAGGCAGCGGCCTGGACCGCCTATGCCACCGGCCGGCCCGCCCGCGGCGCCGGCTCCTGACCCCCGGACGCGGAGAGGCCCATGCTGCTCGTCGTCACCTTCCTCGCCGCCGGCGCCCTCGGCTGGGTCCGCGCCACGCGCCGCGGCGGCACCGGGGCGGACAAGCTGCAATACGCCCTCGCCCACGCGATCCCGGCGACGCTCGCGATGCTGGCGCTGCAGATCCTCGCGGTCAATCTCGGCCTGATCGGCTGATCCGCCTGAGGAGCGCGACCGTCCCGAGCGCTCCGAGCAGAAGCGCCGCCGCCGGCGGGAGCGGCACAGCCAGAGACGCCGGATGCACGAGCAGGAGGCCGACCCGGTAGTCGGCCGGATCTCAGGGAAGGTCCTGAACCAGCAAATGGTAGGTCGCAGGGTCGATCTCGCCGAGCGAGACCGCCCCCACGACGCCCTCGGGCAAGTCTCCACGCAGCGGCCCAGGCTCGACCGGCACCTGAGACACGTCCAGGTTCTTGAGGAACGTCGAGAGCGGCACGGCGACAATCGCCACGAGCGCAACCAGAACGGCGAATTCGACGGGTGTGAAGGCGGACCCGGACGCTGCGCTCGTGACGAAGGGCTCGTCGAGGCCGAGTTCGGGCGGGACGGAGCCCCCGCCGCCCACATCCGGCGCGACATCCTGAAGATCGAGCGTCACCGCCCCGGCCGCGGCGGCGAGACAGGCGGCGGCCAGGAGGGCGTCGGGGGCGAGGCGGCGCATCGGCAAGGTCCGGCTGACGTGCGATTTCGAGCTTCGACGATCCGCGAAGCGCCAGGTGGCGTCAGAGGGAATCTGTCGATTGCCCTGGGGCCCCGTGCGGTCTATCAATCGGGCAATGTTCCTCAAGCTCTTCTTCGGGCTCAAGGCGGCCGGGGTGCCGGTCTCGCTGCGCGAGCATCTCTCCCTCCTCGAGGCGATGGAGGCGGGGCTCGTGATCTATGACGTCGAGGACTTCTACCACCTCGCCCGCGCCGCCCTCGTCAAGGACGAGCGCTTCTTCGACCGGTTCGACCGGGTCTTCGCGGAGACGTTCAAGGGGCTCGAGGCGGTCTCCGGCGGCGCGGGTGCGGAGGCGGTCGCCCTCCCCGAGGAATGGCTCCGCAAGCTCGCCGAGAAGACGCTGACCGAAGAGGAAATGGCGCTCGTCGAGTCCCTCGGCGGCTGGGACAAACTGATGGAGACGCTGAAGCGCCGCCTCGAGGAGCAGCGAGGGCGCCACCAGGGCGGCTCGAAATGGATCGGCACCGCGGGCACCTCGCCCTTCGGCGCCTATGGCTACAACCCCGAGGGCGTGCGCATCGGGCAAGCCGAGAGCCGCCACCGCCGGGCGGTCAAGGTCTGGGACCAGCGCCGCTTCCGCGATCTCGACGGCGACCGGGAGATCGGCACGCGCACCATCAAGGTCGCGCTCAAGCGCCTGCGCCGCTGGGCGCGGGAGGGGGCGGCGGAGGAATTCGACCTCGAGGGCACCATCGGCGCCACCGCGCGCGCCGGCTATCTCGACGTCAAGACCCGGCCCGAGCGAAGAAACGCCGTCAAGGTGCTGATGCTCTTCGATGTCGGCGGCTCGATGGACGACCATGTCCAGGTCGTCGAGGAGCTTTTCTCCGCCGCGCGCTCGGAGTTCAAGCACCTCGAATACTACTATTTCCACAACTGCGTCTACGAGGGGCTCTGGCGCGACAACGCCCGGCGGTGGGACGCGCAGACCCCGACCTTCGACATGCTCCACACCTACGGGGCGGACTGGAAGCTGATCGTCGTCGGCGACGCATCGATGAGCCCCTACGAGATCGCCGTCCCCGGCGGGGCCAACGAGCACTGGAACGCGGAGGCCGGAGAGGTCTGGCTGCGCCGCCTGGTCGAGCGCTTCCCGAAGGCCGCCTGGATCAACCCGGTGCCGGAGCGCCACTGGCCCCACACCCGCTCGATCGCCATGATCCGGGAGATCTTCGGAGACCGGATGTATCCGATGACCCTCTCGGGCCTCGAGGCCGCCACCCGCGAACTCGGCCGCTAGACGCCGCAGGAGAGGTGACGACCGCCCCCGGCTCCCCTAAATAGACAGCCATGGTGAAGCTCCTCCTCCTTCTGCTGCCGGCCATCGCGGTCGTCGTCTGGGTCAGCCTGATGTCCCGGATGACGTCGTCGCAGCTGCGTGCGCGCTCCCGCCCCCTGAAGAACGACCAGCTCGAGAGCGCGATCCGCCGCCTCGCCGAGACCGCGGGGATCGACCACATCCAGGTCCGCGTGCTCGACGAGGCGATGGTCAACGGCCTCGCGACGCCGCAGGGGGACATCTACGTCACCAGCGGCCTCGTCGATCAGGTGCGCCGCGGGCGGGTGACGGCCTCGGAATTCGCCTCCGTGGTGGCGCACGAGCTCGGCCATCTGGCGCTCGGCCACACCAAGCGGCGCACGGTGGACGTCGCCATCGCCCAGGCGGTGCACACGGTGGTGGGCGGCCTCCTCGCCCGGCTGATTCCGGTGATCGGGTGGTATCTCGCGCGGCTCCTGTCGAGCCTCTTCGTCGCCCGCCTCAGCCAGAAGGACGAATACGAGGCCGACGCCTATGCGACCGCGATCATGCTCCGCTCTGGCCTCGGCGCGGAGCCGCAGGCGCGGATGCTGGAGAAGCTGAAGCAGCTCGTCCCCGGCATGACCGCGGCGGCGGGACCAGCGAGCTGGCTCGCGAGCCACCCGCCGGTCGACGCCCGCGCCAAGGCGATCCGGGCCAACGCCCAGCGTTGGACCGGGGCGGCCTGAGCCGCGGCCTCAGCCGACCTTCCGCCCCGCCGACCACACCCCCGTCACCACCGCGAGCCCGTCGATCTCGCGGAGCGTCAGGAGATCGGCCCGGAGCCCGAGCGCGATCTCGCCCCGGTCGGCGAGCCCGGCGGCCTGCGCCGGCCCGCGCGTGACGGTCGCCACCGCGCCGGCGAGATCGCCCGTCATCCGCGCGAGCTTCATCGCCCCCATCAGGAGCGCGGAGGGCGCATAATCCGAGGAGAGGATGTCGAGCAGCCCCTCCGCCGCGAGGTCCGCCGCCGCGACATTGCCCGAATGGCTGCCGCCCCTGAGAATGTTGGGCGCGCCCATCAGCACCGGGACCCCGGCCGCGCGATAGGCCCGCGCCGCCTCGAGCGTGGTCGGGAACTCCGCGAAGCGCACCCCGAGGGAGAGCGAGCGCGCCACATGCTCGGGCGTCGTGTCGTCATGGCTCGCGAGCACCGCCCCGAGCCGGGCAGCCGCCGCGACCACGCCGGTCTCGTGCGCCTCCCCCACCTCGGCGAAAAGCGCCTTGGTGAAGCGGACATAGGCGTCCATCTGCGCATCGGTGAAGCCGTGCTTGCCCTGGTAGTATTGGCGATACTTCGCCTCGTCGGCGAACTGGCGCTGGCCCGGCGTGTGGTCCATGATCGAGACGATGCGCACCAGCGGATCGCCGAGGAACTCCTCGAGCTCCTCGAGCACGGTGTGCGAGCAGATCTCGGCCCTCAGATGCAGGAAATGGTCGATCCGGAACGCCCCCTCGGCCTTCAGCCGGGCGATATGGTCGGCCACCTCGCGGGCATAGCGCAGCCCGTCGGGAGACTCGTGGTCCGTGCGCAGGGTGCCGACGCGGATCGCGTCGAAGACGGTGGTGATGCCGGCCGAGGCGAGCTCGCCGTCATGGGCGAGGGCGGCGGCCGCCCGCGGCCAGTCGACGCCCGGGCGCGGGCGCAGATGCTTCTCGATGTTGTCGGTGTGAAGCTCCACGAGCCCCGGGATCACGAGCGCGCCCTCGCAGTCCACGGCGCCGGGGGGCACGCGCCGGCCCTCGGCGATGTCGGCGATCCGCCCGCCCGCGAGGCGCAGGCTGCCGGGGCGCGGCCCGTCCGGCAGCAGAAGGCGGGCATTGGCGAGCACCGTCTCGCCGGGGGCGGCCCCCGTCCGGATCGGCGCGTCGGTCTCTGGGCTTGACATGGCGTCTGTCCTCGTCATCCGTGCGGCCGGCGGGCCGGCATCCGCTGCGGGGGGGAGATATGTCGATCGACGGCTATGCGCGATACGCGGTCTATTGGGCGCCGCCGCGGGGGTCGGGGCTCGCGCGCGCAGGCGCCGCCTGGCTCGGCTGGGACCCGGAGGCGCGGCGCGTGCCCGAGCCGCCGGAGCTGGCGCTCCCCGCCGGTCTCGCGCGCGCGGACCTCACCGAGGCGCCCCGGCGCTACGGCCTGCACGCGACGCTGAAGGCCCCCTTCCGCCTCGCGGAGGGGACGACGCCCGCGGCCCTCGACGCCGCCCTCGCCCGCCTCGCGGCCGCACGCGCCCCGGCCGCGGCGCCGCCCTTGCGGGTCGATGCGGAGCTCGGCTTCCTCGCCCTCCGCCCCGCAGGCCCCTGCCCGGAAATCGACGCTTTGGCAGCGGCTTGCGTCGAGGAGCTCGACCTCTTCCGGGCGCCGCTCACCGAGGCCGAGCGCGCCCGCCGCCTCGCCAAACCGCTCCCGCCCGACCGGCTCGCCAATCTCGAGCGCTGGGGCTATCCGCATGTGTTCGACGCCTTCCGCTTCCACGTCACCCTCGCGAGCCCGGTGCCGGCCGAGGCCGAGCCCCCCCTCGCCGTCTGCCTCGAGGCCCATCTCGCGCCCCATCTCGCCGAGGCGCTCCCGCTCCGCGAGCTCTGCCTCTTCGGCGATCCCGGCGGGGGGCGGCCCTTCCATCTCCTCGCCCGTCACGCGCTGACCGGCTGAAGCGCGGCGAGGAAGGCCGCCTCCGCCGCCTCGACGGGGCCGTCATTGACGATCCGGCGCACATCTGGCCCCACCGGCGCCGGGCTCTCGGCCCGGGCGAGGCGGCCGGCGATCTCCTCGGCGCTCTCCCGCCCTCGCGCCGCGAGCCGCGCCGCGAGCACCCCCGCCGGCGCCTCCACCGAGAGCACCCGCACCGGCGGGAAGCGCCGCCGCGCCTCCTCGACGACGCCGCGCGAGACGTTGACGAGCACGCTCCGCCCCTGCCCGAGCGCCGCCGCCGCCTCCGCCGGGATGCCATAGGCGAGCCCGTGCGCCCGCCAGGACAGCATGAAGCCGCCCGCCCGCTCGCGCGCGGCGAAGCCCTCGGCGGTCTCGGCCTCGATCTCCTCGCCCCCGGCCTCCGCGCCCCGCGTCACCACCCGCCGCGGCACCAGAAGATCCGGCCGGGCCCGGGCGGCGCGGGCGATCAGCGTGTCCTTGCCGACGCCGGAGGGCCCCACCACGAGAAACAGCGTCCCCCGCATCAGGCGGCCGCCCCCGCCGGCAGGAAGGCGCCCACATCCACCGCCCGGTCGCAAACCGCGGCCCGCGCCTCGGCGTCGTGGAAGATCCCGAGGATCGCCGCGCCGCGCGCCTTCGCCTCCCCGATCAGCGCGATCACCACCGCCTTGTTGGCCGCATCGAGGCTCGCCGTCGGCTCGTCGAGCAGAAGCGCCGGATAGGGATGGGCGAAGCCGCGGGCGATGTTCACCCGCTGCTGCTCGCCCCCCGAGAAGGTGAGCGGCGAGAGCCCCCAGAGCCGTTCGGGGATATTCAGCCGGGAGAGGAGCCCGCGCGCGCGGTCCTCCGCCTCCGCCTCGTCCATGCCGAGCGCGAGGCAGGGCTCGGCCACCACAGAGACCGCCGGAACCCGCGGCACCACCCGCAGGAACTGGCTCACATAGCCGAGCGTCTCGCGCCGGAGCGCCAGGATCGCCCGCGGCTCGGCGCCCACCACCTCGGTCCCGGCGACCCGGACGCTCCCCGCATCGGCGCGATAATTGCCGTAGACGATGCGCATGAGCGTCGACTTGCCAGAGCCGGACGGGCCGGTCAGCGCGACGCATTCCCCCGGATGCACCTCGAGCGCCGCCCCCGCGAGCACCTCGAGCCGCGCCCCCCCCTGGGTGTGCAGCGTGAAGGCCTTCGCCACTCCGGCCACCGCGATCCTCGCCGCCATCTTCGCTCCTCCCGTCTC
>CAZNTX010000116.1:0-9465 GCA_964576075.1 uncultured Limibaculum sp. | reverse complement strand
CGCTCGCCGCCTCGCGGTTCTTGCCCGCCTTGTCCTTGAACTGGGTCATCCGGTTGAGCCAGCCGATCCGCACCACGCAGGAGAGGATCCAGCCGAGCTGGGCGTGCCCCGGCACCGCGGACTGATTGAAGAGGATCGAGCGCGCCGGGTCGAGCCCGCAGGCGAGGAAGCTCGCCGTCACCATCCGCGTCGCCCGGGCGAGCTCGGCCGGATCCTGCCAGACCGTGATCGCGTGCATGTCGACGACGCAGAAGATCGTCTCCATGCCGCTCTCCTCGAGCTCGTCGAAGCGCTTCACAGCGCCCAGATAATTGCCGAGGGTGAGCGTGCCCGTCGGCTGCACGCCGGAGAACACGCGGGGGGTATGGGCGGCCATCTCTCGCTCCCTGATCATCGGGCGGGGCTGTCTTCGCGCGCGCGGGCGGTTGCGTCAAGGCAGGCCCTGGCGCTCCGGCGCGGGGCGGACTATTTGCGGCGGATGAACATGATCGACCCCGGTCTCTCGCACCGTCCAGTCCACCCCCTTCTCTGGGGGATCGTCGGCGTCATGGTGGCGGCGGAGCTGCTGTTCTCCGCGGTCGAGGCGGGGCTTCTCGGGCCGGCGCTCGGGCGGATGCAGGCCTTCACCCTCTTCGCCTTCTGGGACAGCCTGTTCGAGGCCGCGCGGAGCGGGCAGGCCTTCCACGCGCAGGTGGTCTGGACGCCGGTGACCCATGCCTTCCTCCATGCCGGCTGGCTCCATCTCGCGATGAACGCCGCCGCCTTCCTCGGCCTCGGCCATATGATCTCGAGCCATGCCGGGATCGGCGCGCTCCTCCGCCTGTTCGTCGCGAGCGCGGTGGCGGGCGCCCTGCTCTACGGGCTGATCTCGGATTTCTGGGGGCCGATGGTGGGCGCCTCCGGGGTGGTGTTCGGCTGCCTCGGGCTCATCACCTCCTGGCAGGAGCAGGCGCTGCGCCGCCGCGGGCTCGACCGCTCGCCGATCTGGGCGCGCATCGTCGGCCTCGTCGCGATCAATGCGCTGCTCGACCTCGCCATGGGCGGTCTCCTCGCCTGGGAGGCCCATCTCGGCGGCTTTCTGGCGGGATGGGTGATGGCCTACAGCCTACGCCCGCGCCGGCCTAGGGCTGCGTGGTAGCCTCGGCGAGCTCGGCTCTCAGATCCGCCGAGCCCGGGTCGCCGTCGGTCACCGCGGCGGGGGCGATGTCGAGGGTCCAGGCGCTCTCCTCGCGGCCGAGTTCCCGCCCCTGCTCGAACAGCGCCTGCATGTAGACCGGGTCGAACAGCCCGTCCTCCTCCATGGTGAAGCTCTCCGGCACCGCGGTGACCTTCACCCCGAAGCCCGCCTGCTTCGCCTGATCCTCGAGCACGAAGATGTCAGAGCGCCCGCCGAATTTGATCATCGTCGAGATCGAGCGCGCGGCGACCTGGAAGATGCCGAGGGGCAGCGGGTCGTAGGAGGGCGAGAGGCGGGTGTTGCGGATGATGTAGACCGTGCCGCGCCGGGCGAAGCGCTCGATATCCCTGGGCAGCCCCTCGATCCGGGATTCGCGTGGGAGCAGGAAGAGCTGGTTGGTCACCCCCCCGTCCACATGCATCTCGGAGAACAGGGACCCGCCGGCCTGCACGGTGAAGAACTGCGGCGGGAAGGCGCCGGGGATCGAGGCGGAGGCGATGATGATCTTGGTGATGAAATCGGCGGTCGCCGCGGCGTTGTCGCGCCCGAGCCAGGCGATTCGGCTGACCCGCCAATAGACCGGGCGCTGCGCGTCGAGATTGGTGGTGCCGATGAAGAGCCGCCGGCCGCGCTCGTGCTCCGCGGCGATCTTGCGCACCACATCGGGGGTGATCAGCCCGCGCAGCCGCCGCTGGAGCTTGGAGTTGTCGATCAGGCCGACGCCGTCGAGGATGCCGCGCACGAGCTGCACGGTGATCAGCGTGTCGGCCGAGCTCTCGACCGTGAAGCTGCGCATGTCGTCGTCGTAGTCCGACCCGAGGAAGGCGAAGGGCGCGATCAGCGCGCCGGCGGAGATGCCGGTGACGATGGTGAATTCGGGCCGGGTGCCGGCCTCCGTCCAGCCATAGAGGAGCCCCGCGCCGAACGGCCCGTCCGACCCGCCGCCGGACAGGACGAGACTGTCGAGGCGGTCGTCGTTCGGCATCGCGCCCTCGGCATCGGCGCGGGCGCGGATCTGCCGAACGAACTCCTCGAGCCGCTCGCGCCCGTCGGCCACCGGCTCGTCGCCCCAGATCCGCGCCTGCGGGAAGCCGGGGACGTCGGCCGTGCGATAGGCCTCGTCCGGCGGAGCGGGCAGCGGGCGGACGCCCGTGCAGGCCCCGAGGAGGACGAGCGTCGCGAGGAGGAGGACGGCGCGCATCGGTCAGGCTCCCTTCCGCCGGAACGCGGCTCTGAGCTCGCCCGCATCCATCGCGCCGAGCGCCGCCGCGGCCCCTGCATAGCCTGCGAGGCCGAGCGTGACCAGGGCCGCGAGGAGCCCGATCCGCCCGGCCCCCTCGAGATCCGAGCCGAGCTCGGCGAGGGCGAGGAGCCCCGCCCCCATCGCGAGCGCCGCGAGCGCGATCCGCGGCAGGCGCCGGGCGAGGCGCGCATCCATCGAGAGATCGGCCCCCGCCGCCCGCGCCCCGCGCCAGAGCAGCCAGAGATTGACCCAGGCCGCGAGCGTCGTCCCCACCGGCGCCGCGAGATAGCCGATGACCGGCGCGAGCCCGATGGCCGCGACGGCGTTCACGATCATCGCGACGACGGCGTAGCGCAGCGGGGTCCGCGTGTCCTCCCGCGCGAAGAAGACCGGCTGCGCGATCTTCTGCAGCACGAAGGCCGGCAGGCCGAGCGCGTAGATCGCGAGCGCCGCGGCGGTGGCGGCGGTGTCCTCGGCGGTGAAGGCGCCCCGCTCGAACAGCACGCCGGTCACGAGCCCCGGGATCGCGAGGAGCGCGACGGTCGCCGGCAGAGTGAGGAGCAGCGCGAACTCCGCAGCGCGGTTGACCGCCCCCGTCGCCCCGGCCGGGTCCTCGGCCCGCACCCGGCGCGAGAGCTCTGGCAGCAGCACCACCCCGATCGCCACGCCGACGACGCCGAGGGGGAGCTGGTAGACCCGGTCCGCGAGCCAGAGCCAGGCCACCGCCCCCTCGAAATGGCTCGCCACCTGCCGGCCGACGACGAGGTTGATCTGCATCACCCCGGCGGCGAGCGCGGCCGGCAGCGCGATGACGGCGAGGCGCTGCAACCCGGGCGTCAGCCGCGGACGGCGGAGGCGGAGCGTCATCCCCGCCCGCCGCGCCGCCTCCCAGACGAGGGCGAGCTGCAGCCCCCCCGCGAGCAGCACCGCCCAGGCGAGCAGCGTGCCGGCATGGCGCCCCTCGAGCCCGCCGAGGCCGGGCCCCGAGACCGCCACCCCGGAGAGGAGCCCGGTCTCCGCGAGCCCCAGCGCCGCGATCAGCACGAGATTGAGCAGCACCGGCGCGGCCGCCGCCGCGGCGAACCGCCCGAGGCTGTTGAGCACCCCGGAGAGGAGCGCGGCGAGGCAGATCGCCACCACATAGGGAAACACCACCCGCCCGAAGGCCACCGCGAGATCGAAGCGGGCATCCCCCGCGAAGCCGCTCGCGAGCGCCAGCACCATCCAGGGCATGGCGAGGGTGGCCAGGAGCGTCAGCGCGAGGAGGATCGTGGCCAGGCCCGCGAAGGCGGTCTCGGCGAACTCCCGCGCCGCCTCCGGCCCCTCCCCTTCGAGCCGCTTGGCGAAGAGCGGCACGAAGGCGGTGTTGAACGCCCCCTCGGCGAACAGCCGGCGGAACATGTTGGGCAGGGTGAAGGCGACGAAGAAGGCCTCCGCCACCGGCCCCGCGCCGAGGGTGGCGGCGATCAGGATGTCGCGCAGGAAGCCGAGCACGCGGCTCGCCATCGTCCAGGCGCCCACCGTCATGAAGCCCGCGACGAGGCGCACGGGGCGCGGGATCATCGGCTCATCCGCCGGCGCCCTCGCCCCGCTGCACCGCCTCCACCGCCTCGACGAGCCGCGCCTCGATCAGCGCCTGCTTGGCCTCGCTGCGGATCTTCAGCCCGAACAGGTCCTTGACGTAGAAGACGTCGACCGCGTGCTCGCCATAGGTCGCGATGATCGCCGAGAAGATGTTGAGGTTGAGCCCCGCGAGGGTGCGGGTGAGCGCATGGAGAAGGCCGAGCCGGTCGCGCGCATTGACCTCGACGATGGTGTAGAGATCGGAGCCCTCGTTGTCGAAGAGCACCCGGGTCGGCACGGTGAAGGAGCGCTCGCGCACGGGCACCCGCTCCTTCTCCCGGATCGCCTCGCGGGCCAGCACCTCGCCCGAGAGCGTCCGCTCGATCGCGCGTTTCAGCCGGTCGAAGCGGGCGGGGTCGAAGGGGTGGCCGTCGGCGTCCTGGAGCCAGAAGGTGGAGCAGGCCATGCCGTCGGAGGTGGTGTAGGTCCGCGCATCCTTCACGTCGGCCCCGGCGAGGGCGAAGGCCCCGGCCATGCGCGAGAAGATGCCGGGATGGTCGGCCATGTAGAGGCAGGCCTTGGTCGCGTCGCGGCTCTCGTCGGCCATCAGGCGGCTGCGGATCGGGGGGCCGGCCGCCTCCGCCGCCATCTCGGCGAAGATGACGTGGGTCTCCGTATCGAGCCCGAGCCAGTAATGCGGGTAATGGCGGTCGAGCTCGCGCGCGACCGCCCGCTCCGGCCAGGCCGCGAGCGCCTCGGCCAGCGCCTCGCGGGCCTGCTCGATCCGGTGGCGCCGGGTGGCGGAGTGCCCGCCGGTGAGCACGTCGCGGGTGTCCCAGTAGAGCTGGCGGAGGAGCTGCGCCTTCCAGTTGTTCCAGACATTGGGGCCGACGCCGCGAATGTCGCAGACCGTGAGCACGAGGAGGAGGCGCAGCCGCTCGGGGCTGCGCACCTGATCGGCGAAGTCGCGCACCGTGGCGGGGTCGGAGATGTCGCGCTTCTGCGCGGTGTCGGACATCAGGAGATGGTGGCGCACGAGCCAGACGACCGTCTCGGTCTCCGCCTCCGTCAGCCCGAAGCGGGGGCAGAGCTCGGCCGCGATCTCCGCGCCGAGCTCGGAATGGTCGATCTTCGTGCCCTTGCCGATGTCGTGCAGGAAGAGCGCGGTGTAGAGCACCCGGCGGTTGATCTTGCCCTTGAGGATCTCGGAGGCGACGGGGTGGGCGTCCTCCGCCTCGAGCCGGTCGATCTGGTTCAACACGCCGATGCAGCGGATCGTGTGCTCGTCCACCGTGTAGTGGTGATACATGTTGAACTGCATCATCGCCACGATCCGCCCGAATTCGGGGACGAAGCGGCCGAGCACCCCGGTCTCGTTCATCAGCCGGAGCACCCATTCGGCATGGGCGCGGTCGGTCAGCATGTCGAGGAAGAGGCGGTTGGCCTCCGGGTCGGTGCGCAGCGCCTCGTCGATCAGCTCGAGGCTGCGGGTGACGAGACGCATGGCCTGGGGGTGGATGCGCGCATCGAGCCGGGCGGATTCGTGGAAGAGCCGCAGGAGGTTGGCGGGGTTTTCCGAGAACACCGCCTCGTCGCGCACCGAGAGCCGCCCCTCGACCACCCGGAACGGCCCCTGCGCCTGGGCCTCCTGGGAGAAGGAGAGGCTCTTCAGGAGCACGGAGAGCCGCGGCGGCTTCTTCGCGTGCTGCGCCTCGAGGGCGGCGGAGAAGATGCGGGTCAGGTCGCCCACATTCTTCGCATGGCGGAAATAGGCGTGCATGAAATGCTCGACCGCCTGGCGCCCGCCGCCGTCCTCGTAGCCCATGCGCTCGGCGATCTCGACCTGCCGGTCGAAGGTGAGCCGGTCCTGCGCGCGCCCGGCGAGGTCGTGGAGATGGCAGCGCACCGCCCAGAGGAACTTCGCGGCCTCGGCGAAGCGGCGGACCTCCTCCTCGAGGAAGATGCCTCGGTCGACGAGATCCCAGGCGGTGCCGGAGCGGTAGAGATATTTCGAGACCCAGTGCAGCGTCTGCAGATCGCGCAAGCCCCCCTTGCCCTCCTTGATGTTGGGCTCGAGGAGGTAGCGAGAGCCGCCATGGCGCTCGTGGCGCTTGTCCCGCTCGGCGAGCTTCGCTTCGACGAAATCCGGGCCGGTCTTGGCGAAGAGCTCGTCCCAGAGCTTGGCGTGGAGTTCGTCGAAGGGCGCGCGGTCGCCCGCGAGAAAGCGCATCTCGAGGAGCGCGGTGCGGATGGTGAGATCCTCGCGCGCGTAGCGCATGCAGTCCGACACCGAGCGGACGGCCTGCCCCACCTTCAGCTTGAGATCCCAGAGCAGATAGAGCGTCGATTCCACCACGCTCTCGGCCCAGGCGGTGCGCTTGTAGGGGATGAGGAAGAGGAGATCGACGTCGGAATAGGGCGCCATCTCGCCCCGGCCATAGCCGCCAACGGCGAGGACGGAGAGCTGCTCCCCGGTGGTGCGGATCGGCGCCTCGTGCAGCCAGTGCTGGCAGACATGGACGGCGCCCGCGACCACCACATCGGTCACATGGGCGAAGCTGCGGGCGACGCGGAGCCCCGCGGCCGGGTGGTCGAGAAGGGCGGCGCGGACCGCCTCGCGCCCGGTCTCGAGCGTGGCCGCGAGCCGGTCGAGCACCGCAGCCCGCAGGCGCTGGGGGTCCGCCTCCGCCTCGGCGAGCCGGTCGATCTCGGCGAGGAGGGCGGGGCGGTCGGCGAGGCTCGCGGGCGGGGCGACGAGATGGGAGAGGCCCGCCTCGGTCTCGGGTCCGCGCGGGCCACCGAGCCGGGTGCCCGCGAGCGCGGCATCGGGACGGTTCATGCGGGCCTCAGGACCCGGGCCCGCCGCGGCGCGGCGCCGGAGCGCGCTCGATGAAGCCGTCGGGGCCCACCTCGCGGATCGCGAGGGCGTGCGCGCTCGTCCCGTCGGGCGCGATGCGCAGCGGGCCGAGCGCCCCCTGGAAGCCCTGCGGCCGGGTGAGCACGGCCTCGGCGAAGGCGTCCTCGCTGCCGCTCGCGCGGGCGGCGGCGAGCATCTGCCCGGCGATCTGCACGGCGGTGTAGCCCAGGGTGGCGAGCAGCGGCGGCTCCTCGCCGAATTGCGTGCGGTAGCGCGCGGCGAAGCGGGCGAAGGCCTCCGGATCGGGCGCGGGGAACCAGCCGCCCTCGAGCGCCGCCTCCCCGAAGGTCGCCCGGCTGCTCCACTGCCCGAGGCCGAGATACTGCACCCGGTCAGGGTCGAGCCCGTTGAAGTTCATGAAGCTGCCGACGGCCTGGAGCTCCTGCCCGCCGGCGGGCAAGAGTACCGCGCTCGCGCCGAGCGCCGCGGCCTCCTGCGCGAAGGGCCCGGCGGCGGCCTCGATCCCCTTGAAGCTCCGCTCGTATCCCGAGACGGCGACGAGGGAAATCTCCCCGCGATCGGCGACCCGGCGCGCCCCCCGCAGCGCCGCCTCGCCATAATCGTTGCGCGCATGGAAGACGGCGACGTCGCGCAGCCCCTGCTGCGCCGCATAGCTCAGCACCCGCTCCGCCTCGAGCTCCGGGGTATAGCCGATCACGGCGACGGGGCCGCCGGCGACCACCGTGTTGGTCGAGAAGGAGATCACCTTGCGCCCGGCCTCCCCCGCGACGCGGCCGACCTCCTCGGTCGTCGCCGCGAAGAGGGGGCCGAGGAAGATGTCCGCGCCCTGCGCGAGCGCCTCGCGGGCCACGGCCCCGGCCCGCGCCGGATCGCCCGCGGTGTTGTAGACGTTCACCCGCATCTGCGGATCGCGCAGATCGGCGACGGCGAGCTGGGCTGCGTTGTTCATCGCCCGGGCGAGGCGCGCGGGCCCTTCTGTCTCCGCCGTCGTCGGCAAGAGCAGCGCCACGGTGACGGGCGCGTTCGGCGAGACGGTGTGCCCCGCCGGGCCGGGCGCCGCGGGGGCCGCTGGCGCCGAGGGCGCGGCCGGCGGCGCGCTCGCCCCCGGCCCCGGCGCCGAACTGCAGCCCGCGACCGCGAGGAGCGCCGCCGCCGCGGCCGCCGCGACCGCCCCTCTCGCCTTTGACAACGTCGCGCGCATCGGTTCCCCTCCCCGGGCTGGCGGGGCGGATCCCCGCGGGTGCATCTCGGGCGGACCGTAGGATCATGAGCGGCGAAAGTAAACGGACACCCAAGACGCCGCCGCCCGGGCCTTCGGAGGATGTCGCGGAGGGGCCACGCGGCGCCGCCCTCGCTCCCGGGCTCCATCTCGTGGCGACGCCCATCGGCAATGCCCGCGACATCACGCTCCGCGCCCTCGACGTCCTCGCCAGGGCCGACTGCCTCGCCGCCGAGGACACCCGGCGCCTGCGCCATCTCATGCAGCTCCATGCGATCCCGCTCGGCGACCGCCCGCTCGTCAGCTATCACGACCGCAACGGCCCGCAGCGCCGCCCGCAAATCCTCGCCTGGCTCGCCGAGGGCCGGTCCGTCGCCTATTGCTCGGATGCGGGGACGCCGCTCCTCGCCGATCCGGGCTACCGCCTGGTGGAGGCCGCCATCGCCGGCGGGCATCCGCTGACCGCCCTGCCCGGCCCCTCGGCGGCCCTCGCCGCGCTCTCGGTCTCCGGGCTGCCGACCGACCGGTTCCTCTTCGCGGGCTTCCTGCCGCAGAAATCCGCCGCCCGGCGCACGGCCCTCGCCGAGCTCGCCGCCGTCCCCGCGACGCTCGTGCTCTATGAAAGCCCCCACCGCGCCGCGGCGGCCCTCGCCGACATGGCAGACGTCCTCGGCCCCCGCCCAGCGGCGCTCGCGCGCGAGCTCACCAAGCGCTTCGAGGAGGTCCGCCGCGGGCCCCTCGACCGGCTCGCCGACGCGGCGGTGTCGGACCCGCCGCGGGGCGAGATCGTCCTCGTCGTCGCACCGCCCGAGCCCGCTGCGGGGCCGGAGGCGGCGGATCTCGACGCGGCGCTGCGCACGGCGCTGGCGACCCTCTCGCTCAAGGACGCCGCCCGCGAGACCGCCGCGCGCCTCGGCCTGCCGCGCAAGACGGTCTATGCCCGCGCCCTCGAAATCGCCCGGGAGGACGGCGATGACGCCTGAGCGCCCGCGCGACGCGGGCCGCCACCACCAGGGCCTCGCGGCGGAGGAGATCGCCGCCCGCGCCTACGAGGCCGAGGGCGGGCAGGTGCTCGCCACCCGCTGGCGCTCGGAGGCGGGGGAGCTCGACCTCGTGATCCGCCTCGGCGCCCTCGTCGTCTTCGTCGAGGTGAAGGCCCGCCGGCGCGCCGGCGCGGAGGGCGCCGTCACGGCCCGCCAATGGCGCCGCATCGCCGCGGCGGCCGAGCTCTGGATCGGCGCCGCCCCGCAAGCGGGGGTCACGGGCTACCGCTTCGACCTCGCGCATGTGGACGGCGCGGGCCGCGTCACCCTCCACCGCGACGCCGTCCGCCTCGACGAGCTCTGAGCCCGCCCCGCGCGCCCCCCGCCGGCGCCAGGGTGGGC
>CAZNTX010000115.1:0-10044 GCA_964576075.1 uncultured Limibaculum sp. | reverse complement strand
GGTGGGGGCGGCGGCGGGGGGCGCGCCGTCTCAACCGTCGCCGCCCTCGAGGATCGCGCGCGTGCGCCCGCAGCCCGCGCCCCCGAAATGCCGCGCGAGCACCGCCTCGAAGGGCGCGGGGTCCTCCGCCACCGCCGCGAACAGCGTCATCGAGGAGCGCAGCTTCGCCGCATCCACGGGGCCGAACACCGCCTCGGCCGTCCCCTCCGCCGCCGCTGCGAGCCTTGCGGCCTCCACGAGCCGCGCCCCGAGGAGGGGGTCCGCGAGATAGGCCCGCGCCTCCTCAGCCCCAGAGATCGCATAGCGCACCGACATCGCGCTCGCCCCGAGGCCCGCGATCTGCGGAAACACGAACCACATCCAATGGCTCTCCTTCCGCCCGGCCGCGAGCTCGGCCCGGACCCGCTCCCAGACCGGGTCCTGCGCCGCTGCGAACCGCGCGAGATCGTGAGGATCGCCCATCGTCTCCCCCGCCGCTTCCCCGACATCGCCCCGGAGTGTATACTCGCGCCAATCGGCGCCGAAAGAGCGCCGCTGAGCAGCATCGAGGCAGAGACCATGAGCATCAGAGCCCTCCCGCCGGCCCTTCTCGCCGGCCTCGCCCTCGCGGGCTGCGCGCCCGCGGCGCTCGTCGGCGGCGGCGCCCTCGTCGGCAAGACCGTGTTCGAGGAACGCGGCACCCTCACCGCCCTCGAGGACGCCGACATCGCCCTCGGCGTCTCCAACCGGCTCGGCAACCATTCGGGCGAACTCTTCCGCGACGTGAGCGTCGACGTCACCGAAGGCGCGGTGGTCCTCACCGGCACCGTGCCCCGGGCCGAGGACAAGGTCGCCGCCACCGAGGCCGCCTGGGCGACGCCGGGGGTTCTCGCCGTCGAGGACGCGCTCGAGGTCGCCCCGGACGGCACGCCGGAGGACTATTTCCGCGACGTCGCCATCTCCAACGCGCTGCGCTACGAGCTGGTGGCCGACGCCCGCGTGCGCTCGATCAACTACACCGTCACCACCGTGGACCGCACGGTCCACATCACCGGTCTCGCCCGGTCCGAGGCCGAGCTCGCCCGGGTGATCGAGCATGCGCGCAGCATCGCCGGCGTGCGCCGCGTGGTGAGCCATGCGCTGACCATCGACGACCCGCGCCGCGTCGCGCGGATCGCCCGGAGCGGCTGACCCGGCCCGGGGGGGCCGCGAGAGAGGGGGGAGAGAGAGAGATGGGCCTCGAGGTCGCCATCCAGATGGACCCGATCGGGTCGGTCGACATCCGTGCGGACTCGACCTTCCGCCTCGCGCTCGAGGCGCAGGCGCGCGGGCACCGGCTGTTCTACTACGAGGTGCCCGATCTCGTCTGGGAGCGGGGGCGCGTGCTCGCCACCGGCCACCCGCTCGAGGTGCGCGCCGAGGAGGGCCGCCATGCCCGGCTCGGCCCCCGCACCCGGCGCGATCTCGCCGAGACGGACGTGGTGCTGCTGCGCCAGGACCCGCCCTTCGACATGTCCTACATCACCAACACCCATCTCCTCGAGCGCATCCACCCCGAGACCCTCGTGGTCAACGACCCCTTCTGGGTGCGCAACTCCCCCGAGAAGATCCTGGTGCTCGACTTTCTCGAGCTGATGCCGCCCACCCTCGTCGCCCGCTCGCTCGAGGAGATCCGCGCCTTCCGCGACACCCATGGCGACATCATCGTGAAGCCGCTCTACGGCAATGGCGGCGCGGGCGTCTTCCGCCTCGCCCCGGGCGACGGCAATCTCGCCTCGCTGCACGAGATGTTCTCCCAGCTCTCCCGCGAGCCCTTGATGGTGCAGAAATTCCTCCCCGACGTGACCGCCGGCGACAAGCGGGTGATCCTGGTCGACGGCGAGCCGGTCGGCGCGATCAACCGGGTGCCGCAGGCGGGCGAGACCCGCTCCAACATGCATGTCGGCGGCCGCGCGGAGAAGATCGCCATGACCGAGCGCGACCGGGAGATCTGCGCGGCCATCGGCCCGGTGCTGAAGGAGCGCGGGCTGATCTTCACCGGAATCGACGTCATCGGCCCCTGGCTCACCGAGATCAACGTGACCTCCCCCACCGGCATCCAGGAGATGGAGCGCTTCGACGGGACCAACGTGGCGGCGCTGATCTGGGAGGCGATCGAGCGGCGGCGGGCGGAGGCCGGGAGGGCCGCCTGATGCGCGCGCCGCGGCTCCCGGCCGGGCTCGTCTCCCTGCTGCTCCGCGCGACCGTCAAGCGCAACCTCGCCCGGGAGCACTCGCCGGAGCGGATGCGCGCCCGGCTCGAGCGGATGTCCCGGCGCCTCTTCCGCCTGCCCGCGGGGCTCGCCGAGGAAGAGACCGCGCTCGCGGCCGGCGGGGCCGAGGTTCCCGCCCTCCGCCTCTCCCCGGAGAGCGCGGCGCCCGGCGTCCTCCTCTATTTCCACGGAGGGGCCTATATCGCGGGCTCGCCGCGCACCCACCGCCATCTCGCCGGCCGCATCGCCAAGGCCGCCGGGATCGCCGCGGTGCTGCCGGACTACGCGCTCGCGCCAGAGCGGCCCTTCCCCGCCGCGGTCGAGGACGCGCTGACGGCCTATCGCGCGCTTCTCGAGCGCGGCGAGGCGCCGGAGCGGATCGCGCTCGCCGGCGACAGCGCGGGCGGCGGGCTCGCCGCGGCGCTCCTCCTCGCCGCCGAGGCAGAGGGGCTGCCCGCGCCCGGCGCCCTCGTCGCCTTCTCCCCCTGGGCCGACATGACGGGCCGCGCCGACAGCCTCGCGGAGAACGCCCGGACGGATCCGATGCTCCCCGCCGAGCGCCTCGGCGACGTGGTGGAGATGGTGCTGCAAGGCGCGGACCCCGCGGACCCGCGCGCCTCCCCCGCCCTCGGGCGCTTCCGCCACCCGCCGCCCGCGCTCCTCTATGCGAGCCGCGACGAGATCCTCGCCGACGATGCCGAGGCCCTCGGCCGCGCTCTCGAGGCCGGCGGCGGGCGGGTGACGCTGCGCCTGGAACACAGGCTCCCGCATGCCTGGCCGGTGCTCGCGGGGCTGCTGCGCGCCGGCGACAGGGATGCCGAGGCGGCCGGGCGGTTCCTCGCGGAGACCTTGCCGAGGCCCTAGCCGGCGGCGCGGCGCATCCGGCGGTGGGGGATGCCGGCGTCGAGGAATTCCGGCCCCTCGGCGACGAAGCCGAGCCGCTCGTAGAAGGGCAGCGCCGAGGTCTGGCTGTCGAGCCGGATCTCGCCGGCCGCCGGGTCCGCGCCGAGCTCGGCGAGCACCGCGCGCATGAGCGCCGCCCCGATCCCGCGCCCCCGCGCCTCGGCGAGCACCGCGACGCGCTGGATCTTCGCCGCGCCCCCCTCGGCGAGCACCCGGGCCGTGGCGACAGGCCGCCCGCCGAGGAGCGCGATCCAGTGCCGGCAGGCGCCGTCGCGCCCGTCGAGCTCCTCGGCCTCCGGCACGCCCTGCTCGTCGATGAAGACGCGGCGGCGGATCTCGAGGCAGAGCGGCAACTCCTCGGGCCCCGCGCGGCGGATCTGCGGGCGCGCGGCCTTCTCGGCGAGGCCCGAGACCCCCTCGCGCCGGGCGAGCTCCGCGGCGACATCCGCGAGCCCGAGATCGCGCGCCGCGAGCATGACGAGGAGGTGGTAGAGCGTGTCCGCCGCCTCCGAGACGAGGCGCGCGCGGTCCCCCTTCACCGCCTCGATGATCGCCTCGACCGCCTCCTCGCCGAACTTCTCGGCGCATTTCTCGGGGCCCTTGGCGAGGAGCTTGGCGGTGTGCGAGCTTTCCGGGTCCGCGCCGCGCCGGGCCGCGACGGTCGCCGCGAGGCGGGCGAGGACCGCGAGGTCGTCCGCCCCGCTCACGGGCGCACCGGGATGCCGGCGGCGGCCATGGCCGCTTTCGCCTCCGCGATGCTGTGCTCGCCGAAATGGAAGATCGAGGCCGCGAGCACCGCCGAGGCATGCCCCTCGCGCACCCCCTCGACGAGATGGGCGAGCGTGCCGACGCCGCCCGAGGCGATCACCGGGACCGGGACCGCATCGGCGATGGCGCGGGTGAGCGGGAGGTCGAAGCCCGCGCGCGTCCCGTCCCGGTCCATCGAGGTCAGCAGGATCTCGCCCGCCCCGAGGGCCACCACCTGGCGGGCGAACTCGACCGCGTCGATGCCCGTCGGCTGCCGCCCGCCATGGGTGTAGATCTCGAAGCCGGAGGGCGTCGCGCCCCCGGACTTGGCGTCGATCGCGACGGTGATGCACTGGCTGCCGAACTTCTCCGCGGCGCGGCGGACGAAGTCCGGGTCGCGCACCGCGGCGGTGTTGATCGAGACCTTGTCGGCGCCCGCGAGCAGCAGCGCGCGGATGTCCTCGAGGCTGCGCACGCCGCCGCCGACGGTGAGCGGCATGAAGCAGGCCTCCGCGGTGCGGCGCACGACGTCGAGCAGCGTGCCCCGGTCCTCGTGGCTCGCGGTGATGTCGAGGAAGCACAGCTCGTCCGCCCCGGCGGCGTCGTAGAGGCGGGCCTGCTCCACCGGGTCGCCCGCATCGCGCAGATCGACGAAATTCACCCCCTTGACCACGCGCCCGTCCTTGACGTCGAGGCAGGGGATCACCCGTGTCTTCAGCATCCGTCCCTCTCCTTGCGCCGCCGCCAGGCCGAGACCGCCCAGGCGAGCGCCCAGATAGCGAGCGCCGCCCCCGCGAGCGGCACCGTCACCACCGCGAACCATCCCGCGAGGAACAGCCCGACGAGCACGCCGCCCAGATCCGTCCCCCAGAGCGGGCAGGGATGCGCGGCCCCCTCGTTCAGCCGGCAGCCGAGCGCGTCGGCGATCCCCACCGAGAGCGCCACCGAGAGGATCGGCGCCGCGCCGAAGAGGAGGATCGCCGCGAGCGTGACCCATCTTGCGCGCATGGCCCCCTCCGCCGGTCTCGCCCCCGTCCATAGAGCCCGCACGGCGGGGCGACAAGATGTGAGCGCGGGCCCCGGGCGCGGCTGCTATGGTCCGCGCGTCCGACTCAGCCAGGAGATGCCCCAATGCGCCTCGCCGCCATCGCGACCGCCGCCGCCCTCGCCCTCGCAGCCCTGCCCGCCGCGGCCGACGGCTTCGTCCGCAAGGAGAGCCCGCATTCGGTCCCGGTCACGATCGACCGCCTCGCCGCCGCGGTCGAGGCCGCGGGCGCGCGCGTCTTCGCCCGGATCGACCATGCCGAGGGCGCGGCCGGCGCCGGGTTGGACCTCCGCCCCGCCACGGTGCTGATCTTCGGCAACCCCAAGATCGGGACGCCGATGATGCAGGCCTCCGGCTCCATCGCGCTCGATCTGCCGATGAAGGTCGCCGCCTACGAGGACGCCGACGGCACGGTCCGGGTGATCTATCGCGACATCGAGGCGGTGGCCGCCGAGCACGGCGCGACCGCGCCGACCACCGCCAAGGCCGCCGGCGCGCTGGCCAAGCTGACCGACCGCGCCGTGGCCGCGGACTGAGCCTCAGCCCTCGAGCAGGCGGATCGCGGCCGCGAGCTCGATCCGCCCGTCATAGAGCGCGCGGCCCGAGATCACCCCGTCGAGCGGCGCGCCGCAGGCCTTGAGCGCGGCGAGGTCCGCCATCGAGGAGACGCCGCCCGAGGCGATCACCGGGATCGAGACGGCGCGGGCGAGCGCCGCGGTGGCCGGGATGTTCGGCCCCCCCATGGCGCCGTCGCGGTCGATGTCGGTGTAGACGATGGCGGCGACGCCCGCATCCTCGAAGCGCCGGGCGAGGTCCGCGGCCTCGATCTCCGTCGCCTCCGCCCAGCCTGCGACGGCCACCCGGCCGCCCCGCGCGTCGATCCCGACCGCCACGCGCCCGGGATGCGCGCGCGCCGCCTCACGCACGAAGTCCGGGTCGCGCACCGCCGCGGTTCCGAGGATCGCCCGGGCGACCCCCTTCTCGAGCCAGAGATCGAGCGTCGCCCGGTCGCGGATGCCGCCGCCGAGCTGCACCGGGACCGAGACCGCGCCCAGGATCGCCTCCACCGCCGCGGCATTCACCGGATGCCCGGCGAACGCCCCGTTGAGGTCCACGAGATGGAGCCAGCGGCAGCCCGCCTCGGCGAAGGCGCGCGCCTGCGCGGCCGGATCGTCGTTGAAAACGGTCGCCCGGTCCATATCGCCGCGCAGGAGCCGCACGCAGGCCCCGTCCTTCAAGTCGATCGCCGGATAGAGGATCACCGCCGCCTCCCTCGCTGATGCGCCCCGCCCTCTAGCGGCTGGGGGAGGCGGGGGAAAGGGGCTCAGGGCGCGCGGTGCAGCGCCAGCCGGTCGATCCGCCCCGCGATCTCGGCGAGCATCGCCGCATAGGCCGGGCTCTCCACATCGCCGAAGCGCGCGGCGAACCGCGCCGCGTCCATCCGCCCGGGGATGCCGTCGAGCGCGGGCATGACGTCGCCCTCCCGCCGGATCCGCGCGAGAAGCCCCGGCCAGTCCGCAGGCTCCGCGCCCAGGAACCGGGCGGCGAAGCGGATCCCCGCCGCATTCGCCGCGATGTCGGTGAAGTCGAACCCGCCCGCCTCGGCGGCGTCGAGCAACTCCTTGAACTCGCCGAGCGCGAAGGAGACCGACATCGTGCTCGCCGCCTCGAGCGCAGCGGCGGTGACGAAATGCCGCTTGAGATCGACCCGGCCGCCGAGCGTCGCCGCATCGCAGCTCTTGGTCCAGGCGCGCCCGGTCTCCGGCACCGGCCCCGCCGCGAGCCGGCCGACGAGGATGCGGAACTCCCGCCGCCCGCAGAGCTTCGTCAGCGCGAAGAGCCCCGCCGTCAGCGCCCGCCGCTCGGCGCCGGGGACGGCGCGCGCCCGCTCGACCAGGAGGCGCAGATAGGGCAGCACGGAGCCCGTCTCCGGCAGCGCCCCGCGCTCGAGCGCCGCGCGGAGGGCGCGCAACTCCGCCCCGATCTCCGCCCCCGTGGGCATCTCCTCCCCGCTGAGGAGCGCGGAGGCCCGGGCGAGGAGCGCCCGCCTGCCCGCCGCGTCGAGCGCGAGGCCGAGCTGCACCCCGTCCGCCTCCACCTCGAGCCGGGAGAGGGCCGCGCGCATCCGCGCCCCCGCGCTGCCCCCCATCGCGAGATCGCCAATCCACTCGGCCGCGGCGAGCGCGAGCCCGGGCGGCAGGTCGAGCGCACCGACCCGCACCGCCCCGAGCCGCAGCCCCCCGTCGAACTCCGGCACCGCCGCCTCCGCCGTCACCCAGCCGAGCCGCGGCACCGGCGCGGCGAGGCGCAGCACGAGCCGCTCCCCCTCGATCGCGGCCTCCCCCCGCAAGCCGGGCAGGACCCGCGCGCCGAAGGCCATCGCCGCCTCGATCTCCGCGAGCGCGATCCGCATCTCGCCGGTCCCGCCCGGCTCCGTCGCCGCCCGGAAACGCCGCGCGAGCGCCCGCGCCGCCTGCGCATCCGCCGCCCCTGCGGCCGGGCGCTCGCCCACCCCCGGCCGCGGCGAGACCAGCGCCGCCCCCAGCAGCACCGGCGCCGCGATCAGGAGAAACAGCAGAACTCCGCAAAACCGCCCAGCCATCCCGGCCTCCTCCGCACGCCCCGGGGCCCCGCGCCCCGGCCCCGCTCTCTAGGGTGCGGGCTCATCGATCGGCAAGCCGGATGCGGATCGAGCCGCGCCTCATCGCGCCAAGGTGGGTCTCGGGATCGCGGTCCTGCCGGGCCGCGATGCCCCGGACGTGCTCGATCCGGTCGAAGAACCGTCCCACGAGATCGCGCTGGCGACGGACCGATGCGCCGAAGGGGAATCTTTCCTCGCGGGTCGAGCGGGGCAGGAGGTTCGCGCAGAGGCCAGGGCCGCGCGCGCGCGTCTTCGTCGGCACCCGCCCGCGGGAGCGGCCCATGCGGCCATCCTCGGCATCCCCCTGTCTCGCGCCGCGTCCGCGCCGGTGGACGACGCGAGCGTGGACCGTGGCTCTCAGGGACATCGCGCCATGACGAGCCGGTCCGGAAGCGCCAAAGGACACCGCTGATCGCCCGTCGGTCATCGACACACGGCCCGCCCCTCCTGTCCTGCGGCAGCGGCGGCTCGACGACCGTCCAGTCTTCTCCGGTCGGGTCATGGCGGGGCATGGCGTCCTTCCTGTCGAGGAAGGACACAGGCGCACAGAAGAAGGCGCCCCCTCTGCGGACCTTTCTGGATGGGCCGCCGAGCCCCGCAGGCCCGGTCGGACCGGCCCGACCGCGACCACCTGAACCGCTCCCCGGCGGTCGCGCCCGCTGCCGTCCACGCGCGCGCCCGCCACCTCCCGGGGGTGGGTGGGCGGAGGGAGGTGGCGGGCGCGCGCCAGTGCCGCTAGGCTCCCCGCCCGAGGAGGGGGAGACCGCCGATGACAGAGATCCGCCCGGCCGAAAGCTGGCAAGCCCTGAGGGAGCGCTTCCGCTGGACCGTTCCGGCCCGCCTCAACCTCGCCGAGACCATGGTCACCGCCCGCGCACGCCTCGAGCCGGACCGCCTCGCCCTTCTCCACCTCACATCCGAGGACACCGCCGAGCCCTGGAGCTACGCCCGCCTCGAGCGCGCCGCGAGCCGCCTGGCCAATCTCTTCGCCGCCCGCGGGATCGCGCGGGGGGACCGTGTCGCCGTCCTTCTGCCCCAGTCCCCGGAGGTCCTCCTCACCCATCTCGCCGCCTACAAGCTCGGCGCGATCGTGGTGCCGCTCTTCACCCTCTTCGGGCCCGAGGCGCTCGAGTTCCGCCTGATCGATTCGGGCGCGCGCCTCCTCCTGACCGACCGGCAGAACCTCCCCAAGATCGCCCAGATCCGCGATCGGCTCGGCGACCTCGAGACCGTCCTCCTCGCCGACGGCCCCGAGTCAGGCCCCGAGACTGGCGCCGAGGCCCTGGCGCCGCTCCTCGAGGCCGCCTCGGACCGCCGCGCCGCCGTCGACACCGGCTCCGAGGACCCCGCCTTCCTGTCCTACACCTCGGGCACCACCGGCCCGCCCAAGGGCGCGCTCCACGCCCAGCGCGTGCTCGAGGGGCATCTGCCGGGCGTGCAACTCACCCACGGCTTCGCGCCGCGGCCCGGCGACCGCTTCTGGACGCCGGCGGATTGGGCCTGGATGGGCGGGCTCTGCAACATCGCGATGCCGGCGCTGCGCCTCGGCATCCCCCTCGTCGCCCACCGCATGGAGCGCTTCGACCCCGAGCGCGCGCTCTGGCTGATGGACCGCTTCGAGATCCGCAACGCCTTCCTGCCGCCGACCGCGCTGAAGCTCATCCGCGCCGCCGGCGAGGGCACGCCCGCGCCGCGGCTGCGCACCATCGGCTCCGGCGGCGAGAGCCTCGGGGCCGATCTCCTCGACTGGGGCCGCGGGCGCTTCGGCCTGACGATCGCCGAGTTCTACGGGCAGACCGAATGCAACCTGGTCCTCGGCAACTGTCCCGAGATCATGGATGTGCGCCCGGGCTCGATGGGGCGGGCCTTCCCGGGCAGCGAGGTGGCGATCCTCGGGGCCGACGGAGCGCCGCTGCCGCCCGGCACCGTCGGCGAGATCGCGGTGAAGCGCGGCGATGCGGCGATGTTCCTGCGCTATTGGAACCGGCCCGAGAAGACGGCGGAGAAATTCGCCGGGGACTGGATGCTGACCGGCGACGAGGGGGAGATGTCGGCCGACGGATATGTGCGCTTCGCGAGCCGGGCGGACGACGTGATCACCTCCTCGGGCTACCGGATCGGGCCGACCGAGATCGAGCATTGCCTGACCGGGCATCCGGCGGTCGCGATGGCCGCGGCGATCGGCGTGCCCGACCCGGTGCGCACCGAGCGGGTCAAGGCCTATGTGACGCTCGCGCCGGGGCATGCGCCCTCGGACGCGCTCGCGGCGAGCCTGATCGCCCATGTGCGGCTGCGCCTCAGCCCGCATCTGGCGCCGAGGGAGATCGCGTTCCTCGAGACGATGCCGACGACCGCCACGGGCAAGATCCTGCGCCGGGCGCTCCGCGGGGCGGGCTGAGCCGCGCCCCCGCGCGCGCCGCCGACGCGGCGCACGCCCCGCCCGCCCACCCGCGCGCGCCGGCTCGGCGGCGCGCGCGG
>CAZNTX010000114.1:0-10097 GCA_964576075.1 uncultured Limibaculum sp. | reverse complement strand
GGGGGGGGGTTGACCGGGGGCCGCGGCGGGACAGCTCCCAGGTCATGATGCAAAGCTTGCCAGAGGGTTACGGGGCCGCGGTGATCGGCGCCTCCGGGGGGATCGGCGGCGCGCTCGCGGCCCGGCTCGGGGCGGACGGGCGTGCGGGGCGCGTGCTCTGCCTGTCGCGCTCGGGGCGGGGGCCGGAGGGCCTGCCCTCGGGCCGGATCGACCTCGCCGACGAGGCGAGCATCGCCGAGGCCGCCGCGCTCGCGGGGGACGGGCCGGCGCTCCGGCTCGTGATCGTGGCCAGCGGCTATCTCCACGGGCCCGAGGGCGGGCCGGAGAAGTCGCTCCGCCAGATCGCACCGGAGGCGATGGCGCATGCCTTCGCGGTCAACGCGACGGGGCCGGCGCTCGTCGCCAAGCATTTCCTTAGGCTGATGCCGAAGGGCGAGCGGGGGATCTTCGCGGCGCTCTCGGCGCGGGTCGGCTCGATCTCGGACAACCGCGCGGGCGGGTGGTACGGCTACCGGGCGTCGAAGGCCGCGCTCAACCAGATCCTGCGCTCGATCGCCATCGAGGCGGGGCGGACCCGGCGCGGGCTCGTGGTCGCCGGGCTGCAGCCGGGGACGGTGCGCACCGAGCTTTCCGCCCCCTTCCGCGGCCGCGTCTCCGAGCAGGAGCTCTTCGAGCCGGAGGACGCGGCGGGGCGGCTCCTCGCCGTGCTCGACGGGCTCGGGCCCGAGCAGAGCGGGCGGGTCTTCGACTGGGCCGGGGCCGAGGTTCCCCCCTGAGACCGGCTGTCAATTTTTCCTCCTCCAGGCCAAGATGGGCGCCTCGGGCGGCGTCCAAAGGGCAGAGGAGGCGGGGCTGCGATGGACGGCGAGGGCGAGCGCGGGCGGGACGAGGCGGAGGCTCTGGCGGCCGCCGCGGGCGACGGCGGCGCCTTCGCCGCGCTCCTCGAGCGCCACTACGACCGGATATATCGGCTCGGCTGGCGGCTCCTCGGCACGGAGGCCGAGGCGGAGGACCTGGCGCAGGACGTCTGTCTCGCCCTCGGGGCCAAGATCCGCGGCTTCCGGGGGGAGGCGGCGTTCTCGACCTGGCTGCACCGGGTCGTCGTCAATGCCGCGCGGGACCGGCTGCGCAAGCGCGCCCGGGCCGGGCGGCTCGACCGGCGCTATGCCGAGACGGAGGCGCTCGCGCGCGCCGGAGGGCAGGCCCGCGCCGAGGAGCTCGCCTGGCTCGACGCGGCGCTCGCGGCGCTGACGCCGGAATTGCGCGAGACCGCGGCGCTCGTGCTCGAGGCCGGGCTCAGCCATGCGCAGGCGGGCGCGGCGCTCGGGGTCAGCGGGGGGACGGTGTCGTGGCGGATGTCGGAGATCCGCAAGAGATTGGCCCGGCTCGCGGACCGGGCGGAGGATGTGGGACCATGACGGACGAGCTCGACCGCCTCGCGCGCGCCTTCGAGGCCGACGCGCCGCCTCCGCCGGACCCGGCCCGCCGGGCCGCGACGCTGGCCGCCGCGCGCGCGGCCCATGCGGGGGCGGGCGGGTCGGAGAAAATTTCGCGAGCCTCCCAAGAGCGGGCCTCCGGCGCGCGTCTCAGGGAAGGCCGGGCGAGCGGGCCCGGCGACAGATTGAGGAGACTTGCGATGACGACCTCCCGTGCCCTCACCGCCCGCGGCGCCCTGATCGGAACGACGAGCGCCGCCGCCCTCGCGCTGGCGATCTTCGCGACCGCCAATCTCGAGCGCCACGCCGAGATCGAGCGCGTGTCGCCCCCGGCGGGCGAGACCCCCGCCCCGAAGGCAGAGGCAGAGCCCGAGCCCCGCGCCGAGGCGGCGCCCGAGACGCTGCCCGAGCCCGCCGAGCCGGCGCCGGCGGCCCTCGCCGACCTTGCCGAAGCGGAGCCCCCCGAGCCCGCCGCGCGGGCCGCCGACGAGGCCGAGGCGCGCCCGCCCGCCCTCATGGCCCTCCAGCCCTCGCCCCCGCCAGCCGCCGGCGCCCCGACCGGCTCCGCGAGCGAGGCGGACCTTCTCGAGCGCTTCCAGGGGCAGCAAACCCGCGGCCTCGCGGCGGCCCGCGCGCCGAGCCCGGAGATGCGCACCCGGATGATGGCCCGCGGCCTCGCCGCGCCGCTCGCCGAGGAGGCCCCCGCGCCCGGCTATCGCGACCAGGGCCGCGACCGCTTCGAGGCGGTCGACGACAACCCGGTGAAGCTCGCGGCGGAGGAGCCCGTCTCCACCTTCTCGATCGACGTCGACACCGCCTCCTATTCGGTGATGCGCAAGGCGCTCGAGCAAGGCGTCCTGCCGCAGAAGGACGCGATCCGCGTGGAGGAGCTCGTCAACTACTTCGCCTACGACTATGCGCCCCCCGAGGGGCCGGAGCCCCCCTTCGCCACCCATGTCTCGGTGTTCGAGACGCCCTGGAACCCGGACACCCGGCTCCTGCGCATCGGCCTCAAGGGCTACGAGCTCGCCCCCGAGGAGCGCCCCACGGCCAATCTCGTCTTCCTGATCGACACCTCGGGCAGCATGAACGCCCCCGACAAGCTGCCGCTCCTGCGCAACGCCTTCCGCCTGCTCCTCGACCGCCTCGAGGCGCGCGACCGGGTGGCGATCGTCACCTATGCGGGCAGCGCCGGCACCGTCCTCGAGCCGACGCCCGCCTCCGAGAAGGCCAAGATCCTCGCCGCGCTCGACCGGCTCTCCGCCGGCGGCTCCACGGCGGGCGGCGAGGGCATCCGCCAAGCCTACGCCCTCGCCGAGGCCAATCTCGACCCCGACGGCGTCAACCGCGTGATCCTCGCCACCGACGGGGATTTCAACGTCGGCATCCGCTCCACCGAAGAGCTCCAGGGCTTCGTCGAGCGCAAGCGGGAGACCGGGGTGCTGCTCTCCGTCCTCGGCTTCGGCCGCGGCAACTACAACGACGCGCTGATGCAGGCCCTCGCCCAGAACGGCAACGGCCAGGCCGCCTTCATCGACACGCTGTCAGAGGCGCGCAAGGTGCTCGGCGAGGAGGCCTCCGGCACCCTCTTCCCGATCGCGCAGGACGTGAAGATCCAGGTCGAGTTCAACCCCGCCACCGTCGCCGAATACCGCCTGATCGGCTACGAGACCCGCGCCCTCGCCCGCGAGGACTTCAACAACGACAAGGTGGACGCCGGCGAGATCGGCTCGGGCCACCGGGTGACGGCGCTCTACGAGATCACCCCGGTCGGCTCCCCCGCCCGCCTGGTCGACGACCTGCGCTACGGCGCGCCGGAGGCGGCGCCCCGCGAGGCCGCGCAGGCGGGGCCCGACGGGCCCGCGCCGGAGGCGAGGTCCGATGAGGCCGCGCAGGCGGCCGAAGAGGCCGCGCAGGCCGCCGAGTTCGCCTTCCTGCGCATCCGCTACAAGCGCCCCGGCGAGACCGAGAGCCGCCTGATCGAGCGCCCGATCGCCCCCGCCGACGCCGGCACGCCGGGCCGCGAGGCCCGCTTCGCCGCCGCCGTGGCGGGCTTCGGCCAGCTCCTGCGCGGCGGCGCGCATACCGGCGACTGGAGCTATGCCGACGCCATCGCGCTGGCCAACGGCGCCAAGGGCCCGGACCCCTATGGCTACCGCGCCGAGTTCGTCCAGCTCGTCCGCCTCGCCGAGACCGCCGCGCGCCTCGAGCGCCAGCGCTGAGCCGGTGCGGGCGGCCGGCGGGGGGCCTTGCCCGGCGGCCGCCCTTGCATAAGCTCGGGGCCGAGGGGGGAGTGCCATGGCCGAGCCCGCACAGCCGACGGCGAGCGAGAGCCTCGCGCGCATCGAGACGGTGAGCCTCAACGCGCGGTCGACCTGGTTCGGCCTGCTCGCGCTCATCGGCTTCGTCGGCGTGACGCTGCTCGCCCACCGGGACGCCGATTTCTTCCGCCCGGGCCGGCTGACCGAGCTGCCCCTCCTCGGCATCGAGGTGCCCGTGGGCGCGTTCTTCACCGTCGGGCCCTTCCTCGTCGCCGCGGTCTACGCCTATCTCCAGCTCTATCTCGTGCCGCTCTGGGCGGCGATCGCGCGGGCCCCCGGGCGCACCGAGGAGGGCCGCCCGATCGGCGAGGAGGCCTTCCCCTGGCTCCTCGTGCGCGCGGCCTTCTGGCTCCGCGACCGGCGACGCCGGCCGGAGCCGGAGGACCGCGCCCTCGCGCCCGGGGCGATGGCCGGGGTCGCCGCGAGCCTCAGCCTCGCGCTCACCTGGGTCGCGGGGCCGGCGCTCCTCGTCGCCTTCTGGGCGCGGGCCTGGCCGGCGCACGATCTCTTCCTCTCGCTCGCGGGCGCCGTGGCGGTGGGGGCGGCGGGCTATGTGGGGGTGTTCTCGTTCGTCGCCTTCTGGCGCTCGATGGGGCCCGAGGGCGCGGGGCCGCCCGCCCATGAAGAGCCGCGCACCCTCGCCGACAGCCGGGCGCTCGCGGGCCTCGCGCTCGCGGTTCTCGCCGTGGTCGCGCCCGTCGGGATCGGCGATCTGCTCGACCGGGTGGGCGGCGCGCGGGAGATCGACTACCGCGCCTGGCGCGAGGCGCGCGGCGAGCGGGTGCAGGCGCCCCTCTGGGACAAGACCCGCGCGGCGTGGCACGCTCATCTCGACGGCGCCGTCCCCGTGCCGCCGGTGCGGGCCGATCTCCGCGAGGTGCGGCTGATGGCCCGGCCCGAGGGGATGCCGGATTACGACGACTGGCTCGCCGAGTTCCGCAAGGGCTGGAAGGCGGAGCAGGGCCTCGCCGCAGAGGCCGAGATCCCGCCCGCCCAGCGCCGCGTCTTCTGGCAGGCGGCGCGGGAGGGGTGGGCGGACCAGATCGCCCGCATCCGCGGCCCGGCGCTCCGCGAGCGGGACCTGCGGGGGGCCGATGCCTACCGCCTCGAAGCCCCCCGCGCCGATCTCCGCGGCGCCCGGCTCGACCGCGCCGATCTCCGCGAGGCCGACCTCGCCGGCGCCCGCCTCGATTGCTGGCCCGAGACCGGCAACCCGGCCGTCGACAACACCTGCGCCACCCTCCGCCGCACCCGCCTGTCCGGCGCCAAGCTCCAAGGCGCCGACCTCCGCGACGCCCGCCTGGAGGGCGCCGACCTCACGGGCGCGGGGCTGGAGGGGGCCGACCTCCGGGACGCGCGGCTGGAGGGGGCCGACCTCTCGCGCGCGCGGCTGGAGGGGGCCGTCCTCGCGGACCGCTCGGTCGCGCGGCTGGAGGGGGCCGTCCTCTCGGTCGCGCGGCTGAAGGGGACCGACCTTTCGGACGCGCGGCTGGAGGGGGCCGTCCTCTGGGGCGCGCGGCTGGAGGGGGCCGACCTCTCGCGCGCGCGGCTGGAGGGGGCCGAACTTTCGCGCGCGGGGCTGGAGGGGGCCGACCTCTCGCGCGCGCGGCTGGAGGGGGCCGACCTTTCGCGCGCGGGGCTGGAGGGGGCCAGCCTCTGGGAAGCGCGGCTGGAGGGGGCCGACCTCTCGCGCGCGGGGCTGGAGGGGGCCGACCTCTGGGGCGCGCGGTTGGAGGGTGCAGACTGCGCCGGGGCTGGGTTCCAGGGTGCCCTGGCGCGGTCTGCGACGCTGCTGTGCGAGGGGCTGCGGAGACAAGAGCAGCTCGCGGGGGCGATCGGAAACGAGGACACGCATCTGCCGGCGGGGCTCTATGTGGAGAGTTGCTGGCCTGCGGGCTCGCCCTGGCTCGCGGCCTTCATCGAGCGGGTGGGGCGCGAGCAGTGGGAGGGCCTCCCGCCGGACATCCGCGCCCTCTTCGAATGCGCGGAGGGGGTGGCGCCGCGGCGGATTTACGGGCCAGGGCCCGAGGACTTGCGCGGGTGGGGCAAGAGGGGGTAGGGCTCGCGCTCGTGATCTCGGAGGGCGTCCGGTGCCGAAGATCCTGTTCGCGCATACCAACTTCCCCGCGCAGTTCGGCTTTCTGGGGAAGCGGCTCGCCGAGGCCGGCTGGGAGGTGAGCTTCGCCACCGCCCGCAAGGAGGCGCGCTCCGACACCTTCCGCCTCCTCTTCTTCGAGGAGGGGCGCGAGATCACCAAGGGCGTGCACCCCTATCTCGCCTCGACCGAGCGGGCGGTCATCCGCGGGCAGTCCGCCGCGCGCGCCTTCTACGCGGCGCGGGCCAAGGGCTACCGGCCGGACATCGTGATGGCCCATTCCGGCTGGGGGGCGGGGCTCTTCGCCAAGGATGTCTGGCCCGAGGCGGTCTTCGTGCCCTATCTCGAATGGTGGTATCGCTACCCGCCGGTCGACAGCTCGTTCCTCAAGGACTTCGAGCCGGACGAGGACAGCCGGCTGCGCCAGCGCATCCGCAACACGCCCCTTCTGCTCGACATCGAGGCGGGGGAGGCCTGCCTCGCGCCGACCCGGTTCCAGGCCGAGCAGTTCCCCGAGCGGCTGCGCGCGCGCATCGCGGTGATCCATGACGGGGTGGACACGGCCGTCCACGCCCCCGCCCCGCGCCCCGAGCGGCTGGGCGGGCTCGACCTCCGCGCCATGCCCGAGATCGTCACCTATGCGACGCGCGGCATGGAGCCGCAGCGGGGGTTCCCGGAGTTCATGCGCGCGCTCGCGCGCCTGCAGGCGCGCCGGCCCGGGCTCCATGCGATCGTCGTCGGCGCGGACCGGGTGGCCTATGGCCGGGCGCTGCCGGAGGGGGAGAGCTGGAAGGCGCGGATGCTCGCCGAGCTCGATCTCGACGAGACGCGGGTGCACTTCACCGGCCATCTGCCGCGGCCCGACTATCTCAAGGTGCTGCAGGCCTCGGACGTGCATGTCTATCTGACGGTGCCCTTCGTGCTCTCCTGGTCGATGCTCGAGGCGATGAGCGCGGGCTGCGCGCTCGTGGCCGCCGATGTGGCCCCGGTCCGGGAGTTCGCGGCCGACGGGGAGACGGCGCGGCTCGTCCACTTCCATTCCCCCGAGGCGATCGCCGAGGCTGCGGGCGCGCTGCTCGACGACCGGGCGGAGGCGGCGCGGCTCGGCGCGGCGGCGCGGGCGCATATCGTGGAGCGCTACGCCCTCGACCGGGTCTTCGCGGAGAAGAAGGCCTGGCTCGAGAGCCTTCTGCCCGGCTGAGCCCCGCGCCTTGGCAAAGGTCATTGCGGAGCCCGGGGAGCGGCGCTCATCTGGAGGGTGGAAACCGAGAACAAGGGAGACGGACATGCCTCGCGTCAAGGAAACCCTCTGGGTCGCCGTCGCCGATGGCGGCAAGGCGCTCTTGCTGCGCAACGACGGGACCGAGCTCAAGCCGGACCTCGTCGTCCTCTCTGCCGCGGAGCTCGCCAACCCTCCGGCGCGCGAGCAGGGCAGCGACAAGCCCGGCCGGATGGCCGATCGCGGGCCCAACCAGCGCTCCTCGGTGGAGGAGACCGACTATCACCGGTTCGCCAAGGAGCGCTTCGCCGCCGATCTCGGCGAGCGGCTGACCCGGGCGGCGGAGACCGGGGCCTATGACGCGCTGGTGCTGGTCGCGCCGCCCCGCGTGCTCGGCGATCTGCGCCGGGCGCTCGGCGCGCAGGCCTCCGCGCGCATCCGGGCGGAGATCGACCGGGACCTGACGCATCACCCCGTGCCCGAGATCGAGGCCCAGCTCGTGCAGGCTCTGAAGCCCGGATTCGCCTGAATCCGGCCGCTCAGAGCCCCGAAACCGGCGATTGACAGCCGCGCGGGCCATCCGCCATAAGCACTTTGTCGCCCCGAGGCACGCCGCCACGGGGCGCTTTTCGTTTTTTCCGGGCCGGGAGACCGGCCCCCGACACAGGAGCACGCCCCGGTGATCTCGCCGCTCATGCCGACCTATGCGCGGGCGCCGCTCGACTTCGAGCGGGGCGAGGGAAGCTGGCTCACCACGACCGACGGCCGCGAGTTTCTCGACTTCGGCGCCGGCATCGCGGTGAACGCCCTCGGCCATGCCCATCCGAAGCTCGTCGCCGCGCTGGAGCGCCAGGCGCGACGGGTCTGGCATGTGTCGAACCTCTACGAGATCCCCGAGCAGCGCCGCCTCGCCGAGCGCCTCGTGGCCGAGACCTTCGCCGACACGGCCTTCTTCACCAATTCCGGCACCGAGGCGGCCGAGCTCGCGATCAAGATGGCGCGCAAATGGGGCGTCCCGCAGGGGCGGACTCGCATCGTCGCCTTCGAGGGGTCGTTCCACGGCCGCTCCACGGGCGCCATCGCGGCCGCCGGGGGGCAGAAGCTCGTGGAGGGCTTCGGCGATCTCATGCCCGGCTTCGACCATCTCGCCTGGGGCGATCACGACGCGCTCGAGGCGACCGTCGGGCCCGAGACGGCGGCGGTGCTCATCGAGCCAATCCAGGGCGAGGGCGGCATCCGCCCGCTGCCCACGCAGTGCTTCAAGGGCCTGCGCGATCTGTGCGACCGGGCGGGCTGCCTGTTGATCCTCGACGAGGTGCAATGCGGCATGGGCCGCACGGGCCGCCTCTTCGCCCATGAATGGGCGGGCGTCGCGCCGGACATCATGATGGTCGCCAAGGGGATCGGCGGCGGCTTCCCCCTCGGCGCCGTGCTCGCGAGCGAGGCGGCGGCCGCCCCCATGGCCGTCGGCACCCACGGCTCGACCTATGGCGGCAACCCGCTCGCCTGCGCCGTCGGCCTCGCCGTGGTGGAGGAGGTGGCGCGGCCGGAGTTCCTCGAGGCCGTGGCGGACAAGGGGCGCTTCCTCGCCCAGCGCCTCGCCGAGTTCGCCGACGCGCATCCCGATCTCGTCGAGGAGATCCGCGGCGCCGGCCTCATGCGCGGGCTCAAGCTGCGCGAGGGGCGGGCGCCGGCCGATCTCGTCGCCGCCGCCCGCGCGGCCGGGCTCCTCGTCGTGCCGGCCGGCGACAACGTGGTGCGCCTCCTGCCGCCCCTCACCGTGACCGAGGAGGAGCTCGCCGAGGGCGTCCGCCGCCTCGACGCCGCTGCGCGGAGCCTGGAGGCCGCCGCATGAAGGGCCGGCATTTCCTCGATCTCGACGAGATCCCCCCCGCCGAGCTCCGCGCCATCCTCGACGAGGCCAAGGCGATCAAGGCCGCGCGCAACGGCGCCCCCCGCCTCGCGCCGGATGCCGAGCAGCCGCTCTCGGGCCGCATCGTCGCGCTGATCTTCGAGAAACCCTCGACCCGGACGCGGATCTCCTTCGATGTCGGCATCCGGCAGATGGGGGGCGAGACGATGATCCTCTCCGGCGGCGAGATGCAGCTCGGCCATGGCGAGACGGTGGCGGACACCGGCCGCGTCCTCTCCCGCTATGTCGACGCGGTGATGATCCGCACCTTCCAGGACGCGACCCTGCGCGAGCTCGCCGCCCATGCCGCGATCCCGGTGATCAACGGGCTCACCAACCGCTCCCATCCCTGCCAGATCATGGCCGACGTGATGACCTTCGAGGAACATCGCGGAGAGATCCGGGGCGCCAGGGTGCTGTGGTCCGGAGACGGCAACAACGTGTGCCATTCCTGGATCCAGGCCGCCGCCGCCTTCGGCTTCGAGATGCGCGTCGCCTGCCCGGAGACGCTGGCGCCCGATCCGGCGGTGGTCGAGGCAGCCCGCGCCCGCGGCGCCCGGATCGAGGTCAGCCAGGACGCCGCCGCCGCCGCCGAGGGGGTCGACGCCGTGGTCACCGACACCTGGCTCTCGATGCATGACGACGTCACCGCGCGCGACCGCCGCCACAACCAGCTCAAGCCCTATCAGGTGACCGCCGAGCTGATGGACCGCGCGGCCGAGGGCGCGATCTTCATGCACTGCCTCCCCGCCCACCGCGAGGAAGAGGTCACCGGAGAGGTCTTCGACGGCCCCCGCTCCGTCGTCTGGGACGAAGCCGAAAACCGCCTCCACGCCCAAAAGGGCATCCTGCGGTGGTGCTTGACTTAGGACTCTCCTTTAGCCACCCATACTCGATCAGGTCTTGGGAGGCTGGGATGGATCTGAAAGAAGCTATTCGGGATATTGCGAAGCGCTCGCGCGTTGCCAGGGACACAGCAGAAACCGAGGAGGCGACCAAGAACGCGGTAATAATGCCGTTCATTCGGGCGCTTGGTTTTGATGTTTTTGATCTAAATCAGGTTGACCTGCCCCCCAAAAACCGGGCCATTCAAAAGGAGAGTTTGTTCTCGTAA
>CAZNTX010000113.1:0-10117 GCA_964576075.1 uncultured Limibaculum sp. | reverse complement strand
AGACCGAGCCTCTCCGAGGGCCGGCCCTCTTACACCACGGATTGGGGCACTACCGTGCCGCCGGCACACATCCGCGGTCTTCGCGCCTGCCTCCTGCTCGCGCAGGATCGCAATGACCTGCTCCTCGCTGAACTTCGATCGCTTCATCGTCCGGTCCTCTCGCTCCGCCGGACTCTAGCATCAGATGGAGCAAATCCCGGGGGTCAGAGCACCCAGTCTCGAGGTCCGGCGATCTCTGGCGCCCCGGCGCGCATCCGCTCCTCTGCGGCGACGCGACGGCCGAGGCGGACGTGGCCCGGCTGCTCGGCGATGTGCGGCCGCATCTGATGGTGAGCGACCCCCCCCTACGGCGTGGACTACGACCCGAGCTGGCGTAACGAGACGGGCGCGGCCAAGACCAAGCGCACCGGCAAGGTGCTCAACGATGATCGCGCGGACTGGCGCGAGGCCTGGAGCCGGCGCCATTTCTTCGAGGCGGCGCGGACGAGGGTGAAGACCATGAGCTTCGCGGTCTTCTGCGACAGTGCCCCCTTGGTCCGGACGGTCCGGTGCCTGACCGTGGCGAACACGCTCTCGATGGGATTGGCCGTGCGCAGGTGGTCCCAGTGCTCGGCGGGGAAGTCGAAGAACGCCAGCAGCGCGTCACGGTCCTTGACCAGGCAGGCGACGGCCTTGTCGTACTTGGCGCCATACTTCTCGGCGAAGGTGTCGATGGCCGCCTCGGCATCGGCGCGGGTCTCGGCCTGCCAGATGTCGCGCAGGTCGGACTTCACGGTCGGGCCCATGGATTTCGGGAACTTGTTCAGCACGTTGGCGGTCTTGTGCACCCAGCATCTCTGGTGCCGCGTGCCGGGGAAGACTTCGTCCAGCGCCTTCCAGAACCCGAGCGCGCCGTCGCCGACGGCAATCTCCGGCGCGACGGCGAGGCCCCGCTCCTTCAGGTCGATCAGCAGCTCGCGCCAGCTCTGGGTACTCTCGCGCATGCCGACCTGGAAGCCGACGAGCTGCTTCTTCCCCTCCGGCGTCGCGCCGATCACGACGAGCATGCACTCCGCGGCGGGCTCCATCCGGGCCTGGAGATAGACGCCGTCGGCCCAGAGGTAGACATAGCGGCGGGCGGAGAGATCGCGGCGCTGCCAGCGGTCGTACTCCGCCTCCCACCCGGCCGTGAGGCGCGTGACGACGCCCGGCGACAGGTTCGGCGCGTCTGGGCCGAGGAGTGCGGCCAATGCCTCCTGGAAGTCGCCGGTGGAGACGCCGCGCAGGTAGAGCACCGGCAACAGCGCATCGAGGCTCGTCGAACGCCGCGCCCATTTCGGCAGGATGCGCGACGTGAACCGCACCTTCTTCTCGGCATCCTCTGCGCGGTCCCGGACCTTCGGGCGCCGGACGGAGAGCGGCCCGATCCCGGTCTGACTCTCGCGCTCCGGGCCGTGCCCGTGCCGCACGACGCGCTGACGGCCGTCGGGCAGCCGTTCGCCGGAGAGCCCGTTGAGGAACGCCCCGATCTCGGCCTCGAGCGCGCTCGCGAGCATCCGCCGCGCCCCTTCCCGCGCGATCTCGGTGAGCGGGTCGTCGATGGTTTCCGGCTGGCGCAGCCGGACGACGCTGGCATCTTCAGACATGGCGTATCGCTCCTTCTGGAGGTTCTGGCAGGCTTCAGCACTCGCCACGATACGCCGCCCTCTCAACCTGCATCACCCAGTTTCGGCCATAGCTCCCGCAGCCCGCCGGGTGTTCGATGCGACCCACCAAAGATGCCGCGTGCATTGGCTCAGGAACGCGCTCGCCCATGCCCCGGCCAAGAGCCGCACGGCCGTGGCCGCGATGCTCGAGACGATCTTCGCCCAGGAGACCGAGGCCGAGGCGGAGGTTCAATGGGACGCCGTCGCCGACGCGCTTCGGGAGAAGACCGACCGGCTCGGCGCCATGATGGACGCCTCCCGCGACGACGTCCTCGCCTATATGGACGTCCCCAGAGAGCCCTGGGCGCAGATCAGCTCGACCACCCCCCTCGAGCGCGTCAACGAGGAGATCGCGCGCCGGTCCGACGTCGTGGGGATCTTCCCGAACAACGCGGCCATCATCCGACTGGTCGGCGCGCTGATGATCGAGACCAACGACGAATGGGCCGTCGCGCGCAGCTAAATGGGGCTGAAGTCGCTTGCCCGCATCACAGATACTCACAACGGCAGGCTGCCCGCCGTGGCAACCTGACCAGCTCGACCCCCTCCGGAGGACCGCCGTCATACACCACGCCGCGGGGCACTACCATTCAATCGGGTTAGAGGCTGCTGAAGAGCTCACCATGGCTCACTGACGAAGCCGGAGCGGCACCCATGTGAGAGAAGATGCGGCCTGCGGTGCCGGGTTCGATCCGTCCGCGGCCGGGCTCATCGCCCTCGTCGACGCCCTCCCAGGAGAACTCGGCGGCAGGGCCGCCGGGGCTGGCCGTGAATCGGATGTCGAGCCAGGCCCGGACGGCGATGAAGCGCATCTCGCCCTCGGAGCCCTCGATCTTCAGGGATGCGGGCGCCACGAGATCCAGCGCGTCCTGCTCCCAGAGATCCATCTCGGCGATCCGCCCTCATACATTCCCACGGACGAGGGCTGGCTTTACCTTGCGGCGATCAAGGATCTCGGGACCATGGAGATCGTCGGCCGGTCCATGTCCGAGCGGCTGAAAAGTACGCGTCTCGCGAGGATGCCCTGAAGATAGCCATCCGCAACCGGCGGCCGACGGGAGGGCTGATCCATCACTGCGACAGGGGGGGGCAGCACGCCTGTGACGACTATCGCGATCTGCTCGGCCTGCACGGCATCCCAGCGTCCATGAGCGGCAAGGGCAATTGCCGCGACAACGCGCCGATGGAGAGCTTCTTCGGTTCGCTGAAGAGCGAGATGGTCCACCGCACCAGGTTCCGAACGCGGCGAGAGGCGAGGGCGGCGCTCTTCGAGTGCATCGAGATCTTCTACGACCGGAAACGCCGGCTTTCGAGCGTCGCGTACCGTACTCCCGCACAGGCAAGGATGGACATGACGGTCAAAACCGCGGCGTGATCGCAGACGCCCCCGGTCCGGGATCACGGGGCGAGGTCTATCGGCGCCTGCCCCGCTGGCCGGGCGACCGCAGCAATCGGGCGACGGGTTCGTTCGTCCGCAAGTCGGGCCTGTCGCGGCGCGGATGGCGGCGGTTGTGCTTCGGCCAGGCCCCGCCGCGGCGGTCGGGCAGGCGTGGTCATGGCCGCGGCGAGCCGGCTGCGGCGGCCATCGGCGCCATCGGGAGGGGCGCGCCGCCGCTCCCGATGGGGCCGATGGCCTCAGGCGAAGGCCCAGTCGCCGGGCGTGACTTCCTCGAGATCGGCGATGAAGGCGGAGCCGGTCAGGTTTTCGGGGCTGTCGGCGAAGAAGAGCACCAGTTGCGCCCGGTCCACATCCGGGCGCTCCAGCACCGAGAGCCAGAAGTCGCGGCCGGCCTCGTCCGCCTCTCGGTCGAGCACGTTTTCGTAGAGCGCGGTGACAAGGGCGAAATCGTCGAGATAGTCGGGCGCGGTCGGGTCGAGCGCCTCGCCGAAAGCGGCCCGGAACTCGGGATTGTCGAGGAAGAAGCCGGCGACCTCGACGATCGAGAAGCCGTCCTCTCCCTCGCGCGCGTCGATCCAGAAGTTGAGGCCGGGCAGGTCGATGTCGCCGTCGCGGTCGAGCGCGGCCTCATAGAGATAGGCGACGCGCTGCGCCTCGGCGACGGTGAGCCCGTCGCCCGGCGCAGGCTCTGCGACGGTGACGGTCGCGACGCCGGTATCGGTGCCGCCGGCGCCGTCGTTCAGGGTGTAGCGGATCGTGTCGGTGCCGGCGAAGCCGGGAGCCGAGCGGTAGAGCAGCTGGCCGTCCTCGAGCACCGCCGCGAAGCCGTTGGCCGGGCGCTCGACCGCGGTGACCGAGAGCGGGCCGCCGTCGACGGTGCGGTCGTTCGGCAGCGGGTCGAACACCACCGTCGCGCGGGTCTCGGCATCCGCCGCGTCGGGCTCTGCGAAGGGGCCGTCGTCGATCCAGCCGATGGCGTGGATCTCGCCCGAGCTCGTGCCGGTGCCCGCGTTGAGGACGTTGTCGAGGCGGAGCACGACGCTCTCCACCGCCTCCGCGGCATCGTCGGCGAAGACGGGAACGGAGACGGTGGTGCTGGTCTGCCCGCCCGGGATCGAGAAGGTGCCGCTCTCCGGGGCGAAATCGGCGCCCTCGGCCGCGGTGCCGCCGAAGATCGCGTAGTCGCCCGTGATGGTGAGCCCCGCCGGCACCGGCGAGCGGATCGTGAAGCTCGCGGTGGCGCTGCCGGAGGCCGGCTCCTCTATGCGGATGTCCTCGACGACGAGCGGCACGAGGTTCGGCTCGGTCGCGTCGTCGTCGGCGATGATGCCGGTCGCCTCGAGCGACAGCTCGCCCCCCGCGAAGACCGCGCCGGCCGGGTCGGTTAGGCGCAGCGTGAAGTCCTCGTCCGGCTCCGCGCCGGCGTTGCGGTTGGCGCGGACCGAGAAGGTCTGCGACGTCTCGCCCGCGGGGATCACGAAGACCTCCGGCGCGATGTTGCGGTAGTCGTCGCCGTCGACCGCGGTGCCGCCGACCGTCTCTGCGGTGTAGGTCACGTCGGACGCCGAGGGCGCGGAGAGCGAGATCTCGAACTGCACCCGACCGTCGGTGTTGCCGTTGCCCTCGTTCGCGCGGGCATCCGAGATCGAGAGCACGGGGAGCGTGCCGCCGCCCGCATCGTCGTCGAGGATCGCGACGCGGCCGCGCGCGCCGCCGGCGCCGTCGACGAAATCGGCGCCTTCGGGGCGCGAGAGGATGAGGTCGATCGCCTCGGTCGCCTCGATGGCGGTGTCGCCCCGGACCGAGAAGGCGACCGTCTGCTCGACCTGGCCGGGCAGGAAGGTGAGCGTTCCGGTCCGCCCGGCGAGGTCCTGGAGATCGGCGCCCTCGGCGGGGGCGGTGGTGTAGGCGACGGTCACGGTCTCGTCGAGCGGGCGGCTGAGCGAGACGCCGATCTGCACCTCGGCGAGGCCGTCGGCCTCCTCGACGACCTTGGTGTCCTCGACGAAGATCGCGGGGCGGGTCTCGCCGTCGTCGTCGTTGAGGATCCCCGTGGCCTGGAGCTCGCGCGCGCCGCCCTCGAAGACGGCGCCCGAGACATTGGTGAGGCGGAGCGCGAAGTCCTCGTCGCCCTCCTGCCCGGCGTTCCGGTTCGCGCGGACCGAGAAGGTCAGGCTGGTCTCGCCGGCGGGGATCGTGAAGACCTCAGGGTCGATCGCCCGGAAGTCGAAGCGCTCTTCGGCCGAGCCGCTCACCGTCTCCGCGACGAAGCTGATGTCGGAGGAGGACGGGGCGGAAAGGCGGATCTCGAACTGCACCCGACCGTCGGTGTTGCCGTTGCCCTCCGCGGCCCGTGCCGGCCCGACTGAGAGCACGGGCTGGAACCCGCCGCCCGCATCGTCGTCGAGGATCGTCGCGGTGCCGGCAGCCGCCGCCGCGCCGCCGGCGAGGTCGAGCCCCTCGAGGTCGAGCACGAGGTCGAACCGCTCGGAGGGCTCGATCTCCGCATCCCCGAGGATCGCCACCGCGACGCTGTTCTCGGTCTGCCCGGGCGCGAAGCTCAGCGTGCCGGACTGCGCCGTGAAGTCGTCGCCCGCCCGCGCGCCGCCGGAGACGGTGGTGAAGGGAATGGCGACCGCCTCGGCGAAGGGGCGCGAGAGCGTGACGTCGAAGACCGCCTGACGCTCGCCGGCCCCGCCCTCGACCACCACCGTGTCGGCGACGAAGACCGCGGGTCGGGTCTCGCCGTCGTCGTCGAGCAGGATGCCGGTGGCGGAGGTCTCGAGCGCGCCGCCCTCGAAGGCCGCGCCGTCGAGATTGGAGAGCCTCAGCGCGAAGCTCTCGTCGCCCTCCTGCCCGGCATTGCGATTGGCCCGCACGGAGAAGACGAAGCTCGTCTGCCCCGCGGGAATGGTGAAGCTCTGCGGGTCGATCGTGCGGAAATCGTCGCGCTCCTCGGCGGTGCCGCTGACGGTCTCCGCGTCGAATGTGACGTCGGTGGAGGAGGGCGCCGACAGGCGGATCTCGAACTGCGCGAACCCGTCCGTGTTGCCGTTGCCCTCCGCGGTGCGGGCGTCGAGCACGCTCAGCACCGGCTGCACGCCGCCGCCCGCATCGTCGTCGAGGATCGTCGCGGTGCCGACGGCGGCCTGCGCGCCGTTCACGAGGTCGAGGCCCGCGGGATCGACGGCGAGGTGGAAGCGCTCGGTCGCCTCGATCTCGCCGTCTCCGGTGATCGGCACCGTGACGGTCTTGCGCGTCTCCCCGGCGGCGAAGCCGAGCACCCCCTCGCGGGGGGCGAAATCGCCGCCGTCGGAGGCCGTGTCGCTCACCGTGCGATAGGGCAGCTCGATCGCGGTGTCGAAGGGGCGGGAGAGGATCACCTCGAAGACCGCCTCGCGCCCGTCGCCGCCCTCCACGACCTCCGGATCGGTGACGAAGAGCGCCGGGCGGTTTTCGCCGTCGTCGTCCTCGATGATCCCCATTGCGGTCTCGGTCAGCCCGCCGCCCGCGAATTTGGCGCCGGTGAGGTTGGCGAGCTCGACGAAGAAGTTCTCGTCGCCCTCCGGGCCGGCGTTGCGGGTGGCGCGCACGGTGAAGGTGGTGCTCGTCTCCCCCGCCGGGATCGTGAAGAGGTCGGTGTCGATCGCGCGGAAGTCGTCCCGCTCTTCGGCCGTGCCGCTGATGGTCTGCGCGGTGAAGGTGACATCCGCCGAGGCGGGGGCCGAGAGCGTGATCTCGAACGCCACCCGCCCGTCGGTGTTGCCGTTGCCCTCCACGGAGCGGGCGTCGGAGATCGCGAGGATGGGGAGGTCTTCCATAATGAGGCACTTTCTAGCTTGACCGCTGTCGACAGCCGACCCGTCGACGCCTTCCCTCCGAGCGAGGGCGACACCGCAGGACGGTGTCGGCTTCCAATACCGGATGCAAGTCGATATCCGTCGCGCCGTCGGCGAGGCCCCGAGACGGCCCTGCGCCGCCTCCGGCGGCGGGCGGTCCTCGACGCGGCCGGGGGAGAGCGGCGTGTCGCGCGCCTCGGTCGAGCGCGCGGCCGGCGCATCGCTGCGGCCCGGGAAAGGGGGGCTGCGCGCGACCGGTCAACAGGCCTCTCCTGCTCTGGGGGCTTTTCTGGCATGGTCGGGTCGCTCGCGATAGGGAAGGAGTGCCGACAATGCCCATCAGCCCGCGGTTTCTCGGATGGGCGAGGCGTCGCGCCCTCACGCCGTCCCTGGCCCTCTCGCTCGCCGCCACGGCGCTTTGCGCGACCTCCGTCGCCGCGGCCGGGACCGAGCGGCCGCGGATCGGTCTCGTGCTCGGCGGCGGCGGTGCGGCCGGCGTCGCGCATGTGGGCGTCGTCCAGGCGCTCGAGGACCTCGGGATCCGTCCCGACGTGATCGCCGGGACCAGCATGGGCGCGATCGTCGGGGGGCTCTATGCCGCGGGCCTCACGCCCGAGGAACTCCAGGACGCCGTGACCACGATCGACTGGGGCGGCATCTTCGACGACAAGTCGGACCGGCAGCTCCTGCATCCCCTCAGGCGGGACAGCCGTCTCGACCCGTTCTCGGTGCAGGCGGACCTGCCCGTCGGGGTCGGGGAGGGCGGCATCGAGGTGGATGCCGGCCTCATCGATGCGGTCAAGCTCAGTCTCACGCTCCGCCGCCTCGTGGCGCGCGCCAAGGGCGTGTCGGATTTCGACGATTTGCCGATCCCCTTCCGCGCGATCGCCACCGACATCGTGACCGGCGAGGCGGTGGTGCTCGGAGACGGCGATCTTGCCGAAGCGATCCGGGCGTCGATGTCGATCCCCGCGCTCTTCCCACCGGTCGAGATCGGCGGCCGCCTCCTCGTCGACGGCGGCGTGGTCAACAACCTGCCGGTCGACGTCGCCCGGGCCATGGGGGCCGACATCCTGATCGTCTCGGAGATACCAGGGGCCGATGTGAGCGCCGACGACCTCCGGTCGTTCACCTCCGTCCTCGCCCAGACCATGTCGGTCATGATCCAGGTGAACTCGCGGGCGCAGCTCGCCGCCCTCGGCGCGCGCGACGTCCACCTCGTGCCGGATGTCGGCGCGGTCGGCATGCTCGCCTTCGAGGAGGCGCCCTCGACGGTCTCCGCCGGACGCGCCGCGGTGGCGCAGCACGGCTCCGCGCTCGAGGCCGTGGCCGCGGGGCGCGGACCGCTTCCCGACCGGCCGGCAGAGGGCGACCCGCTGGCGGCCGTGATCGCCTACGACCGTCTGGAGATCGCCTATGACGGGCCGCTCGACCCCCGCGTGATCCGGGCGCGCCTCGCCCTTCCGGAGAGCGGGGAGGTGGCCATCGGCGAGATCGAGACGGCGCTCCGGCAAGTCTACGGTCTCGGCACGCTCGACGGCGTGACCTACCGCGTCGACCGGCAAGGCGCGCAGGAGGTGCTCGTCGTCCGGGCGGAGCCGGTCGCGGCCGGCCGGATCCAGCCCCGCCTCGGCCTCGGCCTGTCGGACGTGTTCGGCGGCGACAGCGACTTCACGCTCGCGCTCGGTGTCGGCCTGACGGATCTCAACCCGCTCGGCGGGCGGCTCGATTTCGACGGCGCGATCGGATCGACCGAAGGGGCGCGCTTGCGCTTCGAGCAGCCGCTCGATTTCGAGCAGACGATCTTCCTTCGCCCGACCGTCAGCTATTTCCAGCGGACCGGAACGCTCTTCGCGAGGCCCGACGTCCCTGTCTCGGACGTCAAGGTCGCGCGGACGGCGGTTCGGCTGGACGGCCTCTGGGCGCCCGGCGACTGGGGCAGCCTCGGGCTCGGGGTCGGCTATCGGCACGAGAAATCGGAGGCCGAGAGCGGCGTCTTCGCGCTGCTCGGCCGGGCCCGCATCGTGACCGACGAGATGCCGCTCAGGACGCTCGTCGACTACGACACCCTCGACGATCCGGACCTGCCCACCAGAGGCGTCCAACTGAGCGCCGCCCTCGATTTCGACCTGCTCGACGGCGCCTCCGCCGACCAGGTCCAGGTCGACGCGGTCGGCGCCTTGTCCTTCGGACGCAACACGATCGCGCCCTTTCTCTACCTCGAAGGCGGGATCGGCGACGACACCTTCAGCCCGCATTTCATCGGCGGCTTCCAGCGGCTCTCCGGCTTCGACGACGGAGAGCTGATCGGCCGGGTCGTGGGCGTCGGCGGGCTCAGATACTATCGCCGCTTCGCCTACGACCAGTTGTTCGGCAAGGAAGCCTTCCTCGGCGGAAGCGTCGAATATGGCGGCGCCTATGACGGCTGGGGCGATCTCGGCGGAGAGGGCAGCTACGCCGCCGGATCCCTCTTCGCAGGGATCGAGACCAGTCTCGGGCCCCTGGTCATCGGGTTCGGTGCCGCCGAGACCGGACAGTTCTCGACCACGCTGACGCTCGGGACGCGGTTCTAGGGCCGCCACCCGCGGGCGCGACGCCGACCGGAGGGGGCCGACAGGAGTCCGGCCGCGAGCGCCGCGATCGCCGGGGAGCACAGAGGAACCTCGCCTTCTCGACGCCGCGGCGGTTCGAGACGGGGCCATGCGGGCCTCCCGGAGCCCGCCCGGAAAGGTGATCGAGCCCCGATTGGCGGAGGCGCCCCGATCGCCCGGCCAGTCGAGGCGGCGGCCCTCCGCGACGGGTCCGAGACGCGCGCTGCCCGGCTGGTTCGAGGCCGAGGGCTTCGAGGGCAGGCCCTTCCCCCCGGAAGGCCGAAGCTCGGCGATCTGCGGCCAGTGCGGCTTGGGGACGTCCATGCGGGCGGGCACGTCGCCGGCCCGGCCCGACTTGGCGAGGCCCATGGCGGCGAGCCGCAGGCCTCGACCCAGTCGAGGCAGGGCGGGTGCTTCTGGAAGATGGGCGGCGGACACCGCACTCCGGGAGACCGGAGACTGGGGAGCCCTGACCGCATGTCGTCTTGCCGAGCGACCGCATGCCCCGAACGACGGACCTGCGCGCAGTGTCCGCGATCAGCCAGTATCTCGGCGACCCGCTGCTCGTCGTCTCGGACGCCGCGCCGGGCGTGATCGAGGCGA
>CAZNTX010000112.1:0-10308 GCA_964576075.1 uncultured Limibaculum sp. | reverse complement strand
CGGGCCGGCGCGCCCTCCTCGGGAGCCTCCGCCTCGACGGCGCCGATCTCGGCGCGCTCTTCACCGGGGAGGGCCATGCGCCGCCGCCGCTCGAGCCCGGAGAGGCCTGCCCGGGCGCGGCGCTCTCGGAAGCGCCGCGGGGCGTGCGGCTCGACCTGCCGGACTGGCTCCTCGCGCCGGACCGGCTCGGCGGGCTGGGGGATGCGGACCTCGCGCCGCTCCGCCGCCGCGCGCCCCTCTTCCTCAGGGCGAACCTGCTGAAGACCGACCGCGCCGGCGCCCTCGCCGCCCTCGCCGGGGAGGGGATCGCGGCCGAGCCGGAGCCGCTCTCGCCGACGGCGATCCGCGTGCTGTCCGGCGGGCGCGGGGTGGCGCGCTCGGCGGCCTATGCGGCGGGGCTGGTGGAGGTGCAGGACGCCGCGAGCCAGGCCGTCGCCGACTTCGCCGCCGCGCGGCCTGGGGAGCGGGTCCTCGACCTCTGCGCCGGCGGCGGGGGCAAGGCGCTGGCCCTCGCGGCCGCGATGGGGGGACAGGGCCGGGTCGTCGCGCATGACGCGGATGCGGGCCGGCTCGCGCAGATCGCCCCCCGCGCCGCCCGCGCCGGCGCCGCCATCGAGATCGCCGAGCCCGGGCGCGCGCCCGGCGGGCAGGACCTCGCCCTCGTCGATGCGCCCTGCTCGGGCTCGGGCGCCTGGGCGCGCAATCCGGACGCGAAATGGCGGCTGACGGAGGACCGGCTCGCCGCCCTCTGCGCGACTCAACGGGAGCTGATCGTCTCTGCGGCCGACCGTCTCGCGCCCGGGGGCCGCGTGGTCTATGCCACCTGTTCGCTCTTGCCCGAGGAGAACGACCGCGCCATCGCGGCCGCGCTCGCGGCGCGGCCCGGGCTCCGGCTCGAGGCGCGGCGCGCCTGGTCTCCGGCAGAGGGGGCGGACGGCTTCTTCGCCGCCCTCCTTCGGGCAGACACGCCCTAGGTCTCGACCAGACGCTCCTCACCGGGATCGTCCAGAACCCGCCGGGCGAGCCAGGCATGGCCATGACCGGGAAAAGGGGCGCGGAAACGCCGAATCAGAGCCGCGTAACCGGGGCCGACCTCCGAGGCCTTGCAAAGCACCCCGCCGTCGGGTTCGGAGACGAGCGCAAGCCCCCCGCCACGTGGCGCATAGCCCAACCCTTCGGCGCGCAGCGCCGTCTGGAGCTCTGACCAAGTCCGGCTCGCGGCGATCGCCTTGGCGACGAGCGGGCGCAGGCCCGCGAGGAGCCGCTCATCGGCGCTCGCGCGCCTCTTCCCGACGCTGCCTCGGCCGTGGCGGAACCGGACGAGGCGCTCTTCGATCGCCTCGCGGGCGAAGCTGCCGAGCGTCTGATCGAGCTCGGCGCAGCAGCGCTCCAACCGCGCCCGCATCTCGGCGGGCATCCTTAGGGTGATTTCGTCGTCCGGCACCGGCACCGCGCGTCTCCTCTCCCGGGCATCGCCACGGGCGAGCATAGGCGATCCGCTCCGGCAAAGCGTTAACCGAGCCTCAGCCCTTCTTCAGGCAGCGGCGGCCGAGGAGCTCGGCGATTTGGACGGCGTTGAGGGCGGCCCCTTTGCGGAGATTGTCCGACACGATCCACATCGCGAGGCCGTTTTCCACGGTGATGTCCTCGCGGATGCGGCTGACGAAGGTCGCGAAATCGCCGACGCAGTCGACCGGCGTGACGTAGCCGCCGTCCTCGTGCTTGTCGACCACCATGATCCCGGGCGCCTCGCGCAGGATCTCGCGCGCCTCCTCGGCGTCGAGCGGCTCCTCGAGCTCGAGGTTCACCGCCTCGGCATGGCCGACGAAGACCGGCACGCGCACGCAAGTCGCCGCCACCTTGATCTCGGAGTCGACGATCTTCTTGGTCTCGACCACCATCTTCCATTCCTCCTTGGTCGAGCCGTCCTCCATGAAGACGTCGATATGGGGAATGACGTTGAAGGCGATCTGCTTCTGGAACTTCTTCGGCTCGACCTCCTGACCGGGGACGAAGATGCCCTTGGTCTGTGTCCAGAGCTCGTCCATCCCCTCCTTGCCGGCACCGCTGACCGACTGATAGGTCGAAACCACCACGCGCTTGATCCGCGCCCGGTCGTGCAGCGGCTTGAGCGCGACGACCATCTGCGCCGTCGAGCAGTTGGGGTTGGCGATGATGTTGCGCGCGCGGTAGCCCTCCACCGCGTCCGGGTTCACCTCCGGCACGATCAGCGGCACGTCGGGCTGGTAGCGGTAGAGCGAGGAGTTGTCGATCACCACCGCGCCGGCGGCCGCGGCGCGCGGGGCGTAGGTCTTGGTCGGGCCCGAGCCGATGGCGAAGAGGGCGATGTCGACCCCGGAGAAGTCGAACTCCTCGAGATCGCGCGTCTTCAGCGTCTCGTCGCCATAGCTCACCTCGGTGCCGAGCGACTTCCGGCTCGCGAGCGCGATGACCTCGTCGGCGGGGAATTCCCGCTCGGCGAGGATGGCGAGCATCTCCCGGCCGACACTGCCCGTGGCGCCGGCCACGGCGATCCGATAACCCATGCTTGGTCCTCCGCTTGGGGGTCGCCGGCGTCTCTACAGGGAATGCGGCCCGGCTGCAAATCCCGGGGACCGGCGGGCGGGGCGGTGCTAGGATCGCGCGCGGAGGGAGAGCGAGTCGATGGGCGGACGCGACTGGCGGCGATGGGCGGTGACGGCGCTGATGCTCGCCGTGGCGGGGGTCGCGGCGTCTCAGGTGGCGCTCTCGCGGCTCGGGCATCTCTCCTATTGGAAGGGCGGGGGGTTCGGGATGTATACCGAGCCGCACCCGAACTACCGCACCGTCTGGGCGGCGCTCGACGAGACGCGCGCGCTCCGCCTCGCCCCGCCCGCGCCGGCCGATCCCGCGGTGCTCGGCCCCCTCTCCCCCGCCGAGCGCGCCCGGCTCGCCGAGGCCCGGGCGATGGCCGACGATCTGCGCTTCTACCCGCGCGCGGGGCTCGCGGAGCGCATCCGGGCGCGGCTGGCGGGGCTGCCCTGGATCGACCCGCCGGAGGGCGGCCCGCGCCTCGCGGTGCACGAATTCCGCCACGACATCCAGGGCGAGCGGGCGACGGCGCGGCGCCTCGCGCTCTATCCGGAGGGCGGGGAATGAGGGGGCTTCTCGAGGCGGTGGTCGAGCGGCCGCCCTGGCTCTTGCGCGTCCTCGTGGCGCTCGCCATGGTCTGCCACCTCGCCGGGCCCTACACGCCGCAATTCCCGCTCCTCTACGCGGCGATGGCGGCGCTCTTCCTGCTCGCCCTCGCCGCGGACGACGCGCGCACCGGGCGCGCGATCTGGCTCCTGGCCACGGCGCTCTTCCTCTTCAACCTCGGCTGGCACTACACGCGGGCGGCCAATCACGAGTTCGTCCTGGCCTATTTCGCGGTGCTCGTGGCGATCCTCTGGCGGCGGGAGGCGGATGTCTGGGCGCAGGCGGCGCGCTTCTCGGCCTTTCTCTTCGGGCTGATGATGGGGCTCGCGCTGCTGCAGAAGATCGCCTCGCCCTATTACATGTCGGGCGACCTGCTCGGGCAGTTCCTGCTGCAGCGCACGATCTACGGCAACATCACGCCCCGCCTCTTCGAGGGCGTGCCCGAGGCGGCCCAGGGCGCCATGGCCGCGCGCGACGCGCTGATGGCGGACTATGCCGCCTCCGCCGGCGGGGCCGTCCCCCTCCCCCCGATCGACCCGGGGCTGAAGCGCATGGCGCTCGTGATGACCTGGGTCTCGCTCCTCTTCCAAGGGGCGGTGGAGGTCGGGCTCTTCTTCCGCCGCCGCGCCGGGGTCTGGCTCCACTACGGCATCTTCCTCTTCGTGCTGACGATCTACGCCATGCGGCCCGAGCACGTCTTCATCGCACTGTCCTGCCTGATGGGCTATGCGATGACCGACGAGCGCTCCAAGGGCATGCGCCTGCCCTATGCGATCATGATCGCCTGGCTGCTGCTCACCTATGTCTTCGACTACAGGCCTGCCATCTTCGCCTGAGGCTCGGCGAGCGCCCGGCGATAGGCGACCGCCTCGGCGACATGGGGACGGCGCACCGCCGTCGCCCCCTCGAGATCGGCGACCGTGCGGGCGAGACGCAGCACCCGGTGATAGCCGCGCGCCGAGAAGCGGTGGCGCTCGGCCGCCTGCTGCAGGAGATGGCGCCCGGCCGCGTCGGGCTCCGCCGCCCGGTCGAGCGCCGCGCCCTCGAGCACGCCGTTGAGCGCGCCGCCGCGCTCCGCCTGCGCCGCGCGGGCGGCCGCGACCCGGCGCGCGACCTTGGCCGAGCTCTCCCCATGGGGCGGCAGCATCAACATGTCGGCGGTGACGGGGGGCACCTCGAGGCGGATGTCGAACCGGTCGAGCAACGGGCCGGAGAGCTTCGCGACATAGCCCTGCCCGCATTTCGGCGCCTTGGAGCAGGCCCGCCCCGGGTCCGAGAGATAGCCGCAGCGGCAGGGGTTCATCGCCGCCACCAGCAGGAACCGCGCCGGGTAGCGCATATGCGCATTGGCCCGCGAGACCAGGATCTCCCCGGTCTCGAGCGGCTGGCGCAGGCTCTCGAGCACCCGCGGGTCGAACTCCGGCAGCTCGTCGAGGAACAGCACCCCGCGATGGGCGAGGCTGATCTCCCCGGGCTTCGCCGCCTGTCCCCCGCCGATGAGCGAGGCGCGCGAGGCGCTGTGATGCGGATCCCGATAGGGGCGCGCCCGGGTCATCGCCCCGCGCGCCGCGCCCCCCTCCGCCGCGAGCGAGCGGATGGTGGCGACCTCGAGCGCCTCCTCCGGCGAGAGCGGCGGCAGGATCGAGGGCACCCGCCGCGCGAGCATCGACTTGCCCGACCCGGGCTCCCCGATCAGCAGCACATGATGGCCCCCGGCGGCGGCGACCTCGATGGCGCGCCGCGCGGTCTCCTGCCCCTTCACGTCGAGAAGATCGGGCAACTCTCCGGGGCCCTCCACGGGCCCGGGCTTCGGCTGAGCGAGCGGCGCGCGGCCGGCGAAATGGTTGACGATGTCGACGAGCCCCGGCGCGGCCAGCACCTCCGCCGCGCCGACCCAGGCCGCCTCCGGCCCGCACTCCGCCGGGCAGAGGAGCCCGAGCCCATCCCCCGCCGCGGCGAGCGCCGCCGGCAGCGCCCCTTGCACCGGGCGCAAGCCCCCGTCGAGGGCCAGTTCGCCGAGCGCCACATAGCGCGCCGTCTCGTCGGCCGGGACGACCCCGAGCGCCGTCATCAGCGCGAGCGCGATCGGAAGGTCGAAATGCGAGCCGGCCTTGGGCAGATCCGCGGGCGAGAGGTTGATCGTGATCCGCTGCGGCGGCAGGCCGAGCCCGATGGCCGTCAACGCCGCGCGCACCCGCTCCTTCGCCTCCGACACCGCCTTGTCCGGCAGCCCGACGAGATAGAAGGCCGGCAGCCCCGGCGTGAGCGCGCATTCCACCGTGACGGGCCGGGCCTCGACCCCCCAAAACGCCACCGACCGAATGCGACTGACCAAGACCCGTCCTCCCGCGACCCCTCGACTAGGCGCCGGGAATGGTTAATGTCGGGTTAACGAGCCAAGGAGCCCCCGATGCGCGCCGCCCTCGCCGCCCTCCTCGTCGCGAGCCCCGCCGCCGCCGGCGATGTGGAGATCCTCGGCGCCACCGCCACCCGCACCGGCGAGACCTGGCGCGTCTCGGTCACGCTCCGCCACGCCGACACCGGCTGGGAGCACTACGCCGATGCCTGGCGCCTCCTCGCCCCGGACGGCACCGTCCTCGGCACCCGCATCCTCCACCACCCCCATGTGGAAGAGCAGCCCTTCACCCGCACGCTCTCCGGCGTCAGCGTGCCGGAAGGGACCGCAGTCCTCCGCGTCGAGGCCCGCGACACGGTCCATGGCTGGTCCCCCGACCGCCTCGACCTCCCCCTGCCGGACTGAGCCTGACCGGCCGCCCTCGGCCCGAAAACGGAGACCCGCCTCCTCCCGGGGGTGGGTGGGCGGAGGGAGGAGGCGGGTCTCCCTACGAAAAACTTGGCGCCGTCAAAGACGGCGCCGCAAAATCCTCAGAATCGCCGATCCTGCGATCAGCAGCCAGATCGCCTCGATCAGGATCGCCCCCGGATTCGGCCGGTAATAGAGCGAGATCAGCAACAAGATCGCCCCGGTCGCATTCGCGACCTGATAGGGCAGCCGCTCCGGATCGATCCGCCCCCAGGAGACGAGCCCGTAGGCCGAGCAGATCGTCAGCGAGCCGACGACCCCGACCCAGTCCGCCAGCGTGAACCCCGCGAGCCACGCCACCGCCGGCCCTCAGCCCTTCCGGGCCTCGAGCGCCGCGACGATCGCATCCCCCATCTCGGCCGTCGAGACCACCCGCGTGCCCGCGTCCTGCCCGAGATCGGCGGTGCGCAGCCCCTGCCCGAGCACGTCCTCGACCGCCCCTTCGAGCCGGTCCGCCGCCTCCCCCAGATCGAAGGAATATCTGAGCGCCATCGCGAAGGAGAGGATGCAGGCGATCGGATTGGCCTTGCCCTGCCCGGCGATGTCCGGCGCGCTCCCATGCACCGGCTCGTAGAGCGCCTTCGGCCGCCCGTTCGCCATCGGCGCGCCGAGCGAGGCCGAAGGTAGCATGCCGAGCGAGCCCGTCAGCATCGCCGCGCAGTCCGACAGCAGATCGCCGAACAGATTGTCCGTCACGATCACGTCGAACTGCTTCGGCCAGCGCACGAGCTGCATCGCGCCCGCATCGGCATACATATGGCTGAGTTCGACCTCCGGGTATTCGCGGTCGTGCACCCAAGTGACCTCCTCGCGCCAGAGGATGCCGGCCTCCATCACATTGGCCTTCTCCATCGAGCAGACCTTGTTGGCGCGCTTCTTCGCGAGCTCGAAGGCCGAGCGCGCGACCCGGCGGATCTCGTTCGTGGTGTAGCGATGGGTGTTGATCCCGACGCGCCCGCCCTCGTTGTCGTCCTGGATCCCGCGCGGCTCGCCGAAATACATCCCCGAGGTCAGCTCGCGCACGATCATGATGTCGAGCCCCGCCACCACCTCGCGCTTCAGCGAGGAGTAGTCGGCGAGCGCCTCGAAACATTTGGCGGGGCGCAGATTGGCGTAGAGATCCATCTCCTTGCGCAGGCGCAACAGCCCCCGCTCGGGCTTCAGCGAGAAATCGAGAGAGTCGTAGGCCGGCCCGCCGACGGCGCCGAGCAGCACAGCATCGGCCGCCTGCGCCTTGGCCATGGTCGCGTCGGCGAGCGGCACGCCGTGCACGTCGTAGGCCGCGCCGCCGACGATATCGTGCTCGACCTCGAAGCCATGGCCCTGCGCCCTGTGCCAGTCGACGACCTTGCCGACCTCCGCCATCACCTCGGGCCCGATGCCGTCCCCGGCCAGGATCAAGAGCTTCATGCTCATCCCAGGTCTCCCCACGCTTTGTTTTGTCGCGGCCTTGTGCGGCAAACCGATCGGCGGATCAAGCGCGCGGCGTGAGCACCGTGCCCTTATGCCAGCCGCCCATGCTTCATCGGTTCATTGAAGGCGCGTCCTCGGCTCTGCGAAACACGAGAGCCAGGAGCGAGGCATCGCGAATGGCGAGCATGACATCGCCCTGCGGCTTGCTACGGCTCTTGCCATCCCAGGCGCGAAAGCAGACTGAAAAGCGGTGCGTTCCTGGCCCGAGTTCCCCGGCCCAAAAGAGCTGAGGCGAGGTAGCCCTCCAAGGCCCGCCGACCGCAAGATAGCCGACCGATTGAAGGACGTCTTTCAGTTCGCCACCTGGGCCGACCGCGCATGAGCCGCTAACGATAGCAAGGTGACCGTTGGTGGTTCCCTTTGGGTTATAGAACACCCCGCCAAGGGCCAGCCCGACATTCGCGATCTGGGTGGGCGGGACCTTGATCTCCTGAGATAACCCCTCGATCCTAACCCAGGCATCGCCGCGTGCGATCGCAGTCCTGTCGCGATTGAAGACGATTTGCGGCTCTATGGATCGTCTGGCCTGCGCATCGAGACGAGCGTCTAGCCGCTCGGTAGCCATATGCCCTGCCCAGGCGCCGAGGGCCGCAGCGAGCGGAATGGCGAGCGCCAACGCTCTGACCCCGCGCGAGAGAACCCTTAGCCGGTTCTCGGCGCCCTTGAGGCGAGCCGAAAACGCGTCATTACGCGGATCGCCGATGCGACGGCGGATGTCGAAGAGCAGGGAGACGAACTCCACGCCGTTGGGGTCGAGCGCGCGCGAGAGGTGATAGCCGTCGCGCGCATCGGCCTCCATCGGCAGCCATGGCTCGTCGAGGGTGATTTCGACGAGCCGCTCCGCGCGCCGGGCCTTCTCGACCACGCCGCGGAATTCGCGGTTGCCCTCGGCTGAATGGGAGATGATAGCGACGGCAATGCCATAGTCCTCGGGTAGTTCTATGTCCGAGCCCTCGACCTTCAGGAAACAGACCGAGAACCCTTGCCGTTCAAAGATGCGTGCGAAGGCTGTCACCCAATCGGCATCCCCCGCGTCGAAGACCAGCACAAGATCCGCCATCTCTCGCCTCCTATTCTGACTCGATACTACATTTTATCCAAACGGGCGGCGGCGGGCACCGCCGAACCTTACGGAGGCGGCGCGGCGCTCCCAGGTGGCTTCCGGGGCGAGACGGTATTCCGCGGCCGGCCGGCCGCCCTGGCGGGTGCTGAAACCGCCGGTCGGCTCGACCAAACCGGAGCGCTCCACCATCCGACGGAAATTCTGCTTATGCAGCGAGACGCCCGAGACCGCCTCCGCCGCCCGCTGCAACTCGAGCAGGGTGAAGGCCTCGCCCATCAGCTCGAAGAGCACGGGCCGGTATTTCAGCTTGCCGCGCAACCGGCCGATCCCGGTCGCCATGATGCGGCGATGGTCCCGGGGCGCCGGCTGGCCGAGGGGGGGCAGGTCCGGCGGCGCCTCGCCCCGGTCGCGCCAGGCCTCGGCCACGAGATCGGACTCGTAGAGAAGCTCGTAGCGCTCGAGGGCCAGCTCGTCGCGCCAGGGATGCTCGCTCCCGCCGAATAGGAGCCGCACCCGCTCGGCCCGGGGCTCGCTCCGCCCCGCCCAGGCGGCGAGCGCGGGCAGGATCGCCTCGACCACAAGCGGCGGGGTGCCGGCGCGGCGGTCCTCCCACGGGAACCAGCGGGCCCAGGGCGTCCAGCCCGGCCCTGTCGCCGACTCTGGCGCCGCGAGGGCCAGATAGCCGATCGAGACCGTGTGCGGCTGGCCTGGGCCGCTGCGGATCGGATCGCCGAAGGTGTAGAGTTGCTCCACATAGCCGAGCTCGAGCCCGGTGCGCTCTGCCACCCACTCGCGCAGCGCGGTCTGCAACGTCGGATGCCGCCCCGGATCGAACCGCGCCGTCGGCAGATCCGGCGCAGCCCCGAGCGCCGGGGTGAAGACGAGCGGCGTCACCGCCCCGCCCGCGCCCGGCCCCGACAGCGCGAAGATCACCGCCGAGAGCTCGACGAGGACCGGCCGCGGGCCCGCCTCGCCGGTCATTTCCCCGCCTCCCGCCGCAGCGCCTCGAAGCGCGCGAGGAAGGCCGCCTTCACCGCCCCCGTCGGCCGCGGCGCGAGCCGGACCGCCTCCGCCCCCGCGAATCGCGGCCGGGAGAAGTGCTTGCGCGCCTCCGCCTCGGTGAAGCCCGCGAGTTGCGTCGCCTCGAACCAGGCCGAGGCCCGGTCCGCCCGCTTGATCAGCCGGGCGAGCCCCGCCGCGGGCTCCGGCGGCAGGCCGAAGCGGATATGCACCGCCGCCGCGAGCTTCGCCTCGAAGGCCCGGTAGTCGAGCCCGAGCGCCGCCTTGAAGGGGGAGATCATGTCGCCGATCACGTATTCCGGCGCGTCGTGCAGGAGGGCGACGAGCCGATCCTCGGCCCCTGCCTTCGGCTTCAGCCGGCCGACGAGATCCTCCACGAGCAGGGAATGTTCGGCGACCGTATAGGGGTGCTCTCCGAGCGTCTGCCCGTTCCAGCGCGCGACTCGGGCGAGCCCGTGCGCGATGTCCTCGATCTCGATGTCGAGGGGCGAGGGGTCGAGCAGGTCGAGCCTGCGCCCCGAAAGCATGCGCTGCCAGGCCCGCGCCGTCATCGCCGGCCTCGCCGCCCCACCCACGCCGGTCCGATCGTCGCGGGATCCCGCTCTCCCATGCCGCCCCCGGAGCGCTGCCGTTCCCGATTTGGTCTAGGCGATGGGCCGGCCCCTGTCGAGACCGCGCAGCGCCCCGGTCGAGGCGGCGCCACCGGCCAGAGGGGCCGCGGCGCGGGCGCAGACCCGCCGCCGACGGGTGG
>CAZNTX010000111.1:0-10442 GCA_964576075.1 uncultured Limibaculum sp. | reverse complement strand
CGCCGCTTCCGCTACGGCGTGCAGGTCAACTCGCTGGGCCTCACCGAGCAGCAGCCGGAGAACAACGTCTACCGCATCCTGATCGAGATGCTGGCCGTCACGCTCTCCAAGAAGGCCCGGGCGCGCGCCGTGCAGCTGCCCGCCTGGAACGAGGCGCTGGGGCTGCCCCGGCCCTGGGACCAGCAATGGTCGCTCCGGATGCAGCAGGTGCTCGCCCTCGAGACCGACCTCCTGGAATACGGCGATCTCTTCGACGGCAACCCGGCGGTCGACGCCAAGGTCGAGGAGCTGAAGGCCGGCGCCCGCGCCGAGCTCGCCCGGATCGACGGGATGGGCGGCTGCGTCGCCGCGATCGACCATATGAAGGCCGCGCTCGTGGAGAGCAATTCCGCCCGCCTCGCCGGGATCGAGTCGGGGGAGACGGTGGTGGTCGGCGTCAACCGCTACACCACGACCGAGCCCTCGCCGCTCACCACCGGGGAGGGCGGGATCATGGTCGTCGACCCGGAGGTCGAGGCCGACCAGATCGCCCGCCTCGAGGCCTGGCGCGCGGCGCGCGACCCTCGGGCCGTCGAGGCCGCGCTCGCCGCGCTGCGCCGCGCCGCGCGGGAGGGGGACAACATCATGCCCCCCTCGATCGCCGCGGCGAAGGCGGGGGTAACCACCGGCGAATGGGGCCAGGTGATGCGCGAGGCCTTCGGCGAGTATCGCGCGCCGACCGGGGTGGCGCAGGCGGTCTCCGCGCCCTCGGGCGGGCTCGAGCCGATCCGCGCCGAGGTGGAGGCGGTCTCCGCGCGCCTCGGGCGGCGGCTCAAATTCCTCGTCGGCAAGCCGGGGCTCGACGGGCATTCGAACGGCGCCGAGCAGATCGCGGTGCGCGCGCGGGACTGCGGGATGGAGGTGGTCTACGAGGGCATCCGCCTCACGCCCGCGCAGATCGTCAACGCCGCCCTCGAGGAGGGGGTGCATGTGGTCGGCCTGTCGATCCTCTCGGGCAGCCATATGCCGCTGATCGAGGAGGTGATGAAGGGGATGCGGGCCGCGGGGCTCGAGGACGTCCCCGTCGTCGCCGGCGGCATCATCCCGGACGAGGACGCGGCGCGGCTGAAGGCGATGGGCGTCGCCCGGGTCTACACGCCGAAGGATTTCGAGCTCAACCGCATCATGGCGGACATCGTCGCCCTCGTCTCCGAGCCCGCCGTCGCCGCCGAGTGACGGCGGCGATGGGAGCGGCCCGGCCCGGACCGCTCCCCGCGCCCCTCAGCCGCGGCGCCGCCTGAGCAGGCCGAGCCCCGCGAGCCCGGTGCCGAGCAGCAGCACGCTCGCCGGCAGCGGCACGACCGCGCCGCCCTCGGTCGAGGTGATCACCTCGTCGAGGGAGAACGCGGCAGAACTCGACGTGATGCTGATGCTGACGAGCCCGAGGGGATCCTCGAAACCGAGGAGGGCATTGGAGACCGGCACGTCCGAAAACGTCGCGGTTCCCGAATTGCCGACCACCTCGAACGTGAAATTCGAGGTGGCTCCGGTGAATGCGGTCCCGCTTCTGGTGAGTTCGAAACCGGCCCGGGTGGTGTCGGGAGCGAAGCTGTCGAGCGTCGTGTCGCCGCTGGGCGAGGCGAGAACGCAGGTATCCGCCGGCGTGAAACAGAATCCGATGTCGTTCCGGCCGATGGTAAGCCCCCCCGGGGAGGTGATGTCGGCCCCGGCAATCGACAGGAATGTGCCGGCACCGCCCGGGGAGGATGTCTCGAAATCCTCGGTGGTGGCGGCGGCGATGTCGCCATAGGCGATCTGCACCGGCGCCGCCTGGGCGGTTGCGGCGGCGAGCGCCGCGAGGGCGGCGAGCGAGAGGAGGGAACGCATGCGAAGAACTCCTGGCTGGTTGGCTTCAAGGTGAGCGACGCCCCAAGCGGCACGGGCCGGCGCGAGACGAGGCCGTGGCGGCCCCGCGCCGACGCCGATCCCCCCCGACGCGACGGTGGCATAACTGAACTGTATTTCTGTCGAATTTTTGGCAGTCCCCCGAAAGACCGGCCCGCCGCCCGCCGCGCCTGCTCTTCCGTCCGGCCCGCGGCTCGGCTAGGACGGGGCGAGGCGGCAATCCGGAGGCGGGAGATGCGGCGGATCGGAGCGGCGGCGGCGCTCGCGCTCGGCGCGGGGGTCGCCTGGGCGCAGGTCGAAGAGGTGGACATCGCGGGGCTCTGGTCCTGCTCGATCTCGGAATACGGGAGCGGCGAGGCCCCGCCGGCCGATCTCTTCAACCTCTCGATCGGGCGCTCTGGCGACTTCGCGCTCGCCGGGCGCAAGCCCGACGGCACGGTCTATCAGGGCAACGGCACCTGGCGCTTCGGCCGTGCCGCGGGGGGCGTGACGGTGATCCTCGAAGGCATCACCAAGGCGCCCGGCGAGATCGCGGCCTCCTTCCGGGCGGAGGGCGATCTCGTCTCCGAGGACGAGATCTCCCGCGTCACCCGCCGCTACGGCCGGACCCGCGCCTTCGACTGCGTGCGCCAGGACTGACGCGGATCCTTGCCCGCCCGGCAAGGATCAATTGCCGATCTCCCCGGTTTCTTGCCTTCCTCGGCGGCTTACCTCTGAGGGCACGCGCAACCGAGGAGGGCACCATGGGACTGCTGATCGACGGCGTCTGGCACGACCGCTGGTACGACACCGCCAAGACGGGCGGCAAATTCGTCCGCGACACCGCGAAGTTCCGCAACTGGGTGACGGCGGACGGCCGCCCCGGCCCCTCCGGCGAGGGCGGCTTCGCCGCGGAGAGCGGGCGCTACCACCTTTATGTGAGCCTTGCCTGCCCCTGGGCGCATCGCACGCTGATCCTGCGCGAGCTCAAGGGCCTCGCGCCGCATGTCTCGGTGGATGTGGTGCATCCGCTGATGCAGTCCGACGGCTGGACCTTCGCGACCGACTTCCCCGGCGCGACCGGGGACCGGGTGCTCGGCAAGGCGTTCCTGCGCGAGGTCTATACGGCGGCCGATCCGGAGGCCACGGGCCGGGTCACCGTGCCCCTCCTCTGGGACAAGGCGCGGGGGACGATCGTGTCGAACGAATCCGCCGAGATCCTGCGGATGTTCAACTCGGCCTTCGACGGGCTCACCGGCGACGGGCAGGACTTCTACCCCGAGGCGCTGCGAGCGGAGATCGATGCGGTGAACGCGCGCGTCTACGACACGGTGAACAACGGCGTCTACAAGGCGGGCTTCGCCACCGCGCAGGCGGCCTACGAGGAGGCGGTGGGCGCGCTCTTCGACAGCCTCGATTGGCTCGAGGCGCGCCTCGCCACCCATCGCTATCTCCTGGGCGAGCGGGTGACGGAGGCGGACTGGCGGCTCTTCACCACGCTCGTGCGCTTCGACGCGGTCTATGTCGGCCACTTCAAGTGCAACATCCGCCGGATCGCCGACTATCCGAATCTCTCGGGCTATCTGCGCGAGCTCTATCAGTGGCCCGGGGTGGCGGAGACGACCGATCTCCGGCAGATCAAGTTCCACTACTACGCGAGCCACGAGACGATCAATCCGACGGGCATCGTGCCCGCGGGTCCCGCGCTCGATCTCGACGCGCCGCACGGGCGGGAGCGCCTGCCCGCCGCCGCCTGAGGTTCAGACGGCGCAGAGGAAGAGGACGGTGCCCGCGAGGATCACGACCTCGAGGGTGACGAGCCAGGCATTCGTCCAGTCGAGCCGCTCGCGGGCGGCCTGGCTCGCCTCCTCCCCATGCGGGCGCGCGGCGATGGCGGCGTATTGCGCCTCGCGGATCTGGAGCCGGGCGGGCTCGGTCTGGATCACGAAGACGCCGGCGAGGAGGAGGTAGAAGGCGAGGGTCGGGCGGATGCCCTCGGCGATGAGCCAGAGGCCCGCCACCGTCGCCGCGATCCCGCCGAGCATGAGGAGCGCGTAGCGGGGACCGGCGAACTGCGGCCGGCCGGCGAGGGCGGCGGCCTTGGCCTCGGTGAGCCGGTCGTCGCCCTGCAGCAGGGGGTAGACGCGCCAGTTGCGATAGGAGACGCCGGCGAAGACGAGGAGCGCCGGCACCGCGCCCCAGGAGAGCGGGTCGGCGCCGAGCGCGGCGAGTTCGCCGACGAGCATGCTCACGGCGCGGCCTCCGCGCTCCCCTCGGCGCGGAGCGCGGCGAGCGAGGCCTCGAGCTCGCGGATGACGCGGACCCAGGTCTCGGTCTCCTGCGCGCCCTGGAGGACGTAGCGGCCGTTGATCACGAAGCAGGGGACGCCGGAGACGCCCATCTGGCGGGCCTCCGCCTCCTCGGCCTCGAGCGCCCCGATGTCGGAGCGCCCCTCGAGGAGCCGGGCGACCACGCCGCGGTCGAGCCCTGCGCGCTCCGCGATGTCGAGGAGGACGGGGTGCTCCGAGATGTCGAGGCCGCGGGCGAAATAGGCGTCGAAGAGGGCGCGGGCGACGGCGTCCTGCGCGTCCTCCGCCTCGGCCCAGAGCAGCAGGCGGTGGGCGTCGAGGGTGTTCGGGGTGCGCGCGATGCGGTCGAATTCCACCTCGAGCCGTGCGTCGGCGGCGGTTTCGGCGATGCGGCCGTAGACCTCGGCCGCGCCCTCCGGGCCGCCGAATTTCGCCTCGAGATAGGCGCGGCGGTCCATCCCCTCGGGCGGCATGTCCGGGTTGAGGCGGAACATGCGCCAGCGGCGGCGGAACGGGTCGGCGCCCGCCTCGGCGACGGCGGCGTCGAGCCGGGCCATGCCGATATGGCACCAGGGGCAGATCGGGTCCGAGAGGATGTCGAGCGGGATCATGGCGGCAAGGTAAGCGCTTCGGGGCGGCGGCGCAAAGCCCTCTCGGCACCGGTTCGCGCCGGCGTGAGCGCCCCGGTCCGGCCCGGGCCCCGCCCACCCACCCGCCGCGGGCCGGACCGGGGCGCTCACGCCCCCGCCGCCGGTGCGGGTGGTGCGGGCGGCGGCCCGGCGGGAGGGCCTTGGCGGGGCGCTGCGGGCGGGGCAGCCGAGCGGCCTGGCCGGTCCGGACTGCGCGGGGCTTCGGCGGGCCCGCGGCGCCGCGCCGCGCCGGGGGCCGGGCGGGGCCCGCGGCGCGGGTCAGGCGTCGCGGCGGTGGGACTCGACGAGGCGCTTGCGGACGACCTTGCCCGTCGCCGTGCGGGGCAGGGCGGGCACCTCGATCCAGAGCCGGGGGCGCTTGTAGGCGGCGAGGCGCGCGCGCGCCCAGGCCTCCAGGCTCGCCTCCCCCGGCCAGTCCCCCGCCGGGACCACGAAGGCGGCGACGAGGGCGAGATCGGCGCGGACCGGGAGTTCGGCGACCGCGATCTCGGCGATGTCCGGATGGGGCTCCATCGCGGCTTCCACCTCGGCGGGGCTCACCCGGTAGCCGAGCGCGGTCATCACCTCGTCGGCGCGGCCGAGATGGGCGACATAGCCCTCCGCGTCCATGCGCGCGCGGTCGCCGGTCAGGAACCAGTCGCCGCGGAAGGCCTCGGCCGTCTCCGCCGCGCGGCCCCAATAGCCGAGCATGAGCCCGGGGTCGCGCCGGGAGACGGCGAGGACGCCCTCCGCGCCGACCGGCACCGGGGCGCCCGCCGCGTCGACCACGGCGACGCGGCGCCCGGGCTGGGGGCGGCCGACGGTGCCTGGCCGGGGCGGCACGCCGGGGGCGGTGGAGACATAGGTCGAGATCTCCGACATGCCGAGCGCCTCGTAGACCGGCCGGCCGGTCGCCGACCGCCAGGCCTCGGCCAGAGCGTCTGGCATCTTCTCGCCCGCGGTCAGTGCGTGGCGGAGCCGGCCGAGGCGGTCGGTCAACGGCGCGTCGCCCGCCGCGCGGAGCATCTGGCGGAAGACGCCGGGGACGGCGGCGAAGATCGTCGCCCCGTGCTCGGCGATGCGCGCGGGCCAGAGGGCGGGGTCGGCGGCGCCGGTGGAGACGATGGTGGAGGCGCCGGCGGCCCAGGGGTCCACGAGCCCCGCGCCGAGGGTGTAGGTCCAGTTGAAGGCGCCGGCATGGAGCACGCGGTCCTCCGGGCCGAGCCCGTACCAGCCCGCCCACATCATCCGCCGCGCCCAGGCCGAGCGCTGGGCGTGGAGCACCCCCTTGGGCCGCCCGCCGGTGCCGGAGGTGAAGATCAGGAAGGCCGGGTCGTCGGCGCCGGTCTCGGCGAAGGGGCCGGGGGCGGCGGCGGCGATCTCCTCCCAGCCGCCGATCGCGAGGGAGGGGTGGCCCGCGGGCAGCCCGTCCTCGGTCTCGCTGAGGAGGAGGGCCGGGGTCACCTCCTCCGCCGCGCGGGCGAACTCGGGCGGGGTGAGCTGGGTGGAGACCGGGGCCGCGACGGCGCCCGCCGCCACCGCGCCGAGGAAGAGGAGGGGGAAGTCCACGCGGTTGCCGATGCGGATCGCCACCCGCTCGCCCGGGCCGACGCCGCGCGTGCGCAAGCCCTCGGCGACGCGCAGCACGGCCTCGGCGAGGCGGGCGTAGCTCCAGTCCTCCGCCGTCTCGCGCCCCTCTGGCCCCGGTGCGAGCACCCGGAGCGCGGGCTTCTCCCGCCCGGGCCCCTCGGCTGCGGCGAGTGCGTAGGCGGCGAGGTTGAACCGGGCGGGGCAGGGCTCTGGCGGGCCCATGTCGAAGAGGCTCGCGGTCGGGTCTGGCAATGTCATGCGCTGGACTGTCCCGGCAGGCTGTGGCAGAGGATCGGCACTCTTCCACGCCCCCGGTCCGCGAGCAACCGGGGCGCATCCACGGGGAGGCGGGAGACATGTCGGAGGAGCGCCCGAGCCGGGACGCCGAGAGCCTGCTCGCCATCGCGCGCGCCGGCGCTCCCGAGCCCGCGCGCCCGCTCGATCTCGGCGCCCGCGTCCGCCAGCTCCGCCAGGCGCGGGACTGGACGCTCGAGGAGGCCGCCCGCCGCGCCGGCCTCGCCCGCTCGACGCTCTCCAAAATCGAGAACGCGCAGATGTCGCCCACCTTCGACGCGGTGCAGAAGCTCGCCCGCGGCCTCGGGATCGACGTGCCCCAGCTCTTCACCCCGCCGGCGACGGACCGGGTGACCGGCCGGCGCGCGATCACCCGGGCGGGCGAGGGCCGGGCGCATCCGACGACGACCTACGAGCACGCCCTCCTCGCCCCGGAGATCACCGGCAAGCGGATGATCCCCTATCGCACGGTCGTGCGCGCGCGGGAGTTCTCCGAGTTCGGCGGCTGGGTGCGCCATGACGGCGAGGAATTCCTCATGGTGCTCGAGGGTTCGGTCCGCCTCTTCACCGAGTTCTACGAGTCCGTCGACCTCGCCCCCGGCGACACCGCCTATTACGACGCCGCCATGGGCCACTGCGTCGTCTCCACGAGCGAGGCGGACGCGGTGATCCTCTGGGTCACCGCCCTCTGATCAGCCCTCGCGCTCGCCGACGGTCTTCCTCCCGTGGATCATGGCGGAGGCCAGATCCTCCCGCTTCCAGAGGCGGTAATAGGCGATGGCGGCGAGGTGGAGGAGGACGAGGGCGAGGATCCAGCGGGAGAGGGTCGCGTGCCAGGCATTGGCGGCGAAGGCGGTCTCCTCGCTCACGAGATGGGCGAGGGGGCCGACATTGATGTAGTCGTCCGGGTCCGAAAGGAGCCCCGCGATCGCCTGCGCGAGGAGCAGGGCGAACATGGCGAAGACGGCCCAGGCGCCCATCGGGTTGTGCCCCGGCCAGCGCGAGGGGGCCCGGCGGAAGAACGACCCGCGCAGATAGGCCCAGACCGCGCGCGGCCCGTAGGCGAAGCTCGCGAAGCGCGCGGGCCGCGGGCCGACGATCCCCCAGACGAGCCGCAGCGCCAGGATCGCCAGCACCGCATAGCCCGCCCAGAAATGCAGCGTCATGATGGCGGGCCCGAACTCGCCGAGCCCCCAGGCGGTGACGACGGCCACCGCGAGCGCCCAGTGCAGAAGCCGGGTCAGCGGGTCCCAGAGCCGGACCTCGCGGGCGCCGGCCTCGCTCCCGGGCGCGTCCTTCATCAGAAGTCCTTGGCGCGGTAGTCGTCGTGGCAGGCCTTGCAGGTGCCGCCGAGCTCGCCGAGCGCGGGCCCGAGCGCGCCGCGCCCCTCGCCCGCCACCTCGGCGAGCGCCTTGGCGGCGTCCTGGAAGTCGGTGAGCTTCTCCGAGAAACCCTCGAAATCGGTCCAGATCGCCGGGAGGGAGCGGGTGTCGCCCCATTTCGCCTCGTTGTCCGAGCCCTCGGGGAAATGCGGAACGGGGTTGTAATCCGCCAGCATGGCCAGGTTCGTGGCATGGAGCGCCGCGGTGCCCGCGTCATACTCCGCCTCGCCCTTCGCCATGGCCGCGAGCGGGCCGATATTGGCGCCGAGGAGGGTGAAATAGCCCCGGCGGGCCTCGATCGCGTCGTCGATCGGGTCGGCCGCGGCGGGCAGGAGGGGAAGGAAGGCGGCTGCCGTGGCGGCGGCGAGAAGGGCGATGCGCATGGGCGGTCTCTCCACAGTGTGAAATCCTGAAGAGGACCATAGCGCGAAATCGCGCCCGGCAATGTCAAGCTTCGATGACCCTGCCGGCCCGGACCTCCCGCCGAGGCGGGGCGTCAGAGGCTGAAGGAGGTGCCGCAGCCGCAGGTGCTCGTCGCGTTGGGGTTCTCCACGGCGAAGCGCGCGCCGATCAGCTCGTCCTTGAAGTCGATCACCGAGCCCTCGAGGAAGGGCAGGCTCTCCGCGTCGATCAGCACGCGCTGCCCGTCGCCCTCGATCACCGTGTCGCCGTCGGCGGGGGCGTCTTCGAGCGCGAACTCGTATTGAAAGCCCGAGCAGCCGCCGCCGAGAACGGCCACGCGCAGCGCCTTCTTCTCGCCCCCGGCCGCGGCAATCTCGGCCAGCCGGGCGAAGGTCGCTGCGCTCACGGTGACCCCCCCCTCGGTGGTGGCGGGGGCGGAGGCAGCGGCGCCCGGCGCCTCCGAGCCTGGAATGCGGATATCCATGGGACGTCCTTTCGGTTGACCCTTTCGCTCAGAGATAACGGCAGCTGCGCCTCCGGACAAGCCGCCGGCCGCCGAGCGGGCCCGATCGGCAGGGGGCATGCGCGCTGGTCGAGGCTCTGCGGGGTGGACATCCGCCCCTGCCTCGCGCATCCCTCGGGCGAGGCACCGGCATGGGGGACGACATGGACGAGACGCGGCTCGCGCCCTTCGCCCAGCGCCCGTCCGAGAGCCGCGGGCGCGCGCATCCCGAGCCCGAGAGCCCGCACCGCAGCGTGTTCCAGCGCGACCGGGACCGGATCATCCACGCCTCGGCTTTCCGGCGGCTGAAGCACAAGACGCAGGTCTTCGTCGAGCACGAGGGGGATTACTACCGCACCCGGCTCACCCATTCGATCGAGGTGGCGCAGATCGCGCGCACCATCGCGCGGCATTTCCGGCTGAACGAGGACCTCGCCGAGGCGGTGGCGCTCGCGCACGATCTCGGCCACACGCCGTTCGGGCATACCGGCGAGGAGGCGCTCGCGGCCTCCATGGCGGGCTTCGGCGGCTTCGACCACAACGCCCAGGCGCTCAGGATCGTCACCCGGCTCGAGCGGCACTATGCCGAGTTCGACGGGCTCAACCTCACTTGGGAGACGCTCGAGGGCATGGCCAAGCACAACGGCCCGTTGCTCGCGGGCACGGGTGCGCTGCCGGCGGCCTTCGCCGAGGCGCTCGGAGAGTGGGACCTCGCGCTCCACACCCAGGCGAGCGCCGAGGCGCAGGCCGCCGCGATCGCCGACGACGTGGCTTACGTGAACCACGACATCCATGACGGGCTGCGCGCGGGGCTCTTCTCGCTCGCCGAGGCGGAGGCGCTGCCGGCGGTGGGCGCCTGTTTCGCCGAGGTCGACCGGGCCTATCCTGGGCTCGAGCCCGGGCGGCGCCGGCACGAGGCGCTGCGCCGGCTCTTCGCGCTGATGGTCGAGGACGCGATCGCCGAGAGCGAAGCCCGGATCGCGGCGCTGGCCCCGGGCTCGGCGGCTGCGGTGCGCGAGGCGGAGGGGCCGGTGATCCGCTTCTCCGAGGCGATGGCGGGGACGATCGCCGAGATCAAGCGGTTCCTCTTCCGCCGGATGTATCGCCATTGGCGGGTGAAGCGGATGCGGCTCAAGACGGCGCGGGTGGTGACGGAGCTTTTCGAGGCGTTCCGGGCCGATCCGGGGCTGATGCCGGAGGAATGGTCCGAGGAGTGCCGCCGCGCCGAGGGGGAGGCGGCGCGCGCCCGCGTGGTGGCGGATTACATCGCGGGGATGACCGACCGCTACGCGCTCGAGGAGCACCGGGCGCTCACCGATCCCTTCGCGAGAGCCTGAGCGGGGGCGGGTCCCGGCGATGTCGGTCCCGGCCGAGCCGCCGGCGCCGGCCCGCCACCGCCCCCACCCACCCACCCAGGGGTGGCGGGCCCCGGCGGGCGGCCGCCACAGGCGCCGACCGCGCCGCGGCGCGC
>CAZNTX010000110.1:0-10618 GCA_964576075.1 uncultured Limibaculum sp. | reverse complement strand
GCGCCCTCGCCCGCGGCGGCCGCGAGCGCCTCGCCCGCGAGCACGGCGGCCGGCGGCACGGGCGCCCCCGCCGCGGCCGCGCGCGAGAGCCAGGCCGCCCGCGGCCCGGCCTCCTCCGGCGTGAGCGGCGCGGCTCCGGCCGCGATCCAGGCGATGTCCTGCAACGTCTCCACCATCCCGAAATCCCTACTTTGCGGCAACGGCGCCGCACAAGGGGCGCATGCGCGCGGGGGCGCGACGCGGGGCCTTGGCGCGGCGGGCGGCTTTCGGCTATCCCGCGGGCCGGGGACGGGGCGAGAGAGGCGAGGCGCATGAAAGGCATCATTCTGGCCGGGGGCTCGGGCACCCGGCTCCACCCGATCACCCTCGGCGTGTCGAAGCAGCTCCTGCCGGTCTACGACAAGCCGATGATCTACTACCCGCTCTCGGTGCTGATGATCGCCGGCATCCGGGACATTCTGGTCATCACCACCCCGCACGATGCCGAGCAGTTCCAGCGCCTCCTCGGCGACGGCAGCCAATGGGGCATCGCGCTCTCCTATGCCGAGCAGCCCCGCCCCGAGGGCCTCGCCCAGGCTTTCACCATCGGGCGGGACTTCGTCGGGCGGGACCGGGTGGCGCTCGTCCTCGGCGACAACATCTTCTACGGCGGCGGGGTCTCCGGGCTGCTCCGCCGCTCGGCGGCGCGCGAGCGGGGGGCGACGGTCTTCGGCTACCGCGTGCAGGACCCCGAACGCTACGGCGTCGTCACCTTCGACGCGGCGGGCCGGGCGGTCGAGATCGAGGAGAAGCCCGCCGCGCCCAAGTCCAATTTCGCGGTGACGGGGCTCTATTTCTACGACAACGACGTGCTGGACATCGCCGCCGCGGTCCGGCCCTCGGCGCGGGGCGAGCTCGAGATCACAGACGTCAACCGCGCCTATCTCGAGCGGGGCGATCTGCATGTCGAGCGCATGGGCCGCGGCACGGCCTGGCTCGACACCGGCACCTTCGACAGCCTCCTCCAGGCGGCGCAATTCGTGCAGACCATCGAGGCGCGCCAGGGGCTGAAGATCGCGGCGCCGGAGGAGATCGCCTGGCGCCAGGGCTGGCTCGGCGACGAGGCGTTGCGGGCGGCCGGCGAGCGGCTCGCGAAGTCGGGCTATGGCGGCTATCTCCTGCGCCTCCTCGAGCAGGGCGAGCGCGCGCCCCTCTGACGTTCGGCGCGGGCGGCGGTCTCGACGCGGCGCCGCGGGCCCCACCCACCCCGGCGATGGCGGCGCCCGCGGGCCCGCTCGTTCGGCCCACAGCCCGCGGCACCGCGTCGAGACCGCCGCCCGTGAGCCGAGGCCGCCGCCTGCGCCCGAGGACGCGTCCCCGAAGATCCCGGCGAGGGGAGTCCCTTGGCGGGGCCGATCTGGGTCACCCCCGGCCAAGGCGGGAGGTGCCATGCGCCGCCACGAGCCGACCGGCGAGGAACGGGCCCTCATCGAGCCACGGTTGCCGCGGACCTCACGGGGCGTTCCCCGGGTCGACGACAGGCGCGCGCTCACGCCCGGCGAAGCCGGCGATGCACCGGCCGTCGCAGCGCCCGGGCCCACATCCCCCTTGGGTGATCCGCACAGGGAGCGTCGCCGTCATGGGCCGGGTCCGCCGCCGACGGACCCCGGTCGAGCGCGTCTTCGACCGCCTCGAGCAGGTCCGCGGCCTCGCAACCAGAGACGACCGGCGGGCCGACACCTTCCGCGCCGCAATCGCGGTCCTCTCGATCCGCATCCGGCTTGCCGACCGATGAGGCCGCGTCCTGGGCCATGTTGACAGGGGGGGGCCGCAGGGGCCACCGCCCGATCCAAGAGAGGGAACGGTGCGCCAGCATCGGGCGGAGACCTCATCGACGACGCCATCCGGGGACTGGCCGCCCCGGTCCTGCCGCCCCAGCGACACCCGCCGGGGGCCTCAGAGCATCTTCTCGTCCGGACGGGTGCAGCCTGGCGGGATCTTCCCGAGCCCTTCGGCAGATGGAACGCGGCTGGGCGGCCGATCGCGCCCTGGCGCCAGGCGGGGCTCTTCGGGCCGATCCCCAAGGCTTTCGCCACGAGCGGCGCCGGGGACCGGACACTCCAGACGATCGACGTGACACGCGTGAGGGCGCACCGGCACAGCGCTTGCGGAGACGGGGGGAGCCCGGTCCATGTGGCCGGGCGTGCGGCGGGGGCTCCACCGGGATCCCCGTCGGCGGCGAGCCCGATCTCTTGCCCCGCGCGCGCCATCTCACACCGGGCCAGACGGCGGATATCGCCGCGGCCGAAGGCACCCAGGCGAACAATGGCGAGACCGGCGACGAGCCACCGAGCGGCCTGCCCATGCATCCCGCCCGTCCTGCCGTCTCCAAGCCCAACCTCTGGCCCCCGGGAGCCTCGAGCGCATGATCGGCTTCCCGAAGCCCGTCCGGCGCCGTCTAACGCGCCAAGACAAGACGTCCGCACGCGTCTTCGGATCCCTCCGACACGCCGCCATCCATCGCCAGATCCCCCCGTGTCCGCCCGGCTCCGCCGGTCGTGGGGCGCCTACGGCCGCGTCCCGCGCCGGGCCCCACAGGGGGGGCGCCGTCTTCCGTCAGCCCCGCGCCTCGTCCTGGACCGGGAGCTCCATCCGCGGGCCGGGCGGGAGCACGGCGCGGATGTCGTCCGTGCGGGCGACGGGCGCCCGTCGGCCGTTCGGTCCCTCCGCGTCGACGCTCAGGCCCCGGCCGAGCAGGATCTGCCGCCCGACGCCGCCTGTCTGCGCCGCCCTGACCGAACTGCCGCCGCCATAGAGCTTCAGCGCCAGCCGCAGCGTGCATTCCCCATCCCGGCTCGCGCGCGCACGCCGTTTCGCCTCGGCACCGGCGACGCTCTCCCGGAGCGCCGGCGCTCGCCCCATGCCTGCCTCCCTTCCGGGTCGCGCATGGGAGCGGAGATCGGCGCCTTCGCCCCGCCCGGCCAGTCCGCGTCCGGGTGCCGGCCGACCGGAGGCGCCGCGGCCCCGCGGGCTGTGGGCTGCCCCGATCTGCCCCGCACGCGCCGACGGCCCCTGGGTGGGTGGGGCCCGCGGGGCCGCGGCGCCGGGGCCGCCCGCTCAGGCCTTGCCGGCTTTCTCGAAGGCGCGGTCGTAGGCGGCGAGGAGGCGGGGGGCGGAGTGCTCCCAGGAGAGCTCGCGCTCGACCCGGGCGCGGCCCGTCGCCCCCATCCTCCGGCGCAGCTCCGGATCGTCGAGCAGGCGCGCGATCTGGCGGGCGAAGTCCTCCGGGTCGTTCTCCTCTGCATAGAGCGCCGCCTCGCCCGCCGAGAACCGCCCCTCGCGCAGGTCGAACTGCACCACCGGCTTGCCGAGGGTCATGTATTCCACGACCTTGTTCATGGTCGAGCGGTCGTTCATCGGGTTCTTCGCGTCCGGGCTCACGCAGATATCGGCGGCGTTCAGCACCGCGAGGAGGTCCTCGCCATAGAGCGGGCCGGTGAAGGTGACATGCGCCTCGAGCCCGCGGGCGGCGACATCCCTCTCCACCTCCGGCAGATAGGGGCCGAAGCCGACGATCGCGAGATGGACGTCCCTGCGGCCGAGCGCGCGGACCAGATGGTCGAGGGCGGCGATCAGCAGGTCCATCCCCTCCTGCTCGCCGATCACCCCGACATAGCCGAGGAGGAACGGGAAGCCCTTTTTTGCCGACGGATCGCCGGGCCCCGGGCGGAACTTGTCGAGCCGGGGGGCGGAGCGCACGACGAACACGTCCTCCGCCGCCTTGCCCCCCCGCTCGAGCGCGATCTCGCGGAAGCTGTCGTTGGTGGCGATGGTGACGAGGGCGGTGCGGAAGGTCAGCCACTCCGCCGCGCGCATCGCCCGCCAGAGGATCCCGCGCCGGGCGAACTTCACCTCGAAGAGCTCCGGGCAGAGATCGTGGTGGTCGAAGAGGTAGCGCACGCCGAAGGGGCGCAGCGCCCAGGCGACGAGGAAGATCAGATCGGGCGGGTTGCAGCCCTGCAGGATGTCGATCCCCTGCCGGCGCAGCACGCGGATGGCGAGGCGGGTCTGGTGGAAGAGCGCGACGGCGTATTCGCGCAGATAGCCGAGGGTGCCGGAGGCCTCGGTCAGCGGATGGCGGTAGATCGCGACGCCCTCGAGCTCCTCGTAGGGCGCGACCTGCCCGCGCGCCTGGGGGCAGATCACCGAAACGGCGTAGCCCGCCTGCGCGAGCGTCGTCGCCTCGGACCAGACGCGCCGGTCGAAGGGCACGGGGAGGTTCTCGACGACGATGAGGACGCGCCGGCGCCGCGCCGCTCGCTCCGCCTCGCTCATGCCCGCCCCCTTCGGCCGCCCGCTCCCGCCGGCGTGCTAGCGCCTTTCGCGCGGATTGGCCAGGGGCGGCTCAGTCCGGCGCGGCGAGCTCCCAGACGACGGTGACGCTCGCCGAGACCTCGAGCGTGCCGGCGGCCACCGGCACGCTCGCCGCGTCGAACGCGACCGCGCGCCCGGGGGCGACGGGCGAGGGCCGCCCGCCGCTCTCCTGGATCTCGAGGATCGGGCCGAGGGCGAGCCCGGCCGCCTCGGCGATCGTCTCGGCCGCCGCCCGCGCCTCGGCCACCGCGGCGGCGCGGGCCTCTGCCATCAGCGGCGCGGGATCGGCGATGGAGAAGGAGAGCTGGTCGACCCGGTTGGCCCCGCTCGCGACCACGCTGTCGAGCACCGCGCCGAGATGGTCGAGATCCTCGATGCGCGCGGTGACGGCGTTGGTGACCTGGAAGCCCTCGGTCGCCTCCCCGCGCTGGGCGTAGACCGGGCGGACGGAGAAGCCCGAGGTCTGGATATGCGCCTCCGCCACCCCCGCCTCGCGCAGCCGCTCGATCACCGAGGCGGTGGCGATGTTGTTCTCCGAGAGCGCCACGGCCGCCTCGCGGGCGCGCGTCTCGACGCCGACGCGCAAGCTCGCGATGTCGGGCGCGCCGCTCGCCGTGCCGGTGCCGGTGACGGTGATGCGCGGGGTCTCCGCGCGGGCCTCTGTCTCGGCCATGCTCCCTCCGAGAAGCGCCGCGGCGAGGAGCGCCGCCCCGACGATCCGCCCGCCCATCAGAGCCGCTCCACCGCGACGCGCTCATGGGCGAAGGCGATCCGCCCCCGGAGCGCCTCGGCGCCCTCGACCGGGTCCTCGTAGGACCAGCCGGCATCGGCGATCGGCCCGGATTTGGCGACGATGTGATAGTAGGTGGCCCGGCCCTTGTGCGGGCAGGTGGTCACGGTCTCCGAGCGGTCGAGGAAGGCCATGCCCACATCCTCCCGCGGGAAATAGATCACCGGGTCGTAGCCCGGCTCCTTGAGGACGAGCGCGTCCTTGGTCTCGGCGATGACGGCGCCACCGGCGCGCAGGACGTGCAGGCCCTCGGCGGGCGCGATGGTGAATGGCTCTGACATGGTCGTCATCTTCCTCCCCCGTTTTTCGCGGGGAGCCTAGCGGAGAGCCCCGCCCGCGCCAAGCGCTCAGGCGATGGGCCGCGTCGCCGCGGCGAGCCAGGCCCGCGGCGCTTCCGGCAGAAGCGGCGAGAGCGTCGCCAGGACGCGGGCGTGATAGGCGTCGAGCCAGTCCCGCTCCGGCGCGGAGAGGAGACGCGCGCGGATCAGCCGCCGGTCGAAGGGGCAGAGGGTGAGATCGGCGAAGCCCAGCATCTCCCGCTCGCCGCCCTCGGGCACCGCGGGGGGCGTGACGGTGACCAGGTTCTCGAGGCGGATGCCGAAGGCGCCGGCGCGGTAGTAGCCCGGCTCGTTCGAGAGCACCATCCCGGGCTCGAGCGCCACGTCGCCGGAGCGGCGGGACAGCGCCGCCGGCCCCTCGTGGACGTTGAGATAGGCGCCGACGCCGTGCCCCGTCCCGTGGTCGTAGTCGAGCCCCGCGCGCCAGAGCGCGGCGCGGGCCAGCGGATCGAGGTCGCGCCCGGAGAGCCCCGCGGGCCAGCGCGCCGTGGAGATCGCGATCAGCCCCTTGAGGACAAGCGTGTAGGGCGTGCGCGCCTCGTCCGGCACCGCGCCGAAGGGCAGGGTGCGGGTGATGTCCGTCGTCCCGTCGCGATACTGCCCGCCGCTGTCGACGAGCACGAGATCCCCCGCCCGCAGCGCCCGGTCGCTCGCCCGCGTGACCCGGTAATGCACGATGGCGCCGTTCGGGCCGGAGCCGCAGATCGTGTCGAAGGAGATGTCGAGGAGCGCCCCGGTCTCCGCGCGGAAGGCCTCGAGCCGCTCCACGAGGTCGATCTCGGTGAGCGCCGCGCCCGCCTCGGCCTGCCCGTCGAGCCAGTGCAGGAAGCGCACCATCGCCGCGCCGTCGCGCTCATGCGCCGCGCGCATGCCCGCGAGCTCCGCCGCGGTCTTGCGCGCCTTGGGCAGCAGGCAGGGGTCGCGCCCGAGATCGGGGGTCGCGCCCACGGCCTCGAGCCGGCGCACCACCCAGACCGGGCAGCTCTGCTTGTCGAGGCGCACGCGCGCGCCGGCGAGCGCGTCGAGCGCCGGGCCGAAGTCCTCGGGCGGCGCGACCGCGACCGCCGGGCCCAGATGCTCACGCACCGCGCCCGGCAGCTTGTCGGGGGCCATGAAGAGCTGCACCCGCCCGTCGTCGAACAGAATGGCGAAGCCGAGCGCCACGGGGACATGGGCGAGATCCGCGCCGCGGATGTTGAGGAGCCAGGCGATGCTGTCGGGCAGGGTGAGAACCGCCGCCCCGCAGCCCGCCGCGCCGAGGGCGCCGCCGAGGCGCGCGCGCTTGTCCGCCGCGCTCTCCCCGGCGAGCGCCTCCGGCTGGATCGTCGCCGCCCCCATGGGCGCCGCGGGGCGGTCCTCCCAAAGCGCGTCGATCGGGTTCTCCGCGAGCGCCACGACCTCCGCCCCCGCCTTGCCGAGCGCCGCATCGAGCCGCGCGATCTCCGCGGGCGCATGGAGCCAGGGGTCGAAGCCGAGCCGCCCCCCGTCGCCGAGCGCCCCGGCGAGCCAATCCGAGGGCTTGAGCTCGTGGGTCGCGACGATCTCGAAGAGCGCGGTGTCCGCCTGGTCCGCCGCCTGCAGCGTGTAGCGCCCGTCGACGAAGAGGGCTGCGCGCTCGGCCGTCACCGCCGCCATGCCGGCCGACCCGGTGAAACCCGTCAGCCAGGCGAGCCGCGCCTCGGAGGGGGGGACGACCTCGCCCTGATGCGCGTCCGCCCGCGGCACGATGACCGCGTCGACCCCGAGATCGGCCATCCGCGCGCGCAGGCGCGCCAGACGCTCGCCTCCCGCGCCGCCGCCGGGGGGCGGCTCGAAGCTCTGGAACATCGCTCTCCCCTCTCAGGTCCCGCCGCGGGACAGGCGGAGCCTGCCCGAGCCGTCCGGCGCCCGCAAGCGCCTCAGCCGCCCTCTGGCCAGGCGAGGCCGGCGCCTGCGCGCTCGGCGAGCTCCTTCGGAGAGAAGCCGATGAGAAGGACCGCGCGCCGCCCCTGCGCATCCTCGAGATAGAGCCGCTCGGCGAGGCGGCCGCGGCGGAAGCCCACCGCCTCGCGCCGGCCCTCGAGCCGCGCGCCGCCGTCGAGCAGCGTGAGCGTCGCCCGGTCGCCGTCGCGCAGGAGCCGGGCCACCGGGCCGCGCAGATCGCGGAGCAGGGTGCCCTCTTCGGGGTCGTCCTCGGCGATCAGGATGGCGTCGATCCCGAGATCGGGGGCCTTGACGCGGGCCGTGACCCCGGTGGCATAGGCCATCTCGCTCTGCGGCACCGTGAGCACGCTGTCGAGGGCGAGGAGCTTGCAGCCGCACCCTTCGGTCTCCGGCCGGTCGGGCAGGGCGGCGAGGCAGCGGTCGAGCGCGCGGCGGACGGTCTCGGCATGCCCGCCCTCGGCGCCTGGTTCCCCGGCATGGGCGAGGCCGGTCGCCGGGCAGCGCGCGGCCGGCTCGCCGCGGGCGATGGCGCGGGGCTCGGGCGCCTTCAGGAAGGCCCGGCCCTGCGCCGAGCCGATCATCCAGGCCAGCGAATCAGCCTGGACGGTGCGCGCGCCGGCCCGGCGCAGGAGCTCGCGCGGGTCGAAAGTGCGCGCGAATCGCTCGGCGCGCAGGAAGGGCTCGTCTTCGGACACAACAATTTGGGGCGCGGAGGGCAGAACAACCATAAGTTGTTCCCGCAGGTCGGTTTCGGCGCGCGGTCGGGCCGATCCGCCCTCGCCCGCGGAGCCGTCGCAGCCAGTAAGGAGCAGAGCGAGCGCGGCCGCGGCTCCGACCAAGGTCCATAGACAGCCTCGCGATTGGGCCAAAACGCGCCCTCGAACCAGCTCGAATCCCGCCATTCACGCCGCTCCTGCTAGCATTTTTTCACTTGGGGGGTTTAGCATGCCAGAAATGCCGTCATAATGCGGCGCAGGAACCGGGTGGGGTGGAATTTAGCGGACGGAGTGACGCTTGAACGGATTGGAGAACGGCGGGGGAAGTGTCGTATCGGGCCGCGTCAAGTGGTATGATGTGGTGAAAGGGTACGGCTTCGTCGTGTCCGACGGCGGCGGGCCCGACATCATGGTGCATGCCTCCTGCGTGCGCGCCTTCGGCAAGATGGCCCTTCCCGAGAACGCCAACGTGACGTTGGTGGCGACGCGCAGCGATCGCGGGTTGCAGGCGCGAGAACTACTGGAGGTTGACAGCGAGGACGAGGCGGAGCCGGCGCAGGGCTTCTCCGAGCGCGTCCGCCCGACCGAGTTCCTCGGCCCGGACGTGCCCACGGGCCCGCTGGTGCCCGCGCGCGTCAAATGGTTCGACAAGCAGAAGGGATTCGGCTTCGTCAACGTGTTCGGCAATCCGGAGGACGTGTTCGTCCATATGGAGACGGTGCGCCGCTGCGGCTTCCAGGATCTCTCGAGCGGGGAGGGCATGGCCTGCCGCACCTTCCGCGGGCCGCGCGGTCTGATGGTGGCCGAGCTGCGTCTCTGGGAGGCGGGGATCGCCGATCCCGAGGAGACCGAGGCCGCGCCCGCGCATCCGGAGGCGGGCGAAGGGCTGGAGCGCGGAAGCTCGTGAGCCGCGGGGCGGGCGCGCTCGCCGCCCTCTGCCTCGTCCTCGCAGGGCCTGTCCTCGCGGCCGAGGCGCCCGATTGCGCGCCCGACCGGGTGACGCTCCTCGCCGAGAGCGGGCCGGTGGCCTTCGACGTCGAGATCGCCGACGACCCGGCCGAGCAGAGCCGCGGGCTCATGTTCCGCTCCGCCCTCGCGCAGGAGGCGGGAATGCTGTTCGTCTATCCGGAGCCGCGGGAGGCGGTGTTCTGGATGAAGAACACGATGATCCCGCTCGACATGATCTTCATCGCCGACGATGGCGCCGTCGCCCGCGTCGAGGCGGAGGCGGTGCCCTATTCGCTGACGCCGCGGCGCTCCGGCGCGCCGGTGCGCGCGGTGCTCGAGATCAATGGCGGGCTCGCGGCGGAGCTCGGCATCGGGCCGGGGACGCGGGCGCTGCATCCGGCCTTCGAGGCGGCGCCGGAGCCCTATCGCTGCCCGGAGGGCTGAGCCTCAGGCGAGGCGGCGCCGCGTCCGCCAGACGAGCCAGAGGAAGAACGGCGCGCCGACGAGGGCGGTCAGCACGCCGAGCTTGAGATCCGCCCCCGGCGCCACCACCCGCACCGCCACATCCGCCGCGAGCAGCACCGCCGCGCCCCCGAGCGCCGAGGCGAGCAAGAGCCGCGAGGGCCGTGCGCCGACGAGCGGGCGCAGGAGATGCGGCACCACGAGGCCGACGAAGCCGATCGTCCCCGCCACTGCCGTCGCCGCCCCGACCGCCGAGGCGACGCCGAGCACCGCCGCGAGGCGCAGCCGCGAGAGCCGCACGCCGAGGGAGGCGGCCGCCTCCTCGCCGAGGGTCAGCGCGTCGAGCCCGCGCCCGAGGCCCGCGAGCAGCGCCCAGCCGAGCGCGATGAAGGGCAGGGCGATCCAGAGATGGGTGGTCGAGCGGTCGGCGAGCGAGCCCAGGGTCCAGAAGACGATCTCGAGGGCGGCGAAGGGGTCCGGCGAGAGGTTGAGCGCGAGCGAGGTGAGCGCGCCCGCGAGCGCCGAGACCGCGATCCCGGCGAGGATGAGCGAGATCGACCCGCCATGCCCGCCGGCGAGCGCCACGACCCCGAGCACCCCGAGCCCCGCCCCCGCGAGGGCGAGGAGCGGCAGGGCCGGGGGAAAGGCGGCGGCGAGGCCCGTATGGATCGCGATCACCGCGCCGAGGGCGGCGGAGGGGGCGACGCCGAGGAGCCCGGGTTCGGCGAGCGGGTTGCGCAGATAGCCCTGCAGCGCCGCGCCCGAGAGCCCGAGGGTCGCGCCGACGAGGAGGCCGAGGAGCGCCCTCGGCAGGCGGATCTCGCGCATGACGAGGACCGCCGCCTCGCCCTCGCCCGCGAGGAGGGCGGCGAGGCTCTCGCCGAGGCCGAGCCCGGCCGGCCCCGTCAGCAGCGAGGCGGCGAAGAGCAGGGCGACGAGGCCGGCGAGCCCGGCGATCAGCAGGCGATAGGGCATGGGCTCTCCTCGGCCGTCGCGGGCGGAGCGTCAAGGGGCGTCCGGGGGCGTCCGGGGGCGGAGCCCCGCCCGGCCGGGGGCTCCCGCCCGCCCACCCCCGCCCCCGACCGGAC
>CAZNTX010000109.1:0-10794 GCA_964576075.1 uncultured Limibaculum sp. | reverse complement strand
GGGTGGGCCGCCCCCTCCCCCGGCCAGGCGAGCGCCACCCGCATCTCCGGCTCGGGCACCGGGCGCGCATCCCGCCGCAGGCAATACATCTTCAGCCGCTTGGCGAAGGCGTCGGCCCGGTCCGCCGCGACGTCGATCCTGAGCCCCCCCTCGGGCCGGGCCGCCACGAAGAAATCGAAGAGATACTTGCCCTGCGGCGTCAGCAGCGCGGCATAGACGAGCCGCCCGGGCGCGAGCCCCGAGACGTCGTTCGAGACCACCCCCTGCAGCACCGCCTCCGCATCCGCCCCCTCGAGCGCGATCGCCGCCCGCCAGGGCGCGGGGCATCCGAAATATCCGTCCATGCAGGCCTCCCTTTCCGTCGCGCCCCATATAGGGATCGCACCGGCTCCTCGCGAGCGCTATAGGAGGCCGCGAAGGAGCCCCGCCAGATGACCCTCCCCTCCGACGAGGACCGCCGGGCCGGCCGCGCCCCCCGGGCCTTCCTCGCCTTCCTCGCGCTGATGACCTCCGTCGTCGCCATGACGATCGACGCGATCCTGCCCGCGCTCGACGCCATCGCGACCGATCTCGCCTTCGCCGAGGACAACGACCGCCAGCTTCTCGTCATGGCCGTCTTCGCGGGGCTCGGCCTCGCCCAGCCGATCTTCGGCGCGCTGGCCGACGCCATCGGCCGCCGCCCGGCCGCCCTCCTCGGCTGGGTCGTCTATCTCGCGGGCACCCTGCTCTGCCTCGCCGCCACCGATCAGGCGAGCATCCTCGCCGGGCGCTTCCTCCAGGGCTTCGGCGCAGGCGGCCCGCGGATCATCGCCATCGCCATCGTCCGCGACCTCTACGAAGGCCGCCCGATGGCGCGCATCCTCTCCCTCGTGATGACGATCTTCATGCTGGTCCCGATCCTCGCCCCCCTCCTCGGACAGGGCGTCGAGGCGCTCGGCGGCTGGCGGTCGATCTTCCTTCTCTACCTCGCCATGGCGCTCGGGGCGGCGGCGTGGTATCTCGCAGGCGTCCCGGAGACGTTGCCGCCGGAGAAGCGGCGCGCGTTGTCGCTCCGGCCAGTCGCCACCGCTTTCGCCGAGGTGCTCGGCAACCGCATCGCCATGCTCTACACCGCCTCGGCCGTCTGCGCGTTCAGCCCCTTCCTCACCTATCTCGCGACCTCGCAGCAGGTGCTCGAGGAGCTCTACGGCCTCGGCGCGCTCTTCCCCGCGGCCTTCGGCGCGCTCGCCATCGCCTTCGCCGCGGCGAGCTTCCTCAACAGCCGCCTCGTCATGCGCCTCGGCATGCGCGCGCTCAGCCTGCGCGCCACCGCCGGGCTGATCGGCGTCGGCGCGGCCGGCACGCTGGCCGCGCTCGCCACCTCCGGCGCGCCGCCGCTCTGGCTCTTCCTGGCGCTGATGGCCGGCGTCTTCGTCTGCGTCGCCATCCTGTTCTCCAACTTCAACGCTTTGGCGCTCCAGCCCCTCGGCCATATCGCGGGCACCGCCTCGGCGGTGGTGATGTCGCTCGCCACCCTCGGCGCCGCGCCCATCGCCTATCTGGTGGCGAGCCGGTTCGACGGCTCGGTGCTGCCGATCTTCGCGGGCGTCCTCGGCTTCGGCGCGGCGGCGCTCCTGCTCATGTGGCTCGCCGAGCGGAGACGGGCGTGACGGCGCCGGTCTCCGTCGTCATCCCGACGCTCGCCGCCGCCGAGCGCATCGGCCCCTGCCTCGCCGCCCTGGTCGAGGGGGTGGTGGAGGGGCTCGTCCGCGAGGTCGTGATCGTCGACGCCGGCTCCGGCGACGGGATCGAGGAGATCGCCGAGGCCGTCGGCGCGCGCCTCGTCCCCGCCGAGCGCGGCCGCGGCCGCCAGCTCCGCGCAGGCGCCGAGGCGGCCCGGGGCGACTGGCTCCTCTTCCTCCATGCCGACACCGTCCTCGCCCCCGGATGGGCCGCCGCCGCCCGCGCCCATATCACCGCCGCCCCCGACCGCGCCGCCTTCTTCCGCCTGCGCTTCGACAGCCGCGCGACGATGGCCGGCGTCACCGCGGGCTGGGCCAATCTGCGCTCCCGCCTCTTCGCCATGCCCTATGGCGACCAGGGGCTCCTGCTCTCCCGCGCGCTCTACGACGGGGCGGGGGGCTATCCGCCGACGGCGCTGATGGAGGACGTCGCCCTCGTCCGCCGCCTCGGCCGCGGCCGCCTCGCGGCGCTGCCCGCCATCGCCACCACCTCCGCCGAGCGCTACGAGCGCGAAGGCTGGATCCGCCGCGGCGCGCGCAACCTCCTCTTCGTGCTCCGCTACCGCCTCGGCGCGGACCCCGACCGCCTCGCCGAGCGCTACCGCCGCCCGCGCTGAGCGGTTGCCCCGATGGGCCGGCGCGCCTAGGCTCCCGGCGTCCATCCATCCGATCCCCGGAGAGAGCTTCCATGAGACAGATCATCGCCAGCGCCGCCGCCGCGGCCCTTCTCGCCTGCGCCCTGCCCGCCGGCGCCCAGGAGGAGGGCGTCACGCCCGACGACGCTCCCGCCGCGGAGGCGGAGGACGGCGCGCAGGCGCCGGACGACGCCCGCGCCGGCCCCCGCGGCCAGGGCCCGCGCTACGGCCGCGGCGAGGGGCCCGGCAAGGGCATGCGCGGCGGCTACGGCCGCCATCACGGGCGCCATCACGGGCGCGGCCAGGCCGGCCCGACCCTCTCGATCCACACCGAGCGCCCAGGCCTGACGATCGACTTCGAGTGCAACGCGCCGATGCCGATGTGCCTCGAGGCGATCGAGCGGGTCTACGCGATCTCGGGCCGCCAGCGGGGCCGCGGGCGCGACGAGTGACGCCCCCGCGGGGCCCGCGCCGCCACCTCGTCGTGCTCGCCAAGGAGCCCCGGCCGGGGCGGGTCAAGACCCGCCTCGCCCGGGAGATCGGCGCGGTCGAGGCGGCCTGGTGGTTTCGCCACCAACTCGCCCGGCTGCTCCGCCGGGTGGGCCGCGATCCGCGCTGGCGCACCGTCCTCGCCCTGGCCCCGGACACCGCCCTCGCCAGCCGCGCCCTGCCGCCCCGGCCCGAGCGGGTGGCGCAGGGGCCGGGCGATCTCGGCGCCCGCATGGCGCGCGCCCTCGCCGGCCGCCCGCCGGGCCCGGCCGTGCTCGTCGGCGCCGACATTCCGGGCCTCCGCGCCGCGCATATCGCCCGCGCCTTCGCCGTGCTCGACCGGCACGACGCGGTGCTCGGCCCCGCCGAGGACGGCGGGTTCTGGCTCGTCGGGCTGAAGCGCGGCGCCGCGGCGGTCCCGGCCGGGCTCTTCGCGGGGGTGCGCTGGTCGACGCCCGCGGCCTTCGACGAGACCGCGGCGACGCTCCGGGGCCTGCGCCTCGGCACGGCCGATCGCCTCGGCGATGTCGACCGCCTGGCCGATCTCCGCCGGCTCGCCGAGCCCGTCGGCCGTCAGGTCCCCTGACCGACCCGGAGCCGGAGCGCCCCGCTCTCGGCCACCGCCGCGACGAGCGCCGCGACCGAGGCGGTCGGCGCCGAGCCGAAATCCACCGTCATCCGCCAGCCCCGCGGCGTCTGCCAGGGCCCGTCGAGCGCATGGAGCGCCCCAGAAAGCTCCGGCGCCACATCCGTCACCTTCGGCTGGAACCATTCGAGGAACCACATCCGGAGCGGCCCCCAATCCGGCTTGGCCTGGCGCGATTCGACGATCAGATGCGCCTCCTCCCAGGCGAAGGGGGAGAGGACGGTGGTGAAGCCCCCCTCGGCCACGAGCGTCATCGGCTCGAAGCAGTCGAGCGCGCCCGACTCGACCCGGCGCACGAGCCGCCGCCCGCCCCGCGTCACCGCCACGTCGCCGCGGGAGGGCAGCGACAACGGGCCCTGGCGCAGCACCGCCCCGTCGGGATCGCGGCGCACGGGCTCTGCGACCACATCCGCGCTCTGCTCGATCGCCTCGCCGAGCGCCTGCAACAGCGCGCCGACCCCGTGATTGCGGAGCGGCTCGAGAAAGTCCCTGAGCCGCGCTTCGAGTTGGGCCATGGGCCACGCTCCCTATCTGGGGCGCACGCCGAGTTCCGCGAGCGCCGCGTCGAGCTCCGCCGGAAGGTCTCCGGCCAGAGAGGCGCCGGCGCCGAGATCGGCCGGCGCGTCGGCCCCCTTGAGATACCGCCAGCCCTGGAACGGGCGGGCCGGGCGCGCCTCGGTCCGGATCAGCTCCGGATCGAGGACGATGGCGCAGCGGCGGACCCCGTCCCCCCGGTCCGCCGACTCGAGCGCCAGGATCCGCTGGCGCACCGCGACGAGCCCGCCGATCACCCAGTAGAGCGAGCCGCCGTCGAGCAGCTCCGCCTCGCGCCGCGGCCACATCCGGGTGACGTGGACCGGGCAGGCCCGCGCCCCCCGGCGCCGGCGCTCCGCCCCCTTGCGCTGCCAGGCCGCGAGATCGTCCACCGAGCCCGCGCCGACGCAGAGCTTGAGGAGATTGAGGGCCTCGCGCCCGTCGAACCCGCTGCCATCCGCCATATCGCCCCTCCAGGGTAGCACACTGGCGCGGGGCGGATAGGGGCTCCGAGGCCGGCTCAGCCGAGGCCGAGCACGTCGAGCATCGAATAGGCACCGGGTTTCCGGTCCTGCCCCCAAAGCGCCGCCCGCACCGCACCGCGCGCGAAGATCATGCGGTCTGTCGCGACGTGGCGCAAGATGATGCGTTCGCCTGCGCCGGCAAACACCACATCGTGTTCCCCTACGACATCCCCGCCCCGGAGCGCCGCGAGCCCGATGGCGCCTGCGCGGCGCGGGCCCGTCTGCCCGTCGCGCCCCCGGTCGGCGACCTCGGCGAGATCGACCCCGCGCCCCTCGGCCGCGGCCTCGGCGAGCATCAGCGCGGTGCCCGAAGGCGCGTCGACCTTGTGGCGGTGGTGCATCTCGACGATCTCGATGTCGAAGGACTCGCCGAGGGCGGCGGCGACGCGGCGGGTGAGTTCGGTCATCAGATTGACCCCGAGCGACATGTTCCCCGCCCGGATCGTCACCGCATGGCGCGCCGCCGCCTCGAGCCGGGCGAGATCGTCATCGGTGAAGCCCGTGGTCCCGATCACATGGACGAGGCGGGCCTGCGCCGCGAGCGTCGCATGGGCCACCGTCGCCACCGGGGCGGTGAAGTCGAGCACGGCGCGGGAGCGGGCGAACAGCTCGAGCGGGTCGTCCTCCACGGCGACTCCCCGCTCCGCGCCGCCGAGCACCCGGCCGAGATCCTGCCCCACCCAGGGGTGGCCGGGCCGCTCCGTCACGCCGGAGAGCACCGCGCCCTCGGCCTCCTCCACGGCGGCCACCAGCATCCGCCCCATGCGCCCCGCGACGCCCACGACGCCGATGGGCACCTCCGTCGTCATCTCGCTCATGCGCGCCTCCCTTTGCGCCTCGATAGCAAGCCCCGCCGGCGCGGCATAGCCCGGGCCAGGGGCCTTTGACCTCCGTCATTGCACGAGGCGGGGGCGCCTCCCAAATTCGCGGCTGACCCTATCGCAACCCGTCACAATGGAGGACAGGATGGTCGAGAAATCCCAAGCCCCCGGCTGGCTGCCGGACTTCTTCGAGCCCTTCCGCAATGCCGGCCAGCATATCGCGGACTGGTTCTCACCCCGCTCCGACGCCGCCGCGGCCGAGGACGGCTACCGGATCGCGCTGGAACTGCCCGGCGTCTCGAAGGACGACATCGACATCGAACTCCATGACGGCGTGCTGACCGTCAAGGGCGAGAAGAAGTCGGAGCACACCGAGGAGAAGGCGGGCTATTTCTTCACCGAGCGGCAATACGGCCGGTTCCAGCGCTCCTTCCGCCTGCCCGCGGATGCGGCGACGGACGGCATCGCCGCGCGCTTCGAGGACGGCGTCCTGCGCGTCACGGTGCCGAAGCATGCCCCCGCCGCCCCCAAGGCGCAGAAGATCGAGATCGGCGGCTGAGCCGGTCCCCGAGGGTCGCGGCGCGCGCGGCCCTCAATTCGTCTGCTTCATCGCCCGGAAGCCGCCGCGGGGGCCGAAGTCGCAGATGAAGGTGGCACGCCCGCGGCCGGTCTTGACCGATCCGGTGACGATGAAGCCCGCCCCCGCCCGGCGCGTCGGATCCACCCGGACGGCGCCCGGGCGCACCCGGTAGCGCCGCGCCGCCTCGTCGCGGCAGAACACGGCCATCTCCTTCATCGAGAGCCCCGGCTGCTGCGGCGGGGGGCGGTTCGGCCGATAGGGCCGGCGCCCGGTCTCGGCCATGCCGTCGAAGCCTCCGCGCGGGCCGAACCGGCACACGAAGCTCACCTGGGCGTCGTAGGTGGTCAGCCGCCCGTCGAGCCGGTAGCGGCGGCCGTCGAAATCGAGCCGGCCGAGATCGACGCGCCCGGGCGCCACACGGTAGCGCCCCGCCGCCTCCCGGCGGCAGAAATCGCGCATCCGGCGGATCTCGCCGCGGGTGAGCGGCGGATAGTCCACCACCGACGGGGGCGGGGTGTAGACCGGCGGCTGGTAGACCGGAGGCGGCGGCGGCGCGACCGTCACCTGACAGGCGCCGAGCGCCGCGAGGAGGCAGGCCGCCCCCGCCAGTCGCCAGATCCCCATCGCCGCCTCCCTGTCCCATCTCTCGAGCGCGATCATACGTCCGGCGGCCCGGCGGGGGCCTGCGACAGTCCGCCGCCCGGCTCAGCCGGTCATCGAATCCCAGAAACTCTTCACCTTGGAGAAGAAGTCCTTCGATTCGGGGCTGTTGTTCGCCGCCTCCTTCTCGAACTCGCGCAAGAGCTCCTTCTGGCGGGAGGTGAGGTTCACCGGGGTCTCGACCGACAGCTCGATATAGAGATCGCCGAACTGACCTGGGCGCTGCAGCGCCGGCATCCCCTTGCCGCGCAGGCGCAGGCGCTTGCCGTTCTGCACGCCGGCAGGGATCTTCACCCGGCTCCGCCCGCCGTCGAGCGTCGGCGCCTCGATCTCGCCGCCCAAGGCCGCCGTCGTCATGGGCACGGGGATGCGGCAGTAGAGATCGAGCCGGTCGCGCTCGAAGAGGGGGTGCGGCTCGATGTCGACGAAGATGTAGAGATCGCCCGGCGGGCCGCCGCGGGGGCCGGACTCGCCCTCGCCGGCGAGGCGGATGCGCGTGCCGGTGTCGACGCCCGCGGGGATGTCGACGTTGAGCGTGCGCTCGCGGCGCTGCTGCCCCGTGCCCTGGCAGGACTTGCAGGGGGTCTTCACGATCTTGCCCCGGCCCTGGCAGGTCGGGCAGGTGCGCTCGATGGTGAAGAAGCCCTGCTGCGCGCGCACCTTGCCGTGGCCCGAGCAGGTCGGGCAGGTCTGGGGCTGGGCGCCGCCCTCGGAGCCGGTGCCGCGGCAGGCGTCGCAGGGGATGGAGCCGGGGACGCGGATCGTCTGGCTCTTGCCGGTGAAGGCCTCCTCGAGGGTGATCTGCAGGTTGTAGCGCAGATCGGCGCCGCGCTGCACGCCGCCCGCACGCCGCCCGCGCCCGCCCATGAACTCGCCGAAGAGGTCCTCGAAGACGTCGGAGAAGGCCGAGGAGAAGTCCTGCCCGGCGGCGCCGGCGCCGGGCCCGCGCGGGCCGCCCCCGCCCTCGAAGGCGGCGTGGCCGAACTGGTCGTAGGCCGCCTTCTTCTCGGCGTCCTTCAGGACGTCGTAAGCCTCGTTGACCTCCTTGAACTGCGACTCCGCCTCGGGATTGTCGCGGTTCTGGTCGGGGTGAAGCTCGCGGACCTTGCGCTTGTAGGCCTTCTTGATCTCTTCGGCCGAGGCGCCCCGGGCCACGCCGAGGACGTCGTAGAAGTCGCGTTTAGCCATCGGCACCGTCCAGTTTCGGTTGATCTCGACGTGTCGGTCGCGCGTCGCCGTCCGAGAGCGCCGGCGGCGCGGTGAGGATCGCGTTCAGCCGCGAGCGGTCGGCGATTACATAGCCCCGCTCGAGCAGAAGCGAAAGGGCGGGCGTCTCCGCCTTGCGCGGCGCCTCGAGGACCACCGTGCGCGGCCAGAGCGCCCGGGGGGCGTCGCGGAGATAGGCGGCGAGGACCGCCTCCTCCCGCCCCTCGATGTCGATCTTGAGCGCATCCACCCGGGGAAAGCCGGCCTCGCGGACGAGATCGAGGAGCGGGCGGACCGGGACCCGCGCCCCCTCCGCCCCGAGCGCCGCCTCCCCGCGGTTGCGCCCCGAGACGGCGATCCGCGCCTCCCCTGGCTCGGCCCCGACGGCGACGGGGGCGACGCTCACCTCCGCGGCGCCGGAGAGCGCGAGGTTGACCCGCAGGCGTGCGAGCGTCCCGGGCTCGGGCTCGATGGCGAGGATGCGCGCCTCCCCCATGCTGCGCACGGCGAGGCTGTAGAGACCGGCATTGGCGCCCGCATCGACGAAGTGGAACGGCCGCGCCGCCATCGCCATCGCGGCGCCGAGCGCCTCGCGCTCCTTGCGGTCCCAGAACTGCACGGCGCCGAAGACGCGCTTCTCCGAGAGGTTGTCGCGCGGATAGAGCCGCGCCCGCTGGCCGGGGAAGGGCTCCACGTCCACCGGGCCGGAGCGTGCGAGGAGGCAGAGCCGCCGGGCGAGCGAGGCGAGGCGCCGCGCCGCCGGGCCCCGCCCGAGCCGACCCGCCGCCCGGCGCAGCCGCTCGAGCGGCGCCGGCAGCGCATAGGCGCCGAAGGGCGGGGTGTCGGGCAGGGACGCCATCGGCGCCGCGCGGGGCTCAGCCGGCCGACGACTTCTTGTTGTCGTCGTCCTTCAGCTCCTCGAACTCCGCATCCACCACGTCGTCCTCGGACTTGCCCTGGCCGCCGGACTCGCCGTCCTGCGCGCCCTCGCCCTGGGCGGACGCCTCCTCGGCCTGCGCCTTGTAGATCGCCTCGCCGAGCTTCATCGAGGCCTCCGCGAGGGCCTGGCTCTTGGCCTGGATCGCCTCGACGTCCTCGCCCTCGACGACCTCCTTGAGATCGGAGATCGCGGTGGAGATCGCCGCGCGCGTGGCCTCGTCGACCTTCTCGCCGTGCTCCTTCAGGGACTTCTCCGTCGAGTGCAGCAGGCTCTCGGCCTGGTTGCGGGCCTCGACGAGGGCCTTGCGCTTCTTGTCGGCCTCGGCGTTCTCCTCGGCCTCCTTCACCATCCGCTCGATGTCGTCGTCGGAGAGGCCGCCGGAGGCCTGGATGGTGATCTTCTGCTCCTTGCCGGTGCCTTTGTCCTTGGCGGAGACGTTGACGATGCCGTTGGCGTCGATGTCGAAGGCGACCTCGATCTGCGGCATGCCGCGGGGCGCGGGCGGGATGTCCTCGAGGTTGAACTGGCCGAGGAGCTTGTTGTCCGCCGCCATCTCGCGCTCGCCCTGGAAGACGCGGATGGTCACGGCCGACTGGTTGTCCTCGGCGGTAGAGAACACCTGGGACTTCTTGGTCGGGATCGTCGTGTTGCGGTCGATCAGCCGGGTGAAGACGCCGCCCAAGGTCTCGATGCCGAGGGAGAGGGGCGTGACGTCGAGCAGCACCACGTCCTTGACGTCGCCCTGCAGCACGCCGGCCTGGATCGCCGCGCCCATGGCGACGACCTCGTCCGGGTTGACGCCCTTGTGCGGCTCCTTGCCGAAGAAATTCTTCACCGTCTCGATGACCTTCGGCATGCGCGTCATGCCGCCGACGAGCACCACCTCGTCGATGTCCGCGGCCGAGAGCCCGGCATCCTTGAGCGCGTTCTTGCAGGGGCCGACGGTGCGCTGGATCAGATCGTCGACGAGGCTCTCCAGCTTGGCCCGCGAGAGCTTCATCGCGAGGTGCTTCGGCCCGGTCTGGTCGGCGGTGATGTAGGGCAGGTTGACCTCGGTCTGCGAGGCGGAGGAGAGCTCGATCTTCGCCTTTTCGGCGGCCTCCTTCAGGCGCTGCAGCGCGAGCTTGTCGCCGCGCAGGTCGATCCCCTGCTCCTTCTTGAACTCGTCGGCGAGATACTCGACGAGGCGCAGGTCGAAATCCTCGCCGCCGAGGAAGGTGTCGCCGTTGGTCGACTTCACCTCGAACAGCCCCTCGTCGATCTCCAGGATCGAGATGTCGAAGGTGCCGCCGCCGAGGTCGTAGACCGCGATGGTCTTGGCGTTCTGCTTCTCCAGCCCGTAGGCGAGCGCCGCCGCCGTCGGCTCGTTGATGATGCGCAGCACCTCGAGCCCGGCGATCTTGCCGGCGTCCTTGGTGGCCTGGCGCTGGGCGTCGTTGAAATAGGCCGGGACGGTGATCACCGCCTTGTCGACAGTCTCGCCGAGATAGGACTCGGCGGTCTCCTTCATCTTCTGCAGGACGTAGGCGGAGATCTGCGAGGGCGAGTATTTCTGTCCGCGGGCCTCGACCCAGGCATCGCCGTTCTTGCCCTCGACGATCTTGTAGGGGACCATCTCCTTGTCCTTCTTCGCCGTCGGGTCGTCGTAGCGCCGGCCGATCAGGCGCTTGACGGCGAAGAGGGTGTTCTCGGGGTTGGTCACCGCCTGGCGCTTGGCCGGCTGGCCGACGAGGCGCTCGCCGCTCTCGGTGAAGGCGACCATGGACGGCGTGGTGCGCGCGCCTTCGGCGTTCTCCAGCACCTTGGCTTCCTTGCCTTCCATGACGGCAACGCAGGAGTTGGTGGTGCCCAGGTCGATGCCGATGACTTTAGCCATTGTTCTTCCTCTCCATGACAGCAGACCGGTCTGGCGGCCTCGAAACCAAGCGCCGCCCCGTCGGTCCCTTGAAGGTCGGTCCCGTAGAAGGACGTACGGTGCAGGACGGACCGCATCCGCGATGCCGCGCCGCGTGCGGGCGGCGGAGGATGCGAGAAACCT
>CAZNTX010000108.1:0-10813 GCA_964576075.1 uncultured Limibaculum sp. | reverse complement strand
GTTACGAGAACAAACTCTCCTTTTGAATGGCCCGGTTTTTGGGGGGCAGGTCATGTTCGGGAAATGCCTGAACTGCTCGCCGAAGAAGTACTACCTCGACCTACGCCTCCAGCGCGCGCGCAACCTGCTGCTCCAGACCGACATGCCGATGGCCGAGATCGCGATGGCCTGCGGCTTCGTCTCGGTCGGGCATTTCTCGCGCAGCTACCGCCAGACCTACGGCGTCACAGCCGCCACCCAGCGCGCGATCCGCGCCCGCTGATCCAGCCCATCCGCCAAGCTGGCAAGGGCGCTCGTGCCTCCCGGGTCTCCGTCCGATCACGGGGGATGGCACGATGCCCCCCGAACGGACGGGACGCAAACGACCCCCAACCGCATTCGCTCGGTCTGATCGGCCGCGCCTCGCCCCAGTCCGCCCGACGGCCCGTCGGCGCTCGCGTCCGCTCAACCGGTGAAAACGCCTCGGGTGGCCTAGGGACGCTCATTTCACGACGGCCGAGGGAGGCGCGCCATATCTATTCCTCCGCATCGGGACCCGAGGATGAAGGGGCGTTCCCTTGGCCGCCGCCTGCGATCATGGCCTTCAGGCGCTCGCGGGCCCATTGGAACGCAACGTAGAGGGCGGGCACGGCGAAGATGCCGACAACCGTCGCCAGGATCATGCCGCCGGCGACCGATGTGCCCACGGTGCGCCGCGTTATCTCGGACGCGCCTGCGGCAAAGACCAGCGGGATGATCCCGGCGACGAAGGACAACCCCGTCATCATCACCGCACGGAACCGGGTGCGCGCGGCCTCGATGGCCGCCTCGGTGATCTCGCGGCCCTCCTCGCGGCGCTGCTTGGCGAACTCGACGATCAGGATGGCGTTCTTCGCCACCAGGGCGATCAGGATGACGAGGCCGATCTGGCCGTAGAGGTCGAAGGAGAGTCCCGCCACGAGCAGCGCGCCCAGCGCGCCCGCCACGCCGAAGGCGACGGACAGCATGACCGGCAGCGGGATCGTCCAGCTTTCGTAGAGACCGACGAGGAAGAGATACGCAAAGAGCAGCGAGAAGGCGAGGATCGCGACCGTCTGGCCCGCTGCCTCCTTCTCTTGCAGCGCCGTCGCGGTCCATTCGTAGCTGTAGCCGGCCGGCAGCGTGGCGTCGGAGGCCTCCTCCATCGCCGTCAGCGCCGTGCCAGAGGCCACGCCTGGGGCCGGGCCGCCGCTGATCGTGACGGAGCGGTAGTTGTTGTAGCGGATGATCGCCTGGGGCCCGAAGCGGTAGTCGACCCGGACGACGGCGTCGAGCGGGACCATCTCCCCTGCGCGGTTGCGCACATGCAGGCGCGACAGGTCGGGAACCTCGTCCCGATCGCCCTCGGCCGCCTGGATATTCACCTGCCACGACCTGCCGAACATGTTGAAGTCGTTGACATAGAGGCTGCCGAAGGTTCCCTGCAGCGTGGCGAACAGGTCCGAAACGCGCACGCCGAGGCTCTGGAGCCGCTCCCGGTCGATCTCGAGGTAGAGCTGCGGCGTGCTGGCCGAAAAGGTGGAGTAGACGGCGCCGAGGCGCGGGTCCCCGTTTGCGGCCACCACGAGGCCCCTCGCCACTGCGGCGAGATCGGCGGGCGGGCGGCCCTGCAGATCGAGGAGTTGGTACTCGAAGCCCGAGCCCGTGCCGAGACCGATGATCGGCGGCACGTTGAAGGCGAAGGCCGCCGCCTCGCGGAGCGCCGCGCCCCTCTCCTGCACGGCGCGGATCACCGCGAAGGCGCTCTCCTCCGGCCCGCGCTCCTCGAAGGGCTCGAGCACCACCGCGAGGAAGGCCGCGTTCGGCACGACCAGCCCGTCCATGATGCTGTAGCCCGAGGATCCGATAACGGAGGCGACGCCGTCGATCTGGCGCACCTCCTCGGCGAAGGCCGAGCGCACGGCTTCCGAGCGGTTCACCGATGCCCCCTCGGGCAGGCGGATCTCGGCGAGGAACACGCCCTGGTCCTCGGACGGCAGGAAGCCCGTCGGCGTGGCGCCGAACAGCGCGCCGCTGCCGAGCAGCGCGACGCCCAGCATCGCCACCCCGATCACCGCGCGCCGGGCGATGGCAGCGGCGACGGTGGTGTAGCGGTCGCGCGTCGCGTCGATCGCCCACGAAATGCGCCCCAGCACGCCGGTCGGCGGGCCCGTCCGCGCGCGCAGCAGCAGGCCGCAGAGCGCGGGGCTCAGCGTCAGCGCGTTGACCGTGGAGATCACCACCGAGACCGAGACGGCGACGGCGAACTGCTGGAACAGTTGCCCGCTGATGCCGGGGATGAAGGCGACGGGCACGAACACCGAGAGCAGCACCAGCGTCGTCGCGATCACCGGCCCGGTGATCTCGCGCATGGCCTGTCGGGCGGCGTCGGGCGGGCTCAGCCCTGGGTTCTCGGCCAGCACGCGGTCGCAGTTCTCGACCACGACGATCGCGTCGTCGACCACCGTGCCGATGGCCAGCACGAGGGCGAGCAGCGAGATGGTGTTGAGCGTGAAGCCCAGCGCCGCCATCGCCGCGAACGTCCCGATCAGCGCCACCGGCACGGCGACGGCCGGCACGATGGTCGCCCGGACGCTGCCGAGGAAGAGAAAGACGACCGCTATCACCAGCACGAAGGCCTGCCAGAGCGTCGTCTGCAGTTCCTCGATGGAGGCCTCGACGAATTGCGTCAGGTCGTAGGTCACGTCGTAGGTGATGCCGCCGGGGGCGCCGGCCGTGAGCCGGTCGAGCGTCTCGCGCACCCCCTCGGCGATCGCCAGCGCGTTGCCGCCGGGGGACTGCGAGATGGTGAGAAGCACGGTCTCCTGGTTGTTGAAATAGGCCTGGACGTCGGCGTTGCGGGCGCCGAGCGCCACCTCCGCCACGTCGCGCACGCGCAGGAGCGAGCCGTCCGGTTCGGCGCGCAGGACCACGTCGCCGAAGGCCTCCGGGTCGGTCAGCCTGCCTTGCGTGACGATGTTGAGCTGGAAGGTCGGGTCGGCGTCGAGCGGCTGCGCGCCGACGCGCCCCAGCGCCGCCTGCACGTTCTGCTCGCGCAGCGCCTGCGCCACGTCGCCGGGGGTGAGCCCGAGCGCGGTCAGCCGGTCGACATCCAGCGTCACGCGCATCGCGTAGTCGCGCCCGCCGATCACGCCGACATCGCCGATCCCCTCGATCCGCTTCAGGGGATCGACGAGGTTGATCGTGGCGAAGTTCGAGAGCGTCAGTGCGTCGAGCTTGTTCTCCGCGTCGTAGATCGCGATCATCTGCAGGGTCGCGTTCGACGCCTTGCGCACCGTGACCCCGGTCGCCTTCACCTCGGAGGGAAGCGCGGCGGTGGCGGCCGTCACCCGGTTCTGCACGTTGACGGTGGCGATGTCGGGATCGGTGCCGACCGCGAAGGTCACGGTCAGCGTGTAGCTGCCATCGGCCCCGCTGGTCGACTTCATGTAGAGCATGTCCTCGACGCCGATCACCTGCTGCTCGATCGGGGTCGCGACGGTCTGCTCGACCACCTCGGCATCGGCGCCGGGATAGAAGGCGGTCACCTTCACCGTGGGCGGCACGATCTCCGGGAACTGCGCCACGGGCAGCCGGCCGAGGGCCACGAGCCCCGCGATGGTGATGACGATCGAGATGACGAGGGCGAGGCGCGGCCGCGAGATGAAGACGTCGGACAGCATGCGCTCAGCCGCCCGTCGTGGCCAGGGCGGCGTCGACGCGGACGCCCGGGCGCACCTTGTTCAGCCCCTCGACGATGACGTTTTCTCCGGCCTCGAGGCCGCTGGCGATCACGCTCCGCCCGTCGGTGGTGCGCGCGATCTCGACCCTGCGGAGGCCGACCGTGCTGTCGCTGTCGACCACCAGCACGAAGGCGCCGACCTGGTCGCGGCTGACGGCGCGGGCGGGCACGCTCAGCACGTCGACGGGCGCCTCGCCCTCCAGCTCGACGCGCACGAGGGCGCCGTCGATCAGGATGCCCTGCGGATTGTCGAAGACGGCGCGCACCGTGACCGTGTCGGTGCCGGCCGCGACCTCGGCGTTCACGAAGTCGATCTTCCCGGTCTCGGGATAGGTCGTGCCGTCGGGCAGTCCGAGGCGCACGGTCGCCACGGCGGCCTCTCCTGCGGCGGCCTGGCGGCGATAGTCGAGGACCAGCGCCGTTGCGACAGGGAACTCGACCGTCATCGGGTCGAGGCGGGTCAGCGTCGTCAGCCCCCCGCTCTCCGGTCCCACGAAGGCGCCCCGGTCGAAGGCGGAGAGGTTCACTACGCCCGCGAAGGGCGCGCGGATCTCGGTGTAGTCGACGTCGAGCTGGGCGCGGGCGCGCTGCGCCCGGAGCCGCGCGAGCTCCCCTTCGACCCGGCCGAGATTGGCGAGCGCGATATCCAGCTCCGATTGCGCGACGGTCTGGCGCTCCACCAGCTGGGCCTTGCGGTCGCGCTCGATCTCGGCGAGGCGCCGCTCGGCTTCGGCCGCCGCAATCATCCCGTCGACCTCCGCGAGGGCCGCGACATAGGGGTCATCCTCGATCCGGTAGAGCAGGTCGCCCTCGGCCACGGGCCGGCCCTCGGCAAAGGCGATCTCCTCGATGAAGCCGGAGACGCGGGCCCGGATCTCGACCTTCTGCACGGCGGCGAGCCGGCCGGAGAACACGGCCCGGTCGCGCAGGTCGCTCATCTCGGCCGGGGCGACGGTCACGGCAGGCAGGGTCTGCGCCGTGGCCGTGACGGCGACCATCGCCAGGGCGATCGCCCCGAGCAGGCCTGGAATGTGGGGTCGCATGAATTCCTCCCTCGAGAATGACCGCTTGCCGGGCCGTCGCGGGTCGAGGCGGCCGCCTGACGTCACCCTGCCGGCCGGCAGGCGATTCGTCCCTGCATGATCCTTCTCCGCGCCCGATGCCGTGTCATTGCACAATGCGCGGCCGGTCGCCATCGGCTAGAAGGGCACCGTCGCCAACGGAGCGGCCATTTGTCGATCCGGCTCCCGGGGGGCGACCTCGCCCTGACAACACGCTGCCGGGGAGGACCGACCGTGCCGGAGCCTGCACGGGCATCCCAGGGTGATCGAGCTCGATCCCGGCGGCGATCTCGCCCTGCCGATCCTCGGGGCCCCGTCATGACCGCCGTGCGGCGTCCGGCCTGCTGCTCGTGCTCCTGATGGCCGCCGACCGCCGGTGTCCGTCCACGCCCGGCCGGCTCGTCCACTGCCGATGGGGGGCGCTTGGCAAGCTTCGTGCGCTCGATCACTGGCCCGGTGCGGGTGACTGTCCGCCTCGGCGTCGGCACGTGGAACTGCCCGCCGTCGCCTCGGACGCTCGGTCTCGCCGTCAACCGGGTCAGCGGGGGCGCCGCGGCGAGCGGGCGGTTTGGGCTCGGCGCCGTCGATCATGGTTGCGGCCATGGCTGTCCGTCGCTGCGGACGCGGCCGGTCGCGGGGAGGGCCGCCAGAAGCCGAATTGCCGACTTGCGATTGTCGCCGCTGCGGCCGATCGCCCCGAGCGTTCCGGCCTTGCGGTGGTCTACACAGGCGTTAAACTAACGACAGGCGTGCGCTTGACGCAGAGTGTCGTGAAGAGCGTCAGGGCGTGGCTGCGTTGAGGCCAACGGCCCCTCGGGAGGTAGCCATGTCAACGTCACTCGAAGGCGGCCGTGCTCTTCTCGAGCCCCAGGACTGGAGCTTCCCGGTGCCGATCGCCTACGGACCGGGGCGGCTCGGAGAAATCGGGGCTCGCTGCGCGGCGGCCGGGATCGTGGCGCCGCTGATCGTGACCGACCGGGGCAGCCGGCACCTGCCCTTTGTCTCGGACCTCCGCCGGCATCTCTCGGAGGCCGGCCGGCCCGCGGAGATATTCTCGGACATCTCGCCCAATCCGCGGGACGACGAAATCGGCGTCGGCCGCGAGGCATTCCGGCGAGGCGGTCATGACGCAGTCATCGCGATCGGCGGTGGCAGCGCGATGGATGGCGGCAAGTCGATCTGCCTCACCGCGACCAACGACATCGATCTCTGGGACTTCGAGTTCGAGCGCCCCTCGCCGAGGATCGAAGCGGACCGACCCTTCCCAAAGCTGATAACGATCCCCACGACCGCAGGCACGGGCGCGGAGACCGAAAGCACGGCGATGGTCACGCATGTCGAGAAGGGCATGAAGTTCTGCGTCTGGCATCCCGAGCTCAAGCCCTCGCTCGCCCTGCTCGACCCTGCGCTGACGATCGGCCTGCCGCCCCACCTCACCGCCTGGACCGGGGTCGATGCGCTGACCCATGCGATCGAGGCCTATTGCGTCCCGGGCTTTCACCCGCTCTGCGACGGGCTGGCGATCGAGGGCCTGTCGCTGATCTCGGCGTGGCTGCCGACCGCCGTGCGTGAGCCCGAGAACCTGGCGGCGCGCGGCGGCATGCTCGTCGGATCCTGCCTCGCCGGCGTCGCCTTCCTCAAGGGCCTCGGAATGGTGCATGCGATCTCGCACATGATCGGGGCCGAGTACGACACCCAGCATGGGCTGACCAACGCCATCATCCTGCCCGTGGTGCTGCGCTTCAATCTGCCGGGACTGGAGCCGAAGGTTCGCCGGATGGCCCAGGCGATGGGGCTCGATGACCACTCGGTGCCGGGCTTCATCGCCGGCGTCGAGGGCCTGCTGGACGAGACCGGTATCCCCAAGGCGCTTCGCGAGATCGGCGTGCCCGAGGACTGTTCCGAGCGCATCGCCGGCAAGGCGCTCCAGGACAGCGCCGCGGCCACCAACCCGCGGCAGGCGACCCTCGAGGAGGCGCGACGCCTCGTGCAGAGCGCCATCGAACGGGCCCGCTGAGCGGAATAGCCCCGTTGCGCGCCGGCCGAGCCCGCCGCCTTCGCACGCCCGGGGGCAGCCGCCTTCCGCGCTCGGGGCCAGGGCGGCCCCGGCTCACACGGCATGGGTTCGGGACTTCATCGGATCGTGGATCGGTAGGGAGATGACCGTCGAGGAGGTCTCGATTCCGTCGCCCGCGAGCTGAAGCCGCGTGCCGTCGGGGATGTCAGCGCGGATATGGGCGAGGGCGAGCGACTTCCCGAGCCGGTGCGAATAGCACGGGCTGTTGACGGTCCCCACGGTCTCCCCGTCGAGCACCAGGCTCTCCCCGCCTGGGACCATGTCGTAATGGTCGATGTCGAGCCCGACATTGCGGATTCTTGGCTCGGCCTGCATCAGCGCCGCGCGGCCGCGAAACTCCGGCTTCTCCCGGTTCACCGTGAAGCCGAGGCCGACGTCCCAGGGCGTGTGGTCCTCCGTCATGTCATAGCCGTAGAAGAGCAGGCCCGCCTCGATGCGCACCTTGTCGAGAGCGGTGAAGGAGCAGGGCATGACGCCGGCCGCGACGAGCTTGTCCCACAGATCGACGACATGGGCCCGGTCGACGAAGATCTCGTAACCGCGCTCGCCGGAATAACCGGTTCGCGAGATCCGGCAGGGATGGCCGAAGAGCTCCGCCGCCATGTGGTCGAAATATCTGAGCGCGGCGAGGTCCACGGAGCAGTTCGGGTCGAGGATGGGGAGCGCATCGGGTCCCTGCACCGAGATGTCGTGCAGGTCGTCGGTAAACCCGATCCGCACCTCACGCCCCGCCGCCGAGGCCTCGAGCAGCGCCATGGTGTCGCCGGAGCCGTGGACGATCATCCACTCTCCGCCGCCGTTGTTCGAGACGATGGCGTCGTCGGCGATGCCGCCGGTCTCGGTCAGCACGCAGAGATAGGCGGCGCGTCCGGGACGGATGCGGCTCATGTCCCGCGTGGTGAGGTGATCGAGCACCGCCGCCGCGTCCGGCCCGCGCAGGAAGACCTTCTTGAGCGGCGACATGTCGAACATGCCGGCGCGCTCGCGCACAGCGTCGTGCTCGGCGCAGGGGTCGGTGTCGTAACTCCAGGCGGTGCCCATGCCGTTCCAATCCTCGAGGGCCGATCCGAGCGCGCGGTGGCGCTCAGCAAGGGCGGAGGTGCGGCTCAGCGCTTCGGTCATGACGGGCTCTCCTCTCAATGCCATTCGTCGGCCATCTCGCCCTTGCGACGGGCGATGAAATCCTCGAGCGCCTCTCCGACGCCCTGGTCCATGGGGGGCGGCTCGGTGTCTGCGAGCAGGGCCTTCCAGCGCGCGGTGGCCCGCTCATCGAGCCTCGGCGCGCCGTTCTCGTCCCAGCGCTCGTAGGGGCCGGGCTCGGCGATCGCGGGCTCGAAGTTTGCGGTCCGATAGTGGCGGAGCGTGTGTGCGGTCGAGAGGAAGGCCTGGCCCGGGCCCGCCTCCAGATAGGCGTCCTGGCCGAAGGCCTCCGCGTCCGTGCCGAACCCGCCGAGCATGGTCAGCATGGCCCCGCAATGGTCGAGATCCATCACGAACTTCTCGTAAGACATGGTGAGCCCGCCCTCGAGCCAGCCGGCCGCATGCCAGACCTGGTGCGCGCCGGAGAGCAGCGTCGCCCACATCGCGCCCGTGCTCTCCTGCATGGCCTGGCCGTCGGGCGCGTTCGACGCGGTGACCTGGCCGCCGCCGGAGCGCACGGGCACGCCGAGCCGCCGGCCGAGCTGGCCGAGCGCGAGGGTGACGAGATTGGCCTCCGGCGAGCCGAAGGAGAGCGCACCGGAGCGGAGGTTCATGGTCGAGTGAAAGCTGCCGAGGACGCAAGGACAGCCGGGGCGCACGACCTGGGCGAGCGCGATGCCCACCATGCCTTCCGCCAGCGTCTGGGCCGCGACCGCCGCGGGCGTGACCGGCCCCATGGCGCCTGCGAAGACCGCCGGCGAGACCGCGACGCACTGGCCCGCGGCGGCATAGGTGCGGAGCACGGCGGACATGGTCTCGTCATAGACCAGCGGCGAGTTGACGTTGATGTTGGCTTGCAGGACCGCGTGGCGCTCCAGCGCCTCCGTCCCGTGGACGATGCGGGCCATCGCGATCGAGTCCTCGGCCCGCGCGACCGAGGTGACGCTGCCCATGAAGGGCTTGGTCGAGAGCGTGAGATGCGCGTGCACCATGTCGAGGTGGCGCTTGTTCACGGGGCGGTCGACCGGCTCGCAGAGGGTGCCGCCCGAGTGGTGCAGGACCGGCGTCGCGTAGGTGAGGCGCACGAAGGTCCGGAAGTCCTCGAGGGTCGCGTAGCGGCGGCCACGCTCGAGATCGGTGACGAAGGGCGCGCCGTAGCCCGGCATCAACACGACGTGGTCGCCCCCCAGCACCATGTCGTTGGCAGGCAAGCGCCCGCGCAGCACGAACTCCGCCGGCGCCTGCGCGCAGAGGGCGCGGGCATGGCCCGGGTCGAAGCGCACGCGGGCGCCGTCGACCCGGGCGCCCGCCGCGCGGAAGAGGGCCCGGGCCTCCGCGTCGCCGCGGAATTCGACGCCGATCCTGTCCAGAATCCAGTCCGCCTGCGCCTCGATCGCCGCGAGCGCCGCCTCGTCCAAGAGCCCATATGCGGGGATTCGCCGCACGAAGGCATGGGTCTTCTCAGGCGGCCCGCCCCGCATGGCACGCCGGCCGCCTCGCCGCACGGCTTTCGCTGGCGTCGCTGGGGGAACGATCCGTGCGGGCTCTGTCGGCGACATCCGGGGCGATCCACATCTCATGCGGCCCTGAGGGTCGCGCCGCAGGCCCCCGCCGTCCAACGAAGAGTTCTCACCTATCGTCTAACCGAGCTATACTCCGGTCATGAGGTTCAAGCACTATGAGGGGCTGAGGACCCTGACGGTCGTCGCCCGCCACGGCAGCATTTCCGCCGCGGCGGGGGAGCTGACCCTCACCAAGGGCGCCGTCAGCCACCAAATCAAGGCGCTCGAGGCCGAGCTTGGGTTCAGCGTTCTTCACCGCTTGTCCCGCGGCGTGAGACCCACGCAGAAGGGCGAGCAACTCCTCCACGCCGCGAAATCGGCCTTTGGCACGCTCGACCGGCAGATCCAGGCGTTGAGGGAGGAGGCGCGGCGGTCCGTCACCCTCGGCCTTTCCACCTATCTCGCCTCGCGCTGGCTCTCTCCGCGCCTCATGGAGTTCGTCCAGACCCATCCCGCGGTCAGGCTTCGGCTCCAGCCCATGGTCTCTCTCTTCGAGCTCGAGCGCGAGGGCATCGACATCGCGATCCGCTGGGGCAATGGGGATTGGTCCGACATGGCCGTGCGCCCGCTCTTCGCCTGCCCCGCCTGGCCCGCGGCCGCACCGGCTCTGGCGCAGACCATCGCGGATCGCGGGCTCGAGGTGGGTTTCGCCGGGACTGTGCTGTTGGACGACCGGGACGGGAGCACCGCCTGGGCGGAGTGGCTGGAGCGCGCCGGACTGCCGCCCCGCCGGCGCCGCGCGCGCCTGACGATCCCCGACCCCAATGTCCGGGTGCAGGCGGTGGTCGATGGCCAGGGACTCGCGATCCAGGATGCGCTCGTCGAGCCGGAGATCGCGTCGGGCCGTCTGGCGCGGATCTCCGAAATCGCCCTCGAGGACTACGGCTATCACCTCGCGGTCCCGCCGGGCGCCATGGACAATCCAGACGTGAGTATCCTTGCAGACTGGCTCCTGAGCATCGCGAAGCCCGCTGGCGGATAAGCCGATCCGGCTGGATCGCCGGCAAGAGCCGCACGGTCCCAGGCTGTCGACGACGAAGAGCGGAGATCGGGCCGTTCCTCGACGAAGGGGCGCTCGAGAAGGTTCGTGGTTCGCGTTGCCCGGCGGTGGGTGACGGGTATCCCGAGATGCGCGTGTGCCGGGCCTCGAAGTCGTTTCTGACGCAGGCCATTGCGGAAGGCAGCTCGCGCTCGAAATCCGCGACCACGCCGCTCGCCAGGTCCCGCGCGGTGG
>CAZNTX010000107.1:0-10814 GCA_964576075.1 uncultured Limibaculum sp. | reverse complement strand
AGCAGCGTCTCCCACGGCACGGCGATGTCGGTGACGCCGAGCAGCAGCGCGACGATGGGCGCGAAGGCGAAGACCATCACCACGTCGTTCACCCCGACCTGCACCAGCGTGTAGGTCGGATCGCCCCGGGTGAGTTCGGACCAGACGAACACCATCGCCGTGCAGGGCGCGGCACCGAGCAGGATCACCCCCGCGAGATAGGCCTGCGCGTCCTCGGGCGGGATCAGCCCGGCGAAGACGTGCTCGAAGAACAGCACCCCGAGCCCGGCCATGGTGAAGGGCTTGATCAGCCAATTCACGGCGAGCGTGATCGCCAGCCCCTTCGGCCGTTCGCCGACATGGGAGAGGGCGGCGAAGTCCACCCCCACCATCATCGGATAGACCATCGCCCAGATCAGCACGGCCACCACGAGATTGACCTGCCCGAGCTCCGCCGCCGCGAGCGCCCCGAAGAGCCCCGGCGCGAGATTGCCGAGCGCGATCCCCGCCGCGATGGCGAGCGCCACCCAGAGCGAGAGCCACGTCTCGAAGAGGCCGATGCCGCCCGGGGCGGCCCGGTCGTCGCCTGTCCTGTCGGTCATGGGTGCCTCAGCCCGCCTTCTCGTCGGCCTCGGCCTCGGCGTCGATGGCGTCGATGCGGTGCTGCAGGGAGAGCCGGTCGAGCGTGTCGAGGGGCAGCGCGAGGAAGGCCTCGATCCGGCGGCGCATCGCGTCGTAGGCGGCGCGGAAGGCGAGCGCGCGCTCGGCCTCGGTGCCGTCGGCGCGGACCGGATCGGGAATGCCCCAATGCGCCGTGATCGGCTGGCCGGGCCAGGGCGGGCACTCTTCGTTGGCCGCCCGGTCGCAGACGGTGAAGACGAAATCGAGCGCCGGCGCGTCCGGCGCGCGGGCCTCCGAGACGTCCTTGGCGCGCAGCCCCGAGACGTCGTGCCCCGCCTGGCGCAGGATCGAGAGCGCGAGGGGGTTCACCTCGGCCGCGGGCCGGGTGCCGGCGGAGAAGACGCGGAAGCGCGCCCCCCCGAGATCGCGCAGGATCGCTTCGGCGAAGATCGAGCGCGCGGAATTGCCGGAGCAGAGGAAAAGGGCGGTGTAGGGTCGGTCGGCCATGGCGGGAGCTCCCGTATCGAGGCGGCGCAAGGAGGCGGCGGCGAGGGGCGTGCAAAGCTCCGGCCGGCCGCGGCAACAGTCGTTGACGAGGAAGTCGACGAGGCGGGCGGCGCGCGCGAGATCGAGCGCATAGTAGACCGCCTTGCCCTCGCGCCGGCTGGCGAGGAGCCCGGCGCGCGCGAGCGTCGCCACATGCACCGAGAGCGTGTTGCGCTTCATGCCCAACGCCTCGGCGATCTCGGAAGGCTGCACCCCCTGCGGCGCACGCCGGGCGAGCAGGCGAAAGACCGCGAGCCGCCCGGGATGGGCGAGGGCGGCGAGCGCATCGGTGTCCCCTGTCGATTCCATGATTCATGGATACATGAATTGTCGAACCGACGCAACCCCCGCGGCGCCGCTTGCCCCCACGCCCCCGCCGGCCTAGGGCTTCTGCAGGGGAGAAGGAGCCGAGCGATGACGGACCAGGGCGCCGGCGGGGATATGCCGCTCGCGGAGGCGATCCGGCTGCGGGTGATCCTGCGCGAGGTCCCCGCCGGCGCCGTGGTCCCGGAGGGTCCGCTCTCCGAGGCGCTCGGGGTCTCGCGCACGCCGGTCCGCGAGGCGCTGAGCGAGCTCGCCGGCGAGGGCCTGCTGCGCTACGAGCGCAACCGCGGCTACAGCACGCCGGTCTTCGCGCTGCAGGACGTGCGGGACTTCTTCGAGGCGGCGGGGCTGGTCTACCCGGCGGTGTTCGCCGCGGCCGCGCGCAAGCGTCTGCCCGAGGATCTCGCGCGCATGGGCGGGCAGCTCGACGCGCTCGCGCGGCTCGGCGAGCTCGACCGCTACCCCGCCCGCGTCGCCCGCTATCGCGGCTTCATGCTCGCCGTGGCGGAGGCGAGCCGCAGCCGCTTCCACCCGCCGGTCATGCGCGGGCTCGTCGACGCCCATGTGATGCTGCGGATCGACTTCGCGATGGGCGCCGACGCCGCCACCCGCGAGGCGGAGATGCACCGCAATCTCGCGGTCTACCGAGAGATCTTCGAGGCGATCGACGGCGGCGCCGCAGACGCCGCGGCCGATCTCGCCCGCAGCCGCCTCGACGCCTCCCGCGACTTCATCCTATCGGAAATCCTCGGCGGCTGATCGCGCGGAGACTTTGCATACCCATATAATAACGCCATAATTACTTGAGGATAAATTTGATAGCCTGATCCCTCCCGTCATTCTGTCCACCGACGGCGGGGCCGCCTCGGCCCGGCCGCGACACGGACAGGAAAGGACAGGACATGGCGCATCTGAGCTCGATCCGCGACGCGATCCTCACCGCGGAGGACCACTTCGCCGCCGACATCACCGCGCTCAACAATTCCGGCGTGAGCGGCATGGTGCTCGCCACCATCGAGGACGACCTCCTCTCGATCGCCGTGGTCGCCGAGGGGCTCACCCCCGACGCCCCCCATGTGCAGCACATCCATGGCCGCTTCGACGAGGACGGCGCGCCGATGGACAGCGTGACCCCGACGGGCGCGCTCGACACCGATCTCGACGGCTTCGTCGAGGTCGCCGAGGGCGCCGCCGCCTATGGCGACATCCTGCTGCCGATCGAGGACCAGAGCGACGGGTTCAACAACGACCCCGTGGCGGATGCCGAGGGCGCGCTCGCCTTCTACCGCCAATACGACCTGACGACCGACGACCTCTTCCTCAACCCGCTCTCCGGCACTCAATACGAGGGGGCCGACCTCTTGCCGCTGCCGCTGCGCGAATACGTGGTGCACGGGCTTCAGGTGGACCGCGCCGCCGGCGCGGGCACCGAGGGCTCGATCGACGGGACCGCCGGCTACAAGGTGACCCTGCCCGTCGGCGCGGGCGAGATCGAGAGCGTGAGCCGGGACGAGGCGCTCGACCGGCTCGAGGATCTCATCACCGACGCCGACCCGGAGGCCGTGGTGCTCCAGGGCACCGCGGGCGAGGATGCCTTCCTGCTGCCGGAGGGCCCGGCCACGGTCTTCGCCGGCGACGGCACCGACACGGTCCGCTCGGCGGCCTCCATCTCGGATGTGGATATCGAGACGGACGAGGCCACCGGCGTGATCTCCCTCGTCGACGAGGAAAGCGGCGAGACGGCGGCCCTCGCCTCCGTCGAGCGGGTGGAGTTCGCCGATGCGACCGTGCTCTTCGGCCTCAGCGAGGCGGCCGAGACGACCTATCTCCTCTATGCCGCGGGCCTCGACCGCCGGCCGGACGAGGACGGGCTCCGGTTCTGGACCGACCAGGTCGAGAGCGGCGCGAGCCTCGAGACCGACGCGGAGCGCTTCGCCGAGAGCGAGGAGTTCGCCAGCCGCTTCGGCGAGGACCTGTCGGACGAGGCCTATGTGGAGGTGCTCTACGGCAACGTGCTCGGGCGCAAGGCCGACCCCTCGGGCGCCGGGTTCTGGGAGGACCTGCTCGCCCGCGAGGACGTGGACCGGGCCGACCTGCTCCTCGCCTTCGCGGACAGCCCGGAGAACCGCAGCCAGGAGGCGGAGAGCATCGAGGACGGCTTCCTCGTCGGCTGAGCCGCGGCGTCGCGCAGATCGGGCCCCGGGCGCGCCCGCCCGGGGCCCTCCGAAGCCCGATCGTCAGGCCCGCCCGTGCAAGCCAAAGCGCCGCAGGCCGCCGAGCAGCCCCGTCGCCGCCACCATGAAAAAGATGGAGGCCGGCACCGGCACGACCGCATCGCCCGTCCGCTCCTCGATCGTGAAGCTCTGCAGATCCAGCGTGTAGCTGTTGCCTCCGCTCGGCAGGGTCGCGCTCGCGAAGCCAAATGCACTGGCAAGACAGAAGCCTTCGCCCGAAAGGCAGGCGTTGGTCGGCGGAAGGGTGCCGGGATCTCAACGGTCATTCCCGGAGATGAGGACCCCGCCGGACGCGGTGTCGAAGGACAAGCTCGTCACCCCCAGCACGCCGCCGGTCGAGGTGATGGTCGCCGCGACCTCGTCCACCGTCAGGATGCCGCTGGCGACGGTGCCCTCCATGACGCCCTCGACCGAGGCGAACGCATCGAAGCCGTAAGAGACGTCGAACGTCGCAGCGCCAGCCGGCGCGGCGAGCCCGAGGGCCACGCAGACCCCCGCGATCCTTTTGGAAATGCCATTCAGCCCGCTCCATCGGGCTCAGTCGTATCGAAGAATCAACGTCGTTTCCGCTTCGACGTAACCTGGCATCGCCTGCCGCCCGGAGACCGCGCATCGGCCCCGGTATCCGCGTTGCAGCCCCCGACGAGCCTGTCTCCCGAACCGAAGATGTCGAAGACGACGGCGCCCGGCGCGAGTGTTTCCGAAATCGGAGAGGCGCGCGCGGTGTCACTCGCGCGGGGGAACCGGATCGTGCCCGGCGCCTCCGAAGGGATGGCAGCGGGCGAGCCTTCGCAATGTCAGCCAGCCGCCGCGGAGCGCGCCGTGCCGCCGGAGCGCCTCGAGCGCATAGGCCGAGCAGGTGGGCTGGAAGCGGCAATGCATGCCGACCCAGGGGCTCAGGATCAGGCGATAGGCCCTGACCGGAAGCGCGAGGATCCAGGCCGCCGGGCTCATGCGCCGGCCTCCGCCGCGGGCTTGCGCGCGGGCTTCGGCTTCGGCGGGCGATGCACCTTGTCCGCCGCGAGCGCGACATCGGCGAGAAGATCGGCGAAGGGACGCTCCACCGTCGCCCCGGGCCGGCCGATCAACACATAGTCCCAGCCCGGCCGGGCCTTCGCCGCGAGGGCGAGTCGCGCCGCCTCGCGCAGACGGCGCTTGGCGCGGTTGCGCGTCACCGCCTTGCCGATCTTCTTGGAGCAGGTGAAGCCGACGCGCGGCGGGTCCGCATCCTCGGGCCCCCGGCGGCGCGCCTGCATGACGAGGCCGGGCGCCGCCCATTTGCGCGCCCGCGCACAGGCGAGGAAATCGCGCCGCTTGGTCAGCACCTCGAGCGGCCGCGCCGGCACTGCGCCCGGCTCCCCGGGCGCGGCCGGACCCGGCCCCGGAGCGGACGCCGACGACACGCCGCCCGCGCCTCAGGCCGAGAGACGCTTGCGCCCCTGCGCCCGGCGCCGGTTGAGGATCTTGCGGCCGTTCTTCGTCGCCATGCGCGCGCGGAAGCCGTGGCGGCGCTTGCGCACGAGCCGGCTCGGCTGGAAAGTGCGTTTCATCGTCTACCCCAATGGCGCGCGGAAGCTGGGCGCGCGTCGCTGTTTCGTAGACGAGGGTCACTAGCCGCGCGCCCCGGCGCTGTCAATGGCGGAGGGGGGCGCTCCGCGACCATCAATCCGGCGTGAGAGCCATGGCCGGCCGGGCGGCGCGGCCCCACCTCTTCGCACACACCCCGAGGAGGATCCGACCCCCATGACGCCAGACACCCCCGCCCCGACGCCCCACCGCCGACGGCGCGATCTCCGCCGCATCCTGCCGCTCGCGGTCCTTCTCGCGGGCGGGGCGACGGCGGTGGCGTTCGCCGGGGAGTATCTGAGCTTCGCCGCCCTCGAGCGCAATTACGAGGCGCTCCTCGCCTGGCGGGAGGCGCATACGGCGCTCGCGGCCGGGGGGTATCTGCTGGCCTATGTCCTCGTCGTCGCCTTCTCCGTGCCGGGCGCGATCTGGCTCACGCTCCTCGGCGGGCTGCTCTTCGGGGTCGCGGCCGGCAGCGCGCTCGTGGTGGTGGGCGCGACGGTCGGGGCCACGCTCGTCTTCCTCGCCGCCCGCACGGCGCTCGCGGACTGGCTGCACGCCCGCGCCCGCGGCTGGCTCGCCCGGCTCGAGCGCGGGTTCCACCGGGGCGAGGCGAGCTTCCTCCTCGCCATGCGGCTCATCCCGGCGGTGCCCTTCTTCATCGCCAATCTCGCGCCCGCGCTCCTCGGCGCCAGGCTCTCGACCTTCGTCTGGACGACGTTCCTCGGGATCATCCCGGCCACGGTGGTCTACACGTCCGTGGGCGCGGGGCTCGGTGAGGAACTCGCCCGCGGCGAGCGGCCAGATCTCGGGGTGATCTTCGAGCCGCACATCCTCCTGCCGCTCCTCGGCCTCGCCGCGCTCGCGGCCATGCCGGCGCTCCTGCGCCGCGCCGGGCTCGGCCGGCCGACGGAGCCCGGCGATGCGTGAGCCCCAAGCCGCGGGCGAGACGCTCTCGCCGGATCTCTGCATCGTCGGCGCCGGCTCGGCCGGGCTCTCGGTCGCCGCCGGGGCCGTGCAGATGGGCGCCTCCGTCGTCCTCGTCGAGGCCGGCGAAATGGGGGGCGACTGCCTCAATTACGGCTGTGTGCCGTCCAAGGCGCTGATCGCCGCCGCCGCCCGGGCCGAGGCCCAGCGCCGCGGCGGGCTCGGCATCGCGCCCCGCGAGCCCGAGATCGACTATGCCGGCGCCATGGCCCATGTCCGCGCCACCATCGCCGCGATCGCCCCCCATGACAGCCAGGAGCGGTTCGAGCGGCTCGGCTGCACGGTGATCCGCGCCGCCGCGCGGTTCGTCTCGCCGCGCGAGATGGAGGCGGGCGGGCGGCGCATCCGGGCCCGGCGCTTCGTCCTCGCCACCGGCTCCGAACCCGCGGTTCCGCCGATCCCCGGCCTCGCCGAGACGCCCCATCTCACCAACGAGACGCTTTGGGACCTCCGCGCCGCACCGGACCACCTGCTGATCCTCGGGGCCGGGCCCATCGGGATCGAGATGGCGCAGGCCCATCGCCGCCTCGGCTGCCGGGTGACCGTGGTGGAGGCCGCGCGCCCCCTCGCGGGGCACGACGCGGAGACCGCGGCGGTGGCGCTCGCCCGTCTCCGCGCCGAGGGGGTGAAGATCCGCGAAGGCGTCCGCGCCGAGCGAGTGGCCGCGGCCGAGGGCGTGACGCTCACGCTCTCCGACGGCGCGCGCCTCTCGGGCAGCCACCTTCTGGTGGCCACAGGCCGCCGCCCGCGGACCGAGGGGCTCGCCCTCGAGGCGGGCGAGGTCGCCCATGGCGCCGAGGGCATCGCCGTCGACGCGGGCCTGCGCTCGCCCACCAATCGCCGCGTCTTCGCCCTCGGCGACGTCGCCGGCCCGCCCTATTTCACCCACCGCGCGGGGTATCAGGCGGGGCTCGTCATCCGCGCCGCCCTCTTCCGCCTGCCGGTGCGCGACCGGACGGACATCCTCCCCCGCGTCACCTACACCGATCCCGAGATCGCCGAGGTCGGGCTCTCCGAAGCCGCGGCCCGCGCCGAGCATGGCGACCGCATCGAGGTTCACCGCGCCCCCCTCTCCGAGACCGACCGCGCCCGGGCCGAAGGCGAGACGGAGGGGCTCGCCAAGATCGTCGTCGGCCGGCGCGGGCGCATCCTCGGCGCCGCCATCGCCGCGCCCCATGCGGGAGACCTGATCCAGCCCTGGGCGCTCGCCCTCTCCAAGGGCCTCACGGTGAAGGACATGTCCGGCCATGTCGCCGCCTACCCCACCCTCGGCGAAGTCTCGAAACGCGCGGCCGGCGCCTATTTCGCCCCCCGCCTCTTCGAGAGCCCGCGCGTCAAGCGTCTCGTGCGCCTCCTTGCCCGGCTCGGCTGACCCGGCCTAGAGTGGCACCGCACAATCGCGGCGCCAGAGGTCGGAATGCGGTTTTTCAGCGGCGTGTCGGGCCGGCTGCTCGTCGTCACGGTGCTGATCGTGATGATCGTCGAGGTGGTGATCTTCATCCCCTCGGTCGCCCGCTTCCGCATGGACTATCTCGAGGAGCGCCTCGCCCGGGCCGAGCTCGCCGTCCTCGCCATGATCGCCTATCCAGAGGGCATGCCCTCCGAGGAGAAGCAGCGCGAGTTCCTGCGCAAGGCCGAGGTGCTGACCATCGTCGTCCATCGCGACGGCGCCCGCGCCCTGATGCTCGCCCCCGACCCGCCGCAGATGGTCGACGAGACCTTCGATCTGCGCGGCATGATGGATGTCGAGATGGTGGCCGACGCGCTCGCCCGCCTCGCCGCCCCGCCGGGGCCCGCCGTCATCCGGGTGATCGGCCTGCCGCCCCAGGGGGCCGAAGCGGTCGAGATCACCCTCGACGCGGCCCCCCTGCGCGCGGCGATGCTCGACTACGGGCTGCGCATCCTGCGCCTCTCGCTGATCATCTCGGCGCTGACGGCGGCCGTGGTGTTCGTCGCGATCCGCCGTCTCGTGGTCTCGCCGATGACGCGCGTGATCGACGGCATCAAGGCCTTCCAGGAGAACCCCGAGGATCCCGCGCGCATCATCGCACCCAGCGCGCGGATCGGCGAGGTGGCCGCGGCCGAGCGCGCCCTCGCCGAGATGCAGCGCGACGTCCACGCCGCCCTCAAGGCGCGCGGCCGCCTCGCCTCCCTCGGCGAGGCCCTCGCCAAGATCTCCCACGACCTGCGCAACATGCTCGCCGCCCAGCAGCTCCTCTTCGACCGGCTGCAGACCTCGTCCGACCCCACCGTCGCGCGGGTGATGCCGAAGATGCTCGCCTCGCTCGACCGCGCGATCCGCCTCTGCCAGCGCACCCTCGACTTCGGCCGCGCCGAGGAGGCCCCGCCGGAGCTGCGCGAGGTGGCGCTCGCGACCCTCGTGGGCGAGGTCGCCGACACCCTCGGCCTCTCGGAGACCTCGGCGCCCGTCCGGCTCAGCCTCGACGTCCCCCCGGAGCGCACCGTCACCGCCGATCCCGAGCAGCTCCACCGCGTCTTCGCCAATCTGATGCGCAACGCCGCCGAGGCGATGGCCGAGGCCGGCCGCGCCGGCGAGATCGCCGTCGCCGCCACCCGCGAAGGCGGCTGGGACCGGATCACCGTCGCGGACCAGGGCCCAGGCCTCCCGGCGACGGCCCGCGCCCATCTCTTCGAGCCGTTCCGCGGCAGCGCCCGGCGCGGCGGCACCGGCCTCGGCCTCGCCATCGCCCACGATCTCGTCGCCGCCCATGGCGGCCGCCTCGAACTCCTGCGCTCGACCACCGAAGGCAGCCTCTTCGAGATCCGCCTGCCCGCGGTCGCAGCGCCGCTCCGCCCCGCCGAGCCTCCCCACCACGCAGCGAGCGCCTGAACCCGCCGCCCGGCCCCGCCGACGGTCAGGCCAGGCCCGACGGTGCCCCGCGCCGCGGGCGAGACGGCCCGGCCGGGCGCGCCGGCCGTCGCGGCGCCCCCGCTCCCAGGGACGGGGGCGCCCGCCAGGGCGCCGCCGGTCCGGAGCCATTGGGCCGCTATTTCCGACTTGATCGCTCGGAAATGGTCTGCCATAACCCGACTGCAACGGTCAGGCATGCGCTTCACGCCGGACCGATCAGGACAGATCGAGGGAGATCAGATGACCCGCAGCCCCATCCTCGCCGCCACCATTGCCGCGGCCCTCGCCGCTCCGGCTTTCGCCGATGGCGAGGTCAATCTCTACTCCTCGCGCCACTACGACACCGACGAGAGCCTCTACAGCGATTTCGAGAAGGCCACCGGCATCACCGTCAACCGCATCGAGGCCGGGGCGGACGCCCTGATCGAGCGGATGAAGGCCGAAGGCGCCAACTCGCCGGCCGACCTCCTCATCACCGTCGATGCCGGGCGCATGTGGCGCGCCGCCGAGGCAGACCTCCTCGCGCCCGTCGAGAGCGAGACCCTCGAGAGCCGCATCCCCGCCGCCCTCCGCCATCCGGACGGCCTCTGGTTCGGCGTCTCCACCCGCGCGCGCATCGTCTTCTACGCCAAGGACCGGGTGGAGGAGCCGCCGCAGACCTATGCCGATCTCGCCGATCCCCGCTACGAGGGCATGATCTGCACCCGCTCGAGCTCCAACATCTACATGCTGTCGCTGCTCGCCGCCCAGATCGAGCACCAGGGCGCCGAGGCGGCCGCGGCCTGGGCCGAGGGCCTCTGGAACAACCGCGCCCGCGACCCCCAGGGCGGCGACACCGACCAGCTTCGCGCCATCGTCTCCGGCGAATGCGACATCGCGGTGGCCAACACCTACTACTTCGCCCGCGCCATCCGGAAGGAGGTGAGCGGCCTCTCCGGCAGCACCGACCAGATCGGTTGGGTGTTCCCCGATCAGGACGGCGACGGCGCCCATGTCAACGTCTCCGCCGCCGCGATCGCCAAGCACGCGCCCAACCGCGAGAACGCCATCCGCTTCCTCGAATATCTCGCCAGCGACGCGGCGCAGGAGTATTTCGCCTCCGGCAACGACGAATATCCCGTGGTCGAGGGGGTCGACGTCTCCGCCTCGGTGACCGAGCTCGGCGATTTCGTGGCCGACGATCTCAACCTCTCGGTCCTCGGCGAGAACCAGGCAGAGGCGCAGGCGATCTACGACCGCATCGGCTACGAGTGATCCCACGCCCACGCGCCGGGCCCCTCGGGGCCCGCGCGCACCCCGCACCCCCTCCCAGGGGCCCCTGGCCGGCCGGCGCCGAGCGCCCGGCCGGCCTCTTTCGTTCCCGCCCGAGGATCGCCGCCGAGCCGGGCCCGGGCGGACCGCCTCCCCGGCGCCGTCCGGGTGGGCGGCATTGAAGCGCGTTGCGTACTGGGCGAGCTCATCGAGGAGCAGGATCGCCTTGCGGCCGGCGAAGATCTGCTCGAGGAAGGCCTTTCCGGGGGCGGCATGGGAGCTCGCGTCCTGCTCGACCGCACGGTAGAGGGTCTCGCCACCCAGCTGAAAGGCGATCTCGCCCCACAGGGTGTAGGGGATCAGTGCCGCGCCTTTCGGTTTGTGCGCCGGGATCTCGTCGCCGGCGACACCGACAACGACGACCTCGCCCGGTG
>CAZNTX010000106.1:0-10855 GCA_964576075.1 uncultured Limibaculum sp. | reverse complement strand
CTGATGGACGAGCCGCTCGGCGCGCTCGACAAGCAGCTGCGCGAGCACATGCAGTTCGAGATCAAGCATCTGCACGAGCGGCTCGGGGTCACGGTGGTCTACGTCACCCACGACCAGTCCGAGGCGCTGACGATGTCGGACCGGATCGCGGTGTTCAACGACGGGGTGGTGCAGCAGCTCGCCCCGCCGGACTTGCTCTACGAGAAGCCGTCCAATGCCTTCGTCGCCGCCTTCATCGGCGAGAACAACAAGCTCGAGGGCCGGGTGACCGGGATCGAGGGCGATGTCGCCGAGGTGGAGATCCCGAATTTCGGCCGGGTGAAGGCGCTCGCGATCGCCTGCGGCGGGGTCGGCGAGCCGACGATGCTCTCGGTCCGCCCCGAGCGCGTGATCATCGGCGAGGACGACGCGCCGAACGCGCTGACCGGCAAGGTGGTGGAGCTGATCTATCTCGGCGATCACATCCGCTGCCGGATGGAGGTGGCCGGGCATGACGACTTCATCGTGAAGATCCCCAACAGCCACGCCCATGCCGCGCTGCGCGTCGGCGAAACGACGAGCGTGGGCTGGCAGACCGACGACTGCCGCGCGCTCGACGCCGCATGACCTTCGGGCGAGCCAATGGCCGGCGGCAAAACGCGCACCCCGGAGGCGATCCCGCGGACGGTCGCGGCGCAGATCCGCGGGATCGAGCACGACGCGCAGGCCGCCCTCAAGGTCTTCCACAAGAATATCGGGGGCATGAAGGACTACCCGCCGAAGCTCGTCACGGACTACCGCAACGACCAGAAGCGGCTCTGGCGGGCGCACGGGGACTTCAACCATGCCTGGAACCTCGCCGTGGCCGGCAAGCCGGACGGCAAGCGGCTCTCGACGAGCTTCGCGAAATACGCGACGGCGCTGACGATCCTCGAGCGGCACAACGCGCTCTATGGCGCCTATGTGGAGGCCAAGTTCGCCTTTTTCGTGCTGGGGCTGCTGGCCACGGTGAAGAGCTGCATCGCGCAGGTGCATCGCGAGCTGAGGACGCTCAAGGCGGATCTCCTGAAGCTCCGGGCGCTGCTCGAGCAGGCGAAGAAGGAGGTGCGGGACGTGAAGCTGCAGATGGCCGCGAACGTCCTGATCACCGCGGTGACGCTCTGCCTCGGCCCGCTCGGCTGGGCCTGGCGGGCGGGGGGCGCCGCGGCGAGCATCGGGCTGCGCCATGCGATCGACGCGGCCTGCGGCCCCTCGAAGGGCAGCGCGCTCGGGACGATCAACACGGTGGCCAACGACGTCGCCGCGATCCCGGACTACACCGCGATGATGAGCAAGACGCTCGTCGGCAGCGCGAGCGTGGTGAGCGCGGTCGGCACGCTGAAGATGGACAGCGACGAGCTCGACCACGCCAAGAAGATCCTGCGCTACGTGCAAAGCCAATACGTGGCCGTGACGGCGCGGGTCGCGAACCTCGACGCGCTCGTGCGCGGGCATGCGGGAAAAGTGAAGAAGGCGCACGCGCAATATGCCAAGGCGCTCGCGGCGGCGCAGCGGGCCTCGGCCCGCTTCCGCGACGAGAGCGCCGCACGCAAGCGCCTGTTGAAGGATCTCGCCGCGCTCGGCTGACGGCCGGGCGGCGGGGCCGGTTGACCGGGAGCGCTCCGGCGCTTTCTGTCAGTGCACCAAGTCGTTCGCCCGGAAAACGGGCGGCGTCGCGTAGCTAGCAAAGACACCAGGGAGACCGACATGAAAGTTGCACATCTGCTCGGAGCCACGGCGATCGCCGCGGTGCCGCTCGCGGCCCTCGCGCAGGACGCGCCGGAGCTGCCCCCCTGCGAGAACTGCGTGGACCAGATGACCATCGTGTCCTGGGGCGGCGCCTATTCCGCCTCGCAGCAGAACGCCTATCACGACCCCTACATGGCCGCGACCGGCGTCGAGATCGTCAACGACTCGAGCTCCAACGAGGCGGTGGCGAAGCTGCGCGCCATGGCCGAGGCCGGCAACATCACCTGGGACGTGGTGGACGTGGTCGCCTCCGACGCGATCCGTCTCTGCGACGAGGGCCTCGCCCGCGAGATGGACTTCGACGAGGAGCTCGCCGCCGCGCCCGACGGCACCCCCGCCTCGGACGACTTCGGCGACCTGATCGTCTCGGACTGCTTCATCCCGCAGATCGTCTACTCCACCACCTTCGGCTACCGCACCGATGTCGAGGAGTGGGGCGGCCGCGAGCCGGACGACGTCTGCGACGTCTTCGATCTCGAGAACTTCCCCGGCAAGCGCAGCCTGGAGAAGCGCCCGATCAACAACATGGAGTGGGCGCTCTACTGCGACGGCGTGGCGAAGGAGGACATCTACGACGTGCTCGAGACCGACGAGGGCATCGCGCGCGCCTTCGCGAAGCTCGACACGATCAAGGACGAGACGATCTGGTGGTCGGCCGGCGCCGAGACCCCGCAGCGCCTCGCCGACGGCGAGGTGGTGATCGGCTCGACCTATAACGGCCGTCTGTTCTCGCTGATCGAGGAGCAGGACCAGCCGGTCAAGATGCTCTGGGACATGCAGGTCTTCGACCTCGACGGCTGGATCATCCCGACCGGGCTCGACGAGGAGCGGCTGAACCGCGCGCTGCATTACGTGCACTTCGCGACCGACACGCAGCGCCTCGCCGATCAGGCCAAGTACATCTCCTACGGCCCGGCCCGCGCCTCCTCGGCCCCGCTCGTGAGCACCCATGCGGAGCTCGGCATCGAGATGGCGCCGCACATGCCGACCGATCCGGAGAACGCCTCGAACACGCTCCTCTACAACTACGAGTGGTGGGCGGACTATCGCGACGACCTGGACGCCAAGTTCCAGGCCTGGCTGGCCCGGTAATCTCCGGCAGGCGGGACGGGGCGGCCGCGTGCCGCCCCTTCTCCGCCCCGGCATGAGCGGAGTCCAGGACGGAGGACGCAGTCGATGACCACCACCACGCCCGAGGCGCTGTCCGACGCGCCGCCCCCGGAGGCCCAGCGCCAGGCCGCGGCGACCGATAGCCGGGGCAAGCTCCTCGCCGCCGACGGCACCCCGCTCAAGACCTCGCTCGCCCGCGCGCTCAGGCGCCAGAAGCTGCGGGCCTTCGCGCTGGTCGCGCCGCTCCTCCTCTTCGTCCTGATCTCCTTCCTCGCCCCGATCGCGGACATGCTGTTCCGCTCGGTGCAGAACTCGATCGTCCCGGACACCCTGCCGCAGACCGTGCAGCAGCTCGAGGGCTGGGACCACGCGACCGGCGAGCCGCCCGAAGAGGACGTGTTCCGGGCGCTCTATTTCGATCTCTTCCTCGCCGCCGAGGCCAAGGAGCACACCGCCCTCGGCAGCCGCCTCAACTACGACACCTCCGGCATGGCCTCGCTGTTCCGCTCGACGGGGCGCGATCTCGACGACATGGGCGAGGTCTACAAGGACCCGCTGGAGGAAATCTCCCCGCAATGGGACGAGGCGGAGCCCTGGTTCCTGCTGATGTCCGCAGGCGAGGGCCGCGCGGCGGCGGGCGAACTCGCCGACGAAACCGAGGCGCGGCTCGACGCGCTGACCGGCGGCGACCGCTACGAGGGCGAGGCGCGCTTCGAGCCCGCCGCCGAGATCGCCGAGCTGCTGCCCACCGCCACCCGCGCCTACACCGCCTTCGCGCTCTTCACCGAGCTCGCCGATGGCGACGACCCGCGCGAGGAGGAGCCCTGGGAGGCCGTCCACGCCGCCCTCGCCATCGACCTTCAGAGCCCCGGCGCGGAGGAGGCGGTCGCCGCCTATCAGGGCCCCGGGGCCGGGCTCCTGCGCGAGACCATGGCCCGGGTCGACGAGATCCCCCCCGTCGCGCTGCGCCAGTCCTTCGTCGACAACGAGGAGGACTGGGGCGCGCTCGAGACCTGGGCGACGATCCAACGCCTCTCCGGACACTACACGTCGAGCTACTTCCTGACCGCGGTCGACATGGAGACGACCACCGACGGCGAGATCGTCGAGAAGCCCGAGGACGAGCAGATCTACCTCTTCCTCTTCGAGCGCACGCTCTATCTCTCGGTGACGATCACCTTCACCTGCCTGCTGCTCGGCTACCCGATCGCCTGGCTGCTCTCCAACCTGCCGCTGCGCACCTCGAACCTGCTGCTGATCCTGGTGCTCCTGCCCTTCTGGACCTCGCTCCTGGTGCGCACCTCCGCCTGGATCGTGCTCTTGCAGCAGCAGGGCGTGGTGAACGATCTCCTGGTGAATATCGGCTTCGTGGCCGACGACAACCGGCTGCAGATGATGTTCAACCAGACCGGCACCATCGTCGCGATGACGCATATTCTGCTGCCCTTCATGATCCTGCCGCTCTATTCGGTGATGAAGACGATCCCGCCCTCCTATGTCCGCGCGGCGAAATCGCTGGGGGCGACGAACTTCACCGCCTTCTGGCGGGTCTATTTCCCGCAGACGGTCCCGGGCATCGGGGCCGGCGCGATCCTCGTCTTCATCCTGTCGATCGGCTACTACATCACGCCGGAGCTCGTCGGCGGGACCGAGGGCATCTTCATCTCCAACCGCATCGCCTACCACATCTCCAGCTCGCTCAACTGGGGACTGGCGGCGGCCCTCGCCTCGATCCTGCTCTTCGTGGTCCTGATCCTCTACTGGACCTACGACCGGATCGTCGGCATCGACAACGTCAAGCTGGGGTGAGATCATGCCTGCGTTGCCCGTCTACGCCACCCGGGGCGAGAAGATCTGGTACTGGACGTTCCGCGCGATCTGCGTGCTGATCTTCTTCTTCCTGGTGTTCCCGATCCTGATCATCATCCCGCTCAGCTTCAACGCCGAGGATTTCTTCACCTTCACGAAGGAGATGCTGGCCTTCGAAGCGGAGGGATATTCGCTCAAGCACTACGACGACTTCTTCAACAATCCCGACTGGCAGCAGGCGCTGAAGAACTCCTTCATCATCGCGCCGCTCGCCACGCTGATCTCGGTCAGCCTCGGCACGCTCGCTGCCATCGGGCTCAGCCAGTCCCACGTCCCCTTCCGCGGCGCGATCATGGCGATCCTGATCTCGCCGATGATCGTGCCGCTGATCATCTCGGCGGCGGGGATGTATTTCTTCTACAGCCGGATCGGGCTGCAGGGGACCTATCTCGGCGTCATCCTCGCCCATGCGGCCCTCGGCACCCCCTTCGTCATCATCACCGTGACGGCGACGCTCGTGGGCTTCGACCGCTCGCTGACCCGCGCGGCGGCGAGCCTCGGGGCCGATCCGGTGACGACCTTCTTCCGGGTGCAGATGCCGCTCATCGTGCCGGGCGTGATCTCTGGCGGGCTGTTCGCCTTCATCACCTCCTTCGACGAGGTGGTCGTCGTCCTCTTCCTCGGCTCGGCGGAGACCAAGACGCTGCCCTGGCAGATGTTCACCGGCCTGCGCGAGCAGATCTCGCCGACCATCCTCGCGGTGGCGACGATCCTGGTGACGCTCTCGATCCTGTTGCTCACCACGGTCGAGATCCTGCGGCGGCGGTCGGAGCGGCTGCGGGGGATGTCGCCCGGATGAGGCCCGCGCTCGCGCTCGCGGCGCTTCTCGCGGCCGCGGGCGGGGGCGCCTCTGCCGCCTGCCCGCCGCTCTCGGAGACGCTGCTGCTCCATAGCTGCCACGGCGGCGCGCGGGCGGGGCTCCTGCTCCTGCCCGACGAGCCGCTGCCCGAGGACGGCCCCGCCCTCCTCGTCACCGGCGCCTATACCGGGACGGAGGCGCGCGCGAGCGGGGCGCCGAAACCCGTCGGCCTCTTCGTCGACGGCGGGCGCGTGGTGAACCCCAATCTCGCCCGCATGGACGGCATTCTCCTGATCGACGCCGCGGGCCGCCTCGCCCTCCATCACCGCGCCCGCGTCCCGCTCGGGGGCGCGGCCCACGATCTCCGCGACCCCGCCGCCCGCGCCCGCTTCGCCCGCGCGGCCGCGGCGGCGGGGCTCTCGGTGATGCAGAGCCATCTCCTGATCGTCGAGGGCCGCCTCGATGTCCGCCCGCGCGAGGGCGCCCCCCTCGCCCCCCGCCGCATCCTGTTCACCGACGGGCAAGGCTTCGGCCTTTGGCAGAGCGCCGAGCCGATGACGCTGCACGCCGCCGCCGCCGCCCTCGCCGCAGCGCATGCCCCGGAGATGGCGCTCAATCTCGACATGGGCAGCCACGACTATTGCTGGCGGCTGCTCGCCGGGCGGGCCGAACGCTGCGGCCTCGTCGGGCGCACCGACCTCGCGCGGTTCTCCAATCTCCTGCTCCTCGAGGGCCCCGCCGTCGCTGGGGGTTGACCCGGGGCCGGGATCGACCGAGATGCCAACAGACCCACCTGGAGGGAGAAGATGTTCCCGATCGTGCTGCGCGCCGTCATCGTCGTCGGCCTCCTCGTCGCGATCTACGTCGCGCTCTCGGCCTATATGCGGTGGGACCGGCGCAAGACGCTGGAGGAGGAGCACGCCGCCGGCGCCGCCCCGAGCCTCTCGCGGGAGGACTACGTCGCCAAGGGTCTCGCCGCCTATGAGCGGTCCTGGGAGAAGAAGGCGCTCTACGGCGTCTTTCTGCTGCCCTTCCTGATCGGTATGATCCTCGGGATCATCGCCCTTCTCGCCCCCTAGAGCCGCCCGCAGGAGGCCGCCCATGTCGAACCTCAAATGGATCCTCTACGCCCTCCTCCTCGCGGGCGTCGCCGCCCTCCTGCATTACAGCCTGCCGGCGCGGGACATCGTGCGCATCACCGGGCAGGAGGTGAAGCGGGTGGACACCGAAATCACCGGCTCGGACGGCGCGAGCCTGGTGCAGACGCGCGACGTCAATCGGATCTTCGCCGTCACCCCCGGCGGCCAGGCGATCACCTACCGCAACGAGGACACCGACTGGTCCTGGCCGCCCTATTTCAAGTTCGACACCGCGGATGTGGCGGCGGAGGCGGCGAAATTCGCCTCCAACGAAGAAAACCCGAAATGGGTCGTCGTCACCCATTACGGCTGGCGCATCCAGATGTTCTCCATGTTCAAGAACATCGTCTCGATCCGCCCGGCGGAGGGGCCGGAGGAAGAGCTCTATCCCTGGTTCAACGGCATCGTCATCGCCGTTCTGGCGATCGGCTTCCTGGTGATCCGCCGCTTCGTGCTCGTGCTCTACGGGCGGCATGTGGACCCGCTCGTCGACGCGATCGACCAGCAATGGGACGACGCGACCGACCGGGCGCAGACCCATTACAAGGGCGTCTCCGGCTTCTTCCGCCGGCTCTTCGGGCGCTGAGGCGCCCGCCCCTCAGGCCATCGCGTCCTGGCGGATCTGGGAGAGGGTGCGCTTCGGGGTGAGCGCCTCCTTGTCGATCATCAGCTCGATCAGCGCGCCGGTGTTGGAGGCCTGCGCGCGGGCGAAGGCGTCGGGGAAGTCCTCCGCCGTCTCGATCCGCTCTGCATGCATGCCGTAGGCCCCGGCAATGGCGACGAAATCCGGGTTCTCGAGATCGGTGGCGTGGACGCGGCCCGGATAGTTCCGCTCCTGGTGCATCCGGATGGTGCCATAGGTCCCGTTGTTGAGGACGAGGACGATGGGCTGCGCGCCGGCCTGCATCGCGGTGCCGAGTTCCTGCATGGTCATCTGCAGATCGCCGTCGCCGGTGAAGCAGACGACCATCCGCTCCGGCGCGGCGATCTTCGCCGCCACCGCGGCGGGCAGCCCCGCCCCCATCGCGCCCGACTGCGGGCCGAGAAGCCGGTGCCCGTGGCCGAAGACGAGGAGCCGCCCGGGCCAGATCGCGAAATTGCCCGCCCCGCAGGTGACGATCGCGTCCTCCGGCAGGGTCCGGCGCAGATGGGCCATCACCGCGCCCATGTTGAGCCGGCCGGGCTGCGCCGGCAGGTCGAAGCTCCTCACATAGCCCATGCGCGCATCCGTCGCCCAGGCGCGGCGGGCGCGGGGGTGGCGCGGCTCGGTCTCGGCGAGCGCCTTCAGGAAGGCTGCGGGGGAGGCGTGGATCGCATGCGGGGTCTGATAGACCTTGCCGAGTTCGGCGTCCGAGGGGTGGACATGGACGAGCGTCTGCTCCGGCGTCGGCAGGCCGAAGAGGGTGTAGCCGTCGGTCGCCGTCTCGCCGAAGCGGATGTTGACGGCGAGCACCAGATCGGCCCGGGCGAGCGTGTCGCGTACATGGGGCGCCATGCCGAAGCCCGCGTCGCCCACATAAGGATCGGATCCGTTGTCGAAGAGGTCCTGGTCGCGGAAGCCGACGACCACGGGGATCTGCGCCGCGTTGGCGAAGCGCTCGAAGGCCGCGAGGGCTGCGCGCCCGCCCCGGCCGGCGACGTCCCACCCCCCGCCGCCGAGGAAGGCGACCGGCCGCTCCGCCTCGGCGAGAAGCTCCGCCGCGCGGCCGAGATCGCGCGGGTCGAGCCCCGGCCAGGGCGGCGCGATCGGCGCGCGGTGGACCCGCATCTCCGATTCCTCGTCGAGCACGTCCTCCGGCAGGCCCACGACCACGGGCCCCGGCCGCCCGGCCATCGCCGTGTGGAGCGCGCGGGCGACGATCTCGGGGATGCGGTCGGCGCTGTCGATCTCGGTCGCCCATTTGGCGACGGGGCCGTAGAAGGCGCGGTAGTCGATCTCCTGGAACGCCTCGCGCTCGCGCATCCCCCGGGCGATCTGGCCGACGAAGAGGACCATCGGCGTCGAGTTCTGCCGCGCGGTGTGCACCCCGATGGCCGCGTTGGTCGCGCCCGGGCCGCGGGTGACGAAGGCGATGCCGGGATGGCCCGTGAGCTTGCCCCAGGCCTCCGCCATGAAGGCGACGCCCCCCTCCTGCCGGCCGAGCACGAAGCGGATGGAGCCGTCGCGCAGCGCGTCGAGCACGGAGAGATAGCTCTCCCCCGGCACGCCGAAGACGGTCTTGACGCCCTGCGCCTCGAGCGCGCGGACGAGAATTTCGGCGCCGCTTCGGATCATGATCCTCCCCTGGGGCAGTTTTTTGTGAACATTCCGCATGAGCCGGGGCGGAGTGTCAACGGGCGCGTCCCCCCGCGATTGACCCCCGGGGGGCGCGGGGCCAGGATCGCAGGAGGCAACGCCCGGAGACCCGCCCCATGATCGAGCGCCCGAGCTTCACCATCGGCATCGAGGAGGAATACCTCGTGGTCGACCGCGCCACCCGCGACGTGGTGCGGACGCCCACCGAGGAGTTCCGCGCCGCCCTCGGCGAGCGCATCGGCGAGCGGGTGGCGCCGGAATACCTGCAATGCCAGGTCGAGGTCGGCACCGGGGTCCACCGCAGCGTCGGCGACGCGGCGACCGAGCTCGCCGAGCTCCGCCGCTCCGTGGCCGAGATCGCCGAGGCGCACGGCTATGCCGCGATCGCCGCCTCCACCCACCCCTTCGCCCGCTGGCGCGAGCAGACCCACACCCGCAAGCCCCGCTACGACGCGCTGCACGACGATCTCGGCCTCACCGTCCGGCGCATGCTGATCTGCGGCTGCCATGTGCATGTGGGCATCGAGAACCCGGATCTGCGCGTCGATCTGATGAACCAGGTCGCCTATTTCCTGCCGCATATGCTCGCGCTTTCCTGCTCCTCGCCGTTCTGGGAGGGGGAGGACACCTCGCTCGCCTCCTACCGTCTGACGGTGTTCGACGCGCTGCCGCGCACCGGGCTGCCGGACCGGATGGCGAGCTATGCCGAATACCGCCGCATGGTCGACCATCTCGTCGCCGCCGGCTGCATTGAGGACGCGACGAAGATCTGGTGGGACATCCGCCCCTCCGACAAGTTCCCGACGCTCGAGCAGCGGGTGACGGATGTCTGCTCCCTGGTCTCCGACGCCGCGACGCTCGCCGCCATCTTCCAGTCGACGCTGGCCTTCCTGTTCCGCCTGCGCGCCCGCAACCAGCGCTGGCGGATCTACCCGGCGACGCTGATCGGCGAGAACCGCTGGCGGGCGCAGCGCTATGGCTGCAAGGGCGAGCTCGTCGATCACGGCCGGGTGACGCTTGCGCCGCTGGCAGATCTCGTCGAGGAGCTGATCGACCTCGTGGGCGACGATGCCGAGGCGCTCGGCTGCCGGCGCGAGCTCGTCCATGCCCGCCGAATCGCCGACCGGGGCACCTCCGCGATCCGCCAGCGCGCGCGCTTCAAGGCGGCGACGGCGGCCGGCGCCGACCCCGCGGAGGCGTTCCGCGCGGTGGTCGACGGGCTGATCGAGGAGTTCACCGAGGGCGTCTCGGCCGAGGGCGCCCAGCCGGTCAGAGCGTCTGGCGGAAGCGGGTGAGGTCGCAGCCCATCTCGTCGCAATCCCGCTCGACCGTGATCGCCGGGAGCCGGAGCGTCACCGGCCCCGCAGCGCCCGGGGCCAGCCCGGTCTCCGCGCAGCCCGCGGGCGCCCCCGGCCCGGGCGGGCCGCCCGGCGCCTCCAGGAAGAAGGTGAGGTTCTGCCGGAGCCGCCTGCCGCCGGCCGAGGCGATGCCGGCCCCGAGGATGTCCGCCGCGTAGTGGCGCGCATAGAAGCCGTCGCCCGACCAGGCGCCGCAGAGGAGCACCCGCCCGCCGATCTCGCGCAGACCCGCCACCACGGCGAGCCGGTCCCCATAGGGCGAGATCGCCCCGGCCGCCACGGCATCGCCCGCCGCCACGCGATCCGTCGCCACGCGCTCGGGCGAGAGGGCGCAGGCCGAGAGGAGGGCGAGGAGGAGCAGGGCCGGTCTCATGGCCCTCAGCCTATCCCGCCCGGGCGCGACGAAAAAGACCGCCCCCGGAGGGGCGGCCTGCATTGCGCGCCGGGGCTGTCGCCCGGATCACTCGAGGATCTTGGAGACGACGCCGGCGCCGACGGTGCGGCCGCCTTCGCGGAT
>CAZNTX010000105.1:0-10912 GCA_964576075.1 uncultured Limibaculum sp. | reverse complement strand
ACAAAAGGAGAACAGACTCGACTTACGAGTGGCCCTGAGAAAAGGGGCAGGTCAATACCATCAGACGACGACGTCTGAATACAGAAATTACTCTGGAATGAGTGAAATAATATTCTGGCAAAACGAGCGTGGTGAACTCGCAAGACTGGCAGATGAAGTGAAGCATTTGAATCACGCCGCTCAGAATTGGCGACGGGGAAAACCTAACTGGAATCGCCAGGGCGTAGTCGTCAGTCAAATGGGCGCGTTCCCGGGCTCGATTTATACTGGAGCCATATATGATCCAAACTGCTGTGCGATTGTCCCCAATGACCCAGAGCATATTCCAGCGATCTGGGAGTTTTGTAGAAGCGGTCAGCTTGCTGACGCGGTTAGGAAAATAAACCAAAATAGAAAGGTGGAAGTCGGAACCTTTTTGGCGACAGATTTCGATTTAGATAGCCTCGAAGTTGAAGATTCTATACCTGAACCATTTTCTGATGACTGCACGCAGTGGTTATTTCATGGGCACCCTGCCGGTGCTGCAACGGGCACGTCTCTGCACACTGCATTGGCGCGTCTCTGTGGCTACGTGTGGCCTGCCGAGAGGGACCTAGAAATGCGGCTTTCTGACGAGGCGCGTGCTTGGATCGTAAAGGCAGCTGAGCTCCCGCCCGGTGACAATGATGGCCTGCTAGGCGTTCCTCCTGTCGCTGGCGAGAAGCCGCTCGCCGACCGCTTACGCGCCTATCTCGCCGCCGCATTCGGCGCTGAATGGTCCGATGCACTAGAGCGCCGCCTCGTCGCCGAGGCAGATGAGACGTTTGACAAGAAAGCGGCCCGCGATGGCTCACTCGAAGCTTGGGTGCGTGATCGCGCCTTCCGGCAGCACTGCGCCCTCTTCGGCCAACGCCCCTTCCTGTGGCACATCTCGGACGGGCTGAAGAATGGCTTCTCGGTCTTCGTCCACTATCACCGCTTCGACCAGGCCAACCTGCGCAAGCTGACCTATACCCTCCTCGGCGACTGGCTCGCCCGCGCCAAGGCCGAGAACGATACGCTGCGCTACGAGAAAGGCCGCGAACTCCAGCAGAGGCTGGAGAAGATCCTGGAGGGCGAGAAGCCCTACGACATCTTCGTACGCTGGAAGTCGCTCGCCCAGCAGCCGCTCGGCTGGGATCCCGATCTGGACGACGGGGTACGCCAGAACATTCGCCCCTTCATCAAGGCGGGCGTGCTCACGCACGACCTGTCGAAGATCCTGAAGGACAAGGATCGCGGCAAGGACGTGCCATCCGCGCCCTGGTACGACGTGTTCAATGGTGAACGCCGGAACGACCATCACACGACACTGGCCGAGAAGCGTGCCGCGCGAGAGGCTGCCGCGAAGCGGGAAGAGGCGGCGAAGTGACGACTCCTCTCGAGGCCCTCGTCAGCGCACTGCACGACGCCGCGAGCTACAACTCCGCGGCCGAGGCGCCGCCGGAAGCGGTGGTGTGGTGCGATGTCAATCGGGAGTTCGAGCCCCTTCTGCCAGCGCTGCGCGAGCGGCTTCCAGAGCTGCTGACTTACGGCGAGTTCGACGCAGCGACACGAACTGGACCCGCGGTTTGGCTGCGCGCCGCCATTGCAGGTGCTGTTCCCGCCGTTGTCATCCCCGAGGGGAGCACGCCCATCCTCTATCTGCCCGGCGTCGCTCGCGAGACGCTGAAAGGCGCCGACGACTGCCCAGCCCTCCTACAGCCGCTGGTCTGGTTCACGGTGGCAGGTACCGTGTTCGGGCACGTCAACGGCAAGGACTGGACGCTGCGCGGCTTCCTCACCTCCGAACGCGGACCACTCAAGCTCAGCATCGCAGACGACAATGCGACCCGCACTGCGCTTTCCCACGCGGCGCTCCGCTTCTGCTCGCGCCCAGTCGAGGAGCTGCGCGGCCAACGCTGGAACGCGGATCAGCTCAACGCGCTGCTCGCGCCCGACCTTGCCGCAGACATGCTCGACTGGATCGACGGCGCCTTCACCGAGATGGGTGACCCCGCGCGGTTCACAGCCTTCGCAAACATTGCTGAGAAGCAGCTGAAGTTCGATCCGCGCAAGCTGTCCCCGCAGGACGCTACGCGGCGCTTGGCCAAGCGCGAAGGGCGCTGGGCTGAAGTCTGGACGCGCTTCGCCGCCTCCACCGGTTTCGAGAAGGTCGTCACTTATCTCAGCCTCGAAGAGCCGGGAACGCTATTCGAGCACCAAGATTCGTACCCTCGCTTGAATGCTCGGGACGAAAAGGACCTGCGCCAACAACTCCTCGGGCTGGCAGAGCTTTCGCCAGAGACTGCCAAGGCCAGAATTGGTGAGTTGGAAGCGAAGCACGCTTGGCGGCGAGAGACAGTCTGGGCGCGGCGCGGCGAAGCACCCCTGGCGCAGGCCCTCGCCTTCATCGCGCAAATCGCCGCTGCCGATACGCTGCCAAGCCATGACGGCAAGGCGCTGGCCGAAGCCTACGTTGCGAAAGGCGCCGATGTGGATTGGGCCGCGATGCGGGCGCTTGCGGTCGCGCCGCGCGAACTCGACCGCGAGGCCGTCGCCGCAGCGCTGCGTGCGGTCTATCTGCCCTGGATGGATTACGGCGCGCTCGCGCTCCAGGAGCTGATCCGGGTTGGCAAAGTAAAGCTCGTCGCACCGCCCAAGGCTGGTCACGACGCCACCACGATTTTGTTCGTAGACGGCTTGCGAATGGACCTTGCCCGTGAGCTCGTCCGCCGCCTGGAGGATGAGGGCGTGAAGGTCTCGCTGGGCTGGATGTGGTCCGGGTTCCCCACCGTTACCGCGACGTGCAAGCCGATGGTCTCCCCGGTGGCGTCCCTGCTGAGCGGCCCGCCGACCACCGCCGACGTTCTGCCACTGTCTCCAGAAGGCAAGCCGGCGATGAAACCCGTGCTGTTCAAGCTGATGGAAGCGCAAGGCTGGGAAACGGACAGCGCCCTTCTCCCCGACGCGAAGCTCTGGGCGGAGACCGGCAGGTTCGATGAAGAAGGGCATGCGCTGGGGGCGCGGCTAGCTGAGCGGCTTTCGGCAGGCATCCGCGATGCCGTCGACCGCATCCTTCAGTTGGTGCGCGCCGGACGGAGCCTTCACATCGTTACCGACCATGGTTGGCTGCTGATGCCGGGCGGGCTGACCCAGGCGGCGCTGGATGTCGGCCTGGTAGAGCCCAACGGCAAGCGGACGCGTTGCGCCCTCGTCAAAGCCAAGGCGCAAACGTCTTATCTCCAGGTTCCGTGGAGTTGGAACCCCGAGGTCTTGGTGGCGACGGCGACGGGCGCGCGGTCATTTTATGCAGGCTATGAGTATGCGCATGGCGGCGTCAGCCCGCAGGAATGCATCCTGCCCGTCCTGAGGGTGGCGAGTGATGGCGCACAGCGCGCCGTCACCATTGCACAAACCAAGTGGGAGGGGCTCCGCCTGCGCGTCGAAGTGACCGGCGGCGCTGACCTCAGTGTCGATCTGCGCCTCGGTTCGGAGACCAGCGGACTGAGCCTGATCAAGGGCGGCAGGGTTCTCGACGAGCATGGCCGCACGTCGTTCCTGGTCAGCGACGAACACGAGCGTGAAGCAGCCTGCCTTGTCGTACTGGATGACGATGCTCGGGTATTGGCCCACCGCACGCTGATGGTCGGGGAGGATTGACGTGATCGAGCTCGACGATCTGGATCGTAAGGCAGCGGAAGCGTTTCCCGGACACATCGTGCGAAAGGACCTAGTCCGCCGTTTTCGCGGGCAGTTCCCGGTGCCGACCTATGTGGTCGAGTTCATGCTCGGCCGCTATTGCGCCAGCACCGTGCCCGAGGAGATCGAAGAAGGTCTCCAAATGGTGCAGTCTCAACTCTCCGATAGGACGGTGCGCGCGGGTGAAGAGGAACTATTCAAATCGAAGGCGCGCGACCGCGGCTCGGTTCGCATCATCGACATCATCACCGCCCGGCTCGAAGCCAAGACCGACAGCTATTTGGCGACCCTGCCGAGCCTCCGCCTCAACGACGTGCGCATCTCGGACAAGATCGTCCTGGACCACGAACGCATGCTCACCGGCGGCTTCTATGCCGAGATTGAACTCGGCTACGACGCCAGCATCGCACAGGAGAAGGGCGGCAGGCCGTTCGAAGTCCTGAGCCTCCGTGAAATCCAGCTATCCACGCGCGACATACTGGACAAGATAGCTGCCGGTCGTGCCCAACTGACCACGCGCGAGTGGAAAGACCTCCTTTTGCGCAGTATCGGCCTGGAGCCCGCGTCTCTCAGCGCCCGCTCCCAGGATACGACGCTCCTGCGCATGATCCCCTTCGTGGAGCGCAACTACAATCTGATCGAACTTGGCCCGCGCGGGACGGGCAAGAGCCACCTCTTCCAACAGGTTTCGCCCTACGCCCACCTCGTATCCGGCGGCAAGGCAACGGTCGCGCGCATGTTCGTCAACATGGCGAACGGCCAGCGCGGCCTTGTCTGCCAGTACGATGTGGTCTGCTTCGATGAGGTCTCAGGCATTTCCTTCGACCAGAAGGACGGCGTCAACATCATGAAAGGCTACATGGAGTCGGGCGAATTTTCGCGCGGCCGGGAGAGCATCCGCGCCGAAGGCAGTATCGTCATGGTCGGAAATTTCGACGTGGACGTGCAGCATCAGCAGCGGGTGGGACACCTGTTCGGGCCGATGCCGCCCGAGATGCGGAACGACACCGCCTTCATGGACCGCATCCACTGCTACCTGCCCGGATGGGATGTTCCTAAGGTTAGCAAGGAGCTCTTCACAGACCGCTTCGGCCTCGTAAGCGACGTCCTCGCCGAGTGCTTCTCGCGCCTTCGCTCGCAAAGCCGCGTCAACGTCCTCCAGGGGCGGGTCCATTTCGGCGGCGCTCTTTCCGGCCGGGATCAGAACGCGGTCAACAAGACCGTCTCCGGCCTGTTGAAGCTTCTCTATCCCGATCCGAGCGTCGCCGTGCCGGACGACGATCTTGAATGGGCGGTGCGTCTCGCCCTCGAAGTGCGACGACGTGTGAAGGAGCAGCAGAAGCGCATCGGCTCGGCCGAGTTCCGCAACACGCAATTCAGCTACGCGATAGGCTTGGATGGAGTCGAGAAGTTCGTATCGACCCCGGAGTTGCAGAGCGAGGACAGCATTGGCTCCGACCCTCTGCCGTCCGGCCAGGTCTGGGCAATCAGCCCTGGTGGCCAGGACGAAAGCACGGGTTTGTTCCGTATCGAGGTGACGGAAAGCCCTGGCGGCGGCGTCCGCATCCTGAACCAGTCACCTCCTGGCCCCTTCCGGGAAAGCGCGCGCATCGCGGAGCAGAACCTTTACGCGAAGTCGCGCGAGCTTGTCGGTGAGCGCAATCCGCGCGAGCACGAATTTGCTCTCCAGCTTAGGTCCTTCGATGCCGCAAAGAGCGGCGAACAGCTTGGCGTTGGCGTCCTCGTCGGGCTTTGTTCCGCTCTCCTGGGAAAGCCGTTGAAGGGCGGCCTTGTCATCGCCGGCGGCATTACCTTGGGCGGTACCATCGAAGCAATCCACAATCCGATCGATGTAGTCGAACTGGCCATGGAAAAAGGAGCGGCCGCTGTGCTTGTGCCTGTGTCCAGCCGCAGGGCCTTGATCGACCTCTCGGACGACGTTGCGACTAAGGTCCAGGTTCTCTTCTATGCCGATGCGCCTGATGCACTTCGTAAGGCGCTGCACGATTAGTGGCACTCAGTATGAGGGGCTATTTGTAGGCCGTCGGAAGTTGGAGTTCTGTTCCATCTCAGCGAGCGCCACCGGGTTCGAAGTGCTCAGGGCGGCATCGGAAAAACAGTAAAATTTCAAATTTTTACAAGCTATTCACCAAATCAGCGCAGTCATGAGGTCCGGAGAATATCGGCCCTGAGAGACCGCTTCCGGGCCTCTCGGCGCAGGGGCCAGTGCTCAGCCCCACCCGCATAACCCCCGAATACAACGCAAAAATCCGGCCGCAGCCGGATCGGGAGAACGCTTTCGCGAGGGCAAGTGGCGGAGAGAGAGGGATTCGAACCCTCGGTACCCTTGCGGGTACAACGGTTTTCGAGACCGCCCCGTTCGACCACTCCGGCATCTCTCCGCGGCCGGGGCGCAACCTAGTCGGGGGGGCAGGGGGGCGCAAGGGGGGAAATCGGGGTGGCGCGGGCTTGACTGGCGCGGGCGGCGGCGGCATACACGCCGCTCTGCGGGCGCATGGCGCGCCCGCTCGTCGCGTCGGGGCGCAGGCTCCGAGGCGCGCTGTTCTAGGGCCGGGGGGCCGCCCCGACCAAGTCCCCCGCGCGGGGCGCCCGGAGACGCGGAAAGTCGAGAGGCGAGACGATGTACGCAGTGATCAGGACCGGCGGCAAGCAATACCGCGTGTCGGCCGGGGACGAGCTCACCATCGAGCGGCTGGCCGCCGAGCCGGGCGAGACCGTGCAGTTCGACGAAGTGTTGATGCTCGGGGGCGAGAGCCCCGTGCTGGGCGCGCCGACGGTGGCGGGCGCCGCGGTGCAGGCCGAGGTGGTGGAGAAGCTCCGCGGGCCAAAGGTCTACAGCTTCAAGCGGCGCCGGCGGAAGCACAGCTCGAAGCGGCTCAAGGGCCACCGGCAGGATCTGATGACCGTGCGGGTGACGGAGATTCTGGCCGAGGGCGCCGACGCCACCGGGGTGAAGCTCGCCGTCGGGCAGGGGCAGGCGGCGAAGGCCGAGCGCATGGCCGCGGCCGAGGGCTACGTCGCCCCCGGCTCGGACGGCTGAGGAGGATCTGAGATGGCACACAAGAAGGCAGGCGGCTCCTCGCGCAACGGGCGCGACACCGCAGGGCGGCGCCTCGGCGTCAAGAAATACGGCGGCGAGGTCGTGCGCGCGGGCAACATCCTGGTGCGCCAGCGCGGCACCAAGTGGTGGCCGGGGGAGAATGTGGGCCTCGGCAAGGACCACACGATCTTCGCGACCGTCGACGGCACGGTGCGCTTCCACAAGGGCTTCAAGGGGCGGACCTTCGTGTCCGTCGCGCCGCCGGCCGCGGCGGAGTGAGGCGCGGGGCCCCGTGCGGGCCCCGACCGAGCGCGACCGGATCGGCCTCCGCTCCCTCGGGGCGGGGGCGATTTGCGTTGGCGACAGGCGCGGGGCGGAGCGGCGGTCTCGCGCTGGGCGTGGGGGATCGGGGCTGTCCCGCTGATACATCCCCCGGGGCGGTGGCGGCCTCGGGGCAGGGGCGTCCGGGAGGCGGCCATGAAGTTTCTCGACGAGGCGAAGGTCTATGTGCGCTCCGGCGCGGGCGGGGCGGGCTCGGTCAGCTTCCGCCGCGAGGCCTTCGTCGAATACGGCGGGCCGGACGGGGGCGATGGCGGCAAGGGCGGCGATGTCTGGGCCGAATGCGTGCCGGGGCTCAACACGCTGATCGACTTCCGCTACCAGCAGCATTTCTTCGCCAAGACCGGCGGGCACGGGATGGGCAAGGGCCGCACCGGGGCGAACGGGGCCGACATCCTGCTGCGCGTGCCCGAGGGCACGGAGATCTACGACGAGGAGACGGGCGAGCTGATCGCGGATCTCACCGAGATCGGCCAGCGCGCGCTCCTCGCCCGCGGGGGCAATGGCGGCTGGGGCAATCTGCGCTTCAAGTCCTCGACGAACCAGGCGCCGCGCCACGCCAATCCGGGGCAGCCGGCGGTCGAGCGCACGCTGCGCCTCAAGCTCAAGCTGATCGCCGATGCGGGGCTCGTCGGGCTGCCGAACGCGGGGAAGTCGACCTTCCTCGCCGCCTCCTCGAACGCCCGGCCGAAGATCGCGGCCTATCCCTTCACGACGTTGCATCCCGGGCTCGGCGTGGTCTGGGTCGACGGGGCGGAGTTCGTCCTCGCCGACATCCCCGGCCTGATCGAGGGGGCGCATGAGGGGCGCGGGATCGGCGACAAGTTCCTCGGCCATGTGGAGCGCTGCGCCGTGCTCCTTCATCTCGTGGACGCGACGGCGGCCGACCCGATCGGCGATTGCGAGACCGTGGAGCGCGAGCTCGCCGCCTATGGCGCGGGGCTCGAGGGCAAGCCGCGGCTCCTCGCGCTCTCCAAGATCGACGCGGTGGAGGCGGGCGATCTCGAGGCGCTCGAAGATCTCTTCGCGGAGACCGGGCGCCGGGTCGATCTGCGGCTCTCGGCCGTGAGCGGGCAGGGGATGGCGGAGGCGCACCGCGCGCTCAAGGCCCGGATCGACGCCGCAGAGAGCGCCGCGCCCGCGTCCGAGGAGTGGGCGCCGTGACGGCCGGGCCCCTCGCCGAGGCGCGGCGGCTCGTCGTCAAGATCGGCTCGGCGCTGCTCGTCGGGCCCGACGGGGCGCTCGCGGAGGGCTGGCTCGCGGGGCTCGCGGCCGATCTCGCCTGGCTGAGGCGCGAGGGGCGGCAGGTGCTCGTCGTCTCCTCGGGCGCGATCGCGCTCGGGCGGGGGGTGCTCGGGCTCGGCGCGGGCGCGCTGTCGCTCGAGCGTGCGCAGGCGGCCGCGGCCGTCGGGCAGCAGCGCCTCGCGGCGGCCTGGGCGGCGGCGCTCGCGGCGGAGGGGCTGACGGCGGCGCAGGTGCTGCTCACGCTGGAGGACACGCAGAACCGGCGGCGCTATCTCAACGGCCGCGCGACGCTCAAGACGCTGATCGGGCTCGGCGCGGTCCCGGTGGTCAACGAGAACGACACGGTGGCCACCGACGAGATCCGCTATGGCGACAACGACCGCCTCGCCGCGCGCGTGGCGCTGATGGCGGGGGCGGACACGCTGATCCTGCTCTCCGATGTCGACGGGCTCTACACGGCCGATCCGCGGAGCGATCGGGCGGCGCGCCACATCGCGGAGGTCGCGGCGATCACGCCGGAGATCGAGGCGATGGCGGGGGAGGCGGGCAGCGGGCTCGCGCGCGGGGGCATGCGGACCAAGGTGCTCGCGGCCAAGACGGCGGTGGCCGGAGGCTGCGCCATGGCGGTGATGCTCGGCGGGCAGCCGCGGCCGCTCTCGGCGCTCGCAGGCGGCGCGCGGGCGACCTGGTTCCGCGCGGCGAAGGACCCGGCGGCGGCGCGCAAACAGTGGATCGCGGGGATGAAGCCGCTCGGCACGCTCGCGGTCGATCAGGGCGCGGCGGCGGCGCTCGCGCGGGGGCGCTCGCTGCTGCCCGCCGGGGTGGTCTCGGTCGGCGGCGCCTTCGAGCGGGGCGATCCGGTGACGATCCTCGCAGGGGGCGCCGCGATCGGCGCGGGGCTTGCGGGCTACAGCGCGGGCGAAGCGCGGGCGATCGCCGGGGCGCGGTCGGACCGGATCGAGGAGATCCTCGGCTATCCGGGGCGCGCGGCGCTCGTCCATCGCGACAACATGGTGCTCTGGGAGGCCTCGGCGCCGGCCGCTGGCGGGGCGCGCTGACCGGGCGCAGGCGCCTGGGGCGAGCCCGGCGCCGCGCCCGGGCGCCCCACCCACCCGGGCAGGCGGCGGATCCGGCTCGACCGGCGGCGCCCCCCACAGGCGCCCGGGCGCGGCGCCTCGGCGCTTCACCTCACGCGCGGGCGGGCGTATGAGAGCGGGGACGGTCGGAGGGAGAGCAGCCATGGCGGACGGGATCGGCGAGACGGAAACGGTCGGGGATCTGGCGGGCACGATGCGCGAGATCGGCGCGCGGGCGCGGGCGGCCGCCTCGGCGCTTGCGGAGGCCTCGCCAGAGGCGAAGCGTGCGGCGCTGGAGGCCGCCGCGGCCCGGCTCCGCGAGACGGCCTCCGAGATCGCGGCGGCGAATGCCGAGGACATGGCCTTTGCCCGCGCCAAGGGGCTCTCCGAGGCGATGCTCGACCGGCTGTTGCTCACGCCCGAGCGGATCGAGGGGATGGCCGCGGGGCTCGAGGCGGTGGCCGCCTTGCCCGATCCGGTGGGCGCGGTGATGGCCGCCTGGGACCGGCCGAACGGGCTGAGCATCCGCCGGGTGCGCACGCCGATCGGCGTCGTCGGCGTGATCTACGAGAGCCGGCCAAACGTGACGGCCGATGCCGGGGGGCTCTGCCTCAAGGCGGGCAACGCGGCGATCCTGCGCGGCGGCTCGGAGAGCTTCCATTCGGCGGGGGCGATCCTCGCGGCCCTCCGCGCGGGCCTCGCCGCGGCCGGGCTGCCCGAGGACGCGGTGCAGCGGGTGCCGACGCGCGACCGCGCCGCCGTCTCCGAGATGCTGCGGATGACCGAGCATATCGACGTGATCGTCCCCCGTGGCGGCAAGGGGCTCGTCGGGCGCGTGCAGGAGGAGGCCCGCGTGCCCGTCTTCGCCCATCTCGAGGGCGTCTGCCACGTCTATCTCGACGCGGCCGCCCACCCTGAGCGCGCCCGCGCCGTGGTGCTCGACGCCAAGACCCGGCGCACGGGCATCTGCGGCGCCGCCGAGTGCCTGCTGATCGACCGCGCGGCCCCGGCCCTAGGGGCCGACTGCGTGCGCGATCTGCTGGAGGCGGGCGTCACGGTCCATGGTTGCCCGGAGGTGCAGGCGATGGACCCCCGCGTCGTGCCCGCCACCGAGGCCGATTGGGGCCGGGAGTATCTCTCGATGGACATCGCCGCGCGCGTGGTCGACGGGGTCGAGGGCGCCATCGCCCATATCCGCGCCCATGGCTCGCAGCACACCGAGGCGGTGCTGACCGAGGACGACCGGGTCGCCGAGCGCTTCTTCCGGGCGCTCGACAGCGCGATCCTCATGCGCAACGCCTCCACCCAGTTCGCCGATGGCGGCGAGTTCGGCATGGGCGCGGAGATCGGCATCGCCACCGGCAAGCTCCACGCCCGCGGGCCGGTGGGCGCGGAGCAGCTCACGAGCTTCAAATATCTCGTCGAGGGCGACGGGGCGGTCCGGGGCTGAGGCGCGGCCTGCCTCCGGGCGCCTGGGGGGAAGGCCGCCGGT
>CAZNTX010000104.1:0-11272 GCA_964576075.1 uncultured Limibaculum sp. | reverse complement strand
TGGGTGGGCGGGGGCGGCGGCGGACCCCCGACGCCGGCCCCGCCCGCACCACCTTCGCCTCAAGAGAGCGCCGCGTGCCCCGCCCGCCGGCTGTCCCCATGCGCCGAGACGCCGCCGCGCGCATCGCGCATCGCCCCATGCGCACCGCCGAAGAACATCGACCGCGCTTCCCAGAACCGCGTCTCGGGGAAGGCCTCGGCGAGCGCCGCGCGGTCCGCCTCCGCGAGGCCCTCCGCCTCCGCATCCACCGCCGCCTCGCGCCCGGCGAGCTCGAGATGGAGCCGCGGCGCCTCGATCGCCGCCTCGAGCGGATGCCCGTGGTCGACGAGATGGAGGAGCGTCTGCGCGAGCGCGGTGCGGATCCGGTTGGAGCCGCCCGAGCCCAGCACCGCGACCCGCCCGTCCGGCCAGACCGCCGCCATCGGCGCCATCATCGAGGCGAGCCGCCGCCCCGGCGTCCAGGCGAGCGGGCGCCCCTCGGCGAGCCCCGGCACCAGATCCGCCTCGCCCAGCATGTTGTTCGGCATGATCCCCGTCCCCGGGATCACCGCGCCGCAGCCCTCCCCGTTCGAGAGCGTCAGCGCCACCGCGAGCCCGGAGGCGTCGACCACCGAGATATGCGTCGTCCCCCGCACCGCCGCGGGCCGCGCCACGGCCGCCTTCAGCCGCGCCCGATAGGCGGGATCGGCGAGCGCCGGCGCCCGCGCCTCCGGGTCCGCGTCGAGCCCCGCCTCGGCCCGGGCGCGCGCCGTCTCGAGAAAGGCCCGCGCGATCTCGGCCGGCCCCGGCCGGTCGGCCAACAGCGCGAGCGAGAGCCCGATCAGCGTCCCCCCGAGGGAGGGCGGCGGGTTGAGCGCGATCTCCACCCCGCCGCGCCGTTCGATCAGGGGCCGCCGCCAGACCGGGCGGACGCCCGCCGCATCCGCGCGCGTCAGATGCCCCCCCGCCTCGGCGAGCGCCGCGAGCCCCGCCGCGACCTCCCCCTCGGCGACGAAGCGCGGCCCCTCCCGGGCGAATTCCTCCAGCACCTCGGCGAACTCGGGATTGGCGAGCCGCGCCCCCTCGCCCTTGAGCGCCGCCTCCGCCTCGGCCCCCTCGCAATGGAGCGCCCGCGCGCCGGCGCTCGCCGTCAGGATCGGCGCGATGATCCGGGCGAGCCGCGCCTGATAGGCGGTCAGCGCCACCCCCTCGCGCGCCGCCGCCGCCGCGGGCGCCACGAGATCGGCCATCGGCAGCCGTCCGTAGCGCGCATGCGCCTCCCAAAGCCCCGCGGCGAGCGGCGAGGCCGCGATCGTCCCCGCCCCGATATGGAAGGCCTGCGTCACGCCGCCGAAATCCGCGTGGATCTCGCGCAGGTCGATCTCCCCCTCGGGGCGCTGCCGCGCGGGCGTGTCGACGAAGGCGTCCATCAGCCGGCAGGCCCCGCCGGGCTCGCGGATCATCGCGAAGCCCCCGCCGAGCAGCCCCGCGAGCACGGGCTCGGCCACCATCGCCGCGAAGGCCGCCGCAACCGCCGCGTCGACCGCCGTGCCGCCGGCCGCGAGCGCCTCCGCCCCCGCCTCCGCCGTCAGCCGATGCCCCGCCGCGATGCCGTGTCCCTTGCCCATCGCCCGCGCTCTTCGGCAGGATCGGAGGCGCTGTCAAGCCGGAGCCTCGCCATGGAGCGCGTCCCCGCCCGCCTGCACGTCCTCCTCGCCCGGCGCGCGCGGGTCGGCGTGGTCTTCCGCCGCGGCCCCTCGCGGCAGGTCGCGACCCTCCTCTGGGATCTGGAGACCGACCGGCTGACCCTCGGCCAGTGGCTGAAGGGCGCGATCTACGAGCGCCGCGCCGATCTCTCCCCGGACGGGCGGCACATGATCTATTTCGCCGGCACCCACCGCCCCTCCGGCGAGACCGGCGGGACCTGGACCGCCGTCTCCCGCGCGCCCTATCTCAAGGCGCTCGCGCTCTGGGGCAAGGGGGATGCCTGGTGCGGCGGCGGCTGGTTCCTCTCGACCCGAGACTACTGGATCTGGGACGACGGCCCCCTCCCCCATCGCGAGCTTCGCCGCTCGAGCGAGGTCCGCCGCGCCCCCCGCGATCCCATCGGCGCCAAGGGCTGGGGCGAGTGCCCGGGGCTCTACTATCCCCGCCTCGTCCGCGACGGCTGGGAGCGCCTCGGCGGCCCGCGCGAGCGCCAGGAGTTCGCCCGCGCCCTGCCCCGCGGCTGGCGGCTGATCAAGGCCGCCCATGCCGGCCCGCCCGCCCTCGGCCGCGGCTGCTATTGGGACGAGCACTGGCTCGAGCACCCCGCCCGCGGCGAGCTGATCCCCTGTCCCGGATGGGAGTGGGCCGACCGCGACCGCGACCGCCTCCTCTACGCCGAGGCCGGGAGCCTCTGGCAGCGCCGCATCCTCACCCCGGCCGAGATCGCGCCGCCCGAGCGCATCGCCGATCTCGACGCCCTGCGCTTCGAGGCGATCGCGGCCCCCTACTGACCCGAGGCCGCGGGACGCGGAGCGGCCCGCGCGAGGCGAAGAGACCGCGCGAGCGGTCGAGGAGCCTCCCTCAGGCCGCGTGCGGCGCGGCCGCGAGCACGTCCTCGCCCACCGCGCCCCGATACTGCGCGAAGTTCTCCACGAACATGCCGACGAGCTTCGCCGCCTGCGCGTCGTAGGCCTCCGCATCCGCCCAGGTCTTGCGCGGGGTCAGCAGGATGTCCGGCACCCCGGGCACCGCGACCGGCACCTCGAAGCCGAAATTCGGGTCGGTCCGGAACTCCGCCCCGGCGAGGCTGCCGTCGAGCGCCGCGCGCAGGAGCGTCCGCGTCGCCTTGATCGGCATCCGGCTGCCCTCGCCATGGGCGCCGCCGGTCCAGCCGGTGTTGACGAGCCAGCAGGCCGCCCCCGTCGCCGCGATCTTGCGGCGGAGCAGATCGCCGTAGACCTCTGGCCGGCGCGTCATGAAAGGCGCGCCGAAGCAGGTGGAGAAGGTCGGCGTGGGTTCGGTCAGCCCCTTCTCGGTGCCGGCCACCTTCGCCGTGAAGCCCGACAGGAAATGATACATCGCCTGCGCCGGAGAGAGCCGCGCGATCGGCGGCATCACGCCGAAGGCGTCGCAGGTCAGCATCACGATCGTGCGCGGGATGCCGGCCCGCCCCGTCGGCGAGGCGTTCGAGATGTAGGGCAGCGGATAGGCGCAGCGCATGTTCGCCGTCAGGCTGTCGTCGGCGAAGTCGAGCTCGCGGGTGACCGGGTCCCAGACCATGTTCTCCACCACGCTCGCGAATTTCGAGGTGGTGGCGTAGATCTCGGGCTCGGCCTCCGCGGAGAGGTTGATCGTCTTGGCGTAGCAGCCGCCCTCGAAGTTGAAGAGGCCCTCGTCGGTCCAGCCATGCTCGTCGTCGCCCACGAGCACGCGCTCCGGGTCGGCGGAGAGCGTGGTCTTGCCGGTGCCCGAAAGGCCGAAGAACACCGCCGCGTCCGCCGGGTCCCCGGGCGCGTGATTGGCCGAGCAGTGCATCGGCATCACGCCCCGCGCGGGCAGCAGGAAATTGAGGATCGAGAAGATGCACTTCTTGTTCTCGCCGGCATAGGAGGTGTCGGCGATCAGCACCAGGCGGCGCTCGAAGGAGACGGCGATCACCGTCGCGGAGCGGCAGCCGTGGCGCGCGGGGTCGGCCTTGAAGGAGGGGCAGTTGATCACCGTGAACTCCGGCACGAAGCCCGCGAGCTCCTCCACCCCGGGCCGGCGCAGCATGTGGCGGATGAAGAGCCCGTGCCAGGCCAGCTCGTTCACCATGCGCACGTTCAGCCGGTGCTCCGGATCGGCCCCGGCATAGAGGTCCTGCACGAAATAGTCGCGCCCCTTCATGTGCTCGAGCATGTCGAGGCGGAGCCGCTCGAAGGCGTCGGGCGCCATCGCCGCGTTGTTCTCCCACCAGACATCGGCCTCGACCGAGGGCTCGCGGACGACGAACTTGTCCTTCGGCGAGCGGCCGGTGTGCTTGCCGGTGGTGCAGAGAAAGGCGCCGCCGCGGCCGATATGGCCCTCGCCGCGCTTGACCGCCTCTTCCATCAGCGCCGCTTCCTGGAGGTTGTAATAGACCGCCGCGAGCCCCTCGATGCCTGCGGTCTCGAGGCGATGGGACGGGTTGTGCGGGCCGGTCTGCATGGGTCTCTCCTGGATCGCGTGACAGGCGCCCGGCGCGCGGCTTTCCGATTGTTGCGCAGGCCGGATCGCCGCGATGCTCTATCCCAGCAATCGCCAAGGCGTCCAGACCCGCCCCGGTCGCGCGCCGGGTATAAAGCGTCGCATTAAGAAGGGATGAAGAACAGCCCCCGCGCCTTCAAGCGGGCCAGGGCGGGCGCGTGCGATTTCCGCCACGCTGCGGCGCTGTGGCCTCACCTGCCCCGCCATCGCCATTTTTGCATGGCAGACGGTCACCTTAGGGCATAAACTGCCGCACACCCCCGAAGCGGAGGCGCCGATGGCGAGCATCGTTCTGGTCGACGACGACCGCAACATCCTGACCTCGGTCTCCATGGTGCTCGAGGCCGAAGGTTTCCAGGTCTCGAGCTACACCGACGGGGCGACGGCGCTCAACGCGCTCTCCACCACCCCGCCGGATCTGGCGGTCTTCGACATCAAGATGCCCCGGATGGACGGGATGGAGCTCCTGCGCCGGCTCCGCCTCAAATCCGACCTCCCCGTCATCTTCCTCACCTCGAAGGACGAGGAGATCGACGAGGTGATCGGCCTGCGCATGGGCGCGGACGACTATATCCGCAAGCCCTTCTCCCAGCGCCTGCTCGTCGAGCGCATCCGCGCGGTGCTGCGCCGGCGCGAGGCCGCCGAGGAGCCCGCCGCCGAGCGCGCCGAGACCGAGAAGGTCCTCCGCCGCGGCAAGCTCGAGATGGACCCGCTGCGCCACGCCACGCTCTGGGAGGGGGAGAACGTCACCCTCACCGTGACCGAGTTCCTGATCCTGCACGCCCTCGCCGTGCGCCCGGGCTACGTGAAGAACCGCGACCAGCTGATGGACGCGGCCTATGACGACCAAGTCTATGTCGACGACCGGACGATCGACAGCCACATCAAGCGGATCCGCAAGAAGTTCCGCAAGGTCGACCCGCATTTCAACTCCATCGAAACCCTCTACGGCGTGGGCTATCGCTACAACGAGATCTGAGGTCCCCTTGGACGGCAGCGATCAGGGCCAGGAGCCCGAGCTCGTCGGACTCGACAACCGCCCCCGCCCCGCCAGCATGCGGGCGCGGATCGTGCAGGGCTTGAAGCAGTCCGCGCCCTTCTCCTCGCTGCAGCGGCGGATCATCTTCTTCAATCTCGCGGGCCTCGCCTTCCTCGTCCTCGGCGTCCTCTATCTCAACCAGTTCCGCTCCGGCCTCATCGAGCAGCGCATCCAGGCGCTCCGCACCCAGGCCGAGCTGATCGCGCTCACCGTCGCGGAGACGGCGGGGCTCGGCGAGGGGCGGGTGGCCTACGACCCGGTGCGCGCCAATGTGGTGCTGACCAAGCTCGCCCGGCCGACGGGCCTGCGCGCGCGCATCTACGACGCGCGCCTGCGCCTCACCGGCGACACGCGCAATCTCGAGGCCGGGACCGCGACCATCGAGGTCGCGCCCCTGCCGCCCCCCGGCGCCCCCGCGGCCCAGACGGGCACCGCCGTCGAGCGCGCCTACGACCGGCTGACCGGGCTCTTCGACCCGCCGACGCCCGTGCCGGTCGAGCCCGTCCTCGAGGAGCCCACCGGCGGGATCAGCCGCGCCCCCGAGGTGCGCGAGGCGATCGCCGGCCACCCCCACAGCGCGGTGCGCCTCAACAGCCGCGGCCAGCTCATCGTCTCCGTCGCCGTGCCGATCCGCCGGTTCGACGCGGTGCTCGGCGCGCTCGTGCTCTCGACCGAAGGGGGGGACATCGACGCCGTGGTGCGCTCCGAGCGCGTGGTGATCTTCCAGGTCTTCCTGGTGGCGACCATCGTCTCCATCGCCCTCTCGATCCTGCTCGCCAACACCATCGCCCGCCCGATCAAGCGCCTCGCCGCCGCGGCCGACAGCGAGGGCCTCTCCGCCGCCCGGCCGCTCAGCCCCGAGCGCGTCGAGATCCCCGACATGACCAACCGCACGGACGAAATCGGCGAGCTCTCCGCGGCCTTGATCCGCATGACGGAGGCGCTCTACAAGCGCATCGAGGCGATCGAGAGCTTCGCCTCGGACGTCGCCCACGAGATCAAGAACCCGCTCACCTCGCTGCGCTCCGCCGTCGACACCATGCAATACGCCAAGACCCCGGAGCAGCGCGAGCGCCTGCTCGAGGTGATCCGCCACGATGTCGGGCGCATGGACCGGCTGGTGACCGACATCTCCAACGCCTCCCGCCTCGACGCCGAGCTCGTCCGCGAGCGCATGGAGAATTTCGACCTCGCCCGGCTGATCGAGATGCTCGCCGAGGTCACCCGCGCCCAGGGCGAGGCCCGCGGCGTGAGGGTCGAGACCGAGCTGCCCCGGGGCGGGCTCGCGGCGCGCGGGCTCGAGGGGCGCATCGCGCAGGTGATCGCCAACCTCCTCGACAACGCGCTCTCCTTCTCGCCCGACGGCGGGCGCATCCGCGTCTCCGCCCGGCGCGAGGCCGCCGGCATCCGTGTCGCGGTGGAGGACGAGGGCCCCGGCGTGCCGCCCGAGAACATGGCCTCGATCTTCGAGCGCTTCTACACCGAACGCCCCGACCACGAGGCCTTCGGCACCCATTCCGGCCTCGGCCTCTCGATCTCGCGCCAGATCGTCGAGGCCCATGGCGGGCGCATCCGCGTCGAGAACCGCCAGGGGAAGGAGGGCGCGGTTCTGGGCGCCCGCTTCGTCTTCGACCTGCCCGGCTGAGCCATGGGCCGCATCACCGAGACCGCCGGGCCCGACAGCATCACGCTCCACGGCAGCGCGGTGGCGCTGCGCGACCGCGGGCTGCTGATCACCGGCGATCCGGGCAGCGGCAAGTCGCGCCTCGCCTCGGAGATGATCGCCCTCGGCGCGGGGCTCGTGGCCGACGATTGGGTGGTGATCGAGCGCGGCCGCGCCGTCGGCCTCGTGATGAGCCCGCCCGGCCCGATCCAGGGGTTGCTCGAGCTCCGCGGCATCGGCCTCGTCCGCCTGCCCTGGACCGACCAGGCCCCGCTCACCTGCATCGTCGATCTCAACCGGTCCACCGCCGACAGGCTGCCGCGCTCGGCACAGCGGGGCTTGCTCGGCATCGCCTGCCCGGTCATCTTCGGAAAGGACCGGCCCGGGCTCGCCCCGGCGCTGATGGCGGTGCTCCAGGCCGGCGGGCTGCTCGATCCGGAGTTCTTCGCCAGGTGACCCCGGAGCCCCCGGCCGGACCGAGGAGCCGAGTGCGCGCGATGGACGAAACGCCGACCCCCGCCCCCGAGACCGCGAGCGCGCCGGACGGCCGCCCGAGGGTGATTCTCGTCACCGGCATGTCGGGGGCCGGCCGTTCCACCGCGATCAACGTGCTCGACGATCTGGGCTACGAGCCGCTCAACAACTTCCCCCTCGCCCTGCTCGAGACCGTCGTCGGCCAGGCCGAGGCGCAGCGCCCGATCGCCTTCGGCATCGAGACCCGCACCCGCGGCTTCTCGACCCGGGCGCTGACCGCCTCGCTCGACATGCTGCGCGCGCGCGGGATCGGCGCGCTTCTCGTCTTCCTCGACTGCGCCGACGAGGTGCTGATCTCCCGCTTCAACCAGACCCGGCGGCGCCACCCCCTCGCCCCGGCCGAGGATGCGGCCACCGGCGTCGCCCGCGAGCGCGCCATCCTCGAGGAGGTCCGCGCCCGCGCCGACGCGGTGATCGACACCACCGAGCTCACCCCGCACGAGCTCAAGAGCGAGATCGCCGCGCGCTTCGGGCAAGGGCTCGCCGCGGGGCTCTCCGTCTCGGTGCAGTCCTTCTCCTACAAGCGCGGCGCGCCGCACGAGGCGGACATGGTCTTCGACTGCCGCTTCCTCAGAAACCCCTATTGGGACGAGGCGCTCCGGGCCCTTGACGGCGGGCATCCGGCCATCCAATCCTTCGTCGCCGCGGATCCGCGCTACCCGCCCTTCTTCGAGAAGCTGTCCGAGCTGACCCTGATGCTGCTCCCGGCCTACAAAGCCGAAGGCAAGGCCTATCTCTCCATCGCGCTCGGCTGCACCGGCGGGCGGCACCGCTCGGTCGCCGTCGCCGAGGCGCTGGCCAAGCGGATCGAGGCGGCGGGCTGGCCGGTCGCGCTCCGCCACCGCGAGATCGACCGCCGCGCCGCCGGGAAAGGCGCCTGATGCGCGGGCGGGGCGCCTTCCGGAGGCCGGCATGATCGGCGTCCTCGTCGTCGCCCATGGCGATCTCGGCACAGCCCTCCTCGCCGCCACGGAGCATGTCGTGGGCCCGCAGGCCAACGCCCGGGCGCTCGCGATCCACCCGACCGACGATCTGCGCGCCCGCCGCGCCGAGATCGACCGGCTGATCGGCGAGATCGACACCGGCGCGGGCGTCGTCGTCATCACCGACATGTTCGGCGGCACGCCCTCCAACCTCGCCCTCGGCGCGCTCGACGGGGACCGGGTGGAGGTGATCTGGGGGGCGAACCTGCCGCTCCTCGTCAAGCTCGCCAAATCCCGCGAGCAGCCGCTCGGCGAGGCGGTCCGCGCCGCCCTCGAGGCCGGGCACAAATATTTCGACAGCGCCACCGCCGTGCTCGACCCGGAGCGCCGGGGATGACCGCGGGACCCGCCGAGGGCGGCGCCGGCGGCGCGATCCGCCGCCGCCTCGAGATCGTCAACGAGCGCGGCCTGCACGCCCGCGCCTCCGCCAAATTCGTCGAGACGGTCGAATCCTACGACGCCGAGGCGGAAGTCAGCCGCGACGGGCAGACGGTGCTCGGCGACTCGATCATGGGCCTCCTGATGCTCGCCGCCGCCAAAGGCTCGGCGATCGAGGTCGCCACCCGCGGGCCGGAAGCGGAGGCGCTGATGGCCGCCCTCGAAGCGCTCGTCGCCGGGCGCTTCGGCGAGGAGGGCTGACCCGGCCGCTCACCGCCGCGCCTCGAAGCGCCAATTGGTGCGGATGGTCAGTGGGATGTCGGCCGCCTCGTCGGCATCGCGCTCGCGGAAGCGATAGACGTATCGCAGCGAGACGAGGAACGCCCCGCCCTCCGGCAGCGAGACCGGCCGCCCGAACGGGCCCGACACCTCGAGCGACAGCCCCCGCCCGTCCCGGTCCACCCAGGGCTCGCCGCTGCGCCCGGCATACCGCGGCACGAGCGGCGCAGGCCGACCCGCGCCGCGCTCCACGAGATAGAGGAAGCGCATGCGCCCGTAGGACCGCATGACAGATCCGGGGTCGCCGCGCAGGCGGATATCGGCCTCGACCTGCAGCAACACCGCCACCCGATCGCCGAACCCGACCGGGACGGCCCGTCGCGGATTGCCGAGAAGCGCGGTGCCGGAGGCGTGGAACCCGGTCTTGTGCCGTGTCCGAATGGCCCCGATCGGCCGCAGCTCCGCGCAAGAGCCGACGCGGAGGTTGCCTCGAACACTCGGCCCGAGCAGCGACCTCGCCTCGAAACGGCTCGTCAACATCGCCGAGAGCCCCGACACATGCGTTGATCTTTCAGGCTAGCACGTCGGGCCCCGATCTCCAAAGCCGGGCGCCGGTCAGGCGAGACCGAGCCCGCGCGCCTCCGCCTCGCAGGCCGGTCTGGCCGGGCAAGCCGCCAGATGGTCGTTGACGAGGCCCGAGGCCTGCATGAAAGCGTAGACGATCACCGGCCCCGCGAACTTGACCCCCTCCGCCTTCAGCGCCTTCGAGAGCGCCCGGCTCTCCGCCGTCTCCGCGGGCACGTCCTCGGGGCGCGCCGGGACCCGGTCGAGGACCCGGTGTCCGACGGCGCGCCAGCAGACCTCCGAAAACCCCTCCCGCGCCTCGATCCTCTCATAGGCGCGGGCATTCGCGATCGCCGCCTCGATCTTCGCGCGTGAGCGCACGATCCCGGGATCGGCGAGCAGCCGCGCCACCTCCGGCTCGCCCCAGAGCGCGATGCGATGCGGGTCGAACCCCTCGAAGGCCGCCCGGAAATTCTCCCGCTTGCGCAGGATGGTGAGCCAGGAAAGCCCGGCCTGGAACCCGTCGAGCACGAGCTTTTCCCAGAGCGCGCGGCCGGAAAGAGTCGGCCGACCCCACTCCTCGTCGTGATAGGCCCGGTACAGCGGATCGTCCCCGCACCACGGGCATGGTCCGGCGCCGCTCATTCCACCTTTCCCTCGCCGCGGCGCAGGGGTTCGAGCGGGACACCTGACATTTGCCGCGATCCGTCTCTCCAACCGGCGGCGAGGCGGCCGGCGCCGCCCCCGGCCGGCATCCGAACTCTCAGCTCCTGCGCCGCTTCTCCTGCGCGGCAGGCTCGGGGGGCTGTGCGTCCTCCTCGGCCGGGCCCTCGCGGCTAAGCCGCTCGAGTTGGGCCTGCATCTCGCGCAGCTGGCTCTGCAACGCCTCCAGATCGCCGCTCGGATCACCCGGTGCGGCGGGAACCTCGGCCTTCCCGCCCGGCCGGTCGCCTCCGCCCTGGGCGGCGAAGGGGCCGAACATCCGCATCGCCCGCTCCATCCACTCGATGTTGGACCGCGCGAGTGTCTCGAAGGACGCCATGGCCGGATTGGTATGTCCGAAAGCGTCGCGCAACCGCTCCTGGTTTCGGGCGAAGGCCTCCATGGACGCGTCGAGATATCCCGGAACGACCGATTGCAGCGCATCGCCATAGAGCCGGATGAGCTGACGGAGGAAGTTCGTCGGCAGCATGTTCTGCCCCTTCGCCTCCTGCTCGAAGATGATTTGAGCGAGCACCGACCGGGTGATGTCCTCGCCAGTCTTCGCGTCGAACACTTGAAAGTCGTCGCCGGCCTGGACCATGCGGCTGAGATCCTCAAGCGTAACGTAACTGCTCTTTGCGGTGTTGTAGAGCCGGCGATTGGCGTATTTCTTGATGACGATCGGGCCATCGGTAGGCTTTCTTGGGTTCGCCACGGGCCTCCTCCGATGCTCGACGACGTCATTCTCACGAGAGTGTCGCACCCATCCGGCGCCGCTGCAACATTCTTGTCACCGGGAACGAGGGCAACCCGGCCGGCCGGCGGCGCATTCGTCGCATTCTCGGAAATTCCACGCTGTGAAAGCTTCGCACACGCCGCGCGGGGCGGCTGAGGCAGGACGGGAGGACGGCGATGAGCGGAGTTGTGATCGGGTCTGCG
>CAZNTX010000103.1:0-12096 GCA_964576075.1 uncultured Limibaculum sp. | reverse complement strand
GGGTCGGGGGTTCGAATCCTCCCCGGTGCGCCACATCCTGATTTCCCTGTAATATCAGCTGCTGGGCCCTTGATTGTCCCGGAACTGCGTCGTCCTTATGCGACAACGCGTGGGGACCACGATGCGCATCCACAAGGGGGTCCTGGCTCGCCCTCGGGATGGCCGTTTCACCCTGAAGTCCAAGCTGCCGACGGAGCTGATCGGCCAGCCGAACCCCAAGACCGGCACGCCGATGGGCAAGACCCTCCATCTCGGTCTCGGCACCAGCGACCCCCGGGAGGCTGCCCAGCGCCGGGACGTGATCATCGGCCAGCTCCGGCAGATGCAGGAGGAGCCGAGGCAATCGAGAAGGTTCTCGACCGAGCGCGCCGTCGAGATGGGCGAGCGGTGGCAGCGGGGCGCGACCATCGTCCAAACCGATGAAGGCCCCGATCCGCGGCGCCCGTCCGGCGCCGCGGATCGGGGTCATCCGGTCTTCAGAGCTCGACTTCCCAGGACTTGAAGCTCTGCCGGCGAGCGCCTGGGCTCGCATCCGCGATCTTACGGATGTCAGCCCAGGTCTGCTTGTAGTTCGGCAGGACGAGTTCGTTCACGCCGCCGTTGATGACGTTGCCCTGGGTGCCCGAGGGCGCGCCGAAGAGCATGAAGGTCTCGTTCCGACGCGCCGTCGGCTCGAGATAGACCATCGCCTGGGTGGCGCCGTCGGCGTTGTAGACCTCCACGAGATCGCCGTTGCCCACGCCGAGTTCGGCCGCGTCTTCCGGGTTGATCTGGAGGAAGGGCACCGACCAGCGGTCCATGGCGAAGTCGTTGTCCTGGTCGAGGAACCAGTTCTGCCAGTTGAGGTTCGAGCGCCCGTTGTTGATGAGGAACCGGTGGGCGTCCCGCTGGCGCGCCTTGCCCGGCGCCTGGAGCCCGCGCCAGGTCGCGTGGCAGAAGAGCGCCTTGCCGTCCTCGCGGCCGTGCCGGGTGAAGACGCCGTCGGTGTAGAGGCGCGGCGTGCCGACGAGCTGGCCGTTCTCGTAGCCGACGACGGGTTCCTGCACCCCGTTCGTCCCGGCTGCGCGCAGACGCTCGTAGGTCACCTCCGGATTGCCCGCGTTGTAGCCGTCCATGAAGGCGTCTTCCTCGGACTGCCAGTCGTAGCCCTGGAATTGCGCGGCGTAGTCGGCCCGGCCCTCCTGGGTCAGGACGCGCTCCATCGCCTGGGCGAGCCGTGCGGCGATCATGCAGTCGGGCATCGCCTGGCCGGGGCCGTCCATGTATTTCTCGGTGAGCCTGAGCCGGCGCTCCCCGTTCATGGAGGTGAGGTTCATCTCGCCCGACTCGACGGCGGGCAGGATGACATGAGCGGCCTGCCCGATCTGGGTGTGGATGATATCCACATTGACCGAGAAGAGACCGCCCGCCCGGATCGCGCCTTCGATCGCGTCCACGAGCTCCTCGCGGGTCGCGCCGATCGCGTTGTCCATGGCCTCCTTCACCATGTTCGTGCGCCGGTTGTACTCGCGCTTGAAGCGGCTGGCGTTGAGCGTCGTCTTGTAGTGATCGCAGGCCCAGATGTGATGCACCGCACCGCCGCCGTCGATCAGGAGCTGGTCGATATAGGCGGCGGGCCGGCCGACATGGCCTTCTGGAGGCCGGTAATAGCCCTCCTGATGGCCGCCGAGACGGCAGACGCCGCCCCCCTCGCGCCCGATGTTGCCGCAGGCGAGGCCGAGATTCACGAGGGCGCCGACGGTGCGGTAGTTGTCGTTGCCCCAGATGATCCCTTTCTCGTAGGCGATCACGGCCTTGCGGCGGGCGCCGTCGTCATGGGGTTGCGCGTACCATTCGGCGGCCTTGACGATGTCGGGCTCCGGGACGCCGGTGATCTCGGCGGCGTCGGCCGGCGAGAGGCGGATGGCCTCGAGCGCAGCTTCGAAGCTGCCGAGGGCGGCGGGATGGGTCTCGCTCTGCGCGACCTCGACGGCGTTCCGGATCGTGGATCCGGAGATGAACTCCCGGTCCATCCAGCCCTGATCCGCGATGTGCGTCAGGATCGCGTTGAAGAGCGCGAGGTCGGTGCCCGATTTCGGTTGCAGGTGGAGCACGTTCTCCGCACCCGCCGCCTCTTCGCAGGCCCTGACGCTGACGGTGCGCCGCGGATCGACGATGACGACCCGCGCGCCGCCCCGCATCCCCGGCACCATGTGGTTGAGGAAGAGGTTGGTCTGGGTTTCGAGGGGGTTGGCGCCGACGATCATGATCGTGTCGGTGAGCGTGTAATCCTCGTAGGCGTAGTTGAGCTCGTCGACGCCCATATCGCGCGAGGAATGGACCTCGGAGTTGTAGGCGGGACGGTTGTGGATCCGGCAGTTCTTCACCTTCATCGAGCCGAAGTAGAGCTTGCCGGTCCCCCAGGTGTTCTCGTAGCCGCCGGCCGAGCCGCCATGGTCGAACATCGAGACGACGAGCTGATCCTCGTCGTCCGGCTCGACGAAGCGCGCCGTCACGCGGGCCACGAGGTCGAGCGCATCGTCCCAGGTGGTCGGCTGCCAGGTGCCGTAGCGCCAGACCATGGGATCCGTGAGGCGCTGCTGCTGGGTGCCCATGACGTCCGAGCGGCGGTTCTCGGCCATGCGCGCGCCGCGCACCGATCCGAGGCCCGAGTTCACCACGCAGTTCACGTCGGGCTTGATGACGAGATGGACGTCTTCGCCATCCTTCTTGACGACGGTGTACATCGAGGGCGAGTACCACGCCTCGGTCTCGATCGGCTGCTGCCGGGTGAGATCGACGCCGAACTTGTTCTGACTCGGCTCGGGCCCGCCCTGCCGGTTCAAGGGCCAAGTGTAAGCCTTGTAGCCGCATCCGACGATGCAGTAGTGGCAGACCGCGTTGTGCTCCTGGGCATCCGCCGGGATGATCGGAAGGCGGTCGGTGAAACGCTTGTAGGCCATCTTCCTCTCCTCAGCTTTCCAGGACGTTCGACAGGCGGCCGTAGATCAGCTCGTCGACGCCCTCGGCGTAGATCTCGCCGGCGTCGTCGACCCTGAGCTGGAACTGCGGCAGGTTCTGCGTGGCATGGCCCCAGGTCTGCTGGCCGCCCGCCTCGCAGTCGAACCGGGAGAAGTGGCCGGGGCAGTTCAGGGTCTTGTCGCCCGCGTGGTAGGAGAGGCGCCAGCCCTTGTGCGGGCAGAGGACCGAATAGGCGACGACGTCGCCATCGGGTCCGACGCCCCCTTCGACCGCGGTCCCGAGCTTCAGAAGCACGCCAGGGCTCTCGGAATCGGGATAGGCGATGTCCATCGGCTCGTTGACGGTGAGATCCGCTATGTTCGCGAGCCGGTTCGATGGATAGGCGACCCGCGCGAGCGATTGCGCCTTGGCTCCGCCCGCGGGCATCACGGCAGAAGCGGCGGCCCCTGCTGCTCCGCCGATACCCCCGCGCAGGAACTTGCGGCGGCCGACGTCGACCAATCGGTTGCATTTCATTGCTGAGCGCCTCCCTGGCTGTGTTTTGAGCAGTCTAGCGCGATCAGGAGGTGGCATGGGGCGCGTGCCGCAGGCCGGGGGCGGCGCCAAGTCTCTGATTCTGATTATCTTCTGGTGGCGTCCGGATTTCCGAACATGGGCCGCCCTCAGAGGTCGAGCTTTTGCATCTTCTCCCAGAGGGTCGTCCGCGAGACCTTGAGGAGACGCGCCGCCTCGGCGATCTGGCCGCCTGTCCTCTCGAGCGCTCTGATGATCTGACGGCGCTCGGCCAAGTCGCGCGCCTCCGCGAGAGTTCGGACTTCGGCATCCTCGCCGTTCTGTTCGGGAAAGAGGTCTGCCGGGAAGACCCAGTCGCCGCTCGCGACGTCCATCGCGCGAAGGAGACGGGCCCGCAATTCCCGCCCGTTCCCAGGCCAAGCGTGATCGCGGATGGATGCCAGGGCGAGATCGGAAAGGCCTCTGAGCGGCGCCTCTCGGCTCTCGTTGAGGGACATGAACAACTGGCCGGCCAACCAAACGGCGTCCTCGCGCCGGGTTGAGAGGGGCGGCACGACGATCTCGTTGGCGACGAGGAGGTAGAGGAGGTCGGAGCGGAAGCCTCCCGCATCGACCCTCTCCTCGATCCGTGTTCCGCAGGAGGCGATCAGCCGGAAGGGCGCCGCTGCGAGGGCGTCCATCAGCCTGTCCTGGCAGCCGCGATCGAGACGCCCCACCCCGTTCACGTAGAGGGTGCCGTCTGCCGCTGTCTCGATCGCGTCCGCGAGCGCGCCGACAGAGACGCGGCCCTCGCGGGCGTTGAGCGCGACGAAGGGGGCGGCGCGGCCGTCCGAGAGGTCGTGGATCCGCCGGGCGATGCGCTCCTTGCCGAGACCGGGCCCGCCGCGGATCAGGACCGGACGGTCGTGTTCCGCGAACTCTGCGGCGAGCGTATCAACCTGCCGGGCGAGCGGCGAGATGCCGGTCCAGACCGGCAGTCCCGCCCGCGGGTCGGCTCGCAGGATTGCGACGAGGCGCTGGAGGAGCGCCTGCATGTCGAAGGGTTTGGTCACATAGTCGGCGCCGCCGGCTCTCAGGAGCCGGACCGCCTGGTCGATATCGCCCTGGCCCGTGATGAAGAGAAAGGGGGGCGGCGCGATCGAGCGCGAAAGCGTCTCGAAGACCTCCTCGCCCGTCCCGTCCGGCAGGCGGATGTCGCAGATCACCGCATCGACTGGACGGCGCGGCGTCCGCACGGCGGCCACACCCCTCGCCGCCTGCTTGACCCAAGTGACATCGGCGCCTTCGAGTTCGAGGCGCTGGAGGAGGGAGCCCCCCATCAGAGAATCGTCCTCGATGAGGACGAGGTAGCGCCCGGTCAGCATGGCCCAGCATCCCGGCATGGCAGGGCGACCGAGACCTCGGTTCGGGCATTCGACCGCTTGTAGCCGATCGTTCCGCCGAGACCGCTCGCGAGGTCCCGAACCAGCCGCAGACCGACACCCGTCCCCAGCTCGACCGGTGTCTCCGAGAGCAGGCGCCCGCGGGCCGCGTCGGACAGCCCTGGCCCGTTGTCGCTCACTGTCAGAACGAGCTTGTCGCCCTCTTCGCGGATCTCCAAGCCCACGAGACCGCCCGTGGGCGCGGCCGAGGATGCATTGAGCAATAGGTTCAGCGTGATCTGCCGGACGGGCGCGGAATGCAGGCATCGGAGGGCGTCGTCCCGCGCTTCGACCCGCCATTCGAGCCGTTGCCCGCGTCGGGTCGTCTCTGGCTCGAAGAGAAGGCGCAAATCCTCGAAATCCGAGAGGGCGAGAGCCCGGCCCGACCGGTCGATCCGGTTCTCTTCGAGGATCGCCCGGCTGACCTCGCCGAGATGGCGAAGCCCCCGGTCAAGGAGCTCCGCGGACTGCCGGACGACATCCGGGCGATCCGCATAGGTCCGGATCGTGTCGGTCGCGGTCAGAAGGCCGCCGAGCGGATTGTTGATCTCGTGCGCGAGCGACGAGGAGAGCCGGCCGAGGCTCACGAAGCGCTCGCGCTCCGCGAGACGCCGCTCGGCCTCGGCCCTGGCGTCGATCGCCCCCGCCATCTCGTTGAAATTTCTGAGGAGCCGCGCGAGCACGGTGTCGGAGCGCGGGATCGCGGTCTCCGGGATCGGCTGCGGCGTGGCACCCGCTTCGCCCATATGGCTCGCGAGGAGCTCGACGGGCTTGAGCATCCGCGCCATCACGAGGTACCCCGCGAGGACGAGGATGATGGTCGCTGCGGCATTCCCGGCGAGGAGGGCGAGCGCCGTCCGGCGGCGCTGGGCGACGAGGTCGCTGACGTCGAGTTCCATCACGATCTGCCCGACATGCCTGTCCTGGACCGTGAGCGGCGCCATGACCCGCACCACCGACGCCCCGACGGCGGCTGTCACCTCGCCGACCGGAACCGCACCCTCGGCGAAGGCGGCGACATCCGAGTCGACCGGTGCCCGGGCCGGGTCGTTGGCGGCGAGGACACGCCCCCTCTCGTCGGCGACGACCGTGAAGAGGATCCTCTCGCCCGATGCGTTCGCGCGCGCCCTGTCGAGCGTGTCGTAGACCTCCCAGACGTCGTTGTGGAGTGCGAAGGGACCGAGAGCGACGGCGAGGCCTCCCACATGGAGCCGGGCGTATTCCTGGATCCGGGCGTCCTGAAGTCTGGCGAGCGTCGACAGGACCTGCTGCGACGCGATGAAACCGAACAAGACCATGAGGGTGCCCGTCGCCACCGCGACCCGGATGGTGATCGGCCAATTTCCTGCGCGCGCCAGCATGCTCACCGCTCCGAAAGCTCGGTCATCCGCGCCGCGATGCCGTCGTAGAGGGTCCTGTCGCCCTCCTGGATCCGATCGAGGAAAAGGAGCCGGAGCGCCTCGCGACCGGCGGCCGAGGCGTCGAGGCCGAGCAGCGCCTGTCGGAACCGCACGACCGCGGGCGCCGCCGCGCGATCCGCGCGGGCCGCGAAGGGGGGAAAGCCGAGCCATTCGGATTTCGTCATCACCCGCGTGCGCGCTGTCAGGGAGGGCTCGACTGTCGCGAGCGTCTCCCACACATATCCGTCGACGCTGCCCGACCGCGTGAGACCGCCCGCGACGGCACGCACGACATTGCGGTGAGCGTAGGTGAAGACCGAGCGCGAAAAGAAGTGCTCTGGCGTCTCGCCGACGCGCGCGAGATCGGAGGCCGTAACGAGGTAGCCCGAGTTGCTGTCGGGATCTGAGAAGGCGTGGACGCTTCCCCTGAGATCGCCGAGCGTCCGGGCTTCGTCCTCGGCCTTGACGATCAGATAGGACTGGTAGAGCGGGCGGTCGCGCCAGACCGGGACCCCGAGAAGGACGAGGCGCTCGCCGTGCTGGAGGAACGGATAGCCGCAGATCCAGGCCGCATCGACCGAGCCGTCGAGGATGGACGCCGTGATCTCCTGATAGGTTCGGCGCTGAACGAGATCGACGGGAGCGGCCATCGCTTCCGAAAGCGCGAGGCGCAGCCTCTCCACGACAGTCGCATCATTGTCCAAAAAGACAGGCGTCAACCCTAGGCGGAACGGCTCGGCCGTCCGAGCCGGGCTGGGCGACCCAGTCGCAGCCCATATCGTGGCGCTGGCCAAGAACTGCCGCCTATCCATTCGGGATGGCCTCCCAATCTCAATGGTAGCGAGCCGAGCCGTCCGCAGGCAATGGGGCCGTTCGAGGTGCCGGGCAATGCCGCTCTCGGACCCGGCAGGGCCTCGAGGGGCGGAAACCCCATTCTGAGCGGCACGGCCTCGGGCTTGCTGACCGCAGGCCTTCCCCAGGCAAGAGCCATCGCGGATGACGCAGACGGACCCAGCCGACCAAAACTCTGCCCGCTCCGGGCTCGACGCCCCCGTCGCAGGATCCGAGGCGCATCAGACGGTTCCGAGGCTCGCAGGGCGGCGACCGCGAACGAACAGCCCTCAGCGTGGCAATTTCTGCCGCCGCAAGCAACCATTCCCGAGCGCGGCTCGGCCGGGCACGCAGATTGGCCCTTGGCAGCCCCGCTGCCGAGGTCGCTCGCGCAACCTGTCTTCACGCCGAATGGCGGAAAGGTCCGCACGGTGTGGGTTGGCATTTGGCGGCGAGCGCGGCGGCAGCCGATGGAAGGTATCGAGGACGCGCTCGCCACATCGGCGCCACTGGTCGATGGCTGCTGAGGGCCGCTCGGGGCCATCTGACGAGCCGGAGTTCAGGCCCGCAAGTGTCAGCCACTGAGACCGGGACCTCGGGTCTCGTGACCGGCTGCTCCTGCGAGTTCCGTCATTCGCGGACGCAGGGGCCCGGATGCGCGGATCCGGGGCGAGCTCAGGCGGCGGCCACCTCGTGGAGCCGGATCTCCGGCGCGTCGAACGCGATGATCCGGCCGTGGGCGACCGCGACCGGCTCGATCAGCGCCTTCAGGCCCGTGATGTCGAGATCCGGGAAGTCGAGCCCCATCGAGTGGAAGCACGCGACCCGCCGGCCCGGCTTGGGGTTGAGCCCCGGGCGAATGTCCCGCGTGCCGAGCTTCAGGTGGTGCGCGATGTCCCATTCCTGGGTTTCGCCGTCGATCCGTGTGACGACCCAGCAATGCCCGTCCTCGCAAGTGCCCGCCTTCTCATCCGGGAAGAAGAAGCCGGTGACGTAGCCCGCCTCGATCCCGGCGGCGCGGAGCGCGGCGATGAAGTAGGTGTTGATGTCGACGCAGGAGCCTTCCGTCATGCCGCAGCCCAGGGCGGGAACCACGTCGAACCCGTCGTTGAACCGATGCTCCGTGTGCCCGTAGGTGAAGCGCTCGGCCACGTGGCACGCCACGGCGCGGGCGCGCCCGATCCCTGTCAGCTGTCCGGCGACCGGCCGCACCTCGGCGACGAGATCGTCGGCGAACCGTGTGAAGCGCGACGGGTGGGGCACGAACATCGCGTCCGGATAGGGCCCCGCCGAGGCATCGAAGCGGAAGGTGACCGCAACCTCGGGGCCGACGGGGGCCATGCGGAAGGCGCGCTGGCCCGTCGTCGCCTCCCTGATCTCGGTCAGTCCCGGTGCGTCGACGGCGATGCAGGAGCCGTGCGGGGTCGCGATCCCGCCCGGGATCAGAACCTCGGCGGCGCCGACGGGCAGGCGCGCGGAATAGGTGACGTCCATTCGGTCCCTCCTTCGGTGTCGGGGCGCGCGGCCGCTTCGACCTGCCGCGGCCTGCATGTGGCAGGACCCGGGGACGGCGGTCAATCGCCCGTCGCGCGTGGACCCGCAGGAGCCGTCACGGAAGCTCGCAGAGCGGCGTGCGCGGGTCTCCGAGCGCCCGTGGCGACAGGAGCAGGGCGCAGGTGTCGTACCCGGCCTCGCGGAACCTCGAGCCGATCCCCTTCAGCACCTCCGGCTGGAGGCGCTGTTCGCGGGCCAGGATCCAGCCGTAGTCGCGGGAGGGGTGACCGATGGCGGCCCAGCGATAGTCAGGGTCGAGCGCGAAGACGATGTAGTCTCCGGAGAGCGGCCAGAGCCAGATCCGCAAGAGGCTGACGAAGGTCACTTCCAGCGCGCCCTCGCCCGGGGCGCCCGTGAACCGGGCCCGGCCCTCCGCCGTGCTGCGGCTGCCGTCCGCTTCGAGACAGCTGTTGAGCACCGTGACGGCGTCGATGTCCTCGGCCAACCCGTAGGTCGCGGTCGTGCCGGCGGCGCAGTCCTCCTGGAACCAATTCGGGATGATCGCGATCTCGTGCCAGAGGCCGAGATACCGGTCGACCTCGAACCCGGTAACCGGCCGCACCTCGCGCGGGGTGTCCGGGCGTGCCGGGCAAGCGAGGCTTGCCGCAACGAGGACGGCGAGAGCGGCATGGCGACCGCGATGACAGGTGGCTCGGCGCATGGAATCTCCGTCGGGCAAGATCGATCGGTCGCGGCGAGGCTGGCATATCGGCTGGCATCGCGCCACGATGGTCGGGCCGAGGATGGAAGGCGCCGGCGCGCCGCGAAGGGCAGGGAGACCGCTGCTGGAGGGAAATGATCGAGTTCCGGGATGCCGAGGACAGCGATCCGCGGCTCGGCGTCTCTCCCCTCGTCCGGGCGATGCAGCGCCTCGGTGCGTAGCTCGCCGAGCATGGCGGCATCGGTCTCACCCCCTCCAAGGCGTTCAAGCGCGTCTTCGTCCATTGGGCCGCGAAGGTCTCGGGCCCTCCCAGGAAGAGCTCTTCCTCGTCGACAAAGCCCTGAACGAGGGCGATTTCCCGCCGCTGTCTCTTCGGCGAGCCAGACCCGGCGGAGCGCTTCGACGAGATCGCGAGCGCCCTCTAGGTGCAGGTGCTGCGCCCGCTCTGCCGGACCGCGCGGTCGGCCGCCTCGGGTCGCTCGAACGGCTCGAGCTTCCGGATCCGGCGGCGCGTGGCCCTCGACCTGGTCGGCGTTGAAGACCGCGTAGGATCGGACCGCGCGTCGGGTCTCGGGCTCGCCGTCCTCCCCTTCTTGCTCCGAGGCCTTGCAGGAGACGATCTGGCTCGCCCTCTCGCCCTTGCGGACCTGGGCGTCACGAGGCCCGATGTCTGCAGCGGCCACTCGCGGTCCGCCGATTTGGGCCGGCCGAGGTGCCGTTGCCGGGATCCTCATCGAGGCTCCCGGCAGGGTCCGCGATGGTTCAGTCGGCGCAGCGGAGAGACCGACGCCGCAGAAATGCCACAGCAGCGAGCGCCGAGAGGAGGAGCGGCATGCCCGCCGGAAGCGGGATCACCGTGTCGACCCGCTGCCAGCTGACTTCAATGTCGTCGAAATCTACGGTGCCATCTCCGGCGCCGGCGTCGTCTCGCCGCGTCGTCACAACCTGTGACGCAGAGAAATCGAATCGGCCGGGGCCGGTGGTGACGCTGTTAAAGATAAAGGCTCCCTCGTTGAAGTCCCGAATTGCTGTGAGATTCCCGTCCGTGTCGAATGTCAGGTTGACCCCCTGACCAGTCTGCCCCAAGTCCGCGATCCCGCCCGAAAACGTAAACCCGTCGCCGACCGAACTCGCGATCGTAAAGGAAAAGTCGGGAAACACGTTGAATCCCAGCGTTGGCCGGCTTTCGAACGTTCCACCAGGCACGATGCGGCTCTCATCGAAGGTGAGCTCGATGAGAGAATCGGTATCGCCGTCACAATCCGACGGGCTCTCGCAGACTGCCTGAAACGTCACAGGCGCTGCCATCACAAGGGTTGCCACAGCAAACCCCAGGAGAGAGGCCGCGGGGCAGGGGGCGGGACCCGCCATCACCCAATTGGGTAATGGCTCGCAACGGCGATGCTGATATCGAACCACGCAAGGGATTGCCTCGCGGGGTTGCTGCATGCGTCCGGGTGTCAAACATCACCTGACAGGGGTCTTTTCGCTGCTTCCGGGAGACCGGGTCGAGGCGGCTGTGGAGACCACGTTGCGCCGTCTCAAGGTCGATGCCTCGGCGCCCCCGGCCCGGCTCAAATGGGCCGATTTCGACTCGCGGGGGCGCTTCCTTCGCGGCGGTGTCTCGGATCTGACCGACTATATCACCCGTCTCTGCGTCTCCCCGGACGAGGATCCCGACATCGCGCTGATGGCACGGGAGGCGGAGGATGGCGCGGCGCAGGCGGGCCGGGTGATCGCATCGGCCGACAGGTCGCGCTTCGTCCTGTTCTTGCCGGATATGGAGTCGGCCGAAGACGGCATGCCGACGCCGCGCATCCGGGGCTTCCCGGTCGATGCCGCGGTGTTCAGGCGCGTCCATCTGGCCTTCCAAAGCGAGAGCGGGCTGACCGCGGCCGAACGGCATGTCGCGTTCCAGCTGGTCGCTGGCCTGTCGCCGCGCGAGGCCGCGGCAGTCGATGGCGTCAGCGTCCAGACGAAGCGGGTTCAGATCAAGAGCGCGGCCGCCAAGCTCCAGTGCACCGGACAGACCGATCTGGTCCGGCTGATGATGGGCCAGCTTGCGGTGCTCCTGGCTCTTGCCGGTCGTGCCCCACCAGGTGGTGTAGGAGCCGGCCGCGCGCGGAGCCGCCGGCGTAGCGCAGCGCGCGGCCGGCGGTGACGCTGGCGGCCATCGCCGGTCTTCGGAGAAGGTTCGGGTTGCAAGACCATAAACCGGAACCGGAGACGACGATGACCGATGAGAGAATGGCCCTTCTGGAGCTGGTGGAGAAGGAGGCGGATAGCGATCTTGTCCGCGAGATGCTCGCCTTCGCCGGGGAGCGGCTGATGGAGTTGGAGGTCGAGGCTGCGGCGGGTGCGCCGAAAGGCGCCCGCTCGGCGGCGCGGACAACGCAGCGCAACGGGTATCGCGAGCGCGCGTGGGAGACGCGCGCAGGGCAGATCGATCTGGCGATCCCGAAGCTGCGCAAGGGCAGCTACTTCCCGAGCTTTCTCGAGCCGCGCCGGACGGCGGAGAAGGCCTTGGTGGCAGTGATCCAGGAGGCCTACGTCCACGGCGTCTCGACGCGCGCCGTCGACGATCTGGTCCGCGCCATGGGCGGCGCCGGCGTCTCGAAGAGCCAGGTCAGCCGGCTCTGCGCCGAGATCGACGAGCGGGTGCAGGCGTTCCTGACGCGCCCGCTCGAGGGCGCGTGGCCCTACCTCTGGCTGGACGCCACCTACATCCGCGTCCGCGACAGCGGCCGTATCGTCA
>CAZNTX010000102.1:0-12205 GCA_964576075.1 uncultured Limibaculum sp. | reverse complement strand
CGGCGGACCGGACGGCCCCCCGCCCCGCGGGCGATAAGGCGTTGACCGGAGGCGGGGGCGGTGGTGGTATCGCGCTGAAGGGCGGACGCCAGAGCCGCTCCGGCACATGGGAGGAGATCATGAGACGGACCCTTTGGGCCGCGTCGGCGCTCGCCATCGTCTTCGCGGCGCCCGCGGCGGCGGACATGGCCGCGGCGGAGCGCTGGATCGACGAGGAGTTCCAGCCGTCGGCGCTCTCGCGCGAGGAACAGCTCGCGGAGATGGACTGGTTCATTCGGGCGGCGGAGCCGTTCCGGGGTATGGAGATCAACGTCCTGTCCGAGACGATCCCGACGCATTCCTACGAATCGGAGACGCTCGCCCGGGCCTTCGAGGAGATCACCGGGATCACCGTCAATCACCAGTTGCTCGGCGAGGGCGAGGTGGTGCAGGCGGTGCAGACGCAGATGCAGACCGGGCGCAATCTCTACGACGCCTATGTCAACGACAGCGATCTGATCGGCACCCATGCCCGGCTGCAGCTCGCCGTCAACCTCACCGATTTCATGGCCGGGCCCGGCGCCGGCGTCACGAGCCCCACGCTCGATCTCGACGATTTCATGGGGATCAGCTTCACCACCGGGCCGGACGGCGATCTCTATCAGCTGCCCGATCAGCAATTCGCCAATCTCTACTGGTTCCGCAAGGACTGGTTCGACCGGGAGGACCTCCAGGCGCGCTTCGAGGAGCTCTACGGCTACGAGCTCGGCGTGCCGGTCAACTGGTCGGCCTACGAGGACATCGCGGAGTTCTTCTCGGTCCATGTGAAGGAGATCGACGGCGTCCGGATCTACGGCCATATGGACTACGGCAAGCGCGCCCCCGATCTCGGCTGGCGGATGACGGATGCCTGGCTCTCGATGGCCGGCGCCGGGGATACGGGCCGGCCGAACGGCGTGCCGGTCGACGAATGGGGCATCCGCATGCCCGCGGGGAGCTGCAACCCGGTCGGCGCCTCGGTCTCGCGCGGGGGCGCGGCGAACGGGCCCGCTGCGGTCTACGCCATTCGCAAATGGGACGAGTGGCTGCGCGAATACGCGCCTCCGGGGGCCGCGAATTACGACTTCTACCAGTCGCTCCCGGCGCTCTCTCAAGGAAACGTCGCGCAGCAGATCTTCTGGTATACGGCCTTCACCCAGTCGATGGTCGCGCCGCGGTCAGAGGGGAACAACACGGTCGACGAGGAGGGCAATCCGCTCTGGCGCATGGCGCCCTCGCCGCATGGGCCCTACTGGGAAGAGGGGATGAAGCTCGGCTATCAGGATGCCGGCTCCTGGACGATCCTGAAATCCACGCCGCTCGAGCGCGCCAAGGCCGCGTGGCTCTATGCCCAGTTCGTCACCTCCAAGACCGTGGACGTGAAGAAGTCCCATGTCGGGCTCACCTTCATCCGCGACAGCACCGTGCGCCACGAGAGCTTCACCGAGCGGGCGCCGAAGCTCGGCGGGCTGGTGGAGTTCTACCGCTCGCCGGACCGGGTGCTGTGGTCTCCGACCGGGGTGAACGTGCCCGACTATCCGAAGCTCGCGCAGATCTGGTGGCAGCAGATCGGCGACGTGAACTCCGGCGCCTTCACGCCGCAGGAAGCGATGGACCGGCTCGCGCGCGAGATGGACACGGTGATGGCCCGGATGCAGCGGGCCGACGAGGCGGCCAACGTCTATGGGGGTTGCGGGCCGCGGCTGAACGAGGAGCGCGATCCGGAGTATTGGCTCGCCCAGCCCGGCGCGCCGAAGCCGAAGCTCGAGAACGAGAAACCCCAGGGCGAGACCATCGCCTATGAGGAGCTGATCAAGCGCTGGCAGGAGGCGCAGTGATCTCCCGCCCGGCGGGCCGCGCGGCCTGCCGGGCGACGACGGGCGCGGGCCGGCGGGGCCGTGCCGCAGAGTTCAGGAAGGGCCTTGCCGATGCGTGTCATCCCCCGTTGCGGCGCCGCCGCGCTCCTGCTCGCTCTCGCGGCGCTGCCTGCGAGGGCCGAGCAGGTCAATCTGAACGAGCTGACCGGCGCGACCCCGACGGCACCCGCCACCACGGCCGCGATCCCGGAGAAGGAGCGCCTCGCCGTTCCCGCCGATGCGGGCGGGCTCGAGGCGGGGGGCGGCTGGTTCGTCGTCAACAACGCCGGCACCAACGTCGCGACCGCCATCGGCTTCGGCGACGGGCGGCGGCTGCGGGCGCTGCAGCTTCTCGTCTACGCCTCGGACATCGACTGGTATGACGGGCGGGCCCTCGTGCAGTCCGCCACGGGCTCTGGCCGCGCGGCGGGAGAGGGCTACCGCTATCCGGACCTGCCCGCGGGGGCCATCGTCGTCGAGCAGCCGGCGAACCGCATCGCCTTCATGATCGACGCGACCTCGCCGCGCACCCCCAACCTGCTCACCATGCAGACCGACGCGCCGATCCGCATTCTCGTCAACGACCGCGACGATCCGGGGGGCTATGCCGACAATTCCGGCGCCTTCGACCTGTTCCTGCGCTATCACCGGCCCTGAGGCGATGCGGGGCCGCCGATGACGCTCGAGCTCGACGGCGTCTCCCTGGAACTGGGGGGCGAGACCCACATCTCCCCCACCTCCCTGACCCTCGAGCGCGGCGGGTTCACCACGCTCCTCGGCACCACGCGGGCGGGCAAGACGACGCTGATGCATCTCATGGCCGGCCTCGAGCGGCCGAGCGCGGGGCGCGTGCGCTTCGAAGGGCGCGACGTCACCCGCCGCTCGGTGCAGAAGCGCAACGTCGCCTTGGTGCACCAGCAATTCATCAATTACCCCTCGCTCACCGTCTTCGAGAACATCGCCTCGCCGCTCCGGGTCGCGCGCATGGCCGAGGCGGAGATCCGCGCCCGCGTCGGCCGCGCGGCCGAGCTCCTCAAGCTCTCGCCGATGCTCGACCGGCGCCCGGACGCCCTCTCCGGCGGGCAGCAGCAGCGCACCGCCATCGCCCGGGCCCTCGTCAAGGACGCCGATCTCGTGCTCCTCGACGAGCCGCTCGCCAATCTCGACTACAAGCTGCGCGAGGAGTTGCGCGAGGAACTGCCCCGGCTCTTCGCCGAGAAGGGGGCGGTGGTCGTCTACGCCACCACAGAGCCCGCGGAGGCGCTCCTCCTCGGCGGGCGCACGGCGACGCTCTTCGAGGGCCGGGTCACGGGCTTCGGCCCGTCGGCCGAGCTCTACCGCGCGCCCGAGGACCTGACGACGGCGCAGGTGTTCTCCGACCCCCCGCTCAATCTCGCCCCCGTCGAGGCCCGCGGCGGGACGGTCGCGCTCGCGGAGGGCTGCGCCTGGCCCGCGCCCGCCTGGCTCGCGGAGGGGCGCTACACCCTCGCCCTGCGCCCCCATTGGGTGACGCCCGCCACGGGGGAGGGGCCGGCGGTCGAGGGCCGGGTGCAGGTGACGGAGCTCTCTGGCTCCGAATCGCTCGTGCATTTCGACCTCGCCGGGCGGCCTTGGGTCAGCCTCGCCCACGGCATCCACCCGCTCGAGGTCGGCGAGACGGCGCGCTTCCGCCTCGACGTCTCCCGCGCCTTCTATTTCGACGCCGACGGGCGCCGGGCGGGGCCCTGAGATGGCGCGGATCACCCTCGACCAGGTGCGCCACTCCTACGCCCGCCGCCCCGGCGAGGGCGACTGGGCGCTCCGCGGCCTCTCGCTCGACTGGGAGGACGGCGGGGCCTATGCCCTCCTCGGCCCCTCCGGCTGCGGCAAGACCACGCTCCTCAACATCGTCTCGGGCCTCCTCCGCCCATCCGAGGGCCGCATCCTCTTCGACGGGCAGGACGTCACCCGCCTGCCGCCGGACCGGCGAAACATCGCGCAGGTGTTCCAGTTCCCGGTGATCTACGACACCATGACGGTCGCGCGGAACCTCGCCTTCCCGCTCCGCAACCGCCGGGTGCCGGAGGACCGCATCGCCGCCCGCGTCGCCGAGATCGCCGAGATGTTGGAACTCGGCGAGATGCTCGAGACCCGCGCCGCCGGGCTCACCGCCGATCAGAAGCAGAAGATCTCCCTCGGCCGCGGGCTGGTGCGCGAGGACGTCGCCGCCATCCTCTTCGACGAGCCGCTGACGGTGATCGACCCCCATCTCAAATGGCGCCTGCGCTCGAAGCTCCGCGAGCTGCACCAGCGGACCGGGCGGACGATGATCTACGTCACCCACGACCAGACCGAGGCGCTGACCTTCGCCGACCGGGTGGTGGTGATGTCCGAGGGCGAGGTGGTGCAGGTCGGCACGCCCGAGGCGCTGTTCGAGCGGCCGCGGCACCGCTTCGTCGGCCATTTCATCGGCTCGCCAGGGATGAACCTGCTGCCGGTGACGACCGACGGCGCCCGGGTCTGGCTGGAGACGGCGGAGGGCGCCACCCCGGTCGAGATCGCCAATTGGGCGGGCGCGAAGGCCACGGGCGCGGCCGAGCTCGGCATCCGCCCGGAATTCGTGACCCTCGATCCGGAGGGGCTGCCCGCCGAGCCCCTCGCCGTGGCCGAGACCGGGCGCTTCCGCATCCTCGAGGCGCGCATCGGCCCCAACCGGCTGCGCGCGCTCCTGCCTGAGGGCGCCGAGATCCCCGAGCGCCCGCGCCTCGCCCTCGACCCGCGCCGCAGCTTTCTCTACCGCGAGGGCTGGCTCGCCGGAGACCGGGAGGACGCGCCATGAGCGCCAAGCGGCAGACCGGGCGGGGCTGGCTCTTCGTCCTGCCAGTCCTCCTCCTCGTCGCCTTCAACGCGCTGATCCCGCTGATGACGGTGGTCAACTACTCAGTGCAGGAGAGCTTCGGCGACAACCAGTTCTTCTGGGCCGGCCTGCAATGGTACGAACAGCTCCTGCACTCCGAGCGCTTCCACGCAGCGCTCGGCCGGCAGCTCCTGTTCACCGGGCTGATCCTCGCCATCGAGATCCCGCTCGGCGTCGCCATCGCGCTCTCGATGCCGCGCAAGGGGCCGATGGTGGCGGTCTGCCTCGTGCTGATGGCGCTGCCGCTGCTGATCCCCTGGAACGTCGTCGGCGCGATGTGGAACATCCTGGCGCTGCCGGAAGTGGGCCTGCTCGGCTGGAGCCTCAACGCCGCCGGGGTGGACTACAACTTCACCCAGGACCCCTGGGACGCCTGGGTGACGATCGTCGCCATGGATGTCTGGCACTGGACGTCGCTCGTCGTGCTGCTCGCCTATGCGGGCCTCGTCGCGATCCCCGACGCCTACTACCAGGCCGCCCGGATCGACGGGGCCTCGCGGTGGGCGGTCTTCCGCCATATCGAGTTGCCGAAGATGGCGCGGGTGCTGACCATCGCGGTGCTGCTGCGCTTCATGGACAGCTTCATGATCTACACCGAAATCTCGGTGCTGACCGGCGGCGGCCCCGGCAACGCGACCACGCTGCTCTCGATCGACCTCGTGAAGACCGCCCTCGGGCAGTTCGACCTCGGCCCGGCGGCCGCCATGAGCCTCGTCTATTTCCTGATCACGCTCGCGGTCTCCTGGGTGTTCTACACGCTGATGACCCGGCGAGACCGATGACCCGGCCCGGCATTCCTGCGCGCGAAGCGCGCTCGTCGAGCCCCTCCGGGCTCTCCTCGCCCCCCGAAGAGGGCCCGGAGGGGCCCGATGAGGCGCGGGCTACGCCCGCGGAGCATTGATGCGATACCTGACCTGGCTCGTCCCGACCCTCTACATCCTGTTCCTGCTCGTGCCGATCTACTGGCTGGTCGCGATGTCGCTCAAGACGACGAACGACATCCTCGGCGGCTTCTCGCCCTGGCCCGAGGCGGTGACCTTCGAGAACTACGCCACGATCTTCAGCGACCCGACCTGGTATTGGGGCTATATCAACTCGATCATCTACGTGACCCTCAACACCGTGATCTCGGTGACGGTGGCGCTGCCCGCGGCCTATGCGTTCTCGCGCTACCGCTTCCTCGGCGACAAGCATCTGTTCTTCTGGCTCTTGACCAACCGGATGGCCCCGCCGGCGGTGTTCGTCCTGCCCTTCGTGCAACTCTACTATGCCGTCGAGCTCTTCGACACGCATCTGGGCGTCGCGCTCGCCCATTGCCTCTTCAACGTGCCGCTCGCGGTGTGGATCCTGGAGGGCTTCATGCGCTCGGTCCCGCGTGAGCTCGACGAGACGGCCTATGTCGACGGCTATTCCTTTCCGCGCTTCTTCCTGCGGATCTTCCTGCCGACGATTCGCTCGGGCGTCGGCGTCGCGGCCTTCTTCTGCTTCATGTTCTCCTGGGTGGAGCTTCTGCTCGCCAAGACGCTCACCCAGGTCGAGGCCAAGCCGATCGCCGCGATCATGACCAAGACCGCCTCCTCGGCGGGCTACGAGCTCGGTCTGCTCGCGGCGGCGGGGGTGCTGACCATCGTGCCGGGCGCCATCGTGATCTATTTCGTGCGCAACTATATCGCGAAGGGCTTTGCCCTCGGGCGGGTGTGAGATGAGCGGGAAGACCTTCGTCACCATCGCGGCTGCGGATGCCCGCTGCCTCCATGTCGACCCGGTCGAGGGGGCCGAATCGGAGATCCCCGGCAGCCACGCGATCAACATGGCCCTGGTGCGCTGGGTGGTGATGACGCCGCGCGCGCGGACGCTGCGCTTCTTCTTTTCGCGGCGCGAGGAGATCCGCGCGGAGTTTCACAACCCGCAAGGCTATGAGAGGGTGCTCGAGCAATTGCGCCCGATGGAAGCGCATCACGGGCCGATCACGTGAGCGGGCGGGCCGGAGGGAGAGATGGCCGGAGACAGGCGCTGGCGGCGGGTCGAGCGCTGGGTGACGGCGGGGCTCGCGCTGGCGCTCGCCGCGCTCGCGGCCTGGCGGTTCGGGCTCTTCGAGGCGGCGCCGGAGCGGGTCGGGCCGCCGCGCGATCCGTTCCAGATCGTCGCTGTCTGGCAGTCGGGCGGGCGGCTCGAGACCCGGAGCTTCATCCTCCCCCGCCCGCAGATCGCGGCGCTCGGGCGGGCCGGGCGGCTCTTCGCCACCATCGAGTCGCTGCCGGGGCCGCCCTTTCCGGAGCGGCCCTACCGGGTGTTCCGGATCGGCGACGAGACGGAGGTCGCGCCGGAGGGGCAGGCGGGGGCGACGGAGGGGGGCAATCGCTGCCTCTTCGCCATCGAGCGCGGGGTGATCGCGGCGATGGGCGGGCCGCTGACGGCGGTCGTCACCTTCCGCGCCCAGCTTCCAGAGACCGAGGGCTGCGGCGGATGAGGGCCCGGCATCGGCCTGCCCCGGCTCGCACTGCGGCACCCTCACGCGGGCTGGCGCCGAGGGCCTGCGGCACCGGCTGCGGCGGGCGCGGAGGCCGGTCGGCCCGGCCCTGCGGGCTGTGGGCCGCCGTCAAGTCCTGGAGGGGGGCGCCATGAGGCTCGGGCGCATCCTCGGGGCGCTGCCGGCCTTCGCCGTGGCGCTCGCCGCGGCGGCCGGAGCGGCCTGGCTCGCAGCGCCGGAGCGCTGGCGCATCGCCCTCGGGCTCGCCGAGCCGGCGGCGCCGGAGCCCTCCGGCGGCGGCTGGGGGGCGGCGGCGGCCGCGCCGGAGCCCCCGCCGCTCGTCGATCTCTCCGGCCTCGCCTGGATGGCCTGGACGCCGGAGACCGGGGCCTTCTTCCTCTCGATCCTCGCCGCCCTCGCGCTGATGACGGGGATCGAGATCGCCGCCCCCGGCGGCGGGCCGCGCAAGGGCGTGCTCGGCCTCGTCACCACCCGCGGCGACCGGCTCTTCCTGACGCTTCTCGGCGCGGCCTTCCTGTCGCTCGGCTGGCTCGGCCTCGCCGGGCCGCCGCTCTGGGGCGGGCTCGCGCTCGCCGCGCTTTGGGGCGTCTTCGTGTTCTGGAAGGTGTGAGGCCATGCGGACGGGCCCCGGGATCGCGGTGTGCGTCGCGCTCGCCCTGGCGGCCTGCGGCGTGCCCGAGCGCCATCGCCTCGGCAGCGCCGAGATCGCGCTTTCCGCGCCCGCCGCGCCGGTCGCCGTCGCCGTGGCCGACCGCCGGCCCCATGTGCTCGACGGGGAGACGGGGCCCGCCTTCCTCGGCATTCTGCGGAGCACCTACGGCTTCCCGGCGGATATGTGGACCTATGGGCGCACCCCGCTCGCCGAGGCGATGGGGACGGCGCTCGTCGCCTCGCTCCGCGCCGCGGGCGGCCGGGCCCGGGGGCTCGACGCCGCCGCCCCGGCGCGGCCGGAGGATCTGGCGGAGGGACTGGCCCCGGGCGAGCGCCTCCTCTGGGTGCAGCTCCAGGAGTGGAAGCTCGATGTCTGGCAGCAGGTGACCTCGCATTGGGACATCGTGCTGTCGGTTCACGACGCGACCGGCCGGCGCCTCGCCTCGGAGCGGCTGACCGGCCTGCGCGGCGCGCCCTATGTCGACATCGAGAAAAACGAGCTGCCGCCCTATCGGATCCGGATCGTCGCGCAGAGCGAGCTGGCGCGGCAGATGGAGACGCTCCTGGCGCGGCCCTCGGTCGCGGCGGCGCTCGCGCCCTGACCCCGCTCGGGGGGCGCGGGCGCGCCACGGTTTTCCGCGCGGGCGATCCGCCCTAGGCTATGCGCAACGAGGAGATTGCCCATGAACGAGATGTCGCCAGAGCCCGGCTCCCTGCGCGCGACCGTCCGCGCCCACACGCTGCGCCCAGAGGACGAGGCCGTCGCCGCCGCGATCGAGGCGGCGCGGCTCGACGCCGAGACCCGCGCGGCGATCTCCGAGCGCGCCGCCGCCCTCGTGTGCGAGGTGCGCGAGAGCGAAGGCCCCGGGCTGATGGAGAGCTTCCTCGCCGAATACGGGCTCTCCACCAAGGAGGGCATCGCGCTGATGTGCCTTGCCGAGGCGCTCCTGCGCGTGCCCGATGCCGAGACGATCGACGCGCTGATCGAGGACAAGATCGCGCCCTCGGACTGGGGGCGCCATCTCGGCCGCTCCGCCTCCACCCTCGTCAACGCCTCGACCTGGGGGCTGATGCTCACCGGCCGGGTGCTCTCGCGCACCGACGACAGCCTCGCCGGCGTCCTCCACGGCGCGGTGAAGCGCCTCGGCGAGCCGGTGATCCGCACCGCCGTCGGGCAGGCGATGAAGGAGCTCGGCCGCGCCTTCGTCCTCGGCCGCGAGATCGGCGAGGCGATGAAGCGCGCCCGCCCGATGGAGGAGGACGGCTACACCTATTCCTACGACATGCTCGGCGAGGCCGCCCGCACCGAGGCCGATGCGCGGCGCTACCACCTCTCCTACACCGGCGCGATCGCGGCCATCGCCAGATCCTGCCGTCACCGCAGCCCGGAGGAGAACCCCGGCATCTCGGTGAAGCTCTCGGCGCTGCATCCGCGCTACGAGGAGGCGCAGCGGGCGCGGGCGCTGGCCGAGCTCGTCCCCCGCGTCACCGCCCTCGCCCAGCTCGCCAAGACGGCGAATATGGGCTTCAACATCGATGCCGAGGAGCAGGACCGGCTCGACCTCTCGCTCTCCGTCATCGAGGCGGTGGTGGCCGATCCCGCGCTCGCCGGGTGGGACGGGTTCGGCATCGTCGTGCAGGCCTACGGGCCGCGGGCGCTCGCGGTGATCGACTGGGCCCACGCGCTCGCCGAGCGCCACGACCGGCGGATCATGGTCCGCCTCGTCAAGGGCGCCTATTGGGACACCGAGATCAAGCGCGCCCAGGTCGAGGGGCTCGAGCGCTTCCCCGTCTTCACCCGGAAGGCCGCGACGGACGCCAACTATCTCGCCTGCGCCCGCAAGCTCCTCGGGATGACCGACCGGCTCTATCCCCAGTTCGCCACCCACAACGCGCACACCGTGTCGGCGGTGCTCGCGATGGCGGGGAACGCGCCCTTCGAGTTCCAGCGGCTGCACGGGATGGGCGAGCGGCTGCACGCCATCGTCCATTCCCGCGAGGGGGCGCGCTGCCGGATCTATGCGCCGGTGGGGGCGCATCGCGACCTGCTGGCCTATCTGGTGCGCCGGCTGTTGGAGAACGGGGCGAATTCCTCCTTCGTCAACCAGATCGTCGACGAGGGGGTGAGCCCCGAGGCGATCGCCGCCGACCCGATCGCCAAGCTCGACGGCGCCCTCGGGCCGAACCCGGCGATCGCGCTGCCGCCCGCGCTCTTCGCGCCCGAGCGGCGGAACTCCCGGGGCTGGGACATCGCCGATCGCGACGTGCTCGACCGGATCGAGGCGGACCGCGCCCCCTTCGCCCCGCCCCATGCCTGGGAGGCCGCGCCCCATATCGCCGCCGGGGTGCACGGCACGCATCGGGTGGATCTGTCGAACCCCGCGCGCCCCTCCGAGGTCGTCGGCCATGCGATGGAGGCCTCCGACGCCGACATCGAGGCCGCCCTCGCCGCCGCCCGCGAGGGGGCCGCCGCCTGGGCCGCGACGCCCGTGGAGGAGCGCGCCGCCGCCCTCGAGCGCGCCGCCGACGCCTACGAGGCCGCGGCCCCCGAGCTCTTCGCCCTCTGTGCGCGCGAGGCCGGCAAGGCGCTGCCGGATGCCGTGGCCGAGCTTCGCGAGGCGGTCGACTTCCTGCGCTACTACGCCGTCGAGTCCCGGCGCCTCGACGCGCCCCCCCGCGGCGTCTTCGCCTGCATCTCGCCTTGGAACTTCCCGCTCGCCATCTTCACCGGCCAGATCGCCGCGGCGCTCGCCGCCGGCAACGCGGTGCTGGCGAAACCCGCCGAGCAGACGCCGCTCATCGCCGCGCGCGCGGTGGCGCTGTTGCATGGCGCCGGCATCCCCCGCGCCGCGCTGCAGCTGCTGCCGGGGGACGGGCGGGTCGGCGCGCGGCTGACCTCGGATGCACGGGTCGACGGCGTCGCCTTCACCGGCTCGACCGAGACCGCGCGGAAGATCCACCGCGCCATGGCAGAGCATCTCGCCCCCGACGCGCCGCTCATCGCCGAGACCGGCGGGCTCAACGCGATGATCGTCGACTCGACCGCGCTCCCCGAGCAGGCGGTGCGCGACATCGTGATGTCCGCCTTCCGCTCCGCCGGGCAGCGCTGCTCCGCCTGCCGGATGCTCTATGTCCAGCAGGACATCGCGGAGGGGCTCCTCGAGATGCTCTTCGGCGCGATGGACGCCCTCGTCCTCGGCGATCCGTGGGAGATCCCGACCGATATCGGCCCGGTGATCGACGCCGAGGCCAAGGCCGAGATCGAGGCGCATATCGCCCGCCTCGCCGCCGAGGGCCGGCTTCTGAAGCGCACGGCCGCGCCCGCGGAGGGCCATTTCGTCGCGCCGACGGTGCTCCAGCTCTCCGGCATCGAGGAGCTCGACCGCGAGGTGTTCGGCCCCGTGCTCCATGTGGCGACCTTCGCGGCCCACGAGATCGACCAGGTCGTCGACGCGATCAACGCCAAGGGCTACGGGCTCACCTTCGGGCTGCACACCCGGATCGACGACCGGGTGCAGCAGGTGGTCAGCCGCATCCGCTGCGGCAATGCCTATGTCAATCGCAACCAGATCGGCGCCATCGTCGGCTCCCAGCCCTTCGGCGGCGAGGGTCTGTCGGGCACCGGGCCGAAGGCGGGCGGGCCGCACTATCTCCGGCGCTTCGCCGGGCGGCCGAGCGCGGGGGCCGCCGCGCCCGAGGCTCGCCGTCTCGCGGCCCCGGAGGCGGCCGCGGCGCTCGCCCGCCTCCCGCGGCCCGATGCGGCGGTCGCGACCGAGACGCTGCCCGGTCCGACCGGCGAGACCAACCGCCTCTCGCGCCACCCCCGCGGCCGGGTGCTCTGCCTCGGCCCCTCCGCCGAGGCCGCGGCGGCGCAAGCGCGCCGCGCCCTCGCCGCGGGCAACGCGGCGCTTCTCGTGACCCCGGGCGCGCCGGAGGCCGCGGCGGGCCTCGCGCCGCAGGACCCCGACCGCCTCGCGGCCCTCGACGGCGTGCTCGATCCCGCCGCCCTCGAGACGCTCGCGGGGCTCGATGCGGTGGCGAGCGATGCGGGCGGGGACGCGCTCCGCGCGCTCCGGCGGGCGCTCGCCGGCCGCGAGGGGCCGATCCTGCCGCTCGTCACCGCCGACGATCCGGCGGAGCGGATGCAGGTCGAGCGCCATCTCTGCGTGGACACCACCGCGGCCGGCGGCAACGCGACGTTGCTCGCGGAGGTGGACGGAAGCTGACCCCGCCGCTCGCGCCCGTGGCCCGGGGCGCCCGGGTGGGGGGCTCCCGCCCGCCCGCCCCCGCCCC
>CAZNTX010000101.1:0-12360 GCA_964576075.1 uncultured Limibaculum sp. | reverse complement strand
GGGACCGGCGGCCTTCCCCCCAGGCCTCCGGACGCGCCGGCCTGGACCTCGCCGCAGGCACCCCGCTTGACTGAGCCAGCTGCCCGCGCGACATGGCCCCCATGGCAGAGCCCCCGCTTCTCACGCTCCAGGACATCCGCCTCGGCTTCGGCGGCCGCCCGCTCTTCGAGGGGGTGGAGCTCGCCCTCCATCCCGGCGAGCGCCTCGCGCTCGTCGGGCGCAACGGATCGGGCAAGTCGACGCTCCTCAAGGTGATGGCCGGCCTCGTCGCCCCCGATTCGGGGGAGCGCTTCGTCAAGCCCGGCACCGGTGTCGCCTATCTGCCGCAGGATCCGGACCCCACCGGCTTCGCCACCCTCGGCGACTATGCCGCCGCGGAGCTCGACCCCGCCGAGCGCTGGCGCGCCGAGGCGGCGATGGACGGGCTCAAGGTCCGCGCCGATGCGGACCCCTCCGCGGCCTCGGGCGGCGAGCGCCGGCGCGCCGCCCTCGCCCGCCTGATCGCCGCCGAGCCGGATCTGATGCTCCTCGACGAGCCGACCAACCATCTCGACATCCAGGCGATCGAGTGGCTCGAGGCCTGGCTCGGCCAGACCCGCGCGGCCTTCGTCCTGATCTCCCACGACCGCGCCTTCCTGACCGCGCTGACCCGCGCCACCCTCTGGGTCGACCGCGGCGAGGTCCGCCGCTCGCCGGAGGGCTTCGCCGGCTTCGAGGCCTGGCGCGACAAGGTCCTCGAGGAGGAGGCCGCCCGCCGCGCCAAGCTCGACAAGCTGATCAAGGAGGAGGCGCGCTGGGCGGTCGAGGGCATCTCGGCCCGGCGCACCCGCAACCAGGGCCGCCTGCGCCGCCTCGCCGAGCTCCGGGACCAACGCCGCCGCCAGATCAACGTCCAGGGCACCGCCGCCATGGCGCTCGAGAGCTCGGGCCAGACCGGCAAGCGCGTGATCGAGGCCGAGGACATCGAGAAGCGCTTCGGCGAGCGGGTGATCCTGCGCCCCTTCTCGATCCGCATCGCCCGGGGCGAGCGCGTCGCCCTCGTCGGCCCGAACGGCGCCGGCAAGACCACGCTCCTCAAGATGCTCACCGGCGAGCTCCCCCCCGATGCGGGCCGCGTCCGCCTCGGCACCGGCGTCGAGATGGCCGTCTTCGACCAGCAGCGCGAGGCGCTCGACCCCGAGAAGTCCCTCTGGGAGACGCTGACCGAGGACAAGCTGATGGGGGTGAGGGGCTCGAACGACCAGGTGATGGTCCGCGGCAAACTCCGCCATGTGGTGGCCTATCTCAAGGAGTTCCTGTTCGACGAGCGCCAGGCCCGCGGCCCGGTCTCCCAGCTCTCCGGCGGCGAGCGGGCGCGGCTCCTGCTCGCGCGGATCATGGCGCGCCCCTCGAACCTCCTCGTGCTCGACGAGCCGACCAACGACCTCGACGTCGAGACCCTCGATCTTCTGCAGGACCTCGTCGCCGATTTCGACGGCACGGTGCTTCTCGTCTCCCACGACCGCGACTTCCTCGACCGCGTGGCCACCACCACCGTCGCCATGGAGGGCGACGGGCGCGCCACCGTCTATGCCGGCGGCTGGTCCGACTACCGCGCCCAGGCCGCCGCCGACCCCGCGCCCGCGGCGAAGCCGCGCGGCCCCGACCCGAAGAGGCGCGCGAGCGCCGATGAGGCCCGCACCCCCGCCGTCGCCCGCCAGCGGCTCAGCTACAAGCAGCAGAAGCGCCTCGACGACCTGCCCGCCGAGATCGAGCGCCTCGAGGCCGAGATCGCCAAGCTCGAGACCCTGCTCGCCGACCCGGAGCTCTTCGCCCGCGACCCGGCCAAATTCCACAAGGCGACCGCCGCGCTCACGCTGCGCCAGGAGAAGCTCTCCGCGGCGGAGGAGGAGTGGCTCGAGCTCGAGGCCCTGCGCGAGGACGCCGCCGGCGCTTGACAGCCCGCCCGCCCCGCGCGATCAGGGGTGTGACATTCGCTATACAGGACCGCCGCCATGGACCTCGTCTACAAAGGCGACTTCTTCCGCTTCCTGCTGGGGACGACGGCGCCCGCCCGCTATGTCGGCCTCGAGACCCTGCGCTTCACCGTGCCGGGCGAGAGCTTCACCATCGGGGAGCTCGAGGACGACCAGCCGATCGCCGTCGCCGCCGGCACCGAGGGCCGCGCCATCACCCCCGATTTCGCCGACACCTACGCGCTTCCGGCGGTGCCGGGCCCGGTGGGCGGCGCGGTGCTGATCGGCTTTCAGGACAGCGACGACGTCTCCGACGGCATCTCCGCGGTCTATCACGCCTTCATCGCGGGCGGGCCGGAGCTGCCGCGCCTCGAGGAGGGCATCGGGTTCCGCACGCTGGTCGACCCCCTCGGCTACACCCCGCTCAGCTTCGATCCGGACACGAATCAGGTGATCCGCGCCGGCCCCTATGCCGACGGGGCCGAGCTCGATTGGGGCGAGATCGACGCCTTCGAGTTCCTCGGCCGCATCGGCGACGCGCTCCTCCCTGGCGAGGACGCGGCCCGCAAAGCCCGCGTCGAGACCATCGCCCGCCTCTACGAAGCCGGTCTCGACCGCGACGGGGAGATCGACGAGGGCGGGCTCAATTTCTGGATCGACGCCGCGGGCCGGGGCCTCTCGAACGCCGACATCGCCGGGGCGTTCCTCGAAAGCCCGGAATTCACCGCCGCCTTCGGCCGGGTGGACGGGCTGAGCGACGGCGAACTCGTCGAGCGGCTCTACCAGAACGTCCTCGACCGGGACGGCGAGGCCGAGGGCGTCGCGTTCTGGACCGGGGCACTGGCGGAGGGCTTCAGCCGGGAAAACTTGCTCCTCGCCTTCGCAGACAGCTCGGAGAACCGAGAGGCCTCCGCCTTCGTCGAGGAGTTGGCCGAGACCGATCCGGGCATCTGGGAGTTCCCCGCCTGACCCGGCCCCGGCGCGCGCCTCAGGCGGGGAATTCCCAGATCCCGGGCTCCGATCCGAAGAGCGTCTCGACGAAGGGCGTGCCGTCGCGGTTCTCCGAGCTGTCGGCGAAGGCGAGGAGCAGGTCCTGACGGCTGAAGCCGCCCGCGAGCGCCCCGGTCCAGAACTCCACGCCCGCGGGCTCGCCGTCGCGGTTCAGGACGTTCTGGTAGAGCCGCTCGACGAGCTCGAGGTCGGAGAGCGTGTCCACCGCGCCGAAGCTCGCGGTGAATTCCGGGCTCTCGAGAAAGGCGTCGGCGATCTGGATGTCGGTGAAGCCCTGGCCCGCCGCGTCGATCCAGAAATTCAGCCCGCCCTCGTCGATCGCGCCGTCGCGGTCGAGGCCCGCTTCGTAGAGCCGGGCGATCTCCTGGGCGCGCGCGAGGCGGGCGGCGGCGTCGCCCGGCAGCAGGCTCTCGCCGCGCCGGCCGAGGAGCTCGAAGTCCGGCAGATCGGCGAAGGCGATCTCGGCGCCTGTCGGATAGGGGCCGGTGAAGATCGGCGTGTCGTCCTCGTCGGCCCGGGTGAAGAACTCGATCGCGAAATCGGCCGCGAAGGTCTCGATATTCGTGCCGATCGCGGGCTCGGGCAGCGGATCCCCGTCGAGCGTCAGGAGGAGTTGGATCTCGCGGCCGGAGCCGTCGTCGTCCTCCTCGAGGATCACCAAGAGGTCGGAGACGAAGTCCGGGCCGGTGACGCGCACCGCCTCGGCGAAATCCGGGTCGATCTCCTCGCCGCTCGGCAGCAGCCGGAGCGTGGCGTCGCCCTCCGGCTGGCCCGGCGCGTCGAAATCGCCGAGCAGGATCCGGTCGAAGGGCGCCACCAGGCGAAGCTCCGAGCTTCCCTCGAAGCGGATGGTGTCGTCGGCCGGGAGCACGCTCCAGACCTGCGCGCGAAACTTGTAGACGAAGTCCATGGGGCGCTCCTTCCGATCCGGCCCTGACGCGAAGTCGTGGCAGAGCTAGACCGAAAGCGCCGCCCTGTCACCGGGGAATGGACGGTCAGAGGCCGACCTCCGCCATCAGCGCCTCGGCGTCCTCGAGGATCGCCTCCTCGGCCGAGCCCCCCTCGATCGGCACCCGGCCCATCTCGAGCAGGAGCGGCGCGGAGATCGGGGTGACATGGGGCGCGGCCACATGCTCGATCCGCCCGCCGGCGCGCGCGAGCATCTCCTCGATCCGCCCGAAATCGACGAGGCCGCGCAACGCCTCGTCCCGGGTGATCTCGAGCAGCAGATGCCCCGGGTCGTAGCGGCGCAGCGTGTCGTAGAGGATGTCGGCGGAGAAGGAGACCTGCTTGCCGGTCTTGCGCGTGGCGGCGACCTGCCGGTCGATCAGCCCCGCGACGACGGCGACCGAGCGGAAGGTGCGTTTCATCACGGCATTGCCGGCGAGCCAGTCCTCGAAGCCCTCCTGCAGCCCCTCCGCCGAGAGGAGGGGGGCGGGGTCGGTGACCTCGCGGAGCCCCCAGAGCATCACCGCATAGTCGGTCGCGACGAAGCCCAGAGGCGCGAGGCCCGCCTCCTCCATCCGCCGCGAGAGGATGAGCCCGAGGGTCTGGCAGGCGTTGCGCCCGGCGAAAGCCCAGACGACCATGTGGAAGCGGTCGCCCCGGGGGAAGGTCTCCACGAGCAGACGGTCGCGCGCCGGCAGTCGGGAGCGCTCGCGCTGCAGATCCAGCCAATCCCGCGTGTGGCCGGGGAGGCGGTCCCACCGGGCCGGGTCGCTCAGCATGTCCATCACCCGGTGCGAGAGCGCGACGGAGGTGGCGAGCTTCGTGCCCATGAAGACGGCGATCTTCGGCTCGCGCCCGGCGGCGGGGGAGACCTGGACGGTCAGCTCGTGCATCTTGTCGTAGCGCACCACGCGCCCGCCGATCAGGAAGGTGTCGCCGGGGACGAGGGTGGCGGCGAAGGCCTCCTCCACCTCGCCGATCTTGGCGCCGCCGCGCTTGCCCATGCGCACGCCGACGGTCTCGGGCCCGACGATGGTGCCCGCATTCATCCGGATGCGCGCGGCGGCCCGGGGGTCGCGCAGCTCCCAGAGCCCGTCCTCGCGCCGCCTGAGGCGTTGCCAGCGGTCGTAGGCGCGCAGCGCGTAGCCCCCGGTGGCGCAGAAGTCGAGGCAGCGCTCGAAGGCCGCCCGGGAGAGCCCGGCATAGGCGCCGACGCTCAGGATCTCGGCAAACAGCGCCTCCGGATCGAACGGCCCCGCGCAGGCGGTCAGCAGGATATGCTGGCAGAGGACGTCGAGCCCCCCCTGGGGCAAGCGCTCCCCGTCGAGCCGGCCCTCGCGCACGCCCTCGAGCGCGGCGCGGCATTCGAGCACCTCGAAGCGGTTGGCGGGGACGAGGACGGCCTTCGAGGGCGCGTCGTAGCGGTGATTGGCCCGCCCGATGCGCTGCACGAGCCGGGCCACCGCCTTCGGCGCGCCGATCTGGACGACGAGATCCACATCCCCCCAGTCGAGCCCGAGATCGAGCGAGGAGGTGGCGACGACGGCGCGCAGCTCGCCCGCGGCCATCGCCGCCTCGATCCGCTCCCGCGCCTCGCGCCCGAGCGAGCCGTGATGAAGCCCGATCGGCAGCGCCTCCGCGTTCTCCGCCCAGAGCGCCTGGAAGAAGAGCTCGGCCTGCGCACGGGTGTTGATGAAGACGATGGTGGTCCGGTGCGCGCGGATCAGCTCCATCACCGCGGGCGCGGCGTAGCGGCCCCCCATCCCGGCCCAGGGGGGATCGCCCGCGCTCTCGAGGATCGCGATCTCGGCCATGGGCCCGGGGGCGGCGTGGTGGATCTCGGTCTCGGGCGCGAGCCAGCGGGCGATCTCGCCGGGGTCCTCCACCGTGGCCGAGAGGGCGATGCGGCGATGGGCGGGCGCGACCGTGGCGAGGCGGGAGAGCGCCAGCGCCAGCTGGTCGCCCCGCTTCGTGCCGGCCAGCGCATGCACCTCGTCGACGACGACCCGCGACAGCCCGGCGAAGAGCCGCGCGCCCTCCGGCTGGGAGAGCAGGAGGGCGAGGCTCTCCGGCGTGGTGAGCAGGATGTCCGGCGGATCGGCGCGCTGCCGGCGCCGGCGCGACTGCGCGGTGTCCCCGGTGCGCGCCTCGATGCGCAGGCCGAGCCCCATCTCCTCGGCCGGGCGCGTGAGATTGCGCGCGACATCCGCCGCGAGCGCCTTGAGCGGCGAGACGTAGAGCGTGTGGAGCCCCCCGCGGCGCTCTTGCGCCAGCTCGACGAGGGAGGGCAGGAAGCCCGCGAGCGTCTTGCCCGCGCCGGTCGGCGCGATCAGCAGGGCAGCGGGCGCACGGCTCGCGAGAAGGGCGATCTGATGGGGGTGCGGCCGCCATCCGCGGGCGGCGAACCACCCGGCGAAGGGCTCCGGCAGGCCGGCGGGCTCTGCGGGGGGATGGGAGCTGGCGGTCTCGCTCATGGCGGGCAGGTAGCGCATCCGGCCGCCGACGGCGACGGTTGCGCGCGGCCCGTCCGGCGGCTGGCGCCGCCGGCCGACCGACGCGCGGGAGGCCCGCCGCCACCCCCGCCGCCTCCCCGCGCGTGCCGCGCGGGAGGCGGGCGGAGGCGGTCGCCGATGCGGGGAGGCCCTCGCCCGGGTCGGAAGGGACCGCGCAGGCAATCTTGCGGGGCCTTGCCCGGTCTTGCCCTCCGCTCGCCGCGGCGTCGCCGTCTCGACGCCCCCCGGGCCGCAGCGCCCTGCCGCCGCGGGGCCGTCGACACCCCGCCGAAGTCCGGCCAACGCCGGGGCTGCCCCCAGGCCGAACGCTCGCCCCCTCGCGCGCCCCGGGAGGCCGGCGCGTCCGGAGGCCTGGGGGGCGCGCCGCAGCTCCCGCGGGCGCGGCGCGTGCCCGGGTGGGTGGGGCCTCCGGACGCGCCGGCCGGCCGCCGGGCGCTAGCGGAGGACGAGGGAGAGCGGCATCCGCGAGAGCGGCTCCGCACCCCGATCCGTCACGAGCGAGGTGCGGCCGAGGCACATCGCCGTCGCCGTCGGGCTCTCCATCAGGATCATGTGAAGGAAGATCGTCATGCCGGGCGCGATCTCGGTCGGCGCGTCCTCGTAGACCATCTGGTCCTCCATCCAGGAGGGCGAGAAGCGCGGCCCGAGAGAATAGCCGCAGGCGTTCAGCCGGTGGTCGGCGAGGCCGCGGCCGTCGAGCGCCTGCGCATGGGCGGCGAAGACGTCGCCGAGCCTGCGCCCCGGGCGGAGCGCGTCTTCGCAGGCGAGAAGCGCCGCCTCCGCCGCCTCCTGCAGCGCCCGGTGGCGTTCGCTCGGCTCGCCCACCACCACGGTCTTCATCAGCGCCGCGTGGTAGCGCCGGGCGACGCCCGCCCATTCGAGGGTGATCTGGTCCTCCGTGGCGAGCCGGCGGCGTCCGGTCTGATAGCGGCAGAGGAGCGCGCGGTCGCCCGATCCGACGACGAACTCGTTGCCCGCATAGTCGCCCCCGCCCGCGAGCACCGCGCCCTGCATCGCCGCGAGGACCGCCGCCTCCTCCGCGCCCGGGCCGATCTCGGCGAGCCCGGCCTCCCAGGCCGCATCGGCGAGCCGCGCCGCCTCGCGGACATAGGCGATCTCGGCCGGGCTCTTCACCAGCCGCAGCCGGCCCATCAGATCGGAGGCGTCGACGAGCCCCTCGATCCGGGCGGCGAGGCGGGCGCCGTTGGCATGGGTCAGCCCGTGCGTCGCCGTCTCCCAGCCGAGGCGCTTGCCCGCGAGGCCCAGCTCGGCGAGGAGCGCGGCGAGGTCCGCGCTCGGATCGGCGCCGGCCCGGTCCCTCCAGATGCGGATGTCGCGCACCGTCAAGGTCAGCTCCGCCTGGCGCAGATCGGCGGAGCGGGTGAGCAGCACCGGCTCCCGGTCGGACACCACGAGGCACTGGAAGAAGCAGTAGCCGAAGGTGTCGTAGCCCGTGAGCCAATACTGGCTCTCTGGGGCGAAGAGGAGCAACGCGTCGAGCCCGCGCTCGGCCATCGCGGCGCGGGTGCGGGCCATGCGGTCCTCGAACTCCTCGGCGGTGAAATGCAGCATGGGGAACCTCTCAGGCGGCGGGAAGCGCGATGGCGGCGACGAGGCGGCCGTAATCCGGCGCGCCGTCGTGGGTGGCCCGGCGATAGGAGAAGAAGCGGGCCGGGTCGCGATAGGTGCAGTGGCCGGTCCAGTCCGCCTCCACCCCCTCGGCGCGCAGGCGGTCGAGCACGAAGCCCGGCAGGTCGAACTGCGCCCGGTCCCCCGCGCCCCGGGCGAAGAAGCGCGCCCAGGCCGGGTCCTCGTCGAGGAAGCGCTCGAGGAACTCGGGGCCGACTTCGTAGGCCGCCTGCGAGATCGTCGGGCCGATAACCGCGCGGATCTGCCCGCGGGCGGCGCCGAGGCGCTCCATCGCGGCGACCACGGAGGCGAGGATGCCGCCGAGCGCGCCCTTCCAGCCGGCATGGGCGGCGCCGACGACGCCGGCGCGCGGCTCGGCGAGGAGCACCGGCGCGCAGTCGGCCGTCAGCACGCCGAGGGCGAGGCCGGGGGTGGCGGTGACCATGGCGTCGGCCTCCGGGCGCGCGGCGGGCCAGGGGGCGGAGACCTCGAGCGTCCGGTCCCCATGCACCTGCGAGACCGAGACGAGATGCAGGGCGCCGAGAGCCGCGGCCACCCGGCGGCGGTTCTCGGCGACGGCGGCCGCATCGTCGCGCGAGCCGGGGCCCGCGTTGAGGCTCTCGTAGAGGCCGGTCGAGACCCCGCCCTGCCGGGTGAAGAAGCCATGCGGCATGGGGCGGAGCCCGGGGGCGCGGATCGGCTCCGGCGGGGCGGTCTCGCTCATCTGGGGGCCTCCGATGCGGGGGCGAAGCCGGGGGGCGGGGGGCGGCCCTCCGGGAGCGCCGCGAGCACGCGGAAGAGCGTCCCCATTCCCTCCGGCGCGGTCAAGCGCTCGAGCGCGTCGGCCACCGCCCCGGCGCGGTCGGGGGCTGCGCGGGCCAGCGCCTCGGCCCGGGCGCCGATGCCGAGGCGGGCGAGGAAGGCGCCCTGCTCCGCGTGCCAGGTGGCGAGCCCCTCGAAACATGCGGCGAGGCGGGGGAAGTCGACCAGCCAGGTGAGATCCGTCTCGCCCGGCGCCGCGAGCGGATCGGCCCGGGCATGGGCGCGGACGGCCTGCAGCGTCCAGCCCGGCGGGCGCGGGCGGGCATAGCCGTAGTCGATCACCAGCGCGGCGCCGCCATCGGCGCGGAGGCGCCGGGCGATTTCGGCAGCGGTCTCCTCGGCGGCGGGGGAGCGCTCGGCCCAGTCCCCCTCGGCGCCCGCGGGCCCGGGCAGCGGCGGCGAGAGCCCCCAGGCGAGGCGGCCCTCGACGAGGCCGACCACCCGCTCGCGCCAGCCCTCGGGGCTCGCCAGGAACTGCCGCACGGGGAGCGCATCGAAGAACTCGTTGGCCACCAGCAGCAGCGGCCCCTCCGGCACCTCGGCGAGCGAGGCGGCCCAGGCGGCGCCCGGCAGCCGCTCGGCCTGCGCGGCGCGGAGCACGGGCGAGGTCTCGACCAGCCAGAGATCGGCCGCCTGCCCGAGCCCCGAGCGCCCGGCGGCGCGCAGCGCATCCGCCATCAGCGTCCCCCGCCCGGGGCCGAGCTCCACGAGGCGGACCGGCGCCGGCCGCCCCGCCCCCTCCCAGGCCGCGGCGAGCCAGACGCCCACCATCTCCCCGAACATCTGGCTGATCTCGGGCGCGGTGACGAAATCCCCCGCCCGGCCGAGGGGATCGCGCGTGGCGTAATATCCGTGGCGGGGATGGCCGAGGGCGAGGGCCATGAACTCGGCCACCGTCATCGGCCCCTCTGCGGCGATGCGCTCGGCGATCTCGCGGGCGAGCGGCGTCACGCGGCGTCCGCCCGGGAGCCGCGCGAGGCCCGCCAGGCATAGAGGAGGAAGAGGAGCCCGACCGCCACCATCGGCAGGGAGAGGATCTGTCCCATGGTCAGCCCCCAGGCATCGGGCCCCTCGCCGAAGCGCAGCGACTGCCCGTGCGGGTTGTCCGGCGTCACGTATTCGAGATTGCCGGAGCGGAAGTTCTCCACGAAGGTCCGCGCCGCGCCGTAGCCGATCAGGAACACCCCCACCATCGCCCCCGGCCGCTTCAGCCAGCCGCGCCGGAAGGCGAGCCACCACATGACGAGGAAGAGCAGGAGCCCCTCGGTCAGCCCCTCGTAGATCTGGGAGGGGTGGCGCGGCTGGTCGTCCGCGCCGGGGAACACCATCGCCCAGGGCACGTCCGTCGGCCGGCCCCAGAGCTCGCCGTTGATGAAGTTCGCCGCCCGGCCGAACAGGATCCCCGGCGGCGTCGCGAGCGCCACCGCGTCGCCCACCTGCAGCACCGGCAGCCCCTTCGCCCGGCAATAGCCGATCACGCCGAGGATCACGCCGAGGAAGCCGCCATGGAACGACATCCCCCCCTGCCAGATCTGCAGCGCCTCGAGCGGATGCTCGAGATAATAGCCGGGGTTGTAGAACAGCACGAAGCCGAGCCGCCCGCCGAGGACGACGCCCAGCACCATCCAGGTGAGGATCTCCTCGGGCTGGTCCGGGGTCATCGGCGCCCGGTTGGCGGGCCAGAGCCGCTCGCGCCGCATCAGCAGCACCAGGAGCCGCCAGCCGACCAGAAGCCCCGCGATATAGGCCAGCGCATACCAGCGCAGCGAGAACTCGAAGCCCCCGACCGCGATGGTGAAGAGCGCCGGGTCGATCTCCGGAAATGGCAGAACGCGGACCATGGCGCCTCCGATCTCTCGGGCGCTTGTGTGCGGGCCGCGCCGCGCGCTGTCAAGCCGCGCGCCGGGACGCCGCGCTTGCCGCGGGGCGCGCGCGCCCGTATGTCCCGAGGGCCAACCCAAGGGAGGACGCGATGCAGAGCCAAAGCCGGTTCCTCGACGATATGAGCAAGCTCCTGACCAATGCCGCGGGCGTCGCCCAGGGCATGCGCGCCGAGGCCGAGACCGCCATCCGCGCCCAGCTCGAGCGCTGGATCTCCGAGGCCAACCTCGTGCAGCGCGAGGAGTTCGAGGCGGTGCGCGACATGGCCGCCCGCGCCCGGGAGGAGAACGAGCGGCTCGAGGCGCGCCTCGCAGCCCTCGAGGCCAAGCTCGCCGAGCGGGGCGAGAGCGGCGCCTGAGGCCCATGGCCGGGACAGACCGGAGCCTGCGGGAGATCGCCGAGGCGGAGGCGCTGCGGCCCCAGCCCGCCTGCATCCTCGTGCGCCCGCAGATGGGGGAGAACATCGGGGCCGCGGCCCGGGGGATGTGGAATTTCGGCCTCGCCCGGATGCGCCTCGTCGCCCCGCGCGACGGCTGGCCGAACTCCGCCGCCGCCGCCATGGCCTCTGGCGGGGGTCGGGTGCTCGACGAGGCCCGGGTGTTCGAGGACACCGAGGCCGCCATCGCCGATCTCCACGCGGTCTACGCCACCACCGCCCGCCCGCGCGAGCTGACCAAGCGGGTGCTCACCCCCGAGGCCGCGATCGACGAGGCGGCCGGGCTTCTCGCCGAGGGCAAGCGCGTCGGCCTCCTCTTCGGCCCCGAGCGCACCGGGCTCGAGAACGACGACATCGTGCGCGCCTCCGCCATCGTCACGGTGCCGACCAACCCCGCCTTCGGCTCGCTCAACCTCGCCCAATGCGTGCTGCTGATGGCCTACGAATGGCGCCGCAGCTTCGACCGCACCCCGGCCGAGACCCTCGCCACCGGCCGCACCGAGCTCGCCGAGGCCGGCGACGTCGCCCGCATGACCGCGCATCTGACCGAGGCGCTCGACGCCGTGGGCTTCTTCTGGCCCGAGCACAAGCGCGCCGCCATGCAGGCCAATCTCGAGAACCTCTTCCGCCGCGCGCCCCTCACCGACCAGGACGTGCGCACGCTGCGCGGCGTAATCCGCGCCCTCTCAGACGGGCCGAAGCCGCGGCTCCGCGACCGCGCCGACTGAGCCGCGCCTCGCGGGTCGGCAACGGCGGCCGCCGCGATCCGCACCTGCTCCGCGCGCCGCGCCGGAGCTCCCGCCGCGCGGCGGCCGATCGAGCGGCGCGCCAGCCGCCATCGAGACGCCGCCGCTCGCCGCGAGGCCCGCGCACGGCCCGGGATGCACCGCCTCACCGGCGCAGAGACGCACGCTCCCAGCCGTCGCCCCCCGCCGACGCGCCCGGAGGACGCCGCTCCCGCGCGCACCGCACCGGCGCCATCGGCCTCCGGCCCGGCCGCAGCCGCGCCCCGACGGACCGCCGCCACCGCCCAGGACGGGTCGCCGCGGCCCCGGGCGCACCGCCGAGCCGGCCCGCCGAGCGCCGCTGCCCCGGCCGTCCGGGACCGGTCGCCGCCACGAGGCGCCGCCGCGGGCCGGGCCCGCCGGCGCTTGGGTGGGCGGGT
>CAZNTX010000100.1:0-12586 GCA_964576075.1 uncultured Limibaculum sp. | reverse complement strand
TCGTCGGCAAGAACGCCTTCGCCCACGAGAGCGGCATCCACCAGGACGGGATGCTGAAGAACGCCCAGACCTTCGAGATCATGCGCCCGGAAGACGTCGGCCTCGCCAAGACCTCGCTCGTGATGGGCAAGCATTCGGGCCGCCATGCCTTCAAGACCAAGCTGAAGGAACTGGGCATCGAGCTCGGCGAGAACGCGCTCGCCGACGCCTTCGTCCGCTTCAAGGCGCTCGCCGACCGCAAGAAAGAGGTCTATGACGACGACATCGTCGCCCTCGTCGACCAAGCCGCGGCGGAGGCCCATGCCGAGCGGGTGCGGCTCAAATTCCTGCGCGTGATCTGCGGGACCGAAGCGCCGCAATCCGCCGACATCGTGCTCGAGATCGACGGCGAGGAGCGCCGGCACACCGCCAAGGGCGATGGGCCGGTGGATGCGGCCTTCAAGGCGGTCTCGGCGCTCGTGCCGCACGAGGCGGAGCTCGAGCTCTTCCAGATCCACGCCGTCACCGAGGGGACCGACGCGCAGGCCACCGTCTCCGTGCGCCTGCGCGAGCACGGCCGGCTCGCCACCGCGCAGGCCTCGGACACCGACACGGTGGTCGCGGCCGTCCGCGGCTACGTGCAGTGCCTCAACAAGCTGATGACCCGGCGGGCGAAATCCGCCCCGCAGGCCGCGGCCGGGTGAACGGGTCGGGGCGCCCCCGTGCGGGGGCGTCCGATCAGCCGCCCGCGCGCCGGGCGCGGAGGAGACCGAGCCCGGCGAGCCCCGCGGCGAGCAAGGGCAACCCGCCCGGAAGCGGCACCCGGGTCGCCTCGAACGGGCCGGTCAGGGCGAAGCGTTCGGTCTCCGCGTCGGTGGAGAGGCTGAGCGAGATCTGGTCGATCTCCGAAAGATCGACGCTCGTGAAGCCCGAGAGCGGGAAATAGGCGAGGGCGGGGTCGGCGTAGCTCCCGACGCCCTGGAAGCTGAGGGTCGCCTCTTCGAAGGTCTCGTCCGCGGTGCCGAGCCCACTGATCAGGCCGAGGCCGAGCACCGCGTCGCTGTCCTCCGGCGTTTCTGCGATGCCGACCTGAAGCCCGTGGAAGGCGCTCAGGTCGAGGTCGAGCACGGTGCCGTTGCTGTACTGCACCTCGCTGGCGCCGGACACGTTCGGCCCCGCTTCGGTCAAGGTGTAGACGCCGCCGGTGATCACGCCCGCGACGCTCCCGGTCCCGGTCGGGTCGCTGAACAGGTCGGCCACGAGCACGCGGCCGCCGATCACCCCCGGGGGATTGTCCCCAGCAAGCTGCGCGCCGTCGACGGGGCTCGTATCCTGGACCGACAGCGGGTCGGTGAACGGGTCGATGATCAAAGCTGTCGCGACTGACGGCAGACCCGCGACGGCGGCGGCGGCGGCGGCGGCGGCGGCGGCGGCGGCGGCGGCGGCGGCGGCGAGACAGGCAATACGCACCGTCATCACATCCTCCACAGCGATTTACGGAACGAATATGTCTGATTCGATCCCAAAACGTCAATTATATTGCGCGATACTTCCGCCACGTTAACTCATGGCGGCCCGCAACGAAACCGGGCGCGGCCATCCGCCGTGCGTCGACACGCCGATCGCCCGGCAGGCGCACTTCGGCCCGGGCTCCCGGCTCGGCGACCGGCAGAGCCCGGACAAGCGGGCCCGCGGCCCCTCAGCGGAGGGACTTGGCGAGCCGCTTGGCGACGCCCAACGCCCGGCGCGCCGGCGACTGGGCGACGGCGGCGAAGAGGGCGAGGTCGACCGGCATGTCCTGCCGGTAGCTCCAGCGCGGCTCCGGCCAGGCGCCGGGGCGGGCGATGTCGCGGTCCGAACTGTAGAGCCGGGAGAAGCCGGCGCGGCGGGCCGCGGCGAGCGCCCGGCGGTCATAGGCGCCGAAGGGCAACGCGGCGGCGGAGACCTCCGCGCCGAGCGCGTCCTCGATCTCGGCCTTGGCGCCTGCGGTCTCGGCCTCGAGCGTCTCCGGCGCGAGCCCGGCCCAGGGGAGATGGTCCCGCCCGTGGCTGCCGATCTCGAAGCCCATCGCCCGCAGCTCGCGCAGATCGGCGCCGGAGAGGTAGCCCTCCCGCCCGATCCGGCTCGAGCAGACGAACATCGCCCCCCCGAGCCCGGCCTCGGCGAGCCGGGGCGCGGCGATGGCGAGATCGCTCGCATTGCCGTCGTCGAAGGTGACCTCCACGGCGACCCCCGCCGCCCTGGCCTCGGCGCGAAGCCCGGCGATGCAGGCTGCGAACTCCGCCTCGTCGATCCAGTAGGGACGTTCGGCCTCGGGGACCGCGGGCCCCGGAAGGCCGATGCCGTGGAAGGCGAGGACGATCCGCTTGGCCATGCGCCGCCTTTCCCGATTGCCTGGCGCCGGACTATCCACTACCGACCGGCGAGGGTCAACACGACGGGGGGGCGATGCGCATAGCCGAGATCGGGGCGGACGCGCTCGACACCGCCCTCTCCCTGCTCGTGGAAGGCTTCCCCCGCCGCCGGCCCGACTATTGGCGCCGCGCCCTCGCCCATCTCGCGGAGCGCCCGGCGGTGCCCGGGTTCCCGCGGGTCGGCTGGACGATGGAGGCCGACGGCGCGGCCCAGGGGATCATCCTGCTGCTCTCCGCCGAGATCGACGGGCAGGTGCGGGCCAATCTCTCGAGCTGGTATGTCCGCCCGCGCCACCGCCCGCAGGGGGCCTTCCTCTACAAGAAGGCGATCGCGGCGCGGGGGGCCTGCTATCTCAATCTCTCGCCCTCGGAGGGGGTGCTGCCCATCGTGCGCGCCTTCGGCTTCCGGCCCTACACCGGCGGGCAGGCGCTGATCGACGCGCGGGCGGCGTTCCGTCCCTCTGGGGGAGCGCGCGCGCGGCCGGTGCGCCGGGCCGCCGATCTGCCGGAGGCGCTCGCCCCGGCGCTCGGGCGGCATCTCGCCTATGGCTGCGGGGCGCTCCTGATCGAGGACGCGGCCGGGCCGATGCTCGCGCTCTACCGGCTCAAATGGCTGAAGCGGGCGGTGCCGGTGGCGCAGTTCGTGTTCGGCGATCCGGAGCGGCTCGCGGCGGCGGCGGCGCCGGTGATGCGCCATCTCGCCGGGCGCGGCATCCCGGGCGCGCTCCTCGACCTGCCGGAGGGGGCCGCTCCGCGGGGGGCGGTGGTCCTCCCCGCGCGCGGCCTGCGCTATGCCAAGGGGGCGCCGCCGCCCGCGCCGGGCGATCTGCGCGAGACCGAGATCGCCGTCTTCGGGCCCTGAGCCGCGGCTCAGGCGCGCCTGGCGACGACCTCGAGGATCCCGGCATCGACCGCCGTTTTCCCCGCCCCCGCCTGATTCGCCTCGCGCCAGAGGGCGAGGAGATCGGCCTCGAGGGCGGCGCGGCCCTCGGCGTCGAGGGCGGCGCGGGCGCGCACCACCGGCCCGAAATACTCCGAGAAGAGCGCGACCACCTCCTCCGGCGGCATATCGTAGCGGAAGGGGTAGGTGGTGCGCTCCGCGGACATCTCGGCGAGCCCGTCGCCGAAGCGCTCGCGGACCACCTCCGCATCGCCCCAGAGGAGCGGCGAGGGCATGTCGGGTGGGGGGACATGGGCGCCCACGGTCCGGAAGAACCGGCCGATGAAGCCGTCCGGCGTCCAGTTGGCCATGGCGATCGTTCCGCCCGGGCGGCAGGCCCTCAGCATCTCGGCCGCGACGCGCTCCGGCCGGGGGGCGAACATGGCGCCGATGAGGCTCGCGACGATGTCGAAGGCGCCGTCCGCGACGGGGAGGTCCTCCGCGTCGCCCTCCTGAAACCGCGCGGGCAGGCCCTCCGCCTCGGCGCGGCGGCGGGCCTCGGCGACGAGGGGCTCGACGATGTCCACCCCCTCGGCGCGGACCCCGCGGCGCGCGGCGAGAAGGGCGAGCTGCCCCGCGCCGCAGCCGATGTCGAGCAGGCGGTCGCCGGGGGCGTGGGGGATGCGCTCGAGGAAGGCCGTGGCGCCGGCGGTCAGATGCTCGGCGATCCGGGCATAGTCGCCCGCGGCCCAGACGGCGTGCAGGCGGGATTTGAGCTCGGTCGGGTCGGCGATGGGATGGGGGCGGGCGATCTCTCCTCCTTCCGCGCGGACGGGCCGCACGCCCCTACCCTGAGAGACCTCTCGCAAGCGGCGCAACCGGCGATCGGCAACGGTTGCGGGCCATGACGCGGGGCCGCTCCGGTCGGGATTGGATTTGCGCCCCTCGGGCTTGAAGCCTATAAGCGGCGCCCAAGGCGCGGAAGACAGGCGCCAGGCGAGGCCACCCGGAGCAAGGCACACATATGCTCGGCGGACTGTTCAACGTGTTCTCGAACGACATGGCGATCGACCTCGGCACGGCCAACACCCTCGTCTACGTGAAGGGCAAGGGGATCGTGCTGAACGAGCCGTCGGTCGTCGCCTATCAGACGATCAACGGAAAGAAGGTCGTGAAGGCCGTGGGCGAGGACGCCAAGCTGATGCTCGGGCGCACGCCCGGCTCGATCCAGGCGATCCGCCCGATGCGCGACGGCGTGATCGCGGATTTCGACGTCGCCGAGGAGATGATCAAGTATTTCATCAAGAAGGTGAACGGCAACTCGCTCTGGCCGCGCCCGCAGGTCGTCGTCTGCGTCCCCTTCGGCGCGACGGCGGTGGAGGAGCGCGCGATCGAGCAGTCGGTCCTCTCGGCCGGCGCGCGCAAGGCCTATCTGATCCCCGAGCCCATCGCGGCGGCGATCGGCGCAGGCCTGCCGATCACCGAGCCGACGGGGTCGATGATCGTCGATATCGGCGGCGGGACGACCGAGGTCGCGGTCCTCTCGCTCTCCGACATCGTCTATGCGAAATCGGTGCGCGTCGGCGGCGACAAGATGGACGAGGCGGTGATCAGCCACATGCGCCGCCAGCACAATCTGCTGATCGGCGAGGCCTCGGCCGAGAAGATCAAGAAGACGATCGGGACGGCGCGGATGCCCGCCGACGGGGTCGGCCAGTCCATCGTCATCCGCGGGCGCGATCTCCTCAACGGCGTGCCCAAGGAGCAGGAGATCACCCAGGCGCAGATCGCCGAGGCGCTCACGGAGCCCGTGCAGCAGATCGTCGAATCGGTTATGGTCGCCTTGGAGGCGACACCCCCAGATCTTGCGGCGGACATCGTGGACAACGGCGTCATGTTGACGGGCGGGGGCGCGCTTCTCGGGGATCTCGACCTCGCGCTCCGGGAGCAGACCGGGCTCGCGATCTCCGTGGCCGAAGAGCCGCTCCACTGCGTCGCCCTCGGCACGGGCCGCGCGCTCGAGCATCTCGACCGGCTGAACCACGTGATGAAGATCAGCGTCTGAGGAGACGGGGTTGCGCGGCAGCGGGCGCGGGGACGGGCGAGGCGGAGACCCGAGCGAGGGGCTCAACCGCGCGATCCAGCGCACGGTGTTCGGCGCGATCATCATCTCCGCGCTGGTGCTCTTCGTGCTGTGGCGGACCGACAACCCCCGGGTCGAGCAGATGCGGCTCGCGCTGATGGATGCGGTGCTGCCCTCGATGACTTGGGTGACAGAACCGCTCGCCGTCGTCTCCGACATCGTGGCGAATTACGAGGCGGTGGTGGACGTCTACCAGCAGAACCGGGCGCTGAGGCGGGAGATCCAGCGCCTCCATGCCTGGCGCGAGACCGCGCGCCAGCTCGAGGAGGAAAACGCCCAGCTCCGCGCGCTCAACAACCTGACCCAGCCGCCGCGGACCACCTTCGTCACCGGCGACGTGATCGCCGATTCGGGGGGGCCGTTCCGCGAATCGGCGCTGGTGAACGTGGGCCGGCGCGACGGGGTGGCGGACGGCTCCGCCGCGGTCGACGGGGTCGGGCTCGTGGGCCGGGTCTCGGGCGTCGGCGAGCGGGCCTCGCGCATCCTGCTGCTGACCGACTTCTCCTCCCGCGTGCCGGTGATCGTGCAGCCGCGGGGGCGGCGGGCGGTGCTCTCGGGCGACGGGACGGCGGCGCCGCGCCTCGAATTCCTCGACGCGACGGAGGCGATCCGCCCGGGCGATCTGATCGAGACCTCGGGCGATGGCGGGGTGTTCCCGCCGGACATCCCCGTCGGGCGGGTGATCGTCACGCAGTCCCAGGAATGGCGGGCGGCGCTTCTGTCGGACTATGCCCGGCTCGAATTCGTCCGGCTCCTGCGCTACCGGCCGGACACGCGGATCGACCGCACCGGCGGGCTCGTCCTGCCCGACGAGGCGCCGGCGGGGCGGCCGCGGCGGATCGGCGAATGAGCGCGGCGCGCGAGGCGGGGCTCACGCGGGCCGTGCGCATGGCGCTCCTCGCCCTTGCAGGGCTCCTCGCCATCGCGCTCGAGGCGGCGCCGCTCGGGCTCGGGACCGATGCGATCGCCTCGCCCGATCTCCTGTTCTGCGTCGTCGCGCATTGGGCGCTGCGCGCGCCTGCGGCGGCTGCGCCGCTCCTCGTCTTCGCCCTCGGCCTCGCGCGCGATCTGCTGACCGATCTGCCGGTCGGGCTCGGCGCGCTCGCCCTCGTGCTGGCCGCCGAGTGGCTGAAGACCCGGCGCGGGCCGCTCTCGCGCCAGCCCTTCGCGCTCGAATGGCTCTCGGTCGCGGTGGCGGCGGCGGCGATGGTGGCCGCCCTCTGGCTCGCGGTGGCGCTCAGCCTCGCGCAGCCGCCCTATCTCACCCCCCTCGCCCAGCATCTCGCGGCGACGGTGCTGGTCTATCCGCTGGTCGTCGCCGTCTCGGCCTGGGTGCTCCGGGTGCGCGAGGCTCGCGAGGCGCAAGCGCTGGGAGAGACGCGATGACCGAGATGCGGCCGAGCCGCCCGCGCGGGATGCGCTTCCGCTTCGGCTCGCGCGCCGAGCCCGAGCGCGGGACCGGAAAGGGGATCACCCGGCGCGGGCTCGTGCTCCTCGGCGCGCAGCTTCTGGTGGCCGGCGGGCTCGCCTGGCGGATGCGGCAGTTCCAGATCGTCGAGGGCGAGCACTACCGGCTGCTGGCCGAGGAGAACCGCATCAACATGCGCCTCATCGCGCCGACCCGGGGCCAGATCTTCGACCGCAAGAACGAGCCGCTCGCGATCAACCAGCAGAACTTCCGCGTGGTGATGATCCGCGAGCAGGCGGGCGACCCGGAGGACGTGCTCGACCGGCTTTCGCGCATCGTCCCGATCTCCGACCGCCAGCGCGAGCGGGTGCTCGAGGAGATGAGCCACAAATCCGCCTTCGTGCCCGTGGTGGTGGCCGAGCATCTGCCCTGGGAGCGCTTCGCCCAGATCAACGTCAACGCGCCGGCCCTGCCCGGGATCCAGCCCGAGGTCGGCCTCTCCCGGCATTATCCGAACGGGGCGCAGACCGCGCATGTGGTGGGCTATGTCGGCCGGGTCACCGAGGCGGATCTCGAGCGGGCGGACGACCGCGATCCGGTGCTGCAGATCCCGGAGTTCCAGATCGGCAAGCGCGGGCTCGAGCGCGGGCTCGAGCGGCGCCTGCGCGGGCAGGCGGGCACCCGGCGGATCGAGGTCAACGCCCTCGGCCGGGTGATCCGCGAGCTCGACCGGGTGGAGGGCCAGCCGGGGCCGGACCTCCACCTGACCCTCGATCTCGCGATGCAGGACTACGCCATCGCGCGGCTGAAGGAGGAGAGCGGCGCGGCGGTGCTCATGGACATCCGCACCGGCGACGTGCTCGCGCTCGCCTCCTCGCCCTCCTTCGAGCCCAACCTCTTCGTGCGCGGCATCTCGGGCGGGGACTACCGCGCGCTGCTCGACAACGAGTACCGCCCGCTCCACAACAAATGGGCGAGCGGCATGTATCCGCCGGGCTCGACCTACAAGATGGTGGTGGCGCTGGCCGCCCTCGAGGAGGGGCTCGTCGCGCCCGAGGAGACGGTCTTCTGCAATGGCGGCTACGTGCTCGGCAACCGGCGCTTCCATTGCTGGCGGCGCGGCGGGCACGGGCATGTGGCGCTGCGCGCGGCGGTCGAGCAGTCCTGCGACGTCTATTTCTACGAGATCGCCAAGCGTGTGGGGATCGAGAAGATCGCCGAGATGTCCCGCCGGCTCGGGCTCGGCACCCGCGCGGAGCTGCCCCTGCCCGAGATCAAGGGCGGGCTGATCCCGGACAAGGAGTGGAAGCGGCGCAACCGCGAGGAGCCCTGGCTCGTCGGCGACACGCTGAACGCCGGGATCGGGCAGGGCTTCGTGCTGGCCACGCCCTTGCAGCTCGCGGTGATGACGGCGCGGCTCGCCTCCGGCCGGGCGGTGGAGCCCCGGCTGATCCTCGCGCGCGACGGGCAGCCCGAGCCGGTGCCCGAGGCGGCGCCCATCGGGCTCTCGGAGACGCATCTCGCGCTCGTGCGCCGGAGCATGTTCGACGTGGTCAACAACCGCCGCGGCACCGCCTGGCGCTCGCGCATCGCCGACAAGGACAACCGGATGGCGGGCAAGACCGGCACCTCGCAGGTGCGCAACATCACCAAGGCGGAGCGGCTGCAGGGCGTCTTCCGCAACGAGGATCTTCCCTGGAACCGGCGCGATCACGCCCTCTTCGTCGGCTACGCGCCCTACGAGGACCCGCGCTATGCGGTCTCCGTCGTCGTCGAGCACGGCGGGGGCGGCTCGACGGCGGCGGCGCCGGTGGCGCGCGACATCCTCATGCGCATGCTCTGGGGCGGCGAGCCGCCGCTCTCGGCCTATCCGCCCGGTCAGGCGCCGGAGCGTCCGGTGCCCGCGCCCGCGCCGCGCCCGGCCGGGGGCCCTGCGGGGCCCGAGGACGAGCCGCCCCGCATCCGGACCTGATCCCATGAGCCTCACGGATCCCGCGCGCCCGGCGCCCATGAGCATCTCCGCCAAGCTCTTGCGGATGAACTGGGCGCTCGTGCTGCTGATCGCCGCGATCTCCTGCCTCGGCTTCCTGATGCTCTATTCCGTCGCCGGCGGGGATTTCGACCCTTGGGCGCGGCGGCAGATGACCCGCTTCGGCGTCGGGCTGATCCTGATGACCATCGTCGCACTCATCGACATCCGCTTCTGGCGCTGGGCCTCCTCGCTCGCCTATCTGGGCGCGCTCGGGCTTCTGGTGGCGGTGGAGTTCGTCGGCCACGAGGGGATGGGCGCGCAGCGCTGGCTGAAGCTCGGGCCGCTGACGCTTCAGCCCTCCGAGCTGATGAAGATCGCCCTCGTGCTGGCGCTCGCGCGCTACTACGCTTGGCTCGACACCGAGCGCACCTCGCGCCCGCTCTGGCTGATCCCGCCGCTCCTTCTGATCGCCGTGCCGGCGGTGCTGGTGCTCAAGCAGCCCGATCTGGGGACGGCGCTGCTGCTCTGCCTCGGCGGCGGGGTGGTGATGTTCCTCGCCGGCGTCTCCTGGTGGTATTTCGGCTCGGCGGCGGCGCTCGGGGGGGCCGGCGTCTGGGCGGTGATGGCCTCGAAGGGGACCGAGTGGCAGGTCCTCAAGGACTACCAATATCGCCGGATCGAGACCTTCCTCGACCCCTCGAAAGACCCCCTCGGCGCGGGCTACCACATCACCCAGTCGAAGATCGCGATGGGCTCGGGCGGGCTCACCGGGCGCGGCTTCATGCAGGGCACGCAGTCCCGGCTCAACTTCCTCCCCGAGAAGCACACCGACTTCATCTTCACCACGCTCTCGGAGGAGTTCGGCGCGGTCGGCTCGATGTCGCTACTGGCGCTCTATGCGCTGGTCACGGTCTTCGGCTTCGCCGCGATGGCGCAGAACCGCGACCGCTTCGGCGCGCTGATCACCGGAGGGCTGACGGCCACCTTCTTCTTCTTCTGGGCGGTCAACATGGCGATGGTGATGGGGCTGATCCCGATCGTCGGCGTCCCGCTGCCGCTCGTCTCCTATGGCGGCTCGGCGATGCTGGTGCTGCTGATCGCCTTCGGGCTCCTGCAATCGGCCCATATCCACCGGCGGTGAGGCTCAGATCTCGCGGGCGCGGCGCACGAGCCTGGCATGGCGGCGCTTGGCCTGCGAGATGGCGCTGCCGATCCGGGAGAGGATCCCATCGAACGCCCTCGTCGCGACCTCGTGGACCTTGGCGGCGAGCACCCGGCGCTTCAGGGCCTCCTTGCGCTGGTGGATCTTGACGAGCGCGCGCGGATCGTGCCGCGCCGCCTCGACCGCCTTGAGGAGCTGCCCGGTGGCCCTCGACGCGTGTCCGTAATGGCGCACGCTGGGGAAGAGCGCCCCCGTCTCGTACTGGCAGCGCCGGACGAGGGTGTCGAGGTCGGCGAGCAGCGCGGCGACACGCTTGCGCTCGGCCCGGGCGTTCTTCTCGAGCGCCACCACATGCCAGTATTGCCGGTTGAGGCGCCGCCATTCCTCGGTGGTGACGCGGTTCGCTTCGGTCAGTTCGCGCTTCAGGCGCTCGTAGCTCGCGGGGGCCTCGCTCATCTCGTCTCTCCTCGTGTCATGGCGCCGTCGGGTCTCCGCCGGGCGCGACGGCTGCGATGGGAGGGCGATGCGCCCTTCCGCCCGGCCGACACGGGGCCGAGACGGGGCCGACACGCACGATACGCGGCCGATACGCGCGCCCCCGCCTTGCCATTCCCGCCGCGACGGGCCAGGACTGGGCGCGACCGTTCCGCCGCCGGAGTGCCCCCATGCCAGAGCCCCTCGTCGTCTTCGCCGGAAAGCCGGAGCAGCGCGCCGCCTATGAGCGCCACATCCGCGCCGCCATGGAGGATCGGGGGGTCGCGCTCCGCCTCGTCATGGACCCGGGCGAGGCCGACCCGGCCGAGGTCGACTATCTGATCTTCGCCGCCAACGGCCCGGTGACGGACTTCGCCCCCTACACGCGGCTGACGGCGATCCTCAATCTCTGGGCCGGCGTCGAGGCGGTGCTGGCGCTCGAGCCGCCCCGCGCGGTGCCGCTCTGCCGGATGGTGGAGCCCGGGCTCACCCTCGGGATGGTGGACTACGTGGTCGGCCACGCGACGCGCCACCATCTCGACATCGACCGCTACATCGCCACCGCCCCCATCGCCGAGTGGGAGGCGACCTACCCCCCGCTCGCGCGCGACCGCACGGTCGCCGTCCTCGGCCTCGGCGAGCTCGGCGCGGCCTGCGCCCGGGCGCTGGCGGGGCTCGGCTTCCGCACGCTCGGCTGGGCGCGGAGCGAGAAGGCGATCCCAGGGGTGGACTGCCGCCACGGTCCCGCAGGGCTCGAGGCGACGCTCGCGGCGGCGGAGATCCTCGTCCTCCTCCTCCCCCACACCCCGGAGACCGAGCGGCTGATCGGCGCCGAGGCGCTCGCGCGGATGCCCGAAGGCGCCTGCCTGATCAATGCCGGCCGCGGGCCGCTCATCGACCACGGCGCCCTCCTCGCCGCCCTCGATGCCGGGCGGATCCGCCATGCGACGATGGACGTCTTCGACGAGGAGCCCCTGCCCGCGGATCACCCCTATTGGGCCCATCCCCGCGTCACCGTCACCCCGCATATCGCGAGCGTCACCCGGCCCGAGACGGCCTCCGCCGCCCTCGTCGAGAACATCGCCCGCCACGAAGCGGGCGGCGCGCTCCTCGGCGTCGTCGACCGCGACCGCGGCTACTGAGCCGGCGCCCGCCGCTCAGGCGTTGTCGCGGGCGCGAACGGACACTAGGCTCCCCGCTTCGAGCCAGACGCCATCCCGGAGCCGCCCATGGCACAGCCACGCAAGGCCGCGCGCCAGAGCCCCCGCAGACGGCGGGGCCGCTCCACCCTCGTTCGCGCCCGGGCGAATTTCCTCACGGGGCTCGTCGTCGTCGCGCCCATCGTCGTGACGGTCTATCTCACCTGGGCCTTCGTCACCTTCGTCGACAGCCAGATCGTCCCGCTGGTCCCCGCGCCCTACAACCCGGCGACCTATATCGAGACGGACATCCCGGGCTTCGGCCTCGTGGTCTTCGTGGTGTTCACCACCATCGTCGGCTATTTCGCCAAGAAGGTCTTCGGCAAGCAGCTCATCCGCCTCGGCGAGGGGATCGTCGACCGCCTGCCGCTGGTGCGCTCGATCTACAACGCGATGAAGCAGATCGTGGAGACGGTGCTCAGCCAGTCGAAGAGCTCGTTTCGCCAAGCCTGCCTGATCGAGTATCCCCGCCGCAATCTCTGGGCGGTCGCCTTCGTCTCGACCGACACCAAGGGCGAAATCCCGGGCGCCGCGGGGCAGGACGAGATGGTGAGCGTCTTCCTGCCGACCACGCCGAACCCGACCTCGGGCTTTCTCCTGTTCGTGCCGAAGCGCGACGTGGTGCTGCTCGACATGACCGTGGAGGAGGCGGCGAAGCTCGTGATCTCGGCGGGGCTCGTGACGCCGCCGACCAAAGAGGAACTCGCAGCGGAGGCCCGGTCGGCGATGGCCCGCAAACAGGCCCTCGCCCGGGCCGCGAGCGGCCGCTCCGGCATCACCGGCCGCTGAGCCAGCGCCGCCCCGGCCCGACACCGCTCCGGCGCAGCCCCCACCCGCCCACCCCGGCGCGCCGAACCGGCGTCGGGCCGGGGCGGCGCGGGCGTCTCCGCCCTCGGACCGGGCAGCCTCACCCAGGGCCATGTAGTTGGTGAGGTCGCCCTCGCTGAAGAGGATG
>CAZNTX010000099.1:7029-12960 GCA_964576075.1 uncultured Limibaculum sp. | reverse complement strand
GTGGGGGACGGCGGCGGGCCCGCGCGCGCGGCCCGGCGCCTCAGAAGTCGGTCGGCGCGCCGCCCTCCGCCTTGCGCCGCGCGACGAAAGCCTCGAGCGCCTCGCGCCGATCCTCCTCGAGCGGGGGCGGCGCGAACTCCGCGAGGATGCGCCGCGCCACCGCGTTCGCCCGCTCCGGGGTGCGCACCGCCCCGCTCTCCGCCCAAGTCTCGAAATTCCGCCAGTCCGAGAGAAAGGGCGCGTAGAACGCCGTCTCGTAGCGCGCCTGGGTGTGGGCGGTTCCGAAGAAATGCCCGTGCGGGCCGACCTCGGCGACCGTTTCGACGGCCAGATCCGCCTCGCTCGTGCCGATGGGCCGGTTATAGGCGACGATCTGCTGCAGCGTCTCGCAATCCATCACGAATTTCTCGAGGCTGGCCACCAGCCCCCCCTCGAGCCAGCCCGCCGCATGAAAGACCACGTTCGCCCGCGCCGAGGTGACCGCCCAGAGCGAGAAGGCGCTCTCCCAGGCCGCCTGCGCATCGGGGCAGTTGGCGGCGCAGGCGTTCGTCGCGCGCAGGGGCAGCCCGTAATGGCGCGCCATCTGCCCGGAGATCTGCGTCGCGCGCATGTATTCGGGCGTCCCGAAGGCGGGCGCGCCCGTGCGCATATCAACGTTCGAGGTGAAGCTCCCCATCACCACCGGCGCCCCGGGACGCACCGCCTGCAAGAGCACGATCGCCGCGAGCGCCTCGGCCGTCTGCTGCGCCACCGCGCCTGCGATCGTCACCGGCGCCATCGCGCCCGCGAGGGTGAAGGGCGTCACGATCACGGCCTGGTTGCGCGCGGCGAGGCGCATCGCCCCGTCGAGCATCGGCCAGTCATGCTTCAGCGGCGACGAGGAATTGATGTTGGTATACATCCGCGGCACCGCGTCGAACTCCGCCTCCGACACGCCGCAGGCGATGCGCACCATCTCCATCACGTCCTCGATGCGCTCGCGGCCGAGCGAATAGGCGTGGACGACCTTGTCGGTGAGCGTCAACTTGTCGAACAAGCAGTCGAGATGACGGATCGAAGCGTGGATATCGACCGGCTCCACCGGATAGCCGTTCATCAGATGGATGCAGTTGAAATACTGCGAGAGCTTGACGAGGTCGCGGAATGTCTGCCGGGTGCCGGGCCGCCGTCCGCCTTCGAGGTCGGAATAGTTGGGCGGGCTCGCGACATTGCCGAAGACCTGATGCCGCCCGCCGATCCGCACCGCATGCGCAGGGTTCCGGGGCATCATCGTGAACTCCGAGGGCGCCTTGGCGACGAACTCGCGCACCATCGCCGGATCGAAGCGCACCCGCTCCCCCTCGCCCACCTCCGCGCCCGCCGCCTTCAGCCGCGCCCGCGCCTCCGGATGGAGAAAGTCGATCCCGATCTCGGAGAGGATGCGCATGGCAGCGGCGTCGATCGCGGCGACGCCCTCGGCGTCGAGCGGCTCGGTCGGGCGGTCGAGCACCTCGAGCGTCGTCCAGGGCAGCTGGTGGATCGCGCGGGCGTCGCTGCGGCGGGTGTTGGCGCTGCGCCCGCCGCGCTTGCGCTTCAGGGTCTCTGTCATGCTCGCCTCCTCGCCTCCGTCTCCTCAAGCTCGACCCGATCGACCGGGCGGCGCTCGCCGGAATGCGGCATCCGAGGGCGCTGAGCGACCGACCGCCACGCGCCCCGCCCGCGCCGTCCCCGTCGCCGCCGGCAGCCGCCCCGCCCCGGCACGGCCTGGACCGACGGTCGCGCGCGCCGCGGGCCCGGCGGCGCGGCCGGGTGCTCGGCCCGTCGCGGCGCGTCCGAGGCGCCCGGCCGCCCCGCGCCGAGACCCGCCTCAGAGGCGCAGCGTCTCGAGCGCCGCGCGCATCTGCTCGGGGAGCGGGACCGGCCGGCGGCTCTCCATCCCCACATAGACATGGGTGAACCGCCCCGCCGCCGCCGCCAGCTCCGCCCCCTCGGCGAAGATCGCGAGCCCGTAGGTCACCGAGCTGCGCCCGATCCGGTCGACCCGGATCCCCCCCTCTAGCCGGTCCGGAAACGCCACCGGGGCGAAATAGTCGCAGGCCGAGCTCACGACGAGCCCGATCACCTCCGAGCGCTGCACCTCGAGGAGCCCCCGCTCGCAAAGCCAGCCGTTCACCAGCGTGTCGAAGAAGGCGTAGTAGACCACGTTGTTCACATGGCCGTAGACGTCGTTGTCCGCCCAGCGGGTGGCGAGCGCGCGCATCTCCGGATAGGCCCCGCGCGGGGGCGGCTCGGGTCTTTCGGCCATGGCGCGCTCAGCCGCCGCCCGGCGCGAGATCGATGTCGAGCGGGTCGGGCTCGCCGATCTCCGCCTCGCGCCCGCCCCGCGCCCCCGAAGGCCCGCCGCGCTCCCGATAGGGCGTGCGGCCGAAATGCGCCCGGTAGCATTTCGAGAAATGCGAGGGCGAGGTGAAGCCGCAGGCGAGCGCCACGTTGATGACGCTCATATCGGTCTGCAACAGCAGGTTCCGCGCCTTCTCGAGCCGCAATTCCATGTAATACCGCTTCGGCGAGCGGTTGAGATAGCGCCGGAACAGCCGCTCGAGCTGCCGGGTCGACATGTTGACGCCCTTGGCGAGATCGGCGGGGGAGATCGGCTCCTCGGTCGCGCGCTCCATGGTCTGGATCACCTGCACGAGCTTCGGATGGCGCACCCCGATGCGCGCGGGCACCGAGAGGCGCTGCTCGTCCGAGGCCGAGCGCACCGGCGTGTGGATCAGCCGGTCGGCGACGAGGGAGGCGAGATCCGCCCCCTGCTGCTCGCCGATGATGTGGAGCATCATGTCGCAGGAGGCGGTCCCCCCGGCGCAGGTGATCACCCCGTCCTCGACGCAATAGAGCAGGTTGGAGAGCTGCACCTCCGGGAACTCCTCGGCGAAGGCGGACTGGTTCTCCCAGTGGATCGTCGCCCGCTTGCCCTCGAGTAGCCCCGCCTTCGCCAGAACGTGCGCGCCGGTGCAGACGCCGCCGAGCCGCACCCCGAGGCGTGCCTGCCGGCGCAGCCAGGTGAGGACGGGCCGGGTCGCGGCGCCGGCGAGATCGAGCCCCGCGCAGACCATGGCGGTCGTCTCCCGGCGCAGATCGGGCAGCGCCGCATCCGCCTCGACCCGCGTGCCGTTCGAGCAGCGCACGGCGCCCCCGGTCTCCGAGACCAGCGTCCAGCGATAGAGCGGACGGCGGGCGACGCGGTTGGCGAGGCGCAGCGGCTCGAGCGCCGCCGCGAAGGCCATCATGGAGAATTCCGGACAGAGGAGGAACGCGAATTCCCGCGGCCGCTCCTCCGCGCTCCTGCTCGCCATCGCCGCCGGAACCGGCATCCCGACACCTCGCCTTGGTCGTGTCCGTCTCGCGAGTTGACGCCTCCCCCCGCGCCCTGCCCGAGGCCGGGGGGCTGGCGGGGCGCCCGCCACTGGGCTACAAGGCCAGCGGACCGCAAGGAGAGCGCGATGACCAAGTCTTGGAGCAAGGACAGCTGGCGCAACCATACCGGCCTGCAGATGCCGGACTATGTCGACGCCGCCAAGCTCGCCGAGGTGACGGGCCGCCTCGCCGCCTATCCCCCCCTCGTCTTCGCCGGGGAGGCGCGGACGCTGCGCGTGCGCCTCGCCGAGGTCTCCGAGCGCCGCGCCTTCCTGCTGCAGGGCGGAGACTGCGCCGAGAGCTTCCAGCAGTTCACCGCCGACTATATCCGCGACACCTTCCGCGTGATGCTGCAGATGGCGGTGGTGCTGACCTTCGCCGCGCGCGTGCCGGTGGTGAAGGTGGGCCGCATGGCCGGGCAGTTCGCCAAGCCCCGCTCTTCGGCGGTCGAGACACAGGGGGGCGTGGAGCTGCCCTCCTATCGCGGCGACATCATCAACGACATCGCCTTCACCGAGGCCGCCCGGGTGCCGGATCCCGAGCGGATGGAGCGCGCCTATCTGCAGTCCGCGGCGACGCTGAACCTCCTGCGCGCCTTCGCCACCGGCGGCTTCGCCGATCTCCACCGGGTGCATGCCTGGAACCTCGATTTCGCCGCCGGCTCCCCGGCCGAGAAGCGCTATCGCGACCTCGCCGACCGGATCTCCGCCTCGCTCGATTTCATGTCGGCCTGCGGGATCACGCCGGAGAGCGCCGAGACCCTCGAGACGGTGGAATATTACACCTCCCACGAGGCGCTCCTCCTGCCCTACGAGGAGGCGCTGACGCGCACCGATTCGACCACTGGCCTCCCCGTCGCGGGCTCTGGCCACATGATCTGGATCGGCGACCGCACGCGCCAGCTCGACGGCGCGCATGTGGAGTATTGCCGCGGCGTGCAGAACCCCATCGGGCTCAAATGCGGCCCCTCGCTCGCGCCGGACGAGCTGCTCCAGCTGATCGACCGGCTCAACCCGGACAACCAGGCCGGCCGGCTCACCCTCATCTGCCGCACCGGCGCGGGCAAGGTCGAGGCGCATCTGCCCGGCTGGATCCGCGCGGTGGAGCGCGAGGGCAAGCGCGTCGTCTGGTCCTGCGACCCGATGCACGGGAACACGGTCAAGTCCGACTCGGGCTTCAAGACCCGGCCCTTCGACGCGATCCTCTCCGAGGTCGAGGAGTTCTTCGCCGTCCATGCGGCGGAGGGGACCTATGCGGGCGGCGTCCATGTGGAGATGACCGGGCAGGACGTGACCGAGTGCACCGGCGGCATCTCGGAGGTGACCGACGCCGATCTCTCGAGCCGCTACCACACCGCCTGCGATCCGCGCCTCAATGCCAGCCAGGCGCTCGAGCTCGCCTTCCTGCTGGCCGAACGGCTCGAGAAGGCGATCCCCGACGCGCCCGGCCGCGCCGCCGCCGGCTGAGCCGGTGACCGCCTTCGACGCCGCCGCGGCCGAGATCGCGGGGGCCTTCCCCGAGGCGTGGGTCGTGGTCCTGACCGCGTCCCGCAGTCGCGGCCTCTCCGACGCCGAAATCGCGGCCGCCATGGAGGCCGCCGGCTGCGCCGGGAGCCCGGCGCGCCGCCTCGGCGAGGCGGCGGCGGAGTTCGCGGCGCCCTCCGGCGAGGTCGGTCGCGCGGCGGATTGGGCCGCGCTGCTGCCCGGGGTCGACGTCAACCGCGTCCCCGCCGCTGGCCGCGCCAAGCGCCTTCTCCTCGCCGACATGGATTCGACGATCATCGGCTGCGAGTGCATCGACGAGATCGCCGCGGCGGCCGGGATCGGGGCGGAGGTCGCGGCCATCACCGAGCGGGCGATGCGGGGCGAGCTCGATTTCGAGGCCGCGCTCGCAGACCGCGTTGCGCTGCTCGAAGGTCTGCCCGAGGCGGCGCTCGCGGAGGTCTTCGCGGCGCGCGTCCGGCTCACCCCCGGAGCCGAGACGCTGGTGCGCACCATGGCCGCGCGCGGGGCCGCGACGGCGCTGGTCTCCGGCGGCTTCACCTTCTTCACCGAACGGGTGGCGGCGGCTGCAGGCTTCGCCGAGCACCGGGCCAACCGGCTCGAGATCGCCGAGGGCCGGCTCACCGGCCGCGTCCTCCCCCCGATCCTCGGGCGGGACGCCAAGCGCGCGGCGCTCGAGGAGATCGCGGCGCGGGAGGGGCTCGGGCCCGAGGCGGCCCTCGCGCTCGGCGACGGGGCGAACGATCTGGCCATGATCCGCGCGGCGGGGCTCGGCGTCGGCTACCGCCCGAAGCCCGCGCTGGCGGCGGAGGCCGATGCCGTCATCGCCGAGGGAGATCTCACGGCGGCGCTCCATCTGCAGGGCATCGCGGAGGCGGAGTTCGTGGGCGCCTGACCCGAGGGGTTCGCGCACGCGGCGCCGCCGCCATGGCCCGCCACCGTCCCCCACCCACCCGGACGGCGCCGGGCCATGGCTGGCCCAGATCGCCTCCCCTCGAAGCCGAGGCACGAGCGCACCGGCATCGCCCGGCGC
>CAZNTX010000099.1:0-6929 GCA_964576075.1 uncultured Limibaculum sp. | reverse complement strand
CGCCCGGCGCTACCATCGGCGAAATCGATTTGACACCCGGAGGTGACACCATGATCCGACTGACCCGCCCCCGCTGGGCCCTGCCAGAGCGCACCGCGACGCCCGAGCACGTGTTCCGAAACCGCCGGGCCTTCCTGGCGGGCGGCGCCGGGGCGGCCGCGATCGGCGCTGCCGCGGGGCTCGGCGTCCCCCTCGGCTCCGCCCGCGCCGCGCCCGCGCCGACCACCCCCTTCGACCCGGCCCCCCCGCGCAATCCGGCCTATGCGTCCGCGGGCCGGGCGATCACGGACGAAGCGATCAACACCACCTACAACAATTTCTACGAATTCGGCTCGCACAAGCGGATCGCCTCCGCCGCCGAGGCGCTCGAGACCGATGGCTGGACGGTGAAGATCGACGGCCTCGTCGAGCGCGAGAAGACCCTCGGCATCGAGGACATCCTCGCCTCCATGCCGCTCGAGGAGCGCGTGATCCGCCATCGCTGCGTCGAGGCCTGGTCGATGGTGGTGCCCTGGACCGGCTTCCCGCTCTCCAAGCTTCTCGAGACCGCGGCGCCCCTCTCCTCCGCGAAATACGTGCGCTTCGAGACCTTCCTCGACCCCGAGATCGCCCGCGGCCAGCGCCAGCACTGGTATCCCTGGCCCTATGTGGAGGGGGTGACGATCGAAGAGGCGGCGAACGAGCTGTCCTTCATGGTCGTCGGCGCCTATGGCAAGGTGCTGCACAAGCCCTTCGGCGCGCCGATCCGGCTGCACCTGCCCTGGAAATACGGCTTCAAGTCGATCAAGTCGATCACCCGGGTGACGCTGACCGACGAGCGCCCCGTCAGCTTCTGGGAGGAACTGCAGTCGAAAGAATACGGCTTCTGGGCCAATGTGAACCCGGATGTGGCCCACCCGCGCTGGAGCCAGGCCACCGAGCGCGTGCTCGGCACCGACGAGCGCGTGCCGACCGAGCTCTTCAACGGCTATGGCGAGGAGGTCGCGCATCTCTACGACGGGCTCGAGGCGACCTACGCCGACCGGCTCTGGCGCTGACCGCGCCCCGCTCTCTCTCGCCGCCCCCCGCCCGGGCCCGCCGGCGTCCGGGCGAGGGGCGGCGAACCCTGCCGCCGTGCGCCTCCCGGGCCCGCCCGCCTCGCCGCCCGAGGCACAAAAAAAACCGGGCCCGAGGGCCCGGCCAGTTCAACAGGGAAGTATCACAACCTAGGCCGGTCGCCCAGCCTGCGTGATACCTACGGTCTACCACCCTGTTGCACAAGTGTCGACGTTGCCGCATCACAGCATAGCAGCTATGCGATCTCTGCAACGCCATCTGTTGCCCGAGGAACACGATTGAAGGCCTCGATTTCCAGCAGCATGAAATCGCGAAAGGCGATCACGCGCTGCGAGCGGCGCAGCTCTTCTGGATAGGTGAAGTAGACGGAGAAGGCCGGGCTCTCCTCCTCGGGCAGGACATGGACGAGCTCGGGATAATCCCGCGTGATATAGTCCGGCAGCGCGGCGATCCCGAGGCCGGCGACCGCGCCCTTGAGGATCCCGAAATAGCTGTTCATCGAGACATGCGCGGTCCGGTGGGGCGCGATCTTCTGGCGCAGCCATCCCGCCGCCTCGGAGGGCTGGGGCGCGTCGGCCGAGAAGGTCACGAGCCGATGGTCGGAGAGCGCCTCCAAGGTCTCGGGCCGGCCGTGCTCGGCGAGATAGCCATGGGCGGCATAGAGGCGCATGGTGACGGTCATCAGCTTGCGCCGGATCAGGTCCGCCTGGGCGGGAGAGGCCATGCGGATCGCCACATCCGCCTCGCGCATCGGCAGGTCGAGCACCGCCTCGGTCAGCAACAGGTCGATCGAGAGACCCGGATGCACCCGGAACAGCCGGTTGAGCCGGGGCGCGAGCCAGATCGTGCCGAAGCCCGCGGTGGTCGTCACCCGGAGATCGCCATAGACCTCGTCCTTCGAATCGCGGATGCGCGCGGCGGCGACGTTGAGCTTCTGGGTGATCGCGCGGGTCGCGTCGTAGAGCAGCTCTCCCTGCTCGGTCAGCAGCAGGCCGCGGGCGTGGCGGTGGAAGAGCGTCGCGTTCAGCTGCTCCTCGAGGCCGCGGATCTGCCGGCTGATGGCGGACTGGCTGAGATGGAGCTGCTCGCCCGCATGGGTGAGGCTTCCGGCATCGGCGACGGCGTGGAAGACGCGCAGCTTGTCCCAGTCCATGCTTTCCCTCATACCCGTGCGGCGGTGGCGACACCCTGCCACCCCGTGCCCGATGGTGCACCAAAAGGAGTCGGAATGCGCCCCTCGGCGATTGCAACTGTGGCCCTTTTGTCGGGTCTGGTCCTCTGGCTCGCGGCGGGGCCCGCGCGGGCGCAGATCGTGTTGGAGGGCACCTATCTCGGGATGGGCGAGGCCGCCGGCGCCCGGCTCGAGATCGCGCCCGATCCGGGCGGCTTCCGCGGCAGCTGGCGCCCGGCGGGGGGCGCGGCGCAGAGCTTCGAGGCCGACCGGCGCGGCGATCAGGCGGAGACCGTCGTCACCCTGTCGGGGCGGGCGCATCTGATGCAGGTGACCCCGCTGCCCTGGGGCGCGGAGGTCGCGCTGATCCCGTTTAACCAGGACGGCACGCTCGCGCTCGACGGCGCGCGCCTCGCGGGCTATCGCCGCGAGGGGGTGGCCGCGCCAGAGCCGCCGGAGGGCTTCGTCCCCGCCCCGCGCGACCCGGCCGTGCAGATCACCGCCAACAGCTTCCTCTCCTCCTACGAGTTCTGGCGCCCGCAGGGGGTGCTCGCGGGCTATCTCGCGCTGCCCCCGCGGTCGCGGACGATGATCCGGCTGTTCCCCGCGGTGCAGCTCGACGTGATCTGGAAGCTCTGCCTCGCGCCCCGCTCGGACCGGGCGCTCGCGCTCGCGCTCAAGGGCCAGGGGGTGAATTGCGCGGAGGTGGTCTCCGGGCTCGCCGAGGTGCAGTCGGCCGGGCGGTTCGACGCCTACAAGCGCGAGGTGGCCGAGGAGCGGGACGCGCTGATCGTCTCGGTGCGCTGCGGCGAGGGATATGTGATGCGGCGGGCGGACTGCCGGGCGGCGGCGGAGCGGATGGCCCGCCAGGCCCTCTCGCTCGAGACGGCGGCGAGCGTGCTCGCGCGCCATCGGTGATGCGCGGGGGAGCTGCCCCCCGCGCCAGTGTCGGCCTGACGGGCCCCTGCGCGCCTCAGTCCGCCGCCGTGTCGGCGCCGCGGATCTTCCGGCCCCAGTCCTCGAAGCCTTCGACGACGGGCGCGAGGGCGCGGCCGGCCTCCGTCAGGCGGTATTCGAGGCGCCGGGCGCCGGGTTGCACCGGGGTCTTCACCATGATCCCCTCGTCCACGAGCCGCGCGAGGCGGTTCGAGAGGATGTTGCGCGCCATGCCGAGGCGACGCTGGAAGGTGTCGAACCGCGTGACGCCGTGGAGCGCCGCCCAGAGGATGAAGAGGGTCCACCCATCGCCCACCATCCGCACGGCCTCGGACATCGAAGTCATGTCGTCCTGGTCCTGGAGCATCTGCTTTTCCCCATTCGGTTTGTTTCGTTGAGCCATTTGTAGCATGGCCGAACCCGTCAGTCTTCTCTTGCCGTCACGAATTAACCCTTGGATGGGCGTGACTTGCCCCTATGAGAACGCAAATCCACAGCCGCAGCTTGATATTCCGCAAAGTGGGAGAAAAAAATGATCCTGAATGGACACAAGATCCTCGTCACCGGCGCCTCCAGCGGGATCGGCGCGCATCTCGCCAAGGCTCTGGCCGAGCGCGGCGCCATGGTCGCAGCGGCCGCCCGCCGCATGGAAGCGCTCGAAACCCTTGCGCAAAGCAACGCGCGAATCATCCCAGTGTCCCTCGACGTTACAGACCTATCTTCCGTCAGGGAAGGGGTCGATTTCGCAACCGATGCGCTCGGCGGGCTGGACGGGCTCGTCAACAATGCCGGCGTCGCCTGGGGCGGGCGCAGCCTCGAGATGCCGGACGAGGACTGGGCCCGCGTGGTCGACACCAACCTCACCGGCGTCTTCCGCGTCGCGCAGGCGGCCGGCGCCAAGATGGCCGAGGGCGGCGGCGGCGCCATCGTCAACATCGCCTCGATCCTCGCCTTCGGCACCGGCACCGGCGTCGCCGCCTATGCCGCCTCGAAGGCCGCCGTCGCCCATCTGACGCGCAACCTCGCCGCCGAATGGGCGCGCCACGGCATCCGCGTGAACGCCCTCGCGCCCGGCTATATCCCGACCGACATCAACCGCGCCCATCTCGAGAGCGAGGCCGGGCAAGCGATGCTCAAGACCATCCCGCTCCGCCGCTTCGGCCGTCTCGAGGACCTCGAGGCCCCGCTCGAGCTGCTCCTCGGCCCGGGCGGCAGCTACATCACCGGCGTCGTGCTCCCCGTCGACGGCGGCCATCTCGTCCGCCCGCTCTGACGGGAGATGGGCATCGGTTCATTTTTCATCGTTTCGTCATCGAACCGTGACCAACGGCGCGGGCAGACGGTCTAGACATGGGACGAGGGCCGGTCCGGCCCGGGGGATCACGAGGGGAAAGACCATGACCAAGCTCGCTGTCGCCGCCGGCCTCGCCGCCGCGCTCGCCGCCGGCCCGGCCGCCGCCGTCACCATTATCGAATACCAGACCGCCGCGTCGACCGCCAACCCGACGCTCGCGCCGAGCGCGGTCGCGCCCGGCGTCACCGGCGACCCCTTCGCCGCCGGCGCCGGCCTCACCGCCAATACCGGCCAATACCGGCGGCACCTATAACTGGCGCGACTGGGACCCCGCGAACACCACCGCCGCGGCCGCCATCGCCGCGGGCGATGTCTGGACCTGGGGCTTCGCCGCCGATCCTGGCGTCCTCTTCGACCTCACCTCCTTCGACATCCGCCTCGACCGCTCCGGCACCGGCCCGGACGACGTCGTGATCGACCTCTCGGTCAATGGCGGCGCCTTCCAGGAGGTGCTGTCCTTCGACTACAACGACGACACCACCGGCGTCGATTTCATCGGGGTCGACCTGTCGGCCTTCGATGCGGTCAGCACGGCGGTGTTCCGCCTCGCCGCCTTCAACGCGGAGAGCGCCGCCGGCACCTTCGATATCGAGACGGTGGATTTCGGCGGCTCCGACCCGCGCTCCTTCCGCCTCGAGGGCGAGGAGGTGAGCCATGTGCCCCTGCCCGCCGCCCTGCCCCTCCTGCTCGCGGGGCTCGCGGGCCTCGGCTTCGTCTCCCGCCGCCGCGGCTGAGCCGCCGGTCCGGCTCGTGCCCGGCCCCCGCGGCCGGGCGCCCCCTCTTGCCGCCGGCCGCGCGCCATGGTCCTTTGGCCGAAACGCCGGAGGCAGCGCCCATGGACTTCACCCTCTCCCCCGCCGAGGACGACTACCGCGCCCGCGTGGCCGACTTCGTGGCCGAGCGCATCCTGCCCATGGAGGTGGACCCGGAGAACTTCTCCGAGCACGAGAACATCCCCGAGCCCCGGCTGCGCGCCCTCCGCGCCGAGGTGAAGGCCGCCGGGCTCTGGGCGCCGCAGGTGCCTGAGGCGCTCGGCGGGCTCGGCATGAGCTTCTGCGGCCAGGCGGCGGCCTACGAGGAGATGAACCGCGCCCGCTTCGGCCCCGCCGCCTTCAACGCGGCCGCGCCCGACGACGGCAATATGCGCCTCCTCTCCCAGGTCGGCACCCCGGCGCAGCGCGACTGGTGGCTCGCGCCCGTCGTCGCCGGCGAGACCCGCTCGGCCTTCGCGATGACCGAGCCGCATCCGGGCGCGGGCTCCGACCCCTCGATGATGCGCACCCGCGCCGAGCGCGTGCAGGGCGGCTGGCGCATCTTCGGGCGCAAGTGGTACATCACCGGAGCCGAGGGCGCGGGGCGGCTCATCGTCATCGCCCGCACCTCGGAGGACACCCGCAAGGGCCTCACCGCCTTCCTCTTCTCCGCCGACCAGCCGGGCTGGGAGATCCTGCGCCGCATCCCGATCATGGGGCCGGAGGAGCATGGCGGGCATTGCGAGATCGCCTTCGAGGGGCTCGAGGTGGCCGACGAGAACGTGCTGATGGAGGTGGGCGACGGGCTCAAGGTCACCCAGATCCGCCTCGGCCCCGCGCGGCTGACCCATTGCATGCGCTGGCTCGGGCTGGCCAAGCGCTGCCTGGAGATCGCCTCGGCCTATGCCGCCGAGCGCGAGGGCTTCGGCATCCGCCTCGCCGAGCGCGAGACCGTGCAGGTCAAGCTCGGCGATCTGGCGCACCGCATCGAGGTCGGCCGCCTGCTCACCATGAAGGCCGCCTGGGCGCTCGACCAGGGCGACCGGGCGAAATCGGCGGTCTCCATGGCCAAGATCCACGTCGCCGACACCCTCCACCGCGCCGCCGACGACTGCATCCAGATCTGCGGCGCCAAGGGCTATTCCGGGGACACGGCCCTCGAATGGATCTACCGCTACGCCCGCCAGGCCCGCCTCGTGGACGGTGCGGACGAGGTGCACAAGATGGTCCTCTCCCGCGCCTATGCCGCCGAGGGCGCGGGGATGTGGCGCTGGGGCGTCTGATGGAGCTCTACGGCGTCCGCATCTTCGTGGACGACCTCGAGCGGGCGTTCGACTTTTACGGCCGCGTGCTCGGCCTCCCCGTGGCCTGGGACGGGGGCGACGCGGTCGGCTTCCAGGCGGGCCGGGGCGTCCTCATCGTCGAGCACGAGGACCCGGCGGGGCCCGAGGGCCACCTCGTCGGCCGCTTCCTCGGCGTCTCGCTCGAGGTCCCGGACATCGAGGCCACCCACCGCGCGCTCGCCGCCGCCGGCGTCGCCTTCGAGGCGCCGCCGCAGCGGATGGCCTGGGGCGGCCGCCTCGCCCATTTCCGCGACCCCGCCGGCAATGTCCTGACCCTCCTCGGCTGATCCGGGCTCCGGCCGTCGCCCAGGCCGCCG
>CAZNTX010000098.1:0-13018 GCA_964576075.1 uncultured Limibaculum sp. | reverse complement strand
GCGTCGAGGCGACGGGGCGCGGCGTGCAATACGCGCTGCGCGAGTTCTTCCGCCACCCCGAAGACGTCGCCGCGGCCCATCTCGAGGGCAGCCTCGCGGGCAAGCGGGTGATCGTGCAGGGCCTCGGCAATGTGGGCTATCACGCGGCCAAGTTCCTCGAGGAGGAGGACGGGGCGAAGATCGTCGGCATCGCCGAGCGCGACGGCGCGATCGTCTCCGAGGCGGGGCTCTCGGTCGAGCGGGTGCGCGCGCATATCCAGGAGACCGGCGGCGTCGCGGGCTTTCCCGGGGCGGACTATCGCGAGGACGGCGCGGCGCTTCTCGAGGAGGACTGCGACATCCTCGTGCCCGCCGCCCTCGAAGGGGTCATCAATCTGACCAACGCCCACCGCATCCGCGCGCCGCTGATCATCGAGGCGGCGAACGGCCCGGTCACCGCCGGCGCCAACACGGTGCTGCGCGAGAAAGGCACGGTCATCATCCCGGATCTCTACGCCAATGCGGGCGGCGTCACCGTCTCCTATTTCGAATGGGTCAAGAACCTCTCCCATATCCGCTTCGGCCGGATGCAGCGCCGCGAGGAGGAGACCCGCCACAAGATGCTGATCGACGAGCTCGAGCGCCTGGTCGGCAAGCCGGTCTCCCCGGGCTTCAAGGAGCGCTTCTCGAAGGGCGCGGACGAGCTCGAACTCGTGCGCTCGGGCCTCGACGACACCATGCGCGTCGCCTATCAGGCGATGCGCGAGGTCTGGCACGGGCGCGACGACGTCCCCGATCTGCGCATCGCGGGCTTCATCCTCGCGATCGACCGCGTGGCGGAAACCTACCAGGCCAAGGGCCTCTGACGGGTTGCGGGCCGGCGCGGCCATGGCCACCTCCGCCCCCTCGGGAAAGGAGGTCCGATGCGCCGGTTCCGCTACGAAACCTTGGAGCGCGCCGTCTCCCTCGTGCTGCTCGTCGGCATGGTGGGGGTGATCCTGCTCGCCACGGTCAACTTCTTCCTCGCCCTCGGGGCGCAGTCGACCGAGGCGGGGCGGGTGCAGGACTACACGGCCTTCCAGGGGCTCTTCGACAAGGCGCTCGCCGCGATCATCGCGCTCGAGCTCGCCCATTCGGTCCATCAGAGCGTGCGCGGCGAGCACGGGATCGGGCAGTTGCGCACCGTGGCGCTGATCGGCGTGCTCGCGGTGGTGCGGAAATTCGTGCTGATCGACATCGACACCGCCTCCGGGCTCCTCGTGCTCGGCCTCGGGGCGGCGGTGATCGCGCTCGGCACGGTCTTTGCCATGACCCACTGGATCGAGGCCCGGCTCCTCTTCGCGCGCCGGGGCGAGGAGGACTAGGCGAGGAGGACTAGGCGCGGGGGCCGGGGCGCTGTAGCGTCCGGCGCGCCGCCCGAGGTCCGGACCGATGCCCCACGCGATCGACAGCGCCCCCCCGGCGCGCCCCGTCACCTATGCCCGCGTCGCCGCGATCGCGCTGCCGGTGGTGCTCTCGAACGCCACCGTGCCGCTCCAGGGCGCGATCGACACCGCGATCATCGGGAATCTCGGCGAGGCGAGCTATCTCGCGGCCGTCACCATCGGGGCGATGGCCTTCACCCTCCTCGTGATGAGCCTCAACTTCCTGCAGACCGGCGCCTCCGGGCTCACCGCGCAGGCGCTCGGGGCGGAGGACCGGGGCGGGGTGCTCGACACGCTGCTGCGCACCCTCGCCATCGCGGGGGCGCTCGCGCTCCTCCTCAACCTTCTTCGCCCGCTTCTCGTGCCAGGCGCCGTCGGGCTCTTCGAAGGCTCGGAGGAGGCGCAGACGCTCGCGGAGGCCTATGTCTCGATCCGGCTCTGGGGCGCGCCCGCGGAGCTCGCCAATCTCGCGCTGATCGGCTGGTTCACGGGCCAGGAGCTGACCCGGCGGCTCTTCGAGCTGCAGGCGGTGACCTCGGCGGTGAACGTCGCGCTGAACTTCCTCTTCGCGGTCGGCCTCGGCTGGGGGGTGGAGGGGATCGCCCTCGGCACCGCGCTCGCGGCCTATGCCGGGCTCGCCGTCGGCCTCTGGCGCGCCCGCGCCCGGGCCCGGGCGATCGCGCCCGCCGGATGGCGCCCGGAGCCAGCGCGCCTCCTGCGCCGCGCGGCGCTCCTGCGGGTGATGGCGCTCAACCGCGACATCTTCCTGCGCACGATCTGCCTCACCGGCAGCTTCGCCTGGATGGCGCGGCTCGGCTCGACCCAAGGCGACGTGGTGCTCGCGGCCAACGGGGTGCTCCTGCAGTTCCTCCATATCGCGGCCCATGCGCTCGACGGCTTCGCCATGGCCGCCGAAACCCTCGTCGGACAGGCCTATGGGCGGGGCGACCGGCGCCGGCTGCGCCGGGCGGTGGTGGTCAGCACGGTGGCGGCGGCGGGGCTCGCGCTCGCCTTCTCCGCCCTCGCCTCGCTGCTGGCGGGGCCCGCGATCCGGCTCTTCACGAATGTGCCGGAGGTCCGCGCCGTGGCGGAGGCGCATGCGCTCTGGGCGACCTGCCTGCCGGCGGTGGCGGTGCTGGCCTATCAGCTCGACGGCATCTTCATCGGCGCGGCCGACGGGCGCGCGATGCGCAACGCGATGCTGATCTCGGCGACGCTTTTCGTCCCTCTCGGCTGGGCGATGACCGACGCCTTCGGCAATCACGGCCTCTGGGCGTCGCTCTGGATTTTCATGGCATTGCGGGCGCTTACCCTGGCGTCACGCTATCCTGCGCTCGAAATGCGTGCAAACCCTGTTCACTTTCCCCCATGACTGGTATTTCCATACGGGGTGGACTACCCTTGGGCAAAAGTCCTGGATGTAAGGCGGGGAGCATCATGAAATGGATCGTCTTGCCGGCGCTGCTGGCACTTAGCGTCGCGTTTTCGAGCCCGGCCGCGGCGCAGTCGATGACCGGATGCTGGCATCACAGCGATGGCAACGTCTTCTCGACGGTATGCTTCAGCGGCACGACCACGGGGGGCACCTTCAACCTCGAATATGCGGTCGAGGATCCGAATCAAGGGCTCGTCAAGGGCTCCTGCAACGGGATCGTCGAGGTGGTCACGCTGCAGCTGCCGCGGATCGACTTCACCGTCCCCTTTCAGGAGGACGCCTGCCGGCAGGAGGACCAGGTCTTCCGCATCGCCAAGCGCGACTACCGCTGCCAGGTCAACGGGACCAACGCGATGGTCTGCAGCCAGTCGGTCTACTACGACAACGGCCAGATCTTCAGCCAGGCCTCCGGGCTCGAATACAAGCGCTGAGGCTCAGGCCTCGGCGCCCACCGCGTCCGCGACCCGGGCGATCCCGTCCGCCGCAAGGGCCGCGTCGAGGCCCTCCGCGATTCTGCGGGCGAGCCCGAGACCCTCGTAGGCGAGCGCCGTGTAGAGTTGCACCGCGCTCGCCCCCGCCTTGATCTTCTCGTAGGCCTCCGCCGCCGAGCCGATCCCGCCGACACCGACGAGCGGCAGCCGCCCCTCGGTCAGCCGGTAGAGCCGGCGCAGCACCTCCGTCGAGCGGCGGAAGAGCGGGCGGCCCGAGAGCCCCCCGGGTTCCGCGGCCTGCGGGCTCGCGAGGCCCTCCCGCGCGAGCGTCGTGTTGGTGGCGACGATCCCGTCGATCCCCGAGGCGAGCGCGACCTCGGCGATATCGCAAAGCGCCGCCGCGTCGAGATCGGGCGCGATCTTGAGCAGCACCGGCGCCGCCGAGCCGAGGGACGCGCGCCGCTCCAGCACCCGGGCGAGGAGGGCGGAGAGCGCCTCGCGCCCCTGCAAATCGCGCAGCCGCTCGGTGTTGGGCGAGGAGACGTTGACCGTGAAGAAATCCGCCACGTCGTGGAGATGGGCGAGCACCGCGGCGTAGTCCTCCGCCCGGTCGGCGCTGTCCTTGTTGGCGCCGAGATTGACGCCGACGACCCCCTGCCCCCGCGCCGCGGCGAGGCGGGGGCGGATCGCGGCCATCCCGTCGTTGTTGAAGCCGAAGCGGTTGATCGCCGCGCGGTCCTCGGCGAGGCGGAAGAGACGGGGGCGCGGATTGCCGGGCTGCGGGCGCGGGGTGACGGCGCCGATCTCGACGAAGCCGGGCCCCGCGGCGAGGAGCGCCGGGAGCGCCTCGGCGTTCTTGTCGAAACCCGCGGCGATTCCGACGGGATTGGGCAGGGCGAGCCCGGCGAGGCGGGTGGCGAGGCGCGGCGAGGCCACCGGCCCGCCCCGCGGCCCGAGCCCGAGCGCGAGGGCCCTGAGCGCGAGGCCGTGCGCCCGCTCCGGATCGACCCGCCGGAGCGCCCGGAGCGCCAGCGCCTCGATCGCGCTCACCGCACGCCGTCCGGGATCTGGTGCGCCCCGTCCGGCCCGAGGGCGATGGGCGCCTGCCACACAACGTCGCTCTCGCGGAGCGCGCGATAGAGGTGGGGGAAGAGCGCGCCCCCGCGCGCGGGCTCCCATTCGAGCGCCTCGCCGAGCCCCTCGGCCTCGACGGCGAGGAGCCAGAGCCCCTCCTGCCCGGCAAAATGCTTGGCGAGCGTGCCCGCAAGCTGCTCGGCGGTGGAGAAATGGACGAAGCCGTCGGCGACATCGACCGGCGCGCCCGGCGTCTCCCCGAGCCGCGCGAGGTCGTCGCGCTGCTCCGCGGTCAGGATTTTGTAGATGAGCATGAGTGTAGTTATGCTGCATCGCAGCAGAAAAATCAACCGTGCTCCATCGTCGCGACGCAAGACCTATGGACGAATCCGGGCAGGACTGTCACCCTATCGCCCGGTTGGTGCCGGATTTGTCGGTGAGGGTTGCGTGCGGTGAGACAGGGTAGCGGGGCGATGCGGATCGCGATCCAGGACAGGCCCGATTTCGGATGCGTGGTGATGCGCTCCGCGGGACGCTTCAGCGGCGAGGCGATCTGCGCCCTGATCCGCAGCGCCCACTGGATCGCCCCCCTCTCGAAGCCGGGACCGGTGCTCCACGACATGACCGCCGTCGATTTCGACGTGCCCTCCGCCGAGATCCGCATGGCCGCCCGCGCGCCCCTGCCCGACACCGCCGAGGAATTGCGCGTCGCCTTCGTGGTCGGCGACCGGCTCGGCTTCGGCATGATGCGGATGTTCTGCCTGATGCGCGAGCGCCCGCCGCTGCTCTTCGAGGTGTTCCTCGAGGGATGCGCGGCGGCCTCCTGGCTCGGCGTGCCGGAGGGCGCGGGCCGGGCGGCGGCGCGCCTCGCGCAGGACCGGGCGGCAGCCCCGCGCTTCGCGGTCCTGCCGGCGCCCGAGCGGATCAGCCCTGCGGCGTGAGCCCGGGCCGGCCCTTCGCCTTCGCCGCGAGCAGCCCGAGCCGGCGCTCGCGATAGAGGATGAAGAGCCCCGCCGCGACGACGATCCCGGCGCCGAGGAAGACGATGGGCTGCGGCACCTCGTCGAACACCAGCCAGCCGATCAGGAGGCCGTAGAGCATCGCCGAATAGTCGAAGGGCGCGATCACCGACGCGTCGGCCCGGGCGAAGCTCTCCGTCACCAGGATCTGCGCCACCCCCCCGAAGAGCCCCGCCGCGACGAGGAGCGCGAGCGTCTCGCCGGTCGGCCAGGCCCAGCCGAAGGGGATGGTCAGGAGGCTCGCGAGCGTCGCGCTCACATGAAAGTAGAAGACGATGGCGAGGGTCGGCTCGGTCCGCGTCAGCCAGCGCACCTGGATGCCGGCGAGCGCCATCAGGAACGCCCCGCAGAGCATCAGCGCAGCCCCGAGCGCCGCCCCGTCCGAGAGCGCCTCGAGCCCGCCCTCGCGCACCACCGTGAGCCGCGGCCAGACCATCACGATCACGCCCAAGAGCCCCACCGCCACCGCGCTCCAGCGATAGAGCCGCACCGTCTCGCCGAGGAGGAGCACGGCGAGCACCGTCGCGAAGAGGGGGGCGGCAAAGGTGATGGCGACCACCTCGGGCAGCGGCAGGAGGCCGAGGGCCGCGAAATTGAGCCCCATCGCCGTGCAGCCGATCGCCCCGCGCCAGAAGTGCCCCTTGAGGTTGCGGGTGACGACCGCCTCGCGCAGCGCGCCGATCCAGGCGGCATAGGCGAGCACCGGCACGAGCGCCACCGCGGCGCGGAAGAACACCGTCTCGCCCGCCGGCGCCTCCTCCCGCGCGGCCTTGATGCAGGCGGCCATCACCGAGAAGAGCGCGACGGAGGCGAGCTTGAGGAAGATGCCCTGGAGGGGCCGGTCCTTGCGGCTCATGCGCCGAGGCCGTCCGGCGCCTCGGCCCGCGCCCCGAAGGCCGCGGCCCAGCCCGCGAGCGCGGCGAGCGCGCCATAGAGCGCGAAGGCCGCCGGGGTGAGCAGATGCCGGTAGAGGAGGGCGAAGGCGGTGACGAGCCCCTCCCCGGCGCCCGCCTCGCGCATCCAGCCGAGCCAGGTCTCCGGCGGCCCGGCCTGCACGAGAAGCTGCCAGAGAAACACGATCCCTCCATAGAAGGCGGCGCCGAGCATCACCGTCCGCCGCCGGGTGAACCGCCCCTGCCGGGCGAGCGCGCGCAGCGCCGGGGCGGCGAGGAAGAAGGACGCCGCGAGCGCCACCGGCAGCCCGACGGCGAGCCCCGAGCCGATCAGCGAGAGGTGCAGCCGGCCGAGCGCGCCCCAGCCGCCCACATGGCCGAGGAAGAGCGTCACCGCGGCGAGCGAGGCGACCGCGAGCCCGCGCGCCACCCGCCCGGGCACCCGGCGGAAGGTCCAGCGCTCGGCGCGCTCAGCCGCCTGCGCCATCGCCCGTCTCGCAGCGCACGAAGGTCACCCCGCCGGAGCCGTCCGGCCGCTCGAGCACATGGGCGTCGGCGGTGACGTAGCGCACCCGCTGCTCCCGCCCGATCAGCGCGTTGTAGAGGATCGCCGAGCCGTCCGCCTCGATCTCCAGGATCTCCGCAACGGCCCCGGGGACGGCATTGCCGAAGGTCACCGTATCGAACTGCAACAACGCGCCGTCCACCCGGATCCGCACATGCACCCGCCCGCAGCGATGCACCCGCGGATCCATCCAGTCCCCCTCGATCCACGCCTCGAACGCCGCCCGCGTCCCCTGCCCCGATTCGTCCCCCGCCGCGCCCGCAGGCGCGGCGAGACCGAGCGCCAGGACGAGCGCGAGCCGCCTCACCCGAGATGGCCCTCCGCGCGGGCCCAGGCGTGGGTGGCGTCGAGGGCGGCGGGGAGGGGGGCGAAGAGCTCCTCGATCTCGGCCTCGGTCGCGATCATCGGGGGGCAGAAGGCCAGCGTGTCGCCGATGGCGCGGAGGATCACGCCGTGCTTGAGCAGCTCCTCGGAGAGCCGGGGGCCGACCTTGCCGGGCTCGAGGAAGGCGGCCCGGGCGGCCGGGTCCGGCGAGAGCTCGATGCCGCCGATGAGGCCGACGCCCCGCGCCTCGCCGACGAGGGGGTGATCGGCGAGCGCGCGCAGGCGCTCCTGGAAGACCGGCGCCACTCGGCGCACATGGGAGACGATGTCGCGCTTGCGGTAGATGTCGATGGCCGCGACGCCGACCGCGCAGCCCCCCGGATGCCCGCCATAGGTGAAGCCGTGGCCGAGGGCCGGGTGCCGGCTCGCCCCCTCCTCGACCGCCTCGGCCATGCGCCGGTCCATCGCGACCGCGGAGAGCGGGAAATAGCCGCCGGTGAGTTGCTTCGCCATGGAGACGGAGTTGGGCTGCATGCCCAGCGTCTCGGCGCCGAACCAGTTGCCGGTGCGGCCGAAGCCGCAGATCACCTCGTCGTCGATCAGCTGCACGTCGTATTTGGCGAGCACCGGGCCGATCGCCTCGAAATAGCCCTCCGGCGGCACGATGACGCCCCCCGCCCCCATCACCGGCTCGGCGATGAAGGCGGCGACGGTCTCCGGCCCCTCCTCGAGGATCAGCGCCTCGAGCTCGGCGGCGAGGCGGGCGGAGAAGTCGCGCTCGCTCTCGCCCGGCTCGGCCTCGCGCCAGTGATGCGGACAGCGGGTGTGCTTGACGAAGTCGAAGGGCAGATCGAAGCCGCCATGGTTGAGCGGCAGCCCGGTCAGCGAGGCGGCGACCAGCGTCACCCCGTGATAGCCGCGCTTGCGGGCGAGGATCTTCTTCTTCTCGGGCCGGCCGAGGGCGTTGTTCATATACCAGATGAGCTTGATCTGGCTGTCGTTGGCCTCCGACCCGCTCGAGCCGTAGAAGACCCGGGCCATCTCGACGGGGAAGAGCTCCTTGATCCGCTCGGCGAGCTCGATCGCCGGCTCGTGCGTGCGCCCGCCGAAGAGGTGGTAATAGGGCAGGCGCGCGAGCTGCTCCTGCGCCGCGGCGATCAGCTCGGCGTCGCCGAAGCCGAGGCCGCAGCACCAGAGCCCGGCCATGCCCTCGATATAGCGCTTGCCCTCGCCGTCGGTGACGTAGCAGCCCTGGCCCTCTGCGATCATGTGCGGGCCCTTGGCGCGGAGCGCGGTCGGGTTGGTGTAGGGGTGGAGAAGCGCCTCGATGTCGCGCATCTGCGCGTTCGTCAGCGTGTCGTGTGCCATGGGGGTCTCCCGTCGATGCAAGGCCACAGCCTACGCCCCGGCGCGCGCTCCCGCCAGCCCCCGCCCCCCGGCCCCGGGCCCGCCGCGGCATCGCGGCGCAGCCGCACGCCCTGACCGGTCCGGGCCGTCCGGGCCATATACCGCAGAAAAGGAGCACGCCGTGACAGAGCCCACCCCCGCGCGCAAGCCGCGACTCCTCGGGATCAACCACGTGGCCCTCGAGGTCGGCGACATCGAGGCGGCCCTCGCCTTCTACGCCCGCTTCTTCGAGTTCGAGCTGCGCGGGCGGGGCGAGGGCCATGCCTTCCTCGACATGGGCGACCAGTTCCTCGCCCTCGCCGAGGTGCCGGAGCCCCATCGCGACGGGGCGCGCCATGTCGGCATCGTGGTGGACGACCGCGAGGGCCTGCGCCGCCGGCTCGAGGCGGAGGGCGTGGAGATCGTCACCCGCGGCCGGCTCGATTTTCTCGACCCCTGGGGCAACCGGATCGAGGTGGTGCCCTATCGCGACATCCAGTTCCTGAAGGCCCGGCCGGTGCTCGAGAAGCTCGGCGCCGGCCGCGCGCGCAAGACGGTGGCCGCCAAGGAGGCGCTCGCCCGCAAGGGGATCATCCCGCCAGAGGACGCCTGAGCCTCAGGCGAGCGCCGCGACGAGCCCCTCGAGCGCCGCCTGCCCCGCCACCGAATTGCCGTAGGCGTCGAGCGGCGGCGACCAGACGACCGCGACATAGCCCTCCGGCAGCGCCCGGCACATGCCCCTCGGCTGCACCGCGACGATGCCGCCGCCGACCCCCGACTTCCCCGCGAGCCCGACCCGGAAGGCGAACTCGCCGGACTGGTCGTAGAGCCCGCAGGTGCGCATGATCGCCCGCAGCCTGGCCGCGTCGCGCCCATGGGCGCAGGCGCCCCGCCCGGGCTGCGGGCTCACCAGGAAGGCCGCGGCGCGGGCGAGCTGCCGGGCCGACATCGCGAGCGCGCAGGCCTGGAAATAGGCGTCCGTCACCGCGCCCGGATCCCCCTCCAGATTGCCGTAGGCCTTCAGCACATAGGCGATCGCGCGGTTGAGATCGCCGTGCGCGCGCTCGGAGGCATGGACCTCGGGGTCCATCCGGATGCCGTCCTCGCCGGCGAGCAGGCGCATCTGCGCACGGAAGGCGCCCGGCAGATCCCAGCGCCGCGCCATCAGCGCGTCGGTCACGGCGATGGCGCCGGCATTGATGAAGGGGTTGCGCGGGCGGCCCGCCTCGGTCTCGAGCTGGATGAGCGAGTTGAACCGCATCCCCGAGGGCTCCCGCGCGACCCGGGTCCAGAGCGCGTCGCCGAGCCAGGTCATCGCAAGCGCGAGCGTGAAGAGCTTCGAGACCGACTGGATGGAGAAGGGCGCATCCGCCTCGCCGACCGCCCATTCCCGCCCGTCGCCGGTGCGCAGGCAAAGCGCGAAGCGCTCGGGCGCGACGCGGGCGAGCGCCGGGATATAGTCCGCGACCCGCCCCTCCGCCGCGCGCGGGCGCGCCTGCGCCGCCACGCGCTCGAGCGCGGCCCCGATCTCCGCCTCCGTCATCTGTCGAGCAGCCGGTCGAAGGCGGGGCCGTGGATCGCGCGGGCGAGCACCGGGTCGCGCGTCGCGCCGAGCCGGTCGTAGAGCGCGTTGGCCGCCCCGTTGCGCTCGAGCGCGACGAGCCAGAGGAACCGCCCGCCCCCCGCCGCCGCGCGGCGCGCGATCTCGGCGAGGAGCGCCGTGGCGAGCCCCCGCCGCCGCTCTGCCGCATCGACATAGAGATCGGAGAGGTAGAGCCCGCGCGCGGCATGGGCGGTCTCGTAGGCCGCGGTGTAGAGCGCATAGCCCGCCGTCTCGCCCGCCCCGCACGCGACCAGGAGCCCGAGCCCGGGCCGCCCGATCAGATCGGCGCGCACCGCCTCCCCCGTCATCGCGCCGCGCCCGCCGCCCGTCGTCGCCGCGAGCGCATTGGCCATCCGCGCGACGCGAGCCGCATCGGCGGGCACGGCGTCTCTCACCTCGATCTCGCCCATCGCTCCCGCATAGCGCCTCCGCCCCGCGGCCGGAAGCCCCCGCGATGGACAGCCCCCGGCGCATCGGCTAGCGTCCCGCGCCCAGGGCGGCCGTGCACGGGCCCGCCGGCAGGGAGGGGACCGATGCTCGCCCGTCTTGGCGCCGCCTCGGCGGCGGTCTTCGCACGCCGCGACGTCTACGCGCTGTTCCTCGCCGGCGCCTTCCTCGCGACCGTCGGGTTCGCCGTCCTCGGGCTCATCGTCAAGCCCAACCCCTGGAAGCTGCTCGACTGGCTGATCGCCTATCCGGACGCCTTCGTCCGCCGCGGCCTCTTCGGGGAGATCTTCTTCGCCGTCTCGGGGGCGACCGGGCTGCCGGCGGACTGGCTCGTCCTCGCGGTGCAGCTCCTCGCCTATGCCGCGCTCTTCCTCGGCCTCTGGCGCATCTTCTCCGCGAGCGCGGACCGGGTGCCGGGGCTCCTCCTCTTCTACGCCCCCTTCCTCGCGCTCTATCAGGTGGGCGACTGGGTGGGAGGATACCGCAAGGAGATCCTCTTCCTCGGCCTCCTCGCGCTCCTCGCCGCAGCCCTCGCCCGCACGCCCCGCGGCGACGCCCGGGCCGAGGCCCGCCTCGCCGGCGCCACCGTGCTCGCCCTCGCCCTCGCCCCGGCGCTCGCCCTCGGGCACGAGCTCCTCGCGCTCTACGTCCCCTATCTCCTCGTGCCGCTCGTCGCCGCCGGGCCAAGCCCCTGGCGCATCGCGCTGGCCGCCCTCCTGGTCGCTGCGAGCGGCGCCGCCTTCCTGGCCGCCGCGCTCAATCCGGGCGATGCGGAGACGGCGCGGGCGATCTGCGCGGAGATTCGGGAGAAGGCCCCGCCCTCCCCCCCGATCGCGGTCTGCGAGACCCAGGACAACCCGATCGTCTGGCTCGCCCGCAGCGCGTCGGACGGGATGAAGGCCGTGGCCTTCGATCTGCGCTACCTCCTCGTCGGCCTCCTGCCCGCGCTCGCCCTCTCGGCCGCGGGGTTCTGGCCGCTGCGCGCGAAGCTCGCCGCCCTGCCGCGGGCCGAGCGCCGCGCCCTCGCCGCCGCCGTCGGGCTCAGCGTCGCGGCGACGCTGCCGGTCTTCGCCGTCGCGGTCGATTGGGGGCGCTTCCTCTACATCCACGCCGCCTCGGCCGCGGTCCTCGCGCTCGCCCTCGCCGCGCGGGTCGGCGCCGAGGCCCCCGACCCGGAGCCCGTCCGCCGCTTCCCCGCGAGAGCCCTGATCGGCCTCCTCGTGCCGCTCTACGCCCTCGGCTGGAGCCTGTTTCACAAGCAGTATCTCGTGGCCCACGGGGTGCCGGCGACGATCGCCATCCGGGTGATCGAGGGCCCGGCCCCGCAGCTCCCCTTCGAGCCGCTGCCGAACCCGCTCGCCCCACCCCCGAGCCTGCGCTGACGCCAGCGCAGGCCGCAGGGCCAGACCCATCGCCTTCCAAAGAAGCGGCGAAGCCGCCCGCCGCGCGCAGCGCGGCCGCGGGCTCGGCCCGCGCGGGGTGGGCGGGCGGGAGCGTGGGCCGAGCCCGCGGTCCGGACCTCGCCACAAGCCCGCGCGCAAAAGAAAAGGGCCGACCGGCTGCCCGGTCGACCCCCTGTCCCTCGTCTCCGACTGCAGCGTCAGGGACGCATGATCACATCATGCCGCCCATGCCGCCCATGTCGCCCATGCCGGCACCGGCGCCCGCGCCCTTGTTGTCGTCGGGCTTGTAGGCGACCATCGCCTCGGTGGTGATCAGGAGCGCCGCGACCGAGGCCGCGTCCTCGAGGGCGGTGCGCACGACCTTGGCCGGGTCGATGATGCCCTTCTCCATCAGGTTGCCATACTCCTCGAGCTGGGCGTCGAAGCCGAAGTTCGAGTCGTCCGACTCGAGCACCTTGCCGGCCACCACGCCGCCGTCGAGGCCGGCGTTTTCCGCGATCTGGCGCAGCGGCTGCTGCAGCGCGCGGCGGACGATCGCGCCGCCGGTGGTCTGGTCCTCGTTGTCGCCCGACCAGCCGACGAGCGAGCGCGAGGCGTGGATCAGCGCGACGCCGCCGCCCGGGACGACACCCTCCTGCACCGCGGCGCGGGTGGCGTTGAGCGCGTCGTCGACGCGGTCCTTGCGCTCCTTCACCTCGACCTCGGTCGCGCCGCCGACGCGGATCACCGCGACGCCGCCCGCGAGCTTCGCGAGGCGCTCCTGGAGCTTCTCGCGGTCGTAGTCGGAGGTGGTCTCCTCGATCTGCTGGCGGATCTGCGCGACGCGGGCCTCGATCTCGCCCTTCTCGCCCTGGCCGTCGACCACGGTGGTCTCGTCCTTGGTGATGCGGATCTTCTTGGCCTGGCCGAGCATGTCGACGGTGACGTTCTCGAGCTTCATGCCGAGATCCTCGGAGATCACCTGGCCGCCGGTGAGCACCGCGATGTCCTGCAGCATGGCCTTGCGGCGGTCGCCGAAGCCGGGCGCCTTGACGG
>CAZNTX010000097.1:0-13027 GCA_964576075.1 uncultured Limibaculum sp. | reverse complement strand
TACGATGTTCTGCTTCGGGTCCTTGATGTCGCAGGTCTTGCAGTGGACGCAGTTCTGGAAGTTGATCTGGAACCGCGGCCCGCTCTCTTCGTGCACGAATTCGTAGACCCCCGCCGGGCAATACCGCTCCGACGGCCCGCCATAGACCGGGAGATTGACCTGCACCGGCAGATCCGGGTCCTTCAGCGTCAGATGCGCGGGCTGGCTGTCCTCGTGGTTGGTGAAGCTGTAGGCGATGTTGGTCGCCCGGTCGAAGCTGATCACGCCGTCGGGCTTGGGATACTCGATCGGCTCGAAATCCTTCGCCTTGCCGGTCGCCTCGTGGTCCGCCTTGCCGTGGCCGAGGGTGGGCAGCACCGTGCCGCCCGGGATGCCGAGCAGGTTGGAGGCCGAGGCGACCCACATGTCGATCCCGCCGAGGCCGAGCGCCGCCACCAGCCCATAGCGAGACCAGAGCGGCTTGACGTTGCGCACGCTCTTCAGATCCTCCGCCACCGGGCCGAGCTCGATCTTGCGGACATAGCGCTTCAGTTCGTCCTGCCCGCGGCCCTCGCGGAGCGCGTCCCAGGCCGCCTCGGCCGCCGCCTTGCCGGAGAGCATGGCGTTGTGGTTGCCCTTGATGCGCGGGACGTTGACCATCCCCGCCGCGCAGCCGACGAGCGCGCCGCCGGGGAAGGTCAGCTTCGGCATCGACTGCCACCCCCCTTCGGAGATCGCCCGCGCGCCGTAGGAGATGCGCTTGCCGCCCTCGAGCATCGGCCGGACCATGTCGTGATGCTTGAAGCGCTGGAACTCCATATAGGGGTAGAGATGCGGGTTCTCGTAGTTCAGATGCACCACGAAGCCGACATAGGCCTGGTTGTTGTCGAGATGGTAGATGAAGGCGCCGCCGCCCGCATTGCCGAGGAGCGGCCAGCCCATGCTGTGCCAGACGAAGCCGGGCTTGTGGTGCTTGGGGTCGAGCTCCCAGAGCTCTTTCATGCCGAGGCCGTATTTCTGCGGCTCGCGGCCCTTGTCGAGCTCGTATTTGGCGATGACCTCCTTGGAGAGCGAGCCGCGCACGCCCTCGGCGAGCAGCACGTAGCGCCCGCGGATCTCCATGCCGGGCTCGTAGGCCGGCCCGGGCGTGCGGTCCTTGTCGAGCCCCATCTCGCCGGCCACGACGCCGACGACCCGGCCCTCCGCGTCGTAGACCATCTCCGAGCAGGCCATGCCGGCATAGATCTCGACGCCGAGCGCCTCGGCCTGCTCGGCCATCCAGCGGCAGACATTGCCCATGGAGACGACGTAGCAACCGTCGTTGGACATGAAGGGGGGGAGCGTCCAATGCGGGACGCGGATGTCGCCCTTCTCGCCGAGGATGTAGAAATGGTCCTCGGTGACGGGCACCTCGACCGGGGCGCCGCGGTCCTTCCAGTCCGGGATCAGCGCGTCGAGGCCGGAGGGATCGAGCACGGCGCCGGAGAGGATGTGCGCGCCGACCTCCGAGCCCTTCTCGAGCACCACCACCGATACATCGTCGCCGCCGAGCTGCTTCAGCCGGATCGCGGCCGACAAGCCCGCCGGCCCGGCGCCGACGATCACCACATCCACTTCCATCGACTCGCGGTCCGTCATGCGTCATGCTCCCTTGATCTGGCCCCCCGCGGGCCGCTAGCCGGGTTGTATGGCCCGCCTCCCGAGGGGGTCAACGGTCCCGCGACCGAACAACGCGCCGCCTGTGCGAAGTTTCGCTCTTGACGCCGGGGGCGTTTGTCGGAGCGGGTTGCGGAGAGCACCGCTCCGGTAGGACGAAAGCGCGGGGCGAGAGCGAAGAACGAGGGAGAGACACCATGTACAAATCAGTCGTCGCAGCGGTCGATCTCAGCCATGCCGAGGGGCTCGAGAAGGCGCTCGCGACCGCCGCGGACATCGCCAAGCACTATGGCGCGGCGCTCACCTATCTCGGCGTGACCACCGTGACCCCGGGGCCGATCGCGCACAGCCCGGAGGAGTTCCAGAAGAAGCTCGAGGCCTTCGCCAAATCGGACGGGGAGAAGCGCGGGATCGAGATCGCGGCGCGCTCGATCGCGAGCCACGACCCGGCGGTGGATCTCGACGAGACGCTGGTCGACAAGATCAAGGAGTTGGGCGCGGATCTGGTGGTGATGGCCTCGCACATGCCGCACGCCTCGGATCACATCTTCACCGGCCATGCGCCCTATGTGGCGACCCATGCGCCGGTGACGGTGATGGTGGTGCGCTGAGCGCCTCGGCCGGGGCGATGGGCCGGGCGGAGCTGCGCGCGCTCGCCGAGGCGCTGGCCTGGCAGATCGAGCTCGGCGCCGACGAGGCGCTGGCCGAGCGCCCGGTCGACCGGCTCGCCGCGGCGCCTCCGCCCGCATCCGCGCGCCGCGCGACGACCGCCGCGCCGGTGGCGCCCGCGGGCCCGCGCGGCGGACCACCGGCGCGGCCTGTGGCGCCGTCGGCGGGGACTGGGGGGACAGCCGGACCTCCACCCGCGGTGCGGACGGCGGCCGAGGTGGCGGGAGCCGCCCGCACGCTCGACGAGTTGGCCGCGGCGCTCGCCGCCTGGGAGGGCTCGGAGCTGCGGGCGGGGGCGCGGCGTTGCGTCTTCGCCGATGGGCGTCCCGGCGCGCGGGTGATGGTGATCGGCGAGGCGCCTGGCTCGGAGGAAGACCGCCGGGGGCTGCCCTTCGTCGGCCGGGCGGGGCGGCTGCTGGACCGGATGCTGGCGGCCGTCGGGCTCTCGCGCGGGGCCGACGACCTCGGACATGCGGTCTATATCTCCAACATTCTGCCTTGGCGTCCGCCGGGGAACCGCACGCCCTCGGAGGCGGAGGCGGCCTTGTTCCTGCCCTTCGTCGAGCGGCACATCGCGCTGGCGGAGCCGGAGGTGCTGTTGCTGCTCGGGAACACGCCGACCAAGGCGCTGCTCGGCACCGAGACCGGCATCCGCCGGATGCGCGGGCGCTGGCGGCGGCACGGGGCGTCGGGGCTGCCGGCGCTGCCGAGCTTCCACCCGGCCTATCTGTTGCGCCAGCCTGCGGAGAAGGCGGCGGCCTGGGCCGATCTTCTCGCGCTCTGCCGGGCGCTCGCGGGCGAGGGGCCGGAGATCGGGGCGGACTGACGCTCAGCCCCGCCGTCGTCGCGGACCAGCTCGGCCACCCCATTGGCCCTATCGGTGAACTGGGGGGCGGAGCCGGCGTCGTAGCGCCCGTTCCCGGAAAGCGGCGAGCGCAAGTCTCCGCCGGAGATCGTCTAGCCGTCTTCGGAATAGACCGGACCGAGATCGACGAACCGAGAGCCGCTCCCGGCCAGAGCGGCCTGCAGGAGATGTTTCATCGCCATGAGGCCTTTACAAAACGTCAATTTCTCGCGCCAGCTCATCGAAAGGCGGCCGTCAAGCAACGCGCCCGTCGGCCCAGCCGGCCGGTTGCGCGCGGGCGGGGGCGGCGTGGCGGGCGGTTGATTTCGCGCCCCGCCCGGATAGGCTCGCGCCGGACGAGGTCGATCCGGGAGGCGGCGGCATGGGGCGCATCGACGAGAGCCGGGAATTCGTGCCGGTGCGGATCGCCGTGCTGACGGTGTCGGACAGCCGGAGCCTGGAGGAGGACCGCTCCGGCGCGCTGCTCGCCGAGCGGATCGCGGGGGCGGGGCATGTGCTCGCCGCGCGCGAGGTAGTGCGGGACGAGCGGGCCGAGATCGCGGGGCGGCTGCGGGCGTGGATCGCCGACCCGGAGATCGACGTGGCGATCACCACCGGGGGCACCGGGCTCACCGGGCGGGACGTGACCGTCGAGGCCCATCGCGACGTCTACGAGAAGGAGATCGACGCCTTCGCGACCGTCTTCACCCATGTCTCGCTCGCCAAGATCGGGACCTCGGCGGTGCAGAGCCGGGCGTGCGCGGGCGTCGCGGGGGGGACCTATCTCTTCGCGTTGCCCGGGAGCCCCTCGGCCTGCCGCGACGCCTGGGACGAGATCCTGGGGTTGCAGCTCGATTATCGCCACCGCCCGTGCAACTTCGTCGAGATCATGCCGCGGCTCGAGGAGCACAAGCGGCGGAAGTGACGGCGCGCACAACCCTGGGTTAACTCCGCTCCCCGCAAGGTTGCATCGGGTGATGCGATGTGAGGAGGCCCCTCCATGTTGACTTGGGGGCGCGGAGGCCGCGGTCGGCGGTCGGCGCCGGTGATCGACCCGGGATATCTCGCCCGGCTCGAGGCGCATATCGGGCGCGAGACCCTGCGGGAATTGCTGGCCGACGGGCTGATCGAGATCGCCGACCGGATCGCCGGGCTCGAGCGCGCGGTCGCCGAGGGGGCGCGGGCGGAGGCGCTCCGGATCGGGCACGATCTGGCCGGGCTCGCCGGCCATCTGGGCTTGAGCGCGCTCAGCCTCGCCGCGGTGGAGATGAACCGGGCGGCCCGGGGCGCGCCGGAGGCACCGCTCGCGGCCGGGCCGGTGCTCGAGGCCGGGCGGGCGGCGGAGGCGGCCCTGCGCGAACGGCTCGCCGAGCCCGCCTGAGCGCCGCCGTTCACGCCATGTCAACCTCGGCCTGCGACGGTCTCCGCCATCGGGGGCGCATCCGCCCCCGGCCGATCAGGAGGAGACTGCGATGGCTGTCGAGGAGACGGAGGCGGCGCTCGTCGAGGGGCTCGAGCGCGCGATCGAGGAGGGGCTGATCGAGCCCTGGTTCCAGCCGGTCATGTGCCCCGCCGGGGTCAACATGCTCTCGGCCGAGGCGCTGCCGCGCTGGGACGATCCGGTTAAGGGGGTGATTCCCGCCGGCGTCTTCATCCCCGCCGCGATCCGCCACGGGCTGCTGGCCAAGGTCTCCAAGCTCCTGCTCGACAAGTCCTGCGCCAACTATGCGGAGTGGCGGGCGCGGGGCATCGCGCCGCCCTGCGTCTCGGTCAACTTCACCGGCGCCGAGCTGCGCTCCGCCCTCTCGGTCGATCAGATGAAATGGGCGATGGACGCGCACGGGCTCGAGCCGCATCAGGTGGCGATCGAGATCGGCGAGGGCGTGCTGTCCGAGGAGGGCTGGGAGGCGAGCCTCGCCACCATCCGCAATCTGCGCGCCCTCGGCCTCCCCTTCTGGCTCGACGATTTCGGCACCGGCGCGGGCGATCCGGAGGTCATCGGGCGGGTCGATTTCGCGCTGACGAAGGTCGATCGCGGCATCGTCGGCCAGCTCGACCAGGACGCGGCGAAGGTCGAGACGCTGAAGCGCCTCGTGGGCGAGGCCAAGGCGCTCGGCATGAAGATCGTCGCCAAGGGGGTCGAGACCCGCACCCAGATCGACATCCTGGTGGCCGAGGGCTGCGACGGGCAGCAGGGCTACGCCATCGCCCGGCCCATGGCGCCGGACGCCTTCGCCGAATGGCTCGATCTCAACACCTGGCCCGGGGACGCGGCCGCCGCCGGCTGATCCCCCACCGCTCCCGCCATCCCGAGAGGCCCCGCCGATGTCCACGCCCTCCCTCCCCGTGCAGACCTTCATGCAGGAAGCCTACGAGGTGCTCGAGACCCTCGAGACCCGGCTTCTGGAGCTCGAGGCCGATCCCGGCAACGGCGAGATCGTCGACGCTGTCTTCCGCTCGCTCCACACGCTGAAGGGCTCGGGCGAGATGTTCGGCTTCACCGCGCTCGCCAAGTTCACCCATATCTTCGAGAACGCCTATGACGCGGTGCGCTCGGGCGAGGCGCAGGTGACGCAGGCGCTGATCGACGTCTCGCTGCGCTCGCGCGATCACATCCAGGCGCTGATCGACATCGGCGCGGACGAGGCGGAGAACGCGCGCCTCGCGGCCTCGCCGGAGGGCCGGGCCCTGCTCGACCAGATCGAGGCCTTCATCGGCGGCGCGGCCGGGGGCGCCGCGCCCCCGCCCGAGCCGGAGGCCGCGCCCGCGGCCGCCCCGGCGCCGGAGCGCCGGGCCTACCGCTTCCGCTTCGCGCCGGGGGCGGAGGCGTTCCGCATGGGGATGCGCCCCGATCTCCTCGTCGCCGAGATGGCCGAGCTCGGCGAGGCGGAGATCCGGCTCGACGTCTCCGGCGTGCCCCCGCTCGAGGAGATCGACGCCGGCGCCTGCTATCTCGCCTGGGAGGGGCGGATCGTCACCGACAAGCCCGCCTCCGCGATCGAGGACATCTTCCTCTTCGCCGACGAGGACGCGCTGAGCCTCGCCCCGGATGATCCGGGCTCCGAGGCCCCCGAGCAGGAGGCCGCGGCGCCCGTCGCGCCGGCCGAGCCGGCGCCCGAGCCCGCCGCGCCCGATCCCGCGCCCGCTGCCCCGCCCGCCGCGGCGGCGGAGCCGGCCAAGGGCGGCGAGCCCGCCAAGGGCGGAGGAGGCAAGGCGCAGTCGGCCCGGCGCAGCGACAGCGTCCGCGTCCAGTCCCACCGGCTCGACGCGCTGATGGACCAGCTGGGCGAGCTCGTCATCGCCCAGGCCCGGCTCAACAAGATCGCCGGCGAGGTGGCCGATCCCGCGCTGCAGGGCACGGCGGAGGAGATCGAGCGCCTGATCACCGGCCTGCGCGACGCCACCCTCTCGATCCGGATGCTCCCGATCGGCACGGTCTTCGGCAAGTTCCGCCGCGTCGTGCGCGATCTCTCTGGCGAGCTCGGCAAGGATGTCGCCCTCGTCACCCGCGGCGAGGACACCGAGCTCGACAAGAACGTGATCGACAGCCTCTCCGAGCCGCTCGTCCATATCGTGCGCAATTCGGTCGATCACGGGGTGGAATCGCTCGAGGAGCGCCGCGCCGCGGGCAAGTCGAACACGGCGACCGTCACCATGGCCGCGCGGCAGTCGGGCGGGGAGGTGCTCGTGACCGTCTCTGACGACGGCGGCGGGCTCAAGACCGAGAAGATCCGCGCCCGCGCGATCGAGCGCGGCTTGATCGCCGAGGAGGACGACCTCACCGAGAAGCAGATCAACCAGCTGATCTTCGCGCCGGGCTTCTCGACGGCCGAGCAGCTCTCCTCGGTCTCCGGCCGCGGGGTGGGCATGGATGCGGTGCGCACGGTGATCGCCGATCTCGGCGGCTCGGTGGAGGTCGATTCGGTCCGCGGCCAGGGGACCGATATCACGCTGAAGCTCCCCCTCACCCTCGCGATCATCGAGGGGCTGCTCGTGCGCGTCACGGGCTCGGCCTTCGTCATCCCGCTCGCCAATGTCGAGGAATGCGTCGAGCTCTCCGAGACCGAGACCCGCCGCGAATCGGGCCGCGCGATCCTGACGATCCGCGACGAGCTCGTGCCCTTCCTCGACTTGAAGGCGCATTTCGGCTTCGCCGGGGGCCCGGAGGACGGCGGCGCGCGGATCGTGATCGTGGGCACGGGCGAGCGCCGGGTCGGCCTCGTCGTCGACGACATCGTCGGCCAGCACCAGACGGTGATCAAGTCGCTCAGCCCCTATCACCGCGACATCGCCGGCCTCGCCGGGGGCACGATCCTCGGCGACGGCTCGGTCGCGCTCATCCTCGACCCCGTCGCGCTGGTGAAGAGCGCCGCGATGCCGAGCACGGAGGCCGCCTGATGCTCACCGCCGAGAAAAAGCCCGCCGCCGAGGCCGCCTGGCGCACCATGCTGACCTTCCGCCTGCAAGGCGAGGTCTTCGCGCTCCCGGTCGAGCGCGTGCAGGAGATCATCGACCCGCTGCCGACGACCCCGGTGCCGCGGACCGATCCGTTCGTCCCGGGCCTCGTCAATGTCCGCGGTTCCGTGGTGCCGGTGGTCGATCTCCGCCAGCGCCTCGGCATGCCCCCCGCGGAGGAGACGGTGGACAGCCGGATGGTCGTCCTGCAGCTCGATGTGGAGGAGACGCCCACCAAGCTCGCCCTCCTCGCCGATGCGGTCGAGCAGGTCACCGAGATCGAGACCACCCAGATCGAGCCCGTGCCCGAGATCGGCATGCGCGTGCCCGCCCGCTTCCTCGCCGGGATCGCGAAGCGCCAGGGCGATCTGATCATCCTGCTCAAGACCGAAACGGTCTTCGCGCCTGCGGCCGCCGCCTGAGACGAGAGAGACCCAAGAGATGACCCTCACCCAGAAGATCCTCGCGGGCTTCGGCCTGCTCATCCTGCTCGCAGCGGGCATCGCCGGCTTCGGCGGGCATGCGCTGATGACCGCCGAGGAGCGGACGGTCGCGCTCGCCGACGGGCCTTTCGCCGCCGCGCGGCAGGCCGCCAAGCTCGAAAGCGCGGTGCTCGCCATCTCGCGCGCCCACAAGGACATGCTCCTCTCGCCCGACGCCGAGACCCGCCGCGAGCTCGCGCGCGAGATGGAGGCGCTCGAGGCCGAACTCGAGGCGACCCTCGCGGAGTTCGAGGCCACCGCGCCGGCCGAGAAGCGCCCGCTGGTCGAGCGCTTCCGCGCCGAGATCGATGCCTATCTCGAGCGGAACGCCGAGGTGGTGCGCCTCGGGCTCGAGAATTCCGATACCCGGGCGCGCACGGTCCTCTACGGCCCGGGACATGCCAGTGTCGAGGAGCTCGACGCCGCGCTCGAGGCGCTGGTCGCGGCGAGCGGCACGCTCGTCGGCTTCCCGGGCGCGTTCGATCTCGAAGCGGCCGAGCTCGCCCGCTGGGCCTCGCGCGCCCATGGCCGGGTGCAGGCGCTGATGATCGCCCCGGACGACGCCACCAAGGCGACGCTCGAGGCCGCCTATCGCGAGGAGACCGCCCGCGCCGCCGAGGCGCTGGAGGAACTGCGCGGCGCGCTCGGCGCGGCGGCGGGCTCGCCCGAGATGCAGGCGGTCGCAGGCGCGCTCCAGAAGGTCGAGATATCCCACGACAAGATCGTCGAGATCTCGCTCGAAAACGGCGACGGTAGGGCCGCGGCGATTTCGCGGGGCAGCGGCGCCGAGGCGCTCGGCGCGGCGCGCGCCACCCTCGACGAGATCCTGGAGATGACCTCCGAGGCGGTCGCCGCGGCCCGGGCGGAGACGGTGGCCGCGACCGAGTCGGCGCTGACGCTCCTCGCCGGGATCGCCGCGGCGGGCCTCGTCTTCGGCCTGCTGGCGACCGTGTGGATCACCCGCTCCGTCTCGCGCGACCTCGCGGAGGTGCTGCAGGCCGCGCGCCATGTCTCCGAGGGCCGGCTCGATATCGACATCGACGATGGCGGCCGCGGCCAGATCTCCGAGCTGAAGCGCGCGACCTCCGAGATGGTGCGCAACCTCAAGGCCAAGGTGGAGACCGCGGGCCGCATCGCCGACGGCGACCTGACCGGCTCCGCCGCCGGCTCCGAGCAGGACCGCCTCGCCTCGGCGCTCGCGCGCATGAGCGAGAAGCTGCGCGAGGTGATCGCGAGCGCGGCGGCGAGCGCGGGCGCCGTCGCCGAGGGCTCCTCCGAGCTCAACAACACCGCCGACCAGATCTCCTCCGGCGCCAACCGCCAGGCCTCCGCGGCCCAGGAGGCCTCCGCCGCGATCGAGGAGATGACCGCCAATATCCGCCAGTCCGCCGACAACGCCGCGCAGACCGAGAAGATCGCGAGCCAGTCCGCCTCCGAGGCGCAGAAATCCGGCGAAGCGGTGCAGAACGCCGTCACCGCCATGCGCACCATCGCCGAGAAGATCACCATCATCCAGGAGATCGCCCGGCAGACCGACCTGCTCGCGCTCAACGCCGCGGTCGAGGCCGCGCGGGCCGGCGAGCACGGCAAGGGCTTCGCGGTCGTCGCCTCCGAGGTGCGCAAGCTCGCCGAGCGCAGCCAGTCCGCAGCCACCGAGATCAGCCAGCTCTCGGGGCAGACGGTGGAGGTCTCGACCGAGGCGGGCCGCTGGCTCGAGACGCTCGTGCCCAACATCCAGCGCACCGCCGATCTCGTTCAGGAGATCTCCGCGGCCACGCGCGAGCAGAACACCGGCGCCGAGCAGATCAACCAGGCGATCCGCGATCTCGACCGCATCATCCAGCAGAACGCCGCCGCCGCCGAGCAGGCCGCCGCCACGTCGGAGGAACTGGCCAGCCAGGCGGGCAAGCTCAACTCGGTGATCAGCTATTTCCGCGTCGACGCCGCCCCCGCGGCCGAGGCGGGCCCCGGCCTCCCCGCGCCCGCTCAGCGCCCCGGCCCCGCGCCCACGCGCGCCTCCGCCGCCCCGGCCGAGCAGGACCCCGATGTCGCCGGCTTCGATCTCGACCTCGAGGCGGAGGACCTCTCCGACGAGGGCTATCAGAGCTATCAGGGCTGAGGAGAGCCGCAGATGGAGACGATGGACACCGCCGCGCCCGCCGCCGCCGCGCGCCCGTCGGCCGAGCCGGGCACCTACGTCACCTTCGAGTTGTCGGACCAGGTCTTCGGGGTGCCCGTGGCCAGCGTCCGGGAAATCCTCGACCATCAGAAGAGCGCCCATCTGCCGAACGCCGCCCCCGGCTGCACCGGGGTGATCGACACCCGCGGGTGCAGCATCCCTCTGATGGACCTCGCCGCGCGCCTCGGGGTGAGCGCCGGAGAGCCCGGGCCGGAGACGCGCATCATCGTCTTCGAGATCGCGGCCGAGGGGGCGGCCCATCCCGTGGGGGTCGTGGCCGACCGCGTGCTCGACGTCACCCAGATCGGCGCCGAGCAGATCGAGCCGACCCCGAGGGCCGCGATCGCCGGGGGCTCGGCCTGCGGCCTGCGCGGCCTCGCCCGGCTCGACGGGGCGCTGATCGTCCTGGTCTCGGTCGACGAGCTGCTCGGCGACGCGCCGGCGATGGCCGTCTGAGGGGCGGCGGATGACGCTTCCACAAGCCCGGGACCTGCCGGGCGGCCCGATCCCGCTCGGCGAGCTGCGCGCTCTGGCGCGGCTCGCCGCCGAGGCCGGCGGCCTCTCGATCGGCGAGGACAAGGGCGATTTCCTCCATGCCCGCCTCCAGGGCCAGCTCCAGCGCCTCGCTCTGCCGGACTACGGGGCCTATGTCCGCCATCTCGCGGCCCCCGCCAACGCCGCCGACCGCCAGCGCTTCATCGAGGCGCTGACCACCCACACCACGAGCTTCTTCCGCGAAACCGCGCAATACGATTGGCTCGCCGAGACCGGTCTCGCCGAGATCGCCGCGCGCGGGCCGGGGATCTCCCGCCCCCTCGGCGTGTGGAGCGCGGCCTGCTCGAGCGGGCAGGAGCTCTATTCCGCGCTGATGACCGCTGCCGACGCCGCCCCCGGGGGCCGCATGCTCTCGGCCCGCGGCACGGGCACGGATCTCTCCACGGCGATCCTGCGACGGGCGGAACGGGCGGTCTATCGCCGCGAGGAGATCGAGGGCATCCCCGAGGACTTCCGCCGCCGCTTCCTGCTCAGCTCGCGACGCGACCCCGACCGTTTCCGCATCTCGGCCGATCTCCGCGGGCAGACCCGCTGGATGCGCGCCAATCTGATCTCGGAGGGCGATCTCGTCGGCATCCAGGCGGATATCGTCTTCCTGCGCAACGTGCTGATCTATTTCGATCCGCCGACGCGCGACCGGGTGCTGCGCAACGTGATCGCCCGCATCGTCCCCGGCGGGGTCCTGCTCACCGGCCATTCGGAAACCATCGAGGCGGGCCGCTACGGCCTGCGCGCGGTGCGCCCCTCGATCTATCGCAAGGAGGCCTGACATGGCCGGACGCAAGCCGATCCGTGTGCTCGTGGTCGACGACAGCGCGGTGGTCCGCCGCACCATGGCCGAGCTGATCGATGCGGCCCCCGATCTCGAGGTGATGGCGACGGCCAACGACCCCTTCCAGGCCGCCGAGCGCATCCGCCAGGAGATCCCCGACGTCGTCACCCTCGATGTCGAGATGCCGCGGATGGACGGGATCACCTTCCTGCGCCGGCTGATGGCGCAGCGCCCGGTGCCGGTGATCGTCTGCTCCTCGCTCGTCGGCGAGGGGACGGAGACGATGATGGCAGCCCTCGAGGCCGGCGCGGTCGACGTCATCCAGAAGCCAGCGGTGGCCACCAAGCGGTTCCTCGAGGAGAGCGCGATTCGCATCCAGGACGCGATCCGCGCCGCCGCCCTCGCCAAGCTCTCGCCGCGCCGGCCGGCCCGGCCGCGCCGGCCAGTCCAGCGCCCGGCCGCCGCGGCGATGGCCAAGACGACGCAGACCGTGGTCGCCATCGGCGCCTCGACGGGCGGGACGGAGGCGCTGCGCTTCCTGCTCGAGGCGATGCCGCCCTATGCGCCCCCGATCGTGATCGTGCAGCACATGCCCGCGGGCTTCACCAAGGCCTTCGCCCAGCGCCTCGACGCGACGACGGAGATCTGCGTGCGCGAGGCGGCGGACGGGGACAGCGTGCTGCGCGGGCAGGCGCTCATCGCGCCCGGGAACCTGCATACCCGGCTCACCCGCTCCGGCGCGGCCTATCGCGTGGTGGTGGAGGACGGGCCGCTCGTCAGCCGCCACCGCCCCTCCGTCGACAAGTTGTTCCACTCCGTCGCCGAGGTCGCGGGCGCGAACGCGATCGGGGTGATCATGACCGGCATGGGCAATGACGGCGCGGCCGGGCTGAAGGCGATGCGGGCGGCCGGCGCGCTGACGCTCGGCCAGGACGAGGCGAGCTGCGTCGTCTACGGCATGCCGAAGGAGGCCGCCAAGATGGGCGCGGTGATGCGCGAATGCCCGCTCGAGGACCTTCCCGGCCTCATCGTCGAGCAGGGCCGCGAGGCGGTCTGATCCCGCGCGGCGCCGGGCCGGTCGCGGCGGGCGACGCCCGGCCCGAGGCCGGCCGCCGCGGCTTTGCGCGCGGCGATGTTCCCGGGCCGGGACACTCCGACGACGGTGAATGCGCTGGCGCCGACCGAGTGTGGTCGGGCCCCGGCCGCGCCGGGCATCCGGGCGGAGGACGGTGGGCCTGTCTCCCCGGACATGCGCGTTGCGCGCGCCGGCGGGGCTCGCGGCCTCGATGGTGGGGCGGCCGGGGCGCTTCGAGGGCGGGCCGCTTGCACCGGGGGAAGCGGCCCCGGAGGCGAGGCCGCCCGTGCGGCCCGACCTCCGACCGGGGCGCCCCACCCGCCCACCCGGCGCCCCGACCGGAGGTCGGGCCGCACGGGCT
>CAZNTX010000096.1:0-13086 GCA_964576075.1 uncultured Limibaculum sp. | reverse complement strand
GGCCCGACGCCCCCGCCCCTGCCGTCCGCGCTGGCGGCCGGCGGCGCGGGGGGGTAGGGTCTGGCGTCCGTTCGTCGCGCGGGAGGCTTGGCCATGACGCTCGAGACGCTGCTGGCTTTCGCCCTCGCCTCGGCCGTGCTGCTGGCGATCCCGGGGCCGACGGTGATGATCGTCGTCGCCCATGCGCTCGCCGGGGGGCGGCGCACGGGGCGGGCGACGGTGCCGGGCGTGGTGCTCGGGGACGCCACCGCGATGACGCTGTCGCTCGCGGGGGCGGGCGCGGTGCTCGCCGCGTCGGCGACGCTTTTCACGGCGCTGAAGCTTCTCGGCGCGGGGTATCTCGTCTGGCTCGGGATCGGGCTTTGGCGCCGGCCGCCGGGGCCGCTGCGCGCGCTCGAGGCGGCGCCGACGCCGCCGCGGCGGCTGTTCTGGCAGGCCTATGCGGTGACGGCGCTCAACCCGAAGAGCATCGTCTTCTTCGTCGCCTTCGTGCCGCAGTTTCTCGACCCCGCGGCGCCGGTGCTGCCGCAGATGGCGGCGCTCGAGGCGGTGTTCCTCGCGCTTGCGGCGCTCAACACGGCGCTCTGGGCGCTCGCGGCGGGGACGGTGCGGGCGCGGCTCTCGCGGCCCTCGGTGCTGCGCTGGCTCGGGCGCGCGGGCGGCGGGTTTCTCGTCGCCGCGGGGGGCGTGACGGCGGCGGCGCGGGCGCCCGGGTGAGCCGGCCCAAAGCGGCTTTGCAAATGCCATTGCCCTGGCGTAGATTTTCCTCGGCGTCCGAAAAGGAGTTCCAGATGATCCGCGACCGCCGCCCGCTCGCGTTCCCCGCGGTCCTGATGGCCGCAGCGTGCCTCGCCGCCCCCCATGCCGCCGCCCAGCAGGTCCCCCCCGCCGCTCTCGGCGGGCAGATCGCCGCCTCGGTCGAGGCGGTCTCGCCGACCATCGCCAACCAGTATGTCGTGCAGATGGACACGGCGCTCGAGAGCGCGGTCCTGCCGCAGCTCGAGAGCCTCGGCGGCCGGGTGGTCAGCCGCAGCCGGCGCTCCTCCGTGGCGGTGATCCGCCAGCCGGGCTTCGAATCGATGGGGCCGCAGGCGGCGCTCGAGCGGCTCTCGCGGATCCCCGGGGTGCGGCGCGTCGAGCCGAATTTCGAGATCGAGCGGATGCGCGTGCCGAACGATCCGCGGGCGGGCGAGCTCTGGATGATCGAGGCGATCGAGCTCGCCGAGGCCTGGAACGTGCTCGACGATGCCGAGCCGGTGGTCGTCGCGGTGATCGACGACGGCGTGCAGATCGACCACGAGGACCTCGCCGGCAATATCTGGGTCAACGAGGGCGAGATCCCCGGCAACGGGCAGGACGACGACGGCAACGGCTTCGTCGACGACGTCAACGGCTACGATTTCGGCGAGGACGACGGCGATCCGCGCCCCGATCGCGCCTGCTGGACCGACAACGACGACAGCGCCCACGGCACCCATGTGGCCGGCACCGTCGGCGCGGTGGGCGACAACGGGGTCGGCGTGGTCGGCGCCGCGCCGCGGGTGCAGATCATGGCGCTCAAGCTCTCGGAGATCTACGAGGACCGCCCTGGCTGCCGCTACGCCGCCAACGGCTCGCTGACCGCCGCGATCGAATACGCCACCCTGATGGGGGCGGACATCATCTCCATGAGCCTCGGCGGCCCGCGCCGCTCGCTCGTGCAGCGCGACCTGCTTCAGGCGGCGGTGAACCAGGGGATCGTGGTCGTCGCCGCCGCGGGCAACGACGGGCTCGACATCGACGGCGACCAGCCGCACATGGCGCTGATCGCGCGGATGCGCAACGGCGAGGCGGAGATCGTGCACCGCGCGGTGGCGCCGATGTATCCCGCGGCCTGGAACCTCGACGGGCAGATCACCGTCGCCGCCACCGAGCGCTCGGCGGACGAGCCGCGCTTCGTCGCCGGCTGGCGCGACGACATCGCCTGGACCCACATGGCCGTCGGCCTCGTCTACACCGAGGACGGGGGCTGGGACGCGAGCGGGGCGGAGATCGTCGCGCTCGAGCCCGGCACGCGGCTCCTCGGCTCGAATTTCGGCCCGGCGAAAGTGCATGTGGCGGCCCCCGGCAAGGAGATCCTGAGCACCGTGCCGCGGCCCTCGGGCCAGGGCCTCGCCTCGGGCTATGCGAGCTTCCAGGGCACCTCGATGGCGACGCCCGCGGTCTCCGGCGCCATCGCGATCCTGCGCGCGGCCTTTCCGGAGATGACGCCGCAGCAGATCAAGGCGCGCCTCGTCGGGACGGTCGACCGCGGGACGACGCTGCGCGGGCGCGTGGTCTCGGGCGGGGAGATCAACCTCTACGCCGCGCTCTGCGCCCAGGGCGCGCCCCGGGCCCTCCCGGGCTGCGACGGCGCCGCCGGGGCCGGGGCCGAGCCGCTCCCCCCCGCCGGCAGCGGCACCGCGATCGCCCCCCGCGCGCCGGCGACGACCACAGCGCCTGCGCCCAAGACCCCGGTGAGCGCCGCCCCCGCCGAGCCCGAGGAGACGGCGCCGACGGGCCCGGTCAACGTCCTCGACATCCTGGGAGAGTGAGCATGCGCGCCGCTCTGCTCCTCGCCGGCGGCCTCGCGGCCGCCGCCCCCGCCCTCGCCGGAGAGACCCCCGAGGTCCCCGGCGGCGGCGCCGCGGAGGCCCCGGTCCCCGCCGCCGAGGCCGATGCGCTGACCGACGCGATCGCGGAGGAGCTCGACACCCTCGACACCATCGCCCCTCCCGAGGACGGCATGCCCGAACTCGACGGCCCAATCGACGGGCCCATCGACGGCCCCGGCCTCGACATGCCCGCGATCGACGATCCCGAGCTCGCGCTCCCGGACGACTCCGAGGCGATCCCCGGCAGCTATGTCGTGCTCCGCGACCCCGAGGTCACCAATGCCGACCTCGCCCGCGCCTGGGCGATCCTCGAGCCGGACTTCTCCCGCGCCCGCGAGGGCAGCACCGTGGTGGAGGTCCGCTTCGACCCCGCGCTCGACCCGGCCTTGGTCCTGCAGCTCCTCGAGGCGACCAAGGGCGTGCGCCGCGCCGAGGCGAATTTCGCGCTGCCCCTCATCCCGGGCGAGGACGCCGCCGCGGAGTGAGCCGCCCCCGGCGCGTCAGTGGGCCGCCGCCCAGGTGGCCCCCGTTCCGGCATCCACGACGAGCGGCACCGAGAGGTCCACAGCGGGCAGGCAGGCCCCCTCCATCACCCGCTTGACGGTGGCGGCGGTCTCCTTCGCCTCCCCCTCGGGGACCTCGAAGAGCAGCTCGTCATGCACCTGCAGGAGCATACGCCCCGAGAGCCCCGCCTCGCGGAGCGCGTCGGGAATGCGGATCATCGCCCGCCGGATCACGTCCGCCGCGCTCCCCTGGATCGGCGCGTTGATCGCCGCGCGCTCGGCGAAGCCGCGCCCCGGGCCCTTCTGGTTGATCCCCGGCGTGTGGATGCGCCGGCCGAAGACGGTCTCCACATAGCCCCGCTCCCGCGCGCCCTTCTTGGTCGCGTCCATATAGGCGCGGATGCCGGGGAACTTCTCGAAATAGGCGTCGATGAAGGCCTTCGCCTCGCCCTGCGGGATGCGCAGCTGATTGGCCAGCCCGAAGGCCGAGATCCCGTAGATCACCCCGAAATTGATCGCCTTGGCCTGGCGGCGGACCATCGGGTCCATCCCCTCGACCGGCACCCCGAACACCTCCGAGGCGGTCGCCGCATGGATGTCCTGCCCCTCCCGGAACGCCGCCTTCAGCGCCGCGATATCGGCGATATGGGCGAGGATGCGCAGCTCGATCTGGCTGTAGTCGAGGCTCAGGATGACGTTCCCCGCCTCCGCGACGAAGGCCTCCCGGATCGCCCGGCCCTCCTCCGTGCGCACGGGGATGTTCTGCAGATTGGGATCGGTGGAGGCGAGCCGCCCCGTGGTGGTCGCGGCGAGCGAGAAGGAGGTGTGCACCCGCCCGGTCTCCGCGTTGATATGGCCCGGCAGCGCGTCCGTATAGGTCGAGCGCAGCTTCGACACCGCCCGCCAGTCGAGCACCCGGGCGGGCAGGTCGTGCCCCGCGGCCGCCAGCGTCTCGAGCACGTCCGCCCCGGTCCCCCAGGCCCCGGTCTTGCCCTTCTTGCCGCCCTCGAGCCCCATCTCGTCGAACAGGATCTCGCCGAGCTGCTTGGGCGAGCCGACATTGAACTCGCGCCCCGCGAGCTTGTGGATCTCCTCCTCGAGCTCCGCCATCTTCTGCGCGAATCGCGAGGACTGCCGCGCCAGCACGTCCCGGTCGAGCTTGATCCCGGCGCGCTCCATCTCGGCGAGCACCGGCACCAGCGGGCGCTCCAGCGTGTGATAGACCGTCGAGAGCCCCTCCGCCGCGAGCCGCGGGCGCAGGACGTGCCAGAGCCGCAGCGTCACCTCCGCGTCCTCCGCCGCATAGGCCGCCGCCGTCTCGATCTCCACCCGGTCGAAGGTGATCTGGCTCTTGCCGGACCCGATCAGCTCCTTGATCGGCACCGGCCGATGCCCGAGATGGCGCTCCGAAAGCTCGTCCATGCCGTGCCCCCCGAGCCCGGCATCGAGCGCATAGGAGATCAGCATGGTGTCGTCGATCGGGCCGACCTCCACCCCGTGCCGCGCCAGCACCTTCATGTCGTATTTGAGGTTCTGCCCGATCTTCAGCACGCTCGAATCGGCGAGCACGGGTCCGAGCGTCTCGAGCGCAGCCGCGAGCGAAATCTGCCCCTCGACGAGCGCCGCCTCGCCGAGGAGATCCCCGTCCCCGCCCGTGCGATGCCCGACCGGCACATAGGCCGCCCGCCCCGGCGCCACCGCGAGCGCGATGCCGACGATCTCCGCGGCCATCTCGTCGAGCGAGGTGGTCTCGAGATCGACCGAGAGCCGCCCCGCCTCCCGCGCCTCGGCGATCCAGGCCTCGAGCGCCTCGGCCCCGCGCACCACCTCCTGCGCCGCCTCGGCGAGCGGCGGCATCTCCATCCGGGCGCCAGGCACGTCGCCCCCGGCGGCGGGCCCGGCTCCGGAGGGGGTCGATCCCCCTCCGGAGACGCCCCCCCCGCCCCGCGGGGCGACCGCGGGCGGCTCCACCCCGAGCGCCTCGGCGATCCGCGCGGTCAGGGTGCGGAACTCCATCTCCTGCAGGAACCCCACCAACCGCTCCGGGTCGGGCGCGTGCAGCGCCGTCGTCTCGAGCCCCACCTCCACCGGCACGTCCCGCTTCAGCGTCACGAGATCCCGCGACAGGCGGATCTGATCGGCCTTCTCCACCAGCGTCTGCCGCCGCTTCGGCTGCTTGATCTCCGGGGCCTTCGCCAGCAGCGTGTCGAGATCGCCGTAGTCAGCGATCAGTTGCGCCGCCGTCTTCACCCCGATCCCCGGCGCCCCCGGAATGTTGTCGACCGAATCGCCCGCCAGCGCCTGCAGGTCGACGACCTTCTCCGGCGCCACGCCGAATTTCGCGACGACCTCCTCGGGCCCGATGTCCGTCTTCTTCATCGGGTCGCGCAGCACCACGCCATCGCCGACGAGCTGCATCAGATCCTTGTCCGAGGAGACGATCGTCACCTTCGCGCCGGCGCGCCTGGCCTGCTCGGCATAGGTGGCGATCAGATCGTCCGCCTCGTAGCGCTCCTGCTCGATGCAGGGCAGGCCGAAGGCCCGCGTCGCCTCCCGGATGAGCTGGAACTGCGGCACCAGATCCTCCGGCGGCGCCGGCCGGTGCGCCTTGTAGTCGGGATAGATCTCGTTGCGGAAGCTCTCGGCGGAATGGTCGAAGATCACCGCGAAATGCGTCGGCCCGTGGCTCGAGGCGAGCCCCATCTCCGAATGCAGCATCGCGCAGAACATGTTGACCGCGCCCGTCGGCGTGCCGTCCGAGCGGAAATTGTATTTCGCGTCGCGATTGGCCGCCTGGAAATAGGCGCGGAAGATGAAGCCTGAGCCGTCGACGAGGAAGAGATGGTCGCCCTCGCCAGGGGGCCGGTCGCCAGAGCGGTCGGCCTCAGCCATCGCCCGGATCCGCCGGCCCGCCCTTCAGCACGAATCTCCGGTCGCAATAGCCGCATTCGACATAGCCGGCCTCGCCGATCGTATACCAGACGAGCGGATGGCCGAGCGCACCCCCGCCGCCGTCGCAGCTCACCCGCCGCGTCTCCACGAGAATGGTCTCCGGGGCCTCGATCGACATGCGCGCTCCTCAGGACTGGCCGCGGCCGCCTCCGGCCGGCTCGCCCGGGATGATAGCCACGACGCCCGCGCCCGCAAGCCGTCCGCCGCTGCCGAGAACGCGGTGGTGCGGAGTTCCGGCCGCTCGGTCTGGATCGCGGGCGCCGAGATCCGTGACAGCGGCGCCGCGGCGCGGCGCGGCCGAGCCGCGCGGTTGCCCTCCGCCGCCCGGCTGCTAAGGCTTGCGGTCCGAAAGCGGAGGAGTGCCCCATGCCGGAGAACGCCATCGAGGTCCGGGGCCTCAGGAAGACCTACGCCGCCACCGGCGGGCAGCCGCCCAAGGAAGCGCTCAAGGGGATCGACCTCGACATCCCCGCAGGCAGCATCTTCGGGCTGCTCGGGCCCAACGGGGCGGGCAAGTCGACCTTCATCAACATCCTCGCCGGCCTCGTGGTGAAGACCGCCGGCACGGTGCGGATCTGGGGCTTCGACCAGGACGTGAACCCGCGCCAGTCCCGCGCCGCCATCGGCGTGGTGCCGCAGGAGCTCAACATCGACCCCTTCTTCTGCCCCGAGGACGCGCTCGAGGTGCAGGCCGGGCTCTACGCCGTGCCGAAGCGGGAGCGGCGCACCGCGGAGATCCTCCGCCGGGTCGGCCTCGCCGACAAGGCCCGCGCCTATGCCCGCACCCTCTCGGGCGGCATGCGCCGGCGGCTCCTGGTGGCGAAGGCGCTGGTGCACGACCCTGCGGTGCTGGTGCTCGACGAGCCGACCGCCGGGGTCGATATCGAGCTCCGCCAGATGCTCTGGGCCTATGTGCGCGAGCTCAACGCCGCCGGCACCACGGTGATCCTCACCACCCATTATCTCGAGGAGGCGGAGGCGATGTGCGACCGCATCGCCATCGTGAACCACGGCGAGGTGGTGGCCTGCGAGCCGACGGAGGCGCTCCTCGCCCGCCTCGACGCCAAGACCCTGGTGCTCCGCCTCGACCGCGAGCTCGACCGGGCGCCCGAACTCGGCGCGGATGTGGAGAGCGTGCTCCGCCCCGCCGACACGCTGCGCCTCACCTATTCCCGCCGGGCCGTGAGCGCGCCCGACCTCGTCGCCCGCGTCCAGGGGGAGGGCCTCTCCGTCCTCGACATCTCCACCGAGGAGCCGGACCTCGAGGACGTCTTCCTCGCCCTCACCGCCCCTGGGGACCAAGGCGAGGTGGCCCCCCCGACCGCCGGCTGAGCCGCCCCCCGCCCCGTCTCGGACATCGCGAAGGGGGGGCGGGCGCTGCGGGGCGTCGAACCCCGCAGCGCCCGCGCCCGTGGCCGGGGGCCACGTGCGGGGCCCGGCGGAGAGGGCGGCGCGTGGCATCGGCGCCCGGGCCGGCGCGGCCGCCTCCGACCGGCCCGACGATCCGCTGCGTTCGAGCCGCGGCGGCTCGGCCGTTCCCCGGGGCGATGGCCCTATCGTCTGGCGGCGCGGGCCTCGAGGGGGAGCCGGCGGCGATCGCGCGTGCCGTGCTCGTGGCGCTCCAGGGTCGTCTGGATCGTCGGCGGCGAGAGGCGCCGCGCCTCGATCCGGTCGCAGCCCCGAGCCGGGTGCTCCGGCGCGATCTCTAGGACGGGCGCGACCGTCTTCCCCGGCTGCGACCCGTGGATCGGGGCCATGTCCGTCGGCTTCTGCCGCCCGTGCGTCCGGGCCCGCCGGCGCCCCTCGCAGACGCGGGTCCGCGCCGTTCCCCGGCGCCGGCCGCCCCTGGCGCGGGCGCGCGAAAGCGGCTAGAGGATCGGGCATGACCGCAGACCCGCCAGATCTCCGTGCCGGCACGCGCCGCGAGCCGCCGCGGCCGGGGCAGCCCCGGCTCGGCATGGTCTCGCTCGGCTGCCCGAAGGCGCTCGTCGACAGCGAGCGGATCCTGACCCGGCTGCGCGCCGAGGGCTATGCGCTTTCGCCGGACTATGCCGGCGCAGATGCGGTCATCGTCAACACCTGCGGCTTCCTCGATTCGGCCAAGGCGGAGAGCCTCGAGGCGATCGGGGAGGCGCTCGCGGAGAACGGGCGGGTGATCGTCACCGGCTGTCTCGGGGCGGAGGCGGAGACGATCCGCGCGGCGCATCCCAAGGTGCTCGCGATCACCGGGCCGCAGCAATACGAGGCGGTGCTCGACGCGGTGCATGCCGCCGTCCCCCCGGCGCCGGACCCGAAGATCGACCTGATCCCGCCGCAGGGGGTCAAGCTCACCCCGCGGCACTACGCCTATCTGAAGATCTCGGAGGGCTGCAATCACGCCTGCCGGTTCTGCATCATCCCCGCGATGCGGGGCAAGCTCGTCTCCCGCCCCGCCCGGGCGGTGATCCGGGAGGCGGAGAAGCTCGTCGCCGCCGGGGTGCGCGAGCTCCTCGTCATCAGCCAGGACACCTCGGCCTATGGCGTCGACCTCCGCCACGAGGAGGGCGCCCATATCGTCGATCTCGCCCGCGCGCTCGGGGAGACCGGGGCCTGGGTGCGGCTGCACTATGTCTACCCCTACCCCCATGTCGACCGGCTGATCCCGCTGATGGCGGAGGGGCTAGTGCTCCCCTATCTCGACATCCCGTTCCAGCACGCCTCGCCCGCGGTGCTCCGCGCCATGCGCCGCCCGGCCAACGAGGCGCGGACGCTCGAGCGCATCCGGGCCTGGCGGGCCGAGGTGCCGGGGCTCACGCTCCGCTCCACCTTCATCGTCGGCTTCCCCGGCGAGACGGAGGAGGATTTCCGCTATCTGCTCGACTGGCTCGAGGAGGCCGAGCTCGACCGGGTCGGCTGCTTCCGCTACGAGAACGTGGCCGGCGCGGCGGCGAACGATCTGCCGGGGCACGTCCCCGAGGCGGTGAAGGAGGAGCGCTGGCACCGCTTCATGGAGGTCGCGCAGCGCATCTCCGAGCGCCGGCTCGCGGAGAAGGTGGGGCGGCGCCTCCGGGTGATCGTGGACGAGATCGACGAGGAGGGGACGGCCCTCTGCCGCACCGAGGGGGATGCGCCGGAGATCGACGGGGCGCTCTTCGTCGAGGCGCCGGGGGAGCTGGCGGCGGGCGACATCGCGTGGGTGGAGGTGACGGGCGCGAGCGACTACGACCTCTGGGGCAGGCTCGCAGAGCCCGGCCCCGCCTCTCCGTGACGCGCGCGCCGGAGCTCGCGACCGACCGGGTGATCCTGCGCGGCTGGCGCGAGGGGGATCTCGCGCCGATGGCCGAGATGAACGCCGATCCGGAGGTGATGCGCTTCCTCGGCCCCGTGCTCGACCGGCAGGGCTCCGATCTCATCGTCGGGCGCTTCCTGCAGAAATGGGCGGAGGAGCCGCGCTTCGGCTGGTGGGCGGCGGAGGACCGGGGGAGCGGGGCCTTCCTCGGCTTCGTCGGGCTCAACCGGCCGGATTTCGAGGAGCCGCCCGCGCCGTGCGTCGAGATCGGCTGGCGCCTCGCCAGGGCGGCCTGGGGCCGGGGGCTCGCGACCGAGGCGGCGCGGGCCTGCCTCGCCCATGGCTTCGAGACGGTGGGGCTCGCGGAGGTGGTGGCCTTCACGGTCCCCGAGAACCGCCGGTCGCGCCGGGTGATGGAGCGGCTCGGGATGGCGCGCGATCCGTCCGGGAATTTCGAGCATCCGCTGGTGCCCGCGGGCAGCCCGCTCCGCCCGCATGTGCTCTACCGGCTCACGCGGCGGGACTGGGAGGACCGCCGGGGGTGAGCGCCGCCTCAGCCCTCCTCCGGCGCGGGGGCGAGCGGCTCCTCGCGGCGGAAGACGATCGAGAGCTGGCCGATCTCGATCCCCCATTTGGTGACATAGGCGCGGTTGATCATCACCTGGTCGTCGAGCTTCCAGAGCCAGTCGTCGAAGGTGGCGCGGAGCTCTCCGTCCGGGGTCTTGAGGTCGATCGTGTAGCGCCAGTTGAAGGCGTTGCCCGACTCCTCGCCGCTCGCCTCGCCGACGACGCCCTCGGCGGTGCCGGTCCAGGTCTCGTCGGAGGTCTGGGTGAGGCGCCAGACCCGGCGCTCCGTGGTCCCGTCCTCGTAGACGAAATCCTCGGTGAGCGTCAGCGTCTCCCCGTCCCATTCGCCGACGACGTCGACGACGAAGCTGCGGCGGAGATCGCCGAACCGGTCCTGGAAGATGCCGTGGGCGGTCAGCCGCCCGTCGAGGAACCGCTCGAGCTCGAGCTCGGGCCCCTGGTCGGCGTAATCTTCGAGCTCCGGCCCGCCGCAGGCGGCGAGGGCGGAGAGCGTGAGCGCGGCGGCGATGCGGGCGAGCGTTTTCATGAGCCGCCAGATAGCATGGCGCGGGGGCAGTCAAGAAGCCTTGATTGCACCGAGGCGCGGCTCGGCTAGGCTGTGGCGCCTGGGCGGCGTGCGGAGGGCGGATGGCGAGCAGAGCGGCATGGCGGGGAGCCGCGGCGGGCGGGCTCGCGGCGCTCCTCCTCGCGGGCTGTGCGGCGGAGCCGGGGCTGCCGGATCTCGCCACGATCTATGCCCGCGTGGCCGAGGCGGGGGGCGCGGAGGCGCGGCGCCCGCTGATCACCGTGCCCGGCACCCTCGGCTCGCGGCTGCGCGACACCGAGAGCGGGGCGCTCGTCTGGGGCGGGGGCAGCCGGGGGCTCTCGGCCGATCCGGACGACCCCGCCGAGGCCGCGCTCATCGCTCTGCCGATCCCGGGGCCCGGAACGCCCATCGCCGAGCTTCGCGACAGCGTGGTGGCCGCGGGCATTCTCGACGTCGCGGCGCCGGAGGTCTTCGGCATCCCGCTCGACATCGAGGTCTATGGCGGGATCCTGCGCACGCTCTCGGCCGGCGGGTTCCGGTCGGCGACGCGCTCGCGGCTGCTCGACAATCTCCGCTTCCGCGGCGACGCCGAGAGCGCGGCGCCCGAGCCCGAGCCGGTGGCGACCCCGGAAGAGACGGTGCGCCGCGCCATGGCGCCTGCGGGGCCGACCTTCGAGGATTACGCCCGCATCGCCGGGGCGCAGGCCGACGCCTTCCGCTTCGACTACGACTGGCGGCGCGACATCCCCGCCCTCGCGGCGGAGTTCCACCGCTTCGTGATGCGGCGCAAGCGCCAGGTGGCGGCGGCGCGGGCGCTCGAGACCGGGCGCAGCGTCGCCCCGGAGAGCGTCACCTTCGATCTGCTCGCCCACAGCATGGGCGGGCTCGTGGTGCGCTACTACCTGATGCATGGGCCCGCGCCCCTCGCCGAGACCGGCCCGTTGCCGCCGATCACCTGGGAGGGGGCGCGGCATTTCCACCGGGTGGTGATCGTCGCGACGCCCAATGCCGGCTCGATCCTCGCGATGGACAACCTCGTCAACGGCAAGACGCTCGGGCCGCTGCAGCCCTTCTATCCGGCGGCGCTCCTCGCGACCCATGTCTCGCCCTGGCAGCTCTTCCCGCGGGCGCGGCACCGGCGGCTGCTCGAGGCGGGCACGGGCCGCGCGCTCGACCCGCTCGACCCCGCGCTCTGGGAGCGCCACCGCTGGGGGCTGCTCGACCCCGCCGCCGAGGGGCTGCGCGCGACCCTGATGCCGGAGGTCGCGCCTTCGGCCCGCCTCGACCGGGCCCGCGCGCACCAGGCCCGCCTCCTCGCCCGGGCGGCGCGGTTCCAGGCCGCGATGGACCGCTGGGCGCCGAAGCCGGAGGCGCTCGAGATGTTCCTCGTGGTCGGGGGCGGCTTCGCGACCCCGGCGAGCGCGGAGGTCGACCCCGCGACCGGGGCGCTCGCGCTCGCGGGCCGGGAGGAGGGCGACGGGGTGGTGCTGCGCGCCTCGGTCCTGCTCGACGAACGCCAGGGCCGGGAGGGGGGTGCGGCGCTCGAGACGCCGCTCCGGTTCGACACCACGCTGTTCCTGCCGGACGAGCATGTGGAGCTGACCAAGAACCCGGTCTTCGGGGACAATCTGCTGTTCTGGCTCCTCGAGCAGCCGCGCGATGCGGGCCGGCTCGCCGAGCCGCGCCGGGCCGGGCTCGCCGCGGGCGCGGAGTTTCGCGCGGCGGCGGCCCCGGCGCCCGAGCCCGGGGCCGAGCGCTGAGCGGGCCGCGAAATCCCGCTTGTTGTGCGCCGCGGCAGTGGGCTAGTGTCCGCGCCGACCGGGGGGCGCAGGCTGCGCGTCCCGAGGCGAGAGGAGGGTGCGATGCGCAAGGTCTATTCCACCGCGGCGGAGGCGCTCGACGGCGTGCTCCGGGACGGCATGACGATCGCGGCCGGGGGCTTCGGCCTCTGCGGCATCCCGGAGCTTCTGATCGCGGCGATCAAGGAGTCGGGCGTCAAGGACCTCACCGTCGCGTCCAACAATTGCGGGGTGGACGATTTCGGCCTCGGCATCCTGCTGAAGACCCGCCAGATCAAGAAGATGATCAGCTCCTATGTGGGCGAGAACGACGAGTTCATGCGCCAGTATCTCTCGGGCGAGCTGGAGCTCGAGTTCAACCCGCAGGGCACGCTCGCCGAGCGGCTGCGCGCGGGCGGGGCGGGGATTCCGGGCTTCTACACCGCGACGGGCTATGGCACCGTGGTCGCCGAGGGCAAGGAGACCAAGGAGTTCGACGGGCGGATGTATGTGCTCGAGCGCGGCATCCGCGCCGACCTGGCCATCGTCAAGGCCTGGAAGGGCGACACCGCGGGCAACCTGATCTATCGGAAGACGGCGAACAACTTCAACGGGCCCTGCGCGATGTCGGGCAAGGTGACGATCGCGGAGGTGGAGGAGCTCGTGGAGCCGGGCGAGATCGACCCCAACCGCGTGGACACGCCGGGGATCTTCGTGCAGCGGATCGTCCAGGGGCAACACGAGAAGCGGATCGAGAAGGTGACGACCCGCGCCGCCTGAGGCGTCGGGCCCGCGGGGTCGCGCGGCGCAGGCCCGCCGCCTCCCCCGCCCACCCACC
>CAZNTX010000095.1:0-13901 GCA_964576075.1 uncultured Limibaculum sp. | reverse complement strand
CACCCACCCACGCCTCCGGCGCGCGCGAGGGGAGGGACGGGACGGTCGCCGGTGCGCGGCCTGCCGGCGGGCCGCGGGCGCAGGCGGCGCTCAGGCCTGCGCCGCCGCCTCCGCGAAGAGCAGGAAGCGCAGAGGCCCCGCCCGGTCGGCGTCGAACGGCCAGCAGGTCGCGAGCACCAGCGTTTCCGGCCCCTCGAGGCGCGCCGGAAACCGCCAGACCCGCGAATCCACCACCAGCGCGTGGCTGACCCGGTAGAGCCGGCGCCCGCCCTCGGGGGTCTCGAGCGAGAGCATGTCGCCAGGGCGCAGATCCGCCAGGAAGGCGAGGTGGCTGTCCCGGTGCCCCGCGATCGCCGCGAGCCCCGGGCGGCCGAGCGGTGCGGTGCCGGCCACATGGCCCGGGCCCCAGGCCATCGCCTCGCCGGAGGCGCTGTCGAGCACCACCGCTTCGGCGCCGATCCGCGGTGCCGTCAGCCGCGCCGCGGGCGTGAGATCCGCCCAGCCCCAGGGCCGCGCCGGCCGTCCCTCGGCCAGCGTTTCCTCCCAGGCGGCGGCGAGCAGGCGCTGCCCGACCCAGGCCTTGAGCGGATGCAGCGCCGCCATCCCCGCGTGCCAAAGCCCGACCGCGAGCACCGCCGCCGCCGCCGAGGCGGCGAGCGCAAACCCCGCCTGCCTCATCACCGGCCGGCCCGCCGGCGCGCCGCGACGAGCGCGAGGAGCGCGAGGAGCCCCCCGAGCGCCAGCGCGAGCCCGAGCGCCAGCGAGGCCCGCCAGCCGAGCGCGCCCTTCGGCACCGCCGCGCCGAGCGGCGTGGCCCCGGCCTGCGCCCGCGGCGCGATCAGCCGCAGCGCCGCCTCGTCGATCTGGGGCCGGGCGGTCTCCGGCATCTCGAAGAGGAAGGCGTCGGGGTCCCACCCCTCCGGCAGCGCGAGCGGGACCTCCGCGCGCGCGAGGGCCTCGCCCTCGGGCCGCGAGGGCGTGACGTCGACCGCGACGAGCGAGGTCAGCCGCGAGACGAGCCCGTAGTCGAGGGCGGTCTCCAGGATCTCCGCGTCGATCGCCTCCATCTGCGCGACGGGCACCGAAGGGCTGAGCCTGAGCGCCTCGAGCCCCGCGATCCGCCGCCGAGCGTAGAGCTTGGCGACGCCCGGGCGCTCGGCCGCCTGGTCGAGCGGCAGCCGCGCCTCCCAGGCCCGATCGCCGCGGCGCCCGGTCAGCACGGCCGTTCCCCGGGCCTCCGCCGTCTTGAGCGCGACCACCACCGGGTCCCCGGCATAGACGTCCGGCAGCGGCGAGGGCAGCACCTCGGCCGACATCCCCTCCGGCAGGGCGAGGGCGAGATCGGTGATCGCCGGGCGCTCGATCTTGGCGAAGAGCTCGGTCATCCGCGCGGCCACGTCGTCGAGATCGCCGATATAGACATGCGCGCCGCGGCCGAGCTCCGCCGCGCGGGACATGAAATAGCTGTTGGGCGCCGAGCCGATGCCGACGGTGAAGAGCCGCGTCGCGCCGAGCTTGCCGTCGATGAGGGCGAGCATCTCCGCCTCGTTGCCGACCGCCCCGTCGGTCAGGAAGATCACCTGGCGCAGGCGCTCCGGCTCGGCGGGGGCGGAGAGGGCGTGGTCGAGGGCGGGGAGCATCTCCGTCCCCCCCTCGGCGACGAGCCCGGCGACCGCCTCGAGCGCGGCGGCGACGTTCTCCGGGCTCGCCGGGACCGGCCTGTCGTGGAAGACGGCGAAGCTGTCGTTGAAGACGACGATGTTGAAGCTGTCCTCCGGCCGCAGCCGCTCGAGCGCCATGGAGAGCCCCTGGCGCGCCTGCTCGATCGAGGCGCCGGACATCGAGCCCGAGACGTCCTGCACGAAGATCACCTCGCGCGGGCGCACCGGGGCTGCCTCGCCGAGATCGGGGGCGGAGAGCATGAGCATCAGATGATCGGCGCCGTCCGCGCGCTCCTCGAAGAGCGCCGCCCGGGGGCCGGTGTCGGCCGCCTCCCAGCGCAGGACGAAGTCGCGGTCGGCGGGCGCGGGGCCCGCGAGCGAGACGACGGCGCGGCCCTCGTCGGGCTCGGCGACGCGGAGCGCGTGGAAGGGCGCCTCGAGGCGGGCGATCTCGAAGCCGGGCGCGAGGTCGACCTCGATCTCGACCGGGTTGCGGATCGCGCCGTCTGGCTCGGTGCGCGGGTCCGCCACCGGGGGCGAGATGCGGTCGCGGTCCGGCACAGCGTCGGCGACCGCCCAGCCATCCGCGCCGAACTCGACCGCCTGGACCACCGGCTCGGGACTGTAGCGCGGCGCGACGACGAGGGGCAGGCGCAGCTCCCACCGCCCGTCCCTCGGCGCCAGCGCCTGCTGGAAGGCGATCTGGGTGACGACGACCTCCCCCGGGCCGATATTGGCGACGGAGTTGGTGAAGAGGTTCGGCCGCTCCTGTTCGACGAGGGCGGCCTTCTTGCCCTCGGCCTTCGCCTCCTCGTAGATCGCCTTGGCCTCCTCGCGCTCGCGGATCTCGCCCTCGATGAAGCGGTCGCCGATGCGCAGGCGCAGCCGGTCGACCGCGGCATCCTCGGGCAGCGGGAAGGCGTAGACGCCCTCGACCCAGGCCTCGGTCGGGTTGAGGAAGCGCTGGGTGACGGTGGCGCGCGCGACGGTGCCGGTGACGGCGACGTCGATCTTGGTGGAGACGAGGGGCGCCGCGACATAGCGCCCGGGCGTCTCGGAGCGGAGCATGAGCCGCCCGGTGCGGACGTCGTCGAGGGTCAGCAGCGCGGGCGCTGCGGCCGGCGCTTCGGCGGGCGGCTGGGTCTGGGCCGCGGCCCCGACGGACGCGACGGCGAGCGCCGCGGCGACGAGGAGCCCGATCGGTCGGATACGCATGGGTCTCTCTCTCCCTCCCGGAGATTCTTGTGGATACGCGAAACGGCGATACGTATCCCAGCGCGCGAATCCGGCGTGCGCGGGCCGGGGAGGGGGCGTCTTCGGGGCGCGGCGCGGCCTCTGCGCAACGCGCCCCGCGCTCAGGCTCCCCTCACGCCCCGGCCGGCAGCGCCTGCTCGCCGCGCCGGTCGACGATCGCATCCGTCACAGCACCGCCGACCCACATGGCGGTCAGCGCGATCCAGGCCGTCATCGCCATCGCCGAGCCGCCCGAGACGCCGGCGCCGATCGAGCAGCCCCCCGCGAGCATCGCGCCGAAGCCCATCAGCCCCGCGCCGATCAGATAGCGGTGCATGGATTGCGCGCCCGACCATCCCTGCCAGGCCAGCTCCCGCCCGTGCGCTGCGGCGAGGAAGGCGCCGAGGAACACGCCCGGCACGAGGCCGATGTCGAAATCGAGCCCGTGATCGGGGGTGAGCACGAACATCAGCGTGTCGGCCGAGGGGCCGGAGAAGGTGAGGCTCTCCACCGGCGTCGGATCGAAGGTGAACAGGCTGAGCTCGTAGGTGAGGAACCACCCCGCCGCCGCCGCGAAGCCGACGCCGGAGCCGAAGATCAGCAGCCGCGGGGAGACCTTGTTGCGCACGGCGAGCAGAAGCGCGAGCGCGGCGAAACCGAGGGCGAGCGCGATCCCAAACCAGCCGGGCAGCCCGGCGAGCTCGAGCAGCGAGGGGTTCGGGCCGTCGGTCACCATCTCGCCGGCGATCGTGCTGCGCGGGCCGGCGAGGAGGCCGTGCAGCGAGACCTGCGCCATCACCGCGAAGACGAGCCCGGAGAGGATCGCGCGCAGATTGCCCGTCGCCGCCAGCACCAGGAGCCGCCCGGGGCAGCCGCGCGAGAGCACCATGCCCGCGCCGAAGATCAGCCCGCCGAGAATGGCGCCCGAGATCGAGCCCGGCTGTCCGAGCCAGCGGCTCTCCGAGAGGTCGATCACGCCCGCAGCGATCAGCGCCTGGGTCCAGAGAAGCGCGGTGGAGAAGCACAGCAGCCAGACCGCCATCCGCGGCCCGAGCCGCCCGCGGGAGAACTCCACCACGCTCGCGCGCAGGCAGAAGCCGGATTTCTGCGCCGCGACGCCGAAGATGAGGCCGACGAGGAGCCCGGCCAAAGCCACCGTCTCGGCCTCGCCGAGCGTCTCCAGAAGGGGCTCCATCAGCGCGTAGATATCCATGGGCATCCTCCGATCCTCGGGACCCTCTTCCACGTTTCCGCGGGGGCCGCCTTGATTCAGGTCAGAGCGGCTGGTGCGCCGGCGGGGGGCGGGCTATGTGTGGGGTCGGAAAGGACCCCGCCCATGCCAGAGATCCCAATCGCCGAGGCCCGCGCCCTGCCGCTCTGGCGCCGGCCCGAGGCGCTGCTCGTCGTGATGGCCGTCGCCTCGCCGCTCGCCTTCGCGACCTGGATGGCGCTGCTCAACAATTTCGTCGTCGAGGCCGCGGCCTTCGACGGGCTCGATATCGGCGTGCTGCATGTGGTGCGCGAGATCCCGGGCTTCCTGGCCTTCCTGGTGATCTATCTGCTGTTCTTCCTCCACGAGCAGCGCCTCGCGCTCCTCTCGCTCCTGCTGCTCGGGGCGGGGACGGCGGTGGTGGCGGATTTCCCCTCCTATTGGGGCCTGCTCGCGACCACGGTGATCTCCTCGATCGGGTTCCACTATTACGAGACGGTCAACCAGTCGCTCCAGCTCCAGTGGCTGCCGCGGGAGACCGCGCCGCGCACGATCGGCTGGATCGTCTCGGCGGGCTCGGCCGGCGCGCTCACGGCCTTCGGGGGGATCATCCTCGGCGCCGAGCTCTTCGGCTGGGGCTACGAGACGCTCTACTGGGTGGGCGGCGGGGCCTGCATCGCGCTCGCGGCCTTCGCCTGGGCGTGGTTCCCGACCTTCCGCGCGCCCGTGGTGCAGCACCGCAAGATGATCCTGCGCCCGCGCTACTGGCTCTACTACGCGCTCGTCTTCATCGGCGGCGCGCGGCGGCAGATCTTCATCGTGTTCGCCCCCTTCATGATGGTGGAGCGCTTCGGCCTCGCGGTGCACGAGGTGACGGCGCTGATGCTCGCGAACTACATCGCCACCATCCTCTTCGCCCCGGTCGCCGGCCGGCTGATCCACCGCTTCGGCGAGCGTTGGGCGCTGATCGTGGAATATGTGGGGCTCTTCGCCGTCTTCGCGCTCTATGCCGGGATCTACTTCTTCCACTGGGGCGTGGCGCTCGCCATCGCGCTCTACATCGTGGATCACCTCCTTTTCGCGCTGGCCATCGCCCACAAGACCTATTTCCAGAAGATCGCCGACCCGGCCGATCAGGCGCCCACGGCCGCCGTGGCCTTCACCATCAACCACATCGCGGCGGTGGCCTTGCCCGCGCCGCTCGGGCTCCTCTGGCTCGCGGCCCCCGAGGCGGTCTACGGCCTCGCCGCGGCGCTCGCGCTCGCCTCGCTCGGGCTCGCCTTCCTGGTGCCCCGCCACCCCGCGCCCGGGCGGGAGACGGTGCTCGGCCCCCGTCTCGCCCCGGCCCGGCCGGCGGAGTGAGCCGATGACCGCCGCGCGCTTCACCGAGGGCTCCACCATGCGCCATGTCGCGGTGATGACCTCGACGGGCGCCGTCGGGCTCATGGCGCTCTTCCTCGTCGACGCGGCCAACCTCTTCTACATCTCGCTCCTCGGGCAGCAGGAGCTCGCCGCCGCCATCGGCTTCGCGGGGACGGTGCAGTTCTTCCTGATCTCCGTCTCCATCGGCCTCTCGATCGGGGCGACGGCGCTGGTCTCCCGCGCCATCGGGGGCGGGCGGCGGGAGGAGGCGCGCCGGCTCGCGAGCTCGGCCCTCGTCCTCAATCTCGCGGTGCTCGCGGCGGTGGCCCTCGGCGTCTGGGTCTGGCGCGACGGGGTGCTCTCGGCTCTGGGCGCTGCGGGGGAGACCCGGGAGATCGCCTCCGGCTTCCTCGCCATCGTGCTCCCCGCGCTGCCGCTCCTCGGGATCGGGATGGTGACGAGCGGGCTCCTGCGCTCGGTCGGCGATGCGCGCCGGGCGATGTGGGTGACCCTCGGCGGCGGGCTGCTCGCCGCGGCGCTCGACCCGGTCTTCATCTTCGGCTTCGGTCTCGGGGTCGAGGGGGCGGCCATCGTCTCGGTGATCTCGCGGGTGACGGTCGCGGGGCTCGGCCTCGCCTATGCCGTCGGCGTGCACGACCTCGTCGCCCGGCCCCGCGCCGCGGCCCTCCTGCCGGACGGCGCCCGCCTCGGGCGCATCGCCGCGCCGGCGGTGGCGACGCAGCTCTCCACCCCCTTCGGCCTCGCCTATCTGACCGGCGTCGTCGCGCAGCACGGCGATGCCGCGGTGGCCGGCTGGGCGGTGGTCGGCCGGCTCACCTCCCTCGGCTTCGGCGGGATCTTCGCGCTCTCGGGCGCCGTCGGCCCGATCTTCGGGCAGAACCTCGGCGCGGGCCTCGGCGAGCGCCTCGTCACCACCTACCGGGACGCGCTGGTCTTCGCCGCGATCTACGTCGCCGTCGTCTGGGCCGCGATGGCCGCCCTCGCCGGCCCCATCGTCGCGGCTTTCGGGCTGAGCGGGGAGGGCGAGGACGTGTTCCGCGCCTTCGCCTATCTCGGCTGCGGGGCCTATCTCTTCACCGCCGCCCTCTTCGTCTCCAACGCCTCCTTCAACAATCTCGGCAAGCCCACCTGGTCGACGGGCTTCAACTGGACGCGCGACGCCGGCGCGATCCCGCTCCTCGCCCTCCTTCTGCCGAGCGCGGCCCTCGGCGCGGCGGAGGCGGTGGTGGTGCAGGCCCTCGCCGCCCTCCTTGTCGGCACGGCGGCGGCGCTCACCGCCCGGCGCCATGTCCGCCGCGTCGCCGAGGCACAGCCCGGCCATCCGGTCGCGACCGCCGGCGCCGCCTCCGTCGCCGTCCCTTTCACGAGCGGACGCTCCGCGCTGGCGGACCCCGGCGCGACCGCGCAGCCGGGTCTTTCGGAGCCGGGAAAGACAGGCTAGAGAAGGCGCCGACACCGCCCACCTGCGAGGGACCACATGCCGAAGATCACCTATATCGAGCACTCGGGGAAAGAACACGTCGTCGAGGTCTCCGAAGGGATGACCGTGATGGAAGGGGCGGTCTCCAACAACATCCCCGGGATCGACGCCGATTGCGGCGGCGCCTGCGCCTGCTCCACCTGCCATGTCTACGTCCACCCCGATTGGGTGGGAAAGCTCCCGCCCAAGGAGGATATGGAGAGCGACATGCTCGACTTCGCCTTCCAGCCGGACGCCGAGCGCTCCCGCCTCACCTGCCAGCTCAAGGTGACGGCGGAGCTCGACGGCCTCGTGGTCCAGATGCCCGAGAAGCAGATTTGACGGCGCGCCCCTCGGCGGAGACGGCGCCCCGCCGGCCCGGTCCGATGGCCCCGCCGCGCGGCGCGGCGCTCGGTCGGGGTGGGCCGCGCCGCCCTGTCGCGCCGGGACAGGGCGTCTCCCGGTCGATGCACTCCGCCCCGGCGGCGGCCGGATCGGGCCGCGCCCGGTGCATCGGAGCGCCCGCGCCGGGGGTGCCATGACCCGCCCGCGCCACCGTCCCCTCGTCGGCGTCACGGCTTTCCTGCATCGGGTCGACGACCAGTTCGAGGCCGATGTCTGCGGCATCCGCACGCCCGCCGCCATCGCCGAGGTCTCCGGCTGCGCCCCCATCGTGCTGCCCGGCCGGCCCGACGCGCTGCCCACCGGCCATCTGATGGACCTGCTCGACGGCCTCGTCCTCACCGGCGGGCGCCCCAATGTCCATCCGCGCCATTACGGCGAGGCGGTCACCCCCCGCCACGGCACCTTCGACGAGGGCCGGAGCGAGATCGTCCTCCCCCTCATCCGCGAGATGATCGCCGCCGGCCGCCCGGTCTTCGGCCTCTGCCTCGGCATCCAGGAGATGAACGTCGCCTTCGGCGGCACCCTGCACCCCGAGATCCGCGACGAGCCCGGCCGCATGAACCACCGCATGCCCCCGGGCGAGAAGGACGCCGCGGTCATCTTCCGCAAGCGCCACACCGTGCGCTTCCGCGAGGGCGGCGCCTTCCACCGGCTGCTCGGCGTCACCGAGACGGTCACCAATTCGCTCCACGGCCAGGCGGTCTGGCGCCCGGGCGAGCGCGTCGCCGTCGAGGGCCGGGCCGAGGACGACACGGTGGAGGCGATCTCCATCGAGGGGGCGGCGCGCTTCGCCCTCGGCGTCCAGTGGCATGCCGAATACGAGGCGGCGGAGGACCCGATCTCCCGCCGGCTCTTCGAGGCCTTCGGCGAGGATGCCCGCGCCGCGCAGGCCGCGCGCGCCGGCTGAGAGCTGCGCCTCAGGCGCCCGGTGCGCCGCGCTCGGCGTGGCGATCTCCTGGCGGCGCGCCTATTCGAGCCCGCGCTCGTCGAGCGGGATCCCGACCGCCCGGGCAAAGGGCCACCCAAGGTAACGCGCGCACGGCGGTCCCCCTTCGGAGTGGGAGGACGCTCCCGCGACCGGCCGGCGCTGTCCGCCTCAGCCGACGAAGGCGCGCTCGACGACGTAGTGCTTGGGCTCGGAATTGGCGCCTTCCTCCAGGCCGAAGCCCTCGAGGATCGCCTTCAGGTCGCGGTTGAGGCCGATCGATCCGCAGATCATCGCGCGGTCGGTCTCCGGCGACATCCCCTCGACGCCGAGATCGCGGAACAGCGTGCCGTCCTCGATCAGCGTGGTGATGCGGCCGGTCTTGGCGCTCTCCTCGCGCGTCGTCGTCGGGTAGTAGGTGAGCTTCTCCGCGAAGCCCTCGCCGATCAGCTCCTCGAGCATCTCGTCGGAGCGGATCTCCTCGATCGTCTCGCGGCTATAGGCGAGCTCGGCCGCCTCCCGGCAGGTGTGGGTGACGATCACCCGGTCGAAGCGCTCGTAGGTCTCCGGGTCGCGCAAGAGCGAGGCGAAGGGGGCGAAGCCCGTGCCGGTGGCGAAGAACCAGAGCCGCTTGCCCGGAAGGAGCGCATCGTGCACCAGCGTGCCCACGGGCTTCGGCCGCAGGATCACCTGATCGCCCGGGCGGATGTGCTGGAGCTTCGAGGTGAGCGGCCCGTCCTGCACCTTGATCGAGTAGAATTCGAGCTCGTCCGCCCAGGACGGCGAGGCGATGGAATAGGCGCGCAGGAGAGGCTTCTGCCGGCCCTTCTCGTCCGGATCGCCCATCAGCCCGATCATGACGAACTCGCCCGAGCGGAAGCGCAGGGAGCGCGGCCGCGTCACCCGGAAGGAGAACAGCCGGTCGGTGTAGTGCTGCACATGGGTGACGGTCTGCGCGTCGGGCAGCGTGGGGGCGGCGTCGGCCTGGGCGGTGTCGGGCGCTGTCATCTCGCTCATCGTCTTTCGGGCTGGGAACTCGCGACATAACCCCTGAGGCGGCGATGCGAAAGGCCACATTCGGCCGCGCCTTTCGCCCCGCGGCGCGGGCGACCCTCAGAGCCAGTCGCGCAGGATCGGGATCAGCGGCAGATCCGCCGGCGGCATCGGATAGGTGCGCAGCTCCCCAGGCCGCGCCCAGGCGAGGCGCTGCCCCTCGCGCGCCGTCACGATCCCCTCCCACTTCCGGCAGACGAAGAGCGGCATCAGAAGGTGGAAGGTCTCGTAGGAATGGCTCGCGAAGGTCAGCGGCGCGAGGCAACTCTGCCAAGTGGAGATGCCGAGCTCCTCCTCGAGCTCGCGGATGAGCGCCCCCTCCGGCGTTTCCCCGGGCTCGACCTTGCCGCCGGGGAACTCCCAGAGCCCCGCCATCGCCTTGCCCTCCGGGCGCTCGGCGAGCAGCACCCGCCCGTCCGGATCGACGAGCGCCACCGCCGCGACGAGGACGACGGGACGGGCTTCAGCTCCGATAGTCGGCATTGATCTCGACGTAGCGTTTGGTGAGATCGCAGGTCCAGACCGTCGCCCGGCCCGCGCCGATCCCGACATCGACGCCGATCTCGAGCTCGGCCCGGCGCATATAGGCCGCGCCGTCGGCCTCGCGATAGCCTGGCGCGACCCATCCCGCCTCCGCCACCGCGATGTCGCCGAAGCGGATCGACAGCCGGTCCCGGTCCGCTTTCTCGCCGGATTTGCCGACGGCCATGACGATGCGCCCCCAATTCGGGTCCTCCCCGGCGAGCGCGGTTTTCACGAGCGGCGAGTTGGAGATGGCGAGGCCGATCCGCCGCGCCGCCCGGTCGTGCTCGGCGCCTGTCACGGTGATCTCGGCGAGCTTGGTCGCGCCCTCGCCGTCCTTCACCACCTGGATCGCGAGGTCGCGCATCACGGCGCCGAGGGCCTCTCGCAGCGGCGCGGCCCGCGGATCGTCCGCGCGCGCGAGGGGCGCGTGCCCGGCCCGGCCCGTGGCGGCGACGAGCAGGGTGTCGGAGGTCGAGGTGTCGCCGTCCACCGTGATCGCGTTGAAGGTCTCCTCGGTCAGCTCCGAGACCATCGCCTGCAACGCCTCGGGCGCGGCGGCGGCGTCGGTGAAGACGAAGACGAGCATCGTCGCCATGTCCGGCGCGATCATGCCCGAGCCCTTGGCGAAGCCCGAGACCGTGACGGGAGCGCCGTCGATCACCGCGGTCGCGGTCGCGCCCTTGGGGAAGGTGTCGGTCGTCATGATGGCGCGGGCGGCGGGCTCCCAGGCCGTCTCGGAGAGACCGTCGCGGAGGCGCCCGAGACTCGCCGCGATCCGCTCGGCGGGCAGCGGCTCGCCGATCACGCCCGTGGAGGCCATCAGCACGTCGCCGGGCGCGATGCCGAGGGCCGCGCCGGTCGCCTCCGCCACCCGCTCGACGGCGGCGGTGCCGGAGGCGCCGGTGAAGGCGTTGGCGTTGCCAGCGTTCACCAGGATCGCGCGCGGGCCCGGGGCCGCCTCGCGCAGCGCGGCGAGGCGCGCCTCGCACCAGAGGACGGGGGCCGCGCGGGTGGCCGAGCGGGTGAAGGTCCCGGCGAGGGCCGTGCCCTCGGCCAGGGCCGCGAGCATCACGTCGTCCCGCCCCTTGTAGCGCACCCCGGCAGCCTCCGCCGCGAGGCGCACCCCGGGCACGGGGGCGAGCGCGGGGAAGGCGGCGGGCGCGAGCGGCGAGACCGGCCCGCCGAGCCGCCGCTCGAGCGCCGCGATCTCCGCCTCGAGTGCCGCGAGCGCCGCGCGCTTCTCGGCGAGGCGCGCGGCGAGGGCCTCGGGCCGCTCGGTCCCGCTCACTCGCCGCCCGTCTCGGCGAGGAGGCCGTCGGCGGTGATCGCGGCGGCGGGCAGGTTCTCGGCCTCGACGCGGATCTCCACCGCCTCGCGGGCCTCGGCGACGATGGCCTGCTGCGCCTCCTCGGCGAGACCGCGCACGAGTTCCTCACGGACCTCCTCGAGCGGCGGCGCGGCGCGCTCGCGGCGCTCCTTCACGAGGATGAGATGCCATCCGAAGGCCGTCTCGACCGGCTCGGAGAGCGTCCCCGGCTCGAGCGCGAAGGCGGCCTCGGCGAATTCGGGCACCATGTCGGAGGCGACGAACCAGCCGAGATCGCCGCCGCGGCTCGCGGTCCCGTCGGTGCCGTGCTCGCGGGCGACCTCGGCGAACTCGGTGCCGCCCTCGATCTCGGCGCGCAGCTCGGCCGCCAGCTCCTGGCTTTCGACGAGGATGTGCGCGGCGTTGATCTCCGGCACCGGCTCGGCCTCGGCATAGCGGCGCTCGTATTCCGCCTCCAGCGCCTCGGGGGTGACGCGCTTCAGCATCTCCTGCGTGACGTAGCGGTCGGCGAGGGTGGAGTTCACCATGTTCTTGACCGCAGCCTGCACCGATTTGGTGTCGGCGAGGCCGGTGGACCTGGCCCGGAGCGCGAGCGCGGTCTGGTTGACGAGCTGCTCGAGCAGGCCGTCCTTCAGCACCTCGGGGGGGAGCGCCTGATACTGCTCGGGGAGCTGCTGGCGCACCGCGATCAGCTCGCCGAGGGTCAGCTCGTAGTCGCCGACGACGGCGATCACGGTCTCGGCGGAGAGGCCCGCGAGCGGGTCGGCCTCCGGCTCGGCGGGCTCCTCTGCCGCGGCCTCTGCCTCTGCGGGGGCCTCGGCCGCCTCGGCCGCCTCGGCGGGCTCGGCCTCCGCCTCGGTCTCCTGCGCGGGCAGGGCGGCGGGCAGGGCGAGGGCGCAGGCGAGGGCGATGGCGCTCAGGCGCGGAAGGTCGGTGCTCGGGCTCACGGCAGGTCTCCTTGGCGATGGTCGGCGGATCGTCGCGATGGCGTCTTCGCTCACGGCCCCGAACGGGCCTAGACGTTGACAGGCGAGGGGGGGCCACAATAACTCTTTGCCGGGCCTCGCGACGCCGGCCCACCCCAAATACGCCCTGCGCCCGGGCTCAGCAACCGGAACGGCGCAGAATTTCGCGCCCGCCAGCGCCCCGGGGCGCCGGGAGAGGGGGCGCCCCCGCCAGGCCGCCAGGGATGCGGCCGCGCTGGAGACGAGGCCCAATGTTCGGATTCAAGACCCTCGGCAAAAAGATCTTCGGCAGCCAGAACGACCGCAAGGTCAAGAGCTACCGCAAGGCGGTCGAGGCGGTGAACGCGCTCGAGGGCGAGATCGCCGCCCTCTCCGACGAGGCCCTGCAGGCCCAGACCGACAAGCTCCGCGCCAAGATCGAGGGCGGCGCCTCGCTCGACGACGTGCTGCCCGAGGCCTTCGCCACCGTCCGCGAGGCCTCCAAGCGCACGCTGGGCATGCGGCCCTTCGACGTGCAGATCATCGGCGGCTGCGTGCTCCACGAGGGCAATATCTCCGAAATGAAGACCGGCGAGGGCAAGACGCTCGTCGCCACCATGCCGGTCTATCTGAACGCGCTCGCCGGCCGGGGCGTCCATGTCGTCACGGTCAACGACTACCTCGCCAAGCGCGACGCCGAGTGGATGGGCAAGATCTATCGCTTCCTCGGGCTCTCCGTCGGCGTCATCGTGCCGGGGCTCGACGATGCCGGCCGGCGCGAGGCCTATGCCGCCGACATCACCTACGCCACCAACAACGAGCTCGGCTTCGACTATCTGCGGGACAACAACAAGTATCAGCTCGAGGACATGGTCCAGCGCGGCCATGCCTACGCCATCGTCGACGAGGTCGACTCGATCCTGATCGACGAGGCGCGCACGCCGCTCATCATCTCCGGCCCCGCCGAAGAGAAGACGGAGATGTATCAGGCGATCGACCGGGTGATCCCCCGCCTCGAGGACGACCACTACGAGATCGACGAGAAGTTCCGCACCGCGACGCTGACCGAGGAGGGCAACGAGCGCGTCGAGGAGCTGCTCCACGAGGAGGCGATCCTGCCCGAGGGCCAAAGCCTCTACGCCCCCGAGTCGGTCTCCCAGGTGCACCACGTCAACCAGGCGCTGCGCGCCCACAAGCTCTTCCTCAAGGACCGCGACTACATCGTGAAGGGCGGCAAGGTGGTGCTGATCGACGAGTTCACCGGCCGCATGATGGAGGGCCGGCGCCTCTCCGAGGGGCTACACCAGGCGATCGAGGCCAAGGAGGGCGTGCGCATCCTGCCCGAGAACGTCACCCTCGCGAGCATCACCTTCCAGAACTATTTCCGCCTCTACGACAAGCTTGCCGGCATGACCGGCACCGCGATGACCGAGGCCGAGGAGTTCATGTCGATCTACGGGCTCGACGTCGTCGAGGTTCCGACCAACAAGCCGATCGCCCGCGTCGACGACGACGACCTCGTCTACCGGACCGGCGAGGAGAAGTTCAAGGCGATCGTCGAGGCGATCGAGGACGGGCAGAAACGCGGCCAGCCGATCCTCGTCGGCACCACCTCGATCGAGAAGTCCGAGGCGCTCGCCGCCGAGCTCAAGAAGCACAAGATCCCGCACAACGTGCTGAACGCGCGCTATCACGAGCAGGAGGCGCAGATCGTCGCCGATGCGGGCGTGCCGGGCGCGGTCACCATCGCCACCAACATGGCCGGCCGCGGCACCG